>NZ_JABFMP010000009.1 GCF_013359595.1 Pseudomonas sp. C1C7 | reverse complement strand
GCTCGCGAAGGCGTCGTGTCAGTCGACATTTACATGCCTGACACACCGCTTTCGCGAGCAAGCCCGCTCCCACAAGGAGAAGCGGACTCAGGTTACGTTTTATTTGGTCCAGTCAGCCACGCGCTCCGGGTGCTTGGCTACCCAGTCTTTCGCAGCCGCATCAGGCTTGGCGCCTTCCTGGATCGCCAGCATGACTTCACCGATTTCATCCTTCGAAGCCCACTGGAAGTTCTTCAGGAACTTGGCCACTTCCGGTGCCTTGGTTGCCAGCTCCTTGCTGCCGATGCTGTTCACGGTTTCAGCCGCGCCGTACACGCCTTTCGGGTCGTCGAGGAAGCGCAGTTTCCACTTGGCGAACATCCAGTGCGGTACCCAACCGGTCACGGCGATGGATTCGTTTTTCTTCTCGGCACGGGTCAGCTCGGCGATCATGCCGGCGCCGGAACTGGCCTTGAGTTGGTAGCCGGTCAGGTCGTAATCCTTGATTGCCTGTTCGGTCTTGAGCATCACGCCTGAACCGGCGTCGATGCCAACGATGCGTTTCTTGAAGCTGTCATCGGTTTTCAGGTCTTCAAGGGACTTGGCCTTGACGTACTCCGGCACGATCAGGCCGATCTTCGCGTCCTTGAAGTTCGGACCGTAGTCGACGACTTGGTCCTTGTTCTTCGCCCAGTAATCACCGTGAGTCACCGGCAGCCAGGCCGACAGCATGGCGTCCAGTTTGCCGGTGGCCACGCCCTGCCACATGATCCCGGTGGCGACCGCTTGCAGCTTCACGTCGTAACCGAGTTTCTGCTTGATCACTTCAGCTGCCACGTGAGTCGTCGCGACGCTGTCGGACCAGCCGTCAACGTAACCGATGCTCAGGGTCTTGGTTTCTGCGCTGGCGAATGTGGAGCCCATCGCAAGTACCAGTGCGGTACCTGCGCCTAAAAGTCGTCGCATCTTCATCGTTACTTCCCCGAAAGTGCTGCGCCCGGCGGGTGCCGAGCCGCTTCAACATATTGTTATGGTGCACAGCGCCTCCATCACGCCCACCGCAAACTCTTTCGATCATCAGCGGAGTACTGACGGCTTCGATAATCAACCTGACGCTCAATGCAACCTGATCTGCCAGCGACCTCAAGGCATCGAGAAACGACATCAGAACGCCATTAACTTCGCGCCATGAAAATGCATCGGGCAATACGCCCGAACTTTGCATGTCAAAATCATGCAGAGGCCCAAGCACGGGGCAAATGCAGGTAACATGCGCCGCTTTGCTCCCTGACGGCCTGACCATGACCGCACCCTCGCGCTTTCCTTTTTCCCCTTATATTTTTGCCTGCCTGCTGGGACTTTTTGCCCTCTGCGGTTTCTGGTACGGCCTGGGCAAACCGGTGATCCTGCCGGACGCCGCCAGCGCCACGCACAAGCTGCAATGCGCCTCCTACACCCCGTTCGATAAAGACCAGTCGCCGTTCGACGTGCCGTTCAATTTGCGCCCCGAGCGCATGGACGCCGACCTTGCCCTGCTGGCGAAAAGTTTCCAGTGCATTCGCACCTACTCCATGACCGGCCTGGACGCTCTGCCGGATCTTGCGCGCAAGCACGGGTTGAAGCTGATGATCGGCGCCTGGGTCAACAGCAACCCGGTGGACACCGAAAAGGAAGTCGACTTGCTGATCGCCTCGGCCAACGCCAACCCTGACGTGGTGAGCGCGGTGATCGTCGGCAACGAAACCCTGCTGCGCAAGGAAGTCACCGGCGCGCAACTGGCGCGACTGATCAACAAGGTGAAAAGCCAGGTCAAGCAACCCGTCACCTACGCCGACGTCTGGGAGTTCTGGCTCAAGCACCCGGAAATCGCCCCGGCGGTGGATTTCCTGACCATTCACTTGCTGCCGTATTGGGAAGACGATCCGTCGAACATTGACGCGGCCCTGCAGCATGTAGCCGAAGTACGCCAGGTGTTCGGCAACAAGTTCGCGCCCAAGGACGTAATGATCGGCGAGACCGGCTGGCCCAGCGAAGGCCGCCAGCGTGAAACGGCCCTGCCGAGCCGCGTCAACGAAGCCAAGTTCATTCGCGGATTTGTCGCCATGGCCGAGGAACAAGGCTGGCACTACAACCTGATCGAAGCCTTCGACCAGCCATGGAAACGCGCCAGCGAAGGTGCGGTTGGTGGCTATTGGGGACTGTTCGACGCCGACCGCCAGGACAAGGGCGTGCTGGCAGGTCCCGTCACCAACGTACCTTACTGGTCGCAATGGCTGGTGGTCGGCGGACTGATTTTCCTCGGCACGCTGATCCTTGGCGGTCGCGTGCGCAGCACTCGCGCAGCGTTGGTTCTGCCGCTACTCGGTGCATTGGCGGCTTGCTCGATAGGAGCCTGGGGTGACCTGGCTCGAGTCACCACGCGTTTTGCCAGTGAGTGGTTGTGGGCCGCACTAGTGACGGCGTTGAACCTATTGGTGCTGACACATGCTGCGCTGACGCTGAGCGCACGCACCGGTTGGCGTGGACGGATGTTCAATGCTCTGGAAAGTCAGGCCGGATGGCTGGTGGCGGTGGCAGGTTTTGCAGCTGCCGTGTCGATGCTGGAACTGGTGTTCGATCCACGCTACCGCAGCTTCCCGAGCGTGGCGTTCATCGTGCCCGCGCTGGTCTACCTGTGCCGCCCGGTGAGCGTGCCACGCCGGGAAATCGCCCTGCTGACCTTCATCATCGGCGCCGGCATTGCGCCGCAGCTGTTTCGTGAAGGTTTGCAGAATCAGCAGGCCTGGGGATGGGCACTGGTGAGTGTGTTGATGGTGGTGGCGTTGTGGCGGTGCTTGCGGATGAGCAAGGGGCAAGTTGGAGCCAATTGAAAAAATCGTGATCACTAAAAAGACTTTCTCCTCCCAGACCGAATCGTAGACATGAGCTCATTGTAGTCCCGAGGATATCTGTCGAAATACTCCTTTTTTATGCTTACTAAATTGGCTCGCGCGCTAGCAAAGTCGCTTTGAGCCTTTTCAAGCTGCTTATAATCCCGCTGATTGACGATATCGGCTGAATTGAAGTTTTCTATTTCAATTGTTCCGTCTTTTCTCCTTGGTGGGAATGCGGCAAAGCGTTCGAGAACCGAGTACTGCTCCTTGGCAGAATTCAGTTTCTCTTGCGCTTTCACATACCCCTCTAATGTATCAAGCAACCTTCCACGATCACGCGCTTTTGGAAGAGCCAAGTCGAGTGCTTCAATCTGAGAAGTGCTCTGGCGCCCGACACTTGATATCGGAACAGCAGTTTCTCTTACAACCGGGCTGCCAAGCGTTTTGGCAGGAGAAGGTATTTTGTTTAAGGTTTGACTTCCGACGCCAGACAACGCAGTACCCCGTGTGCGCTCAAGAAACTTGAAATAAGAAGCTAAGATGAGGCTATGTCCACTGGGGTCCAAACAATTGACCGGATCTCCCTCACAATAGTTATAACCATTCAATCCCCCCTTCCCAAACGGGCTCATATCATCGGGGCTATTGAACCTCTTCAAAACCGGATTGAATGCGCGATATCCCTTCCCAAGTAAATAATACCCCGTCACCGAATCCCGACGCTCGCCATTGAATCCCAAAAGGCTGATTTCACCACTCACGGGAAAACGATGACCATAGGGGGAATAAACCATTCGCTGATGCTGACCAACAGCCACAGCATGCAAAACCGAACCCTGCAAATCAGTTGCCTGTAGCGCGCAATCAACCTTGCCCGCCTCACGCTGCTGCTGCGCCAGCAACTGAGTTTCATGCTCAAAAAAGGAATACTGCTTCTGACCCTGTATTTCAGTGGCCAAGCGATGGTTTCGGTAAAAACGCTGAATGCTCTGCTGATTCAGCGGTGCACAACTCGCAATCTGATCCAGCGGGTCGTACTGATAGCGACATAGATCTGTTTTTAGTTGCCCCGTCATGGCGTGGCTCCGTTTTGCATCCAGGGATATGGATGACTAGATTCGGAGTTGAGGAGGCGAATGTCCACTATCAGAACTGATAGGCAGGGAGGCAAACCAATTTGTGAAATCCATGGTGCGGCTGCTGACCTCTTCGCGGGCAAGCCCGCTCCCACAGGTTCGGCGGTGGACACAAATTCTGTGGGAGCGGGCTTGCCCGCGATGGCGGCCCATCAGGCGCCGCGAACCAATCGCAACCCCGCAATCACCACCGCAAACACCGCCAGCGTCGTGTTGTACAACGCCAGCGCCGGAAACCCGAAAACCAGCGCCAGCAGCGCCAGCCACCACCCTGCCCGCTCCGGCAACACAAAGCCGATCACCGCAGCCGCCAGCGCCCCCCAGCCCAATACCTTGAAGTGAATCATCAACCCCAGGTTCGAGCGAACCTGGCACTCCCAGCGGCTTGCCTCATCCACGCAGATGCCCACCCACTGCGCATCCTCCATGAAGCCATAACGCGCGCCGTAGCTGGCGGCCAGCCATAACGGCAGCAAAACGAGCAGAAGAACCACGGGCAATCGGCGGGACATGAAACGCTCCAATAGGCAAAAACGGCGGCCAGCTTAATCGCCGGCCAGCCTTAAGCAAGCACTAACAACTGTTAACTGGTCATTCAATCGCTGCAAAGTGTATCGTCCAGCTACTATTACTCCGAATTAAGCCTGTTTGGTGCCGATGCGTGGCACTTTGGCGCAAATCCAGTGGTCATAGCCTGCGAACTTCATACGGCACCTTATTTAAGGGATTCAGTCATGCTCCGTTCCTTGCGCTTCGCCGCCCTGTTTGGCGGCCTTATTCTGAGTGCGTCCGCACTGGCGGTCGACGTCGACCCCGCCGGTTATGGCTACCCCCTGACCAACCCGTTTGAAGCGACCATCGCCACGACACCGCCGGACCTGCGCCCGGAGTTGCCGACCGATGACGACATCGACCAATCGGATCGCACCATGACGTTGCGCCCCGAGCGTCAGTTCGAGCTGCCGGACAACTTCTGGGCGGTCAAGAAACTCACCTATCGCATCGCCACCCAGGACAAGCCCGCACCGCTGATCTTTCTGATCGCCGGCACCGGCGCGCGTTACGACAGCAGTCTGAACGAATACCTGAAAAAGCTTTACTACAAGGCCGGCTACCACGTGGTGCAGCTGTCCTCGCCCACCAGCTTCGACTTCATCAGCGCCGCGTCGCGCTTCGCCACGCCAGGCATCACCACGGATGACGCCGAGGACATGTACCGGGTGATGCAGGCGGTACGGGCGCAGAACCCGAGGCTGCCGGTCACCGAGTACTACCTGACGGGTTACAGCCTTGGGGCCCTGGATGCGGCGTTCGTCGCGCACCTGGATGAAACCCGCCGCAGTTTCAACTTCAAGAAAGTCCTACTGCTCAACCCGCCGGTCAATCTCTATACCTCGATCACCAACCTCGACAAGCTGGTGCAGACCGAGGTGAAGGGCATCACCAACACCACCACGTTCTATGAACTGGTGCTGAACAAGCTGACCCGCTACTTCCAGCAGAAGGGCTACATCGATCTCAACGACGCCCTGCTCTACGACTTCCAGCAGTCCAAAGAGCACCTGACCAACGAACAGATGGCGATGCTGATCGGCACCTCGTTCCGCTTCTCCGCCGCCGACATCGCCTTCACCTCGGACCTGATCAACCGTCGCGGCCTGATCACGCCACCGAAAACCAAGATCACTGAAGGCACCAGCCTGACCCCTTACCTCAAGCGCGCGCTGCAGTGCGACTTCGACTGCTACATTACCGAACAGGTGATCCCGATGTGGCGTGCCCGCACCGACGGCGGCAGCCTGCTGCAACTGATCGACCAGGTCAGCATGTATGCGCTGGAAGATTACCTGCGCAAGAGCCCGAAAATTGCCGTCATGCACAACGCCGACGACGTGATCCTCGGCCCTGGCGACCTCGGTTTCCTGCGCCGGACCTTCGGCGATCGCCTGACCGTTTACCCGCTGGGCGGCCACTGCGGCAACCTTAACTACCGCGTCAACAGCGACGCCATGCTGGAGTTCTTCCGTGGCTAAATACCTCCTGCTTATCGCCGCGTTAGTCTGCGCAACCGCTGCCAATGCCGACAACAGCAAAGCCAATGCCCCGGTGGTCGTCGACAGCGATGGCTTCAAGGAGCCGTTGAGCAAACTCAAGTTCAATCCGGGCCTGGATCAACGCGAGTTCGAGCGCTCGACGCTCAGTGCGCTGAATGTCTACGACCCGCTGGAGGAGTGGAACCGCCGCGTTTACCACTTCAACTACCGTTTCGACCAATGGGTGTTCCTGCCGGTGGTCAACGGCTACCGCTACGTCACCCCTGGCTTCGTGCGCACCGGCGTCAGCAACTTCTTCAACAACCTGGGCGATGTGCCGAACCTGCTCAACAGCCTGTTGCAGTTCAAGGGTCAGCGCTCGATGGAAATCACCGGACGCCTGCTGCTCAACACCACCATCGGCATCGCCGGCCTGTGGGACCCGGCCACCGCCATGGGTCTGCCGCGCCAGAACGAGGACTTCGGCCAGACTCTGGGTTTCTATGGTGTGCCCGCCGGCGCCTACTTCGTGTTGCCGATCCTGGGGCCGTCGAACCTGCGTGACACCGGCGGCCTGGTGGTGGATTTCAGCGCCGAGAACGCGATCAACTTCCTGAACGTCGCCGAAGTCAGCTCCAACCATCCGGAAGTGTGGGTGCTGCGCGGCATCGACAAGCGTTATCAGACCAGCTTCCGTTATGGCCAGCTGAACTCGCCGTTCGAGTATGAGAAGGTGCGGTACGTGTACACGGAGTCGCGCAAGTTGCAGATTGCCGAGTAAGTTCGACAGGCATAAAAAGGCCATTCAATGCAGATTGAATGGCCTTTTATTTTTTGTAGGAGCGAGGCTTGCCCGCGAAGACGGTATAAAAGCCAACAGAGATATCGACTGTCATGACCTCTTCGCGGGCAAGCCTCGCTCCTACAGGACTCAGCGTTTAATCGATTGCCAGATCTTGCCGACAACCGTCACCGCCACCAGCACCACCGCCCCCGCCACAATCCCGGCCACCGCATTCAGCAGCGTCGGCACGATAAACCCGGCACCGCCCGCCCCCGCGCTGACGCTCTCGATCCAGTGATGCACCACCGGCACGCCATGGGTCAGGATCCCGCCGCCCACCAGGAACATCGCCGCCGTGCCGATCACCGACAGGCTTTTCATCATGTACGGCGCCGCCCGCAAAATCCCGTTGCCGATACTCTTGGCCATCTGCCCGGGCTTCTGCGTCAGCCACAGCCCCAGGTCATCGAGCTTGACGATACCCGCGACCAAACCATACACGCCGATGGTCATGACGATGGCGATGCCGGACAGCACGATCACTTGCTGGGTCAGCGATGCGCCGGCCACCGTGCCCAAGGTGATGGCGATGATTTCCGCCGAGAGAATGAAGTCGGTGCGAATCGCGCCCTTGATCTTGTCCTTTTCGAACGCCACCAGATCCACCGCCGGGTCCGCCAGGGCTTCGACCAGTTCGGTGTGTTCGGCCTGATCCTCGGCCTTGCTGTGCAGGAATTTATGCGCGAGCTTCTCGAATCCTTCGAAGCACAAATAAGCACCGCCGACCATTAACAACGGGGTCACCAGCCACGCAATGAAAGCGCTGATAGCCAATGCCGACGGCACCAGGATCAGCTTGTTGATGAACGAACCCTTGGCCACCGCCCAGACCACGGGTATTTCCCGCTCGGCGCGCACACCGCTGACCTGCTGGGCATTGAGCGCCAGATCATCGCCCAAGACGCCAGCGGTCTTCTTGGCGGCCATCTTGGTCATCAAGGCGACGTCGTCGAGCACGGCCGCGATGTCGTCGATCAGCACCAGCAAACTGCTTCCTGCCATGAATCGTGTTTCCTTCTTTAATGAATGCCGTGCAGCATAGCGCGCCCGCACGCCGCACGGAGCATTGTTGAGCGCCGCCGAAGGCCGGTGCTACCATGCGCCACCGCCAGTACAGGCAAGGAACCACCTGGTTTATGAGCACTATCCGCGAGCGCAACAAACAACTGATCCTGCGTGCCGCCAGTGAAGAATTCGCCGACAAGGGCTTCGCTGCGACCAAAACCAGCGACATCGCAGCCAAGGCGGGATTGCCCAAGCCGAACGTCTACTACTACTTCAAATCCAAGGAAAACCTCTACCGCGAGGTCCTGGAAAGCATCATCGAGCCGATTCTGCAGGCCTCGACGCCGTTCAATCCTGACGGGGTGCCCAGCGAAGTGCTGAGCGGCTACATCCGCTCGAAAATCCGCATCTCCCGCGACCTGCCGTTTGCATCCAAAGTGTTCGCCAGCGAAATCATGCACGGCGCACCGCACCTGAGCACCGACCTGGTCGAACAGCTCAACAGCCAGGCCAAGCACAACATCGACTGCATCCAGACCTGGATCGACCGCGGCCAGATCGCCCCCATCGACCCCAACCACCTGATGTTCAGCATCTGGGCCGCGACCCAGACCTACGCCGACTTCGACTGGCAGATCACGGCCATCACCGGCAAGGAAAGGCTGGATGAGGCGGATTATGAGGCGGCGGCGCAGACGATTACGCGGTTGGTATTGAAGGGGTGTGAGCCGGACTGAAGGCCTCATTGACCCCATCGCGGGCAAGCCCGCTCCCACAAAGATCGAGGGTGTTCACGGGATTCACACCCACCATCAATCTCTGTGGGAGCGGGCTTGCCCGCGATGGGGGCAACTCAATTTCGGCTGTTAAAGCCAGACCGCATCCCACAGTGGATAGTCGCCAAGACGCTTGACCAGTCCTGCCCGCAAGGGATTGGCAACAACATACCGCGCCATCTTCACCAGATCCTCTTCTCGCCTCAATGCCCGGTCGTGATACCCCTGCTGCCAAAGCGGCCCGACTCGATTGCTGGCAAGATTCACCTCTCGGGTAATCAATGATTTGGTTGTTCGCATCAAAGTGCTGAGCGAGCAATTCTCCAGCTCGATTAGCCAATGAAAGTGGTCCGGCATAACGACCCAGGCCAGCGATTTCGCCCACCCCGAATTTTGAGCCTGACGAAATTGATGCACGACCAATCTGCCCAATTTGAAATTTTCAAAAACAGGCTCACGACCAATCGTATTGGTGGTCAACAAGTAGATTCGATGGGGTTCGGCATAGCGGCCCATTCGCAAGCGATGTGAAGCAGGTAGATCAGGCATTCCATTGCCCCTCATGATGAAAGTCAGAGAAGGCCAGTTCTGGAAATGCTTGAAGGTCATTCAGACCTTTAGCTGGATGTGTCTGGTAGATAGCAATCGCGGGCAAGCCCGCTCCCACAGTGGTTGATGGTGTACACAAATCAGATGTATACCCATGAACCTTGTGGGAGCGGGCTTGCCCGCGATGACGTCAGATCAGACGCTACAATTCAAATCAAGCCACCACCCCAGCATCCGCCCTCAACCCCAACGCCTCGATCGCATTGATCGCGCACTGTTCATCCACATCCGAAAGATCCCCGCTGATCCCCACCGCCCCGAGCACAATCCCGGCCTGATCGCGGATCAGTACGCCGCCCGGGGCCGGGACGACGCTGCCTTGGCCCAGGGTGTTCAGGGCGGCGATGAAGGCTGGGCGTTGTTGGGCGTCCAAGGCCAGCAGGCGGGAGCCCTTGCCCAGGGCGATGGCGCCCCAGGCTTTGCCGATGGCGACTTGCGGGCGCAGCAGGCTGGCGCCGTCTTCGCGTTGCAGGGTGACCAGATGCCCGCCGGCGTCCAGTACCGCGATGGTCAGGGGTGCGGCGGATATCGCCCGTCCCGCGTTGATGGCCTCGTCGACCAGTTTGACTGCGACTTTCAAGGTTAAAGCGCTCATGGTGCCGTCCTCATTTTGTTTTTCGGAAAGTCGTTGGCTGCAGCAAACGGCGTGCGTTTATGCCGCAGTCCGATGCAACAAATAGAACACAATGAATTATTTTTTTGTATACAATAATTCTCGAAACCCGCCACATGCGACGAAAAGCCACAGTAGAAAGGGCTTCCGACGAATGAAACGGTTGCTTGAGAAAATAAATTGACCTGCGCCGCTTGCCGTGAATACACTCGGCGCAAAGCCACTTGTATACAATTACAAAACGTAAAGAGGCACAAAACCATGAGCAAAATGAGAGCAATCGAAGCCGCCGTTCTGGTGATGCGCCGTGAAGGGGTTGATACCGCTTTTGGCATCCCTGGTGCCGCCATCAACCCGCTGTACTCCGCCCTGCAGAAGGTCGGCGGCATCGATCACGTCCTCGCTCGCCACGTTGAAGGCGCGTCGCACATGGCCGAGGGCTACACCCGCACCAAGGCCGGCAACATCGGCGTGTGCATCGGCACCTCCGGCCCTGCCGGCACCGACATGGTCACCGGGCTCTACAGCGCCTCGGCCGACTCGATCCCTATCCTTTGCATTACCGGCCAGGCACCCCGCGCCCGTCTGCACAAGGAAGATTTCCAGGCTGTCGACATCACCAGCATCGTCAAGCCAGTCACCAAGTGGGCGACCACTGTTCTGGAGCCGGGCCAGGTGCCTTACGCGTTCCAGAAAGCTTTCCATGAAATGCGCTCCGGCCGTCCGGGCCCGGTGCTGATCGACCTGCCGTTCGACGTACAGATGGCGGAAATCGAATTCGATATCGACGCCTACCAGCCGCTGCCACTGGCCAAGCCGAGCGCGACCCGCGTTCAGGTGGAAAAGGCCCTGGCGATGCTCGATCAGGCCGAACGTCCATTGCTGGTGGCCGGTGGCGGCATCATCAATGCCGATGCCAGCGAACTGCTGGTCGAGTTCGCCGAGCTGACCGGTATTCCAGTGATCCCGACCCTGATGGGCTGGGGCACCATTCCAGACGATCACCCGCAAATGGTCGGCATGGTCGGTCTGCAGACTTCGCACCGTTACGGCAACGCCACGATGCTCAAATCCGACGTCGTGCTGGGCATTGGTAACCGTTGGGCCAACCGTCACACCGGTTCGGTCGATGTCTACACCGAAGGCCGCAAGTTCATTCACGTCGACATCGAACCGACCCAGATCGGCCGCGTGTTCACCCCGGACCTGGGCATCGTTTCCGACGCCGCTGCCGCGCTGACCGTGTTCATCGAAGTCGCCCGCGAATGGCAAGCCGCCGGCAAGCTGAAGAACCGCAGCGCCTGGCTGCAGGATTGCCAGCAGCGCAAGTCCAGCCTGCAGCGCAAGACTCACTTCGACAACGTGCCGGTCAAGCCGCAGCGCGTTTATGAAGAGATGAACCAGGTGTTCGGCAAGGACACCTGCTACGTCAGCACCATCGGTCTGTCGCAGATTGCCGGCGCGCAGTTCCTGCACGTCTACAAGCCGCGTCACTGGATCAACTGCGGTCAGGCAGGCCCACTGGGCTGGACCATTCCGGCAGCGCTGGGCGTGGTCAAGGCCGATCCGAGCCGCAAGGTCGTCGCACTGTCGGGCGACTATGACTTCCAGTTCATGATCGAAGAGCTGGCAGTGGGCGCGCAGTTCAAGCTGCCGTACATCCACGTGGTGGTGAACAACTCGTACCTGGGTCTGATCCGTCAGGCGCAGCGCGGTTTTGAAATGGATTACTGCGTACAACTGTCCTTCGATAACCTGAACGCGCCGGAACTCAACGGTTATGGCGTTGACCACATTGCGGTCGCCGAAGGCCTGGGCTGCAAGGCACTGCGCGTGTTCGAGCCCTCTGAAATCGCCCCTGCCCTGCGCAAGGCCGAGCAGATGATCGAAGAGTTCAAGGTTCCGGTGATCGTCGAGGTTATTCTGGAGCGCGTGACCAACATTTCCATGGGCACCGAGATCAACGCCGTCAACGAATTCGAAGACCTGGCGCTGGTCGGCAACGACGCACCGACTGCGATTTCGTTGCTTGATTGATCTGCCAAGATTGATGGTTCGGGTTTGACCCTGTAGGAGCTGACGAAGGCTGCGATCTTTTGATCTTTGTTTTTGAAGATCAAGATCAAAAGATCGCAGCCTTCGGCAGCTCCTACACAGAGCCATCATCACTAATTCGCAACAGGAGACCACCATGCCGCGTTTCGCAGCCAACCTGTCCATGCTGTTCACCGAGCAGGATTTCCTCGCCCGTTTCGAAGCGGCCGCCAAGGCCGGCTTCAGTGGTGTCGAATACCTGTTCCCCTACGACTTCAGCTCGGCCGAAATCAAGGCCAAGCTCGATGCCAACGGTCTGACCCAAGTGCTGTTCAACCTGCCGGCCGGTGACTGGGCCAAGGGCGAGCGCGGCATTGCCTGCCTGCCGGACCGTGTCGAAGAGTTCCGCGCCGGTGTCGATCTGGCGATCGCCTACGCGCAAGTGCTGGGCAACACCCAGGTCAACTGCCTGGCCGGTATCCGTCCACAGGGCGTGGACGATGCCACCGTGGAAAAAACTTTCGTCGCCAACCTCAAGTACGCGGCCGACAAGCTGCAGGCGGCGGGCATCAAGCTGGTGATGGAAGCGATCAACACCCGCGACATCCCGGGCTTCTACCTGAACAACACGGCGCAAGCCCTGTCGATTCGCGAGCAGGTCGGCAGCGCCAACCTGTTCCTGCAATACGACATCTATCACATGCAAATCATGGAGGGCGACCTGGCCCGCACCATGGCTGCGCACCTGGGCGAGATCAACCATATCCAGTTGGCCGACAACCCTGGGCGCAACGAACCGGGCACCGGTGAAATCAACTACCGCTTCCTGTTCGAACACTTGGATCGCATCGGTTATCAGGGTTGGGTCGGCTGCGAATACAAGCCACTGACCACCACCGAAGCGGGTCTGGGCTGGCTGAAGACCCATAACGCGATCTGATCAGGCACCGCGTGATCGTTTTTCGCGGGCAAGCCTCGCTCCCACAGGGGCCGGGTTGTCTGTAGGAGCGAGGCTTGCCCGCGAAGGCATCCTCGCTGACACCCCAAGAATTTTGCGAACAGAGCAATAAAAACAAGAGGATTTTCTCATGGCTAAAATCGGATTCATCGGCACCGGCATCATGGGCCACCCAATGGCGGCGAACCTGCAGAAAGCCGGTCACAGCCTGTTCCTGTCCGCCCATCACGACGCGGCCCCTGCCGATCTGGTCGCCGCTGGCGCCGTCGCCCTGGCGAACCCGAAAGAAGTGGCGCAGGAAGCCGAATTCATCATCGTCATGGTCCCGGATACCCCGCAGGTCGATGACGTTCTGTTCCGCGCCGACGGCGTTGCCGCCGGTATCGGCAAAGGCAAAGTGGTGATCGACATGAGCTCGATCTCGCCCACCGCGACCAAAGCATTCGCCGCGAAAATCAATGAAAAAGGCGCCCAGTACCTCGACGCGCCAGTGTCCGGCGGCGAAGTTGGTGCCAAGGCCGCGACCCTGAGCATCATGGTCGGCGGCGATGCCGATGCCTTCGAACGCGCCCTGCCGCTGTTCCAGGCCATGGGCAAGAACATCACCCTGGTCGGTGGCAACGGCGACGGTCAGACCGCGAAAGTGGCCAACCAGATCATTGTGGCGCTGAACATCCAGGCCGTGGCCGAAGCCCTGCTGTTCGCTTCGAAAAACGGTGCTGATCCGGCCAAGGTGCGTGAAGCACTGATGGGCGGTTTCGCTTCGTCGAAGATCCTTGAAGTACACGGCGAGCGCATGATCAAGGGCACCTTCGATCCAGGCTTCCGCATCAGCCTGCACCAGAAGGACCTGAACCTGGCCCTGCAAGGCGCCAAGGAACTGAACATCAACCTGCCCAACACCGCCAACGCCCAGCAAGTGTTCAGCACCTGCGCGGCCATCGGTGGCAGCAACTGGGACCACTCGGCGCTGATCAAGGGCCTGGAACACATGGCGAACTTCTCGATTCGCGGGTAGGAGCTGCCGAAGGCTGCGATCTTTTGATTTTGATCTTGCCTGAACTCCATCCGTACACCGTGTTGTCCGCTAAAAGATCGCAGCCTGCGGCAGCTCCTACAGAATCGGGGTCATCCTTTCTAACAGGGTGAATCCTGAAGAGCTGTCGCAGGCGGCGTTCCCCCAATAACAAGAATCCCGGGAGCCCGCCATGTCGGTCGATCCGCAACAATTCCTGCGCGAGCTGTTCGCCACAGCCATCGACGCGGCCCATCCGCAGCAAGTCCTCGAAGCCCATCTGCCTGCCGACCGCACCGGTCGAGTGATCGTCATCGGCGCCGGCAAGGCCGCGGCCGCCATGGCCCAGGTGGTCGAGCGCTGCTGGCAGGGTGAAGTGTCCGGTCTGGTGGTGACCCGTTACGGTCACGGCGCGCCCTGCGAAAAAATCGAAGTGGTCGAGGCCGCGCACCCAGTGCCCGACGCCGCAGGCCAGACCGTTGCCAAGCGTGTGTTCGAGCTGGTCAGCGGCCTGAGCGAAAGCGACCGCGTGATCTTCCTGCTGTCCGGTGGCGGTTCGGCATTGCTGGCGCTTCCGGCGGCCGGCATCACCCTGGCCGACAAGCAGTCGATCAACAAAGCCCTGCTCAAATCCGGCGCCACCATCGGCGAGATGAACTGCGTGCGCAAGCACCTCTCGGCGATCAAGGGCGGACGCCTGGGCAAGGCCTGCTGGCCTGCCACTGTTTATACCTACGCGATTTCCGATGTGCCGGGCGACCTCGCCACGGTCATCGCCTCCGGTCCCACCGTGGCCGACCCGAGCACCTCGGCCGAGGCGCTGGCGATCCTCAAGCGCTACAACATCGAAGTGCCGGCCTCCGTACGCACCTGGCTGCAGAGCCCGGAATCGGAAACCGTCAAACCCGGCGATCCGAGCCTGGCCCGCAGTCACTTCCAGTTGATCGCCCGCCCGCAGCAGTCGCTGGAAGCGGCCGCGGTGAAATGCCGCCAGGCCGGGTTCAGCCCACTGATCCTCGGCGATCTGGAAGGCGAATCCCGCGAGGTGGCGAAAGTCCACGCCGGCATCGCCCGTCAGGTGGTGCAGCACGGTCAGCCACTGGCGGCGCCGTGCGTGATCCTTTCCGGTGGCGAAACCACCGTGACCGTGCGCGGCAACGGCCGTGGCGGGCGCAACGCGGAGTTTCTGCTGAGCCTGACCGACAGCCTCAAGGGCCTGCCCGGCGTCTACGCGCTGGCCGGTGACACCGATGGCATCGACGGTTCCGAAGACAACGCCGGCGCCATCATGACCCCGGACAGCTACGCCCGCGCCGCCGCCCTGGGCCTGAGCGCCAGCGACGAGTTGGACAACAACAATGGCTACGGCTACTTCCAGGCGCTGGACGCGCTGATCGTCACCGAGCCGACCCGCACCAACGTCAACGACTTCCGTGCCATCCTGATTCTCGAGAGCACCCAACATGACGCCTGACAAGAAGGTAAAAATCCTCGCCACCCTGGGGCCGGCCATCGACGGCATCGACGATATCCGTGAGCTGGTGCAGGCCGGGGTCAACATCTTTCGCCTGAACTTCAGCCACGGCGATCACGCCGACCACGCCAAGCGCTACCAGTGGATTCGTGAAGTCGAGCGCCAGCTGAACTATCCGCTGGGCATCCTGATGGACCTGCAAGGCCCGAAACTGCGGGTCGGCAAGTTCGCCGAAGGCAAAGTGCAACTGGTGCGCGGCCAGGCCCTGCGCCTGGACCTCGACACCACGCCGGGCGATGAGCGCCGGGTCAACCTGCCGCACCCGGAAATCATCGCCGCCCTGGAGCCGGGCATGGACCTGCTGCTGGACGACGGCAAGCTGCGTCTGCGGGTGGTCAGCAAGTACGACGACGCCATCGACACCACGGTGCTCAACGGCGGTGAACTGTCGGACCGCAAGGGCGTGAATGTGCCGCAAGCGGTGCTCGACTTGAGCCCGCTGACCGCCAAGGACCGCCGCGACCTGAGTTTCGGCCTGGAACTGGGTGTGGACTGGGTGGCGCTGTCGTTCGTGCAGCGTCCGGAAGATATCCGCGAGGCCCGCGCGCTGATCGGCGACCGGGCGTTTCTGATGGCCAAGATCGAGAAACCGTCGGCGGTGACCCAACTGCGGGAAATCGCCGAACTGAGCGACGCGATCATGGTTGCCCGTGGCGATCTGGGCGTGGAAGTGCCGGCCGAAAGCGTGCCGCAGATCCAGAAGAACATCATCGGCACCTGCCGCCAGCTGGGCAAACCGGTGGTGGTGGCCACGCAGATGCTCGAATCGATGCGCTTCTCTCCGGCGCCGACCCGCGCCGAAGTCACTGACGTGGCCAACGCCGTGGCCGAAGGCGCCGACGCGGTGATGCTGTCGGCGGAAACCGCGTCCGGTGAATACCCGCTGGAAGCCGTGCAGATGATGAGCAAGATCATCCGCCAGGTGGAAAACGGCCCGGATTACCAGGCCCAGCTCGACGTCAGCCGTCCAAAAGCCGAAGCCACTGTGTCCGACGCGATCAGCTGCGCGATCCGCCGCATCAGCAACGTGCTGCCAGTGGCGGTGCTGGTCAATTACAGCGAATCGGGCACGTCGAGTTTGCGCGCCGCGCGGGAACGGCCGACGGTGCCGATCCTCAACCTGACGCCGAATCTTTCGACCGCTCGCCGCCTGACCGTGGCGTGGGGTGTGCATTCGGTGGTCAACGATCGCCTGCGCCAGGTAGATGAGGTGTGTTCGACGGCACTGGAAATTGCCCAGGCCCAAGGCATGGCCGAGCGTGGCGACACGCTATTGATCACGGCGGGTGTGCCCTTTGGGCAGCCGGGGTCGACTAACTCTCTGCGTATCGAGACGTTGATCTAGAACGCCCATACCGGCCTCTTCGCCAGCAAGCCCGCTCCCACATTGGTTTTGTGTCGCTCACAGAACCAAGACTGAACGCAGATTCAGTGTGGGAGCGGGCTTGCTCGCGAAGCAGGCGACACGGTTTAACTGACTTTTAGAACTGCCATGCCTGCCAACCATTTCAACACCCACTGCCCTGACTGGGCCGAGGCTTTGCTCAACGGCTTCAGTCAAATATTCCTCCAGCGCCATCCGCTCTGCGGCCTGCTGTGTCTGTCGGCCATCCTGTTCACTGCGCCCGCGCTACTCGGCGGTGCACTGCTCGGAGGTCTCGCCGGCTTGCTCACCGCACAACGGCGCAACTATGCAAAGGCTGATCGCCAGGCTGGATTGTTCAGCTACAACGGCGTGCTGCTCGGCCTGTTGCTGAGCCTGTATTTCCCCTGGTCGGCCATGATGCCGCCGCTGATTCTGGCGGCCGGCGGCCTGAGTGCGATCATCACAGAGCAGTGGCTCAAGCGCGCCCGGGTCAATCAATGCGTACCCGCCTACACCGCGCCGTTCGTGGGCCTGAGCTGGTTGCTGCTGTGCTTTGCCGAGCCTTCGGCTGCCACCGCCCCGATTGAACTGGACACCGCAAACCTGTTTGCCGCGCTGCTCAAAGGATTCGGCCAGGTGATGTTCCTCGACCATCCGCTGGCCGGGGCGATGATTGCCGCCGGTTTGCTGATCGCCGATCGCCGCGCCTTCTGCTGGGCGCTGCTGGCTTCTGCCATCGGCCTGGGTTCCAGCCTGCTGCATCACGAAACCGGCACGGCCCTGCTGGGTCTGGGCGGTTACAACGCCGTATTGGCCGCCCTCGCCTTCAGTGCGCAACGCGAGCATCCGTGGTTGCCGCTGCTCGGCATCGTCCTGGCGCTGCTGCTGACGCCACTGTTCGCCGCCTTGGGTCTCGCCACCCTCACCGCGCCGTTCATCCTCGCCTGCTGGCTGATCCGCGCCGGCATTCAGATGCTCGGCAAAACCGCTATCGATAACGCGCCTTGCGCTCACGGGGACAATCAACCTAGGCTGCGCTGATCTTCGTTTCAGGCGTTATCCATGGACAGCAGCAAAAACTGGCGTGAACAGCTTTACGTCATGATTTTCCAGACCGACACCAAGGCTGGCAGGCGCTTCGACGGCATCTTGCTGTTGATCATCCTCGCCAGCCTTGTGATCGTGATGCTCGACAGCATCGACACCGTTCACCGCAATTACGCCGATGTGCTGGCGTACATCGAGTGGGGCTTCACGGTGATCTTCCTCGGCGAGTACATCCTGCGCCTGTATTGCTCACCCAAGCCCCTGCGTTATGCCTTCAGCTTTTACGGGCTGGTGGATTTGCTGGCCATCGTGCCCGGCATCATTGCCCTCTACTATTCCGATGCCCAGTACCTGCTGATTATCCGGATCATCCGGATGCTGCGGATTTTCCGCGTGCTCAAGCTCAGCCCGTATCTGAAACAAGCCAACTATTTGATGTCGGCCCTACGCGGCAGCAAGCAGAAAATCGTGGTGTTCCTGGTCAGCGTCTGCACCCTGGTGACGGTATTCGGCACCCTGATGTACGTGATCGAAGGCCCGGAACATGGCTTCACCAGCATCCCCAAGGGCATCTATTGGGCGATCGTGACCCTGACCACCGTGGGCTTTGGCGACATCGTGCCGAAGACTCCGCTGGGCCAGGTGATTTCCTCGCTGGTGATGATCACCGGTTACTCGATCATCGCCGTGCCCACCGGGATTTTCACCGCCGAACTGGCCAACGCCCTGCGCGGCGAGCAACTTCAACATGACTGCCCGGTGTGCCGCAAAAACAGCCACGAACACGACGCCGCGTTCTGCTCGCGTTGTGGCAATGCATTGTTCAAGAAATTGGAATAAGCAAAGTTCTTTTTAATCTTTAAGGGACTATAAAAGCCCCGCTATAGTCGCGAGCCTTGATCCTCCAAAATCCCCTTGTGGGAGCTGCCGAAGGCTGCGATCTTTTCGCTTTCAAAGCGCAAGATCAAAAGATCGCAGCCTTCGGCAGCTTCTACCCATAGATAAGGAATTCGCAGTGAAAAAAATCTTTGGCGCCTCACTCCTGGCCGCTGGCCTGGCTCTGTCCAGCATGGCTCAGGCCGCACCGACCCTGCTCAACGTTTCCTACGACGTGATGCGCGATTTCTACAAGGACTACAACACTGCGTTCCAGAAACACTGGCAGGCCGAGCACAACGAGAACATCACCCTGCAGATGTCCTTCGGCGGCTCCAGCAAACAGGCGCGCTCGGTCATCGACGGCCTGCCCGCCGATGTGATCACCATGAACATGGCCACCGACATCAACGCCCTGGCCGACAACGGCAAACTGGTCCCGGACAACTGGGTCACCCGCCTGCCAAACAACAGCGCGCCATTCACTTCGGCCACCGTGTTCATCGTCCGCAAGGGCAACCCGAAAGCCTTGAAAGACTGGCCGGACCTGCTCAAGGACGGCGTGCAAGTGGTCGTGCCAAACCCGAAAACCTCCGGTAACGGCCGCTACACCTACCTGTCCGCCTGGGGCTACGTGCTGAAAAACGGCGGAGACGAGAACAAGGCCAAGGCATTCGTCGGCAAACTGTTCAAGCAGGCACCGGTGCTCGATACCGGTGGCCGCGCCGCTACCACCACGTTCATGACCAACCAGATCGGCGACGTACTGGTGACCTTCGAAAACGAAGCGGAAATGATTGCCCGCGAGTTCGGTCGCGACCAGTTCGAAGTGATCTACCCAAGCGTCTCCGCCGAAGCCGAGCCGCCGGTGTCGGTGGTCGACAAATCGGTCGACAAGAAAGGCACCCGCGCCGCCGCCGAGGAATACCTGAAGTACCTGTGGTCGCCGGAAGGCCAGGAAATCGCCGCCGCCAACTACCTGCGTCCGCGGGACCCAGCGGTGCTGGCCAAGTACACCGACCGCTTCCCGAAAGTTGACTTCCTGTCGGTGGAGAAGACCTTCGGTGACTGGCGCACCGTGCAGAAGACTCACTTCAATGATGGTGGGGTTTTCGATCAGATCTATACGCAGTAAGACCTGAGCGGTAATGGAAAAGGCGACCTCATGAGGTCGCCTTTTTTGTCGGTACCCATTGCCCCTGCGGCAGCTCCTGCATTGGACCGGGTCCACCGTGTCAGGTCAGGTTTCCGCAGAAGATGGCCTGATGCCCATCCGCCGGGCTTTCCTTCACCACCAGCGCATAGCCACCCGCGCGAAGGGTGTCGTAGGCGACCGGTGCGCTCTTCCAGAAATACTGATACGAGGATTGCGAATAGAACCGCGCATTCGGCCCCTCGTTCATGTCATAGACCGGCTTGGCACCCAGGCTCGAGCAGCTGCCCGGATAGATGTAGGCCATCAAACGACCCGGTAACGCACTGCCCATGCTTTCGCCACTGAGCGCAAACCAGAACACCGTTGAGTTTCCTTCGGACATCATGATGGGCCGGGCGATTTTCCCGGCATTGATTGGCGTAGCGTTCAGGGGAACGTTGGTGACCTGGCGATCAGGCACCGTAGAGCATCCGGAGATCGTCCCAACCGCTACCACCAACGCCAGCGAAGATACGATTTTCATCGTGATACTCCCGCTTGTAAGGACGCGTTGAAGTGATCCCCCCGGTTGATTCTAGTCGTCGGGCAGATCCGGGCTTTTCTTCGGATGGTCGGTCGTCTCGCGCGTGTTACATCGGTGGCGTCACACCGTCCTTGCCCGCCGAGATCGATTGCGCGGTGAGCGTACCGTCGGCACTTTGGGTCACGAAGGTGACGAAGCATCGCCTTCATGGACGTGTCCTCTGCAATGAAACCGGAAAGAGAACATAAGCACGCTATCGAACAAGATGTAAGTGAATGTATCATCGGCCCCATAACTTTCGACGCGACGCCCACCGGCAAATCGTCACTCATTCCGCAACGGAATGACTGCTATCACTCCAATCCCTCTTCTGCCGCACCGGTCGGGCCATTAGCCTGCACGCATTCTCTCAAGCCTAGCGAGACACGTTATGAATCCAGCGACCCAGGTGCCCCACGGCACCGTGACAATGACCCGAGCCATGGTGCTGCTGTTCGCCTTCTGCTGCGGTGCGATCGTGGGCAATCTCTATTACGCGCAGCCGATCATCGGCCTGATCGCGCCGGACCTCGGCCTGAGCGACAGCCTGGCCAGTTTCATCGTTTCGCTGACCCAGATCGGCTATGCCCTGGGCCTGTTCTTCCTGGTGCCGCTGGGCGACCTGCTGGAAAACCGCCGCCTGATGATCATCACCAACCTGGTGGCGATCGCCAGCCTGCTGGGTGCGGCGTTCACCGATCAGCCGAATGTGTTCCTGCTGGTTTCGCTGCTGGTGGGCTTCAGCTCGGTGTCGGTGCAGATCCTGATTCCGCTGGCCGCGCATCTGGCGCCGGAAGAGTCCCGTGGCCGGGTGGTCGGCGGGATCATGGGCGGGCTGCTGCTGGGCATTCTGCTGGCGCGGCCGGTGTCCAGCGTGATCGCCGACCACTTCGGCTGGCGTGCGATGTTTATCGTCGCGGCGCTGTTGATGGTGGCAATCAGCATCGTGGTGGCGGTGACCATTCCCAAGCGCCAGCCTGATCACAGTGCGTCCTATGGCCAATTGCTCGGCTCGCTCTGGACCCTGCTGCGCAAGCAACCGGTACTGCGTCAGCGGGCGTTCTACCAGGGCTGCATGTTCGCCACCTTCAGCCTGTTCTGGACCGTCGTGCCGCTGGAGCTGGCGCGCAACCATGGCTTGTCGCAATCGCAGATCGCGATCTTTGCCCTGGTCGGTGCCATTGGTGCCGTCGCCGCCCCCATCGCAGGGCGCCTGGCGGATGCCGGCCACACCCGCATCGCGTCGTTGCTGGCCCTGCTGTTCGCCAGCCTGAGCTTTCTGCCCGCCTTCATTCATCCGGCCTACAGCGTCATTGGTCTCGCGGTGACCGGCGTGGTACTGGATTTCTGCGTGCAGATGAACATGGTCCTCGGCCAGCGCGCGGTCTATGCCCTCGACGCCAAGAGCCGCAGCCGCCTGAATGCGCTGTACATGACCAGCATCTTCATCGGTGGCGCGTTCGGCTCTTCGGTGGCCAGCGCGGTGTATGAGCATGGCGGCTGGTTGTGGATCGTGGTGGTGGGTAGTGCGTTCCCGCTGGTGGCGTTGGTGCGGTTCTTGAGTGTTTCAGAAAAGCGTTCGCTGGCGACCGCTTAAACCGCCAAATGCATCGCGGGCAAGCCCGCTCCCACAGGGTTAGTGATTACCTGTGGGAGCGGGCTTGCCCGCGATGACGGTGTAACTGACACCACTCAGTTGCGAACCAGCTTCTCCATTGCCGCATCCGCCAAGAACGACGAGCGGCTTTTGACATTGTGCTCGCGCACATACCGGTCGATGCGCTGAATCACATACCCCGGCAGCGTCACGTTGACTTTCTCGGTCTTGCCCAGATAGGGCGAGATATCCAGCTCCAGCATCCCCCACCCCATGTCGGCAAACTCCGGATTGCCACGATGATCGGCTGCGGATGTCGGCATCGGAATCACCGTCCCGTCCGCTGCAATCTCCTGCAGCATGATGTGGGCAATCTCGACCGCCGCGTTATAGGCCTCTTCAAAGGTATCCCCGGCGGTGACCGCGCCAGGAATATCGGGGATCTGGATACCGATGGCGGTGGATTCGTCGCCCCATTCGATACAGATTGGATATTGCATTATGGATCTCCTGTGTAACTGGCTGGCGGGCAATACAGCCCGGCTCGCCTCCTGATGCTCTTGACTGTCCCGATCGGCAGATCCTTTTTCGGATGAGGGACGGGAATCGTGTGTGGGCGATAACGGTGAATAAAGATGTGATGACTGCCAGTGATCCGGTCCAGCGTCCAACCTTCTTCCATCAATTCCTTGATCAGTAGCCTGCTTTGCACCATCAGCCTCCTTGCTCCGGCCCGAATAAAAGTAACCCTAGGGTTATATTTACTCAAGCACAAAAAACCGCAACTCGACGCTCGGTTGTTTTACCGCGTGTGATTGAATACTGCCCTGTCCCCACAATGTCATTTGCAAAAGGACCCACGATGGACCGCCTCGCCGCAATGGAAACCTTCGTCTACGTGGTGGAAACCGGCTCCTTTTCCGCCGCCGCCCGGCGCCTGAACATCGGCCAGCCCGCCGTGTCGAAAACCATCGCCCAGCTCGAATCGCGGCTGGCGGTGCGCCTGTTGTTGCGCTCCACCCGTGGCCTCACGCCCACCGAAGCGGGCCTGGCGTTTTTCGAACGGGCCAAGCGGGCCATCGAGGAAGCCGACGAGGCCGATAACGCGGCGCGGGGATCGGCCAGCGGCCTGACCGGCAACCTGCGCATCTGCACCGCCGTGACCTTCGGCCGGCTACACATCGTCCCGCACCTGGGGCCGTTCCTGGAGCAGAACCCGGAACTGAACATCGACCTGATGCTCGACGATCGCAACGTCAACCTGGTGGAGGAAGGCGTCGACATCGCCCTGCGCATGGGAGCGCTCAGCGACTCCGGCCTCACCGCGCGCAAAATCGCCGAATGTCAGCGCGTGGTGCTGGGCACACCGGCCTACTTCGAAAAGCACGGCGAACCCACCTGCCCCGCCGACCTGAACAAACACCCGGCCATCGTCTACAACCTTGGCGGCGGCGCGCACTGGTCCTTCAGCAAAGACGGTGAGGAGCAATCGGTCATCATCAACGGCCGCATCCGTGTCAACGCCGCCGAAGGCCTGCGCGCAGCGGTCCTCTCCCACCAAGGCCTGACCATGGCCTCAGAGTGGATGTTCGCCCCGGAACTGGCCGACGGTTCGGTCAGGGCCGTGATGACCGATTGGACGCTGCCGATCATGGACCTGTGGGCGGTGTTCCCCACGGGCAGGATGGCGAGCGCCAAGGCACGGGCGTTCGTGGAGTATGTGCAGGGGGTGTTGAGGTAGCGTTGAATCAAGATCAAAAGATCGCAGCCTTCGGCAGCTCCTACAAAAACACACACCCATCAAACCCGACACTGACATTCCCCGGCAGCTCCCCACCATGCTCCATCAGCCACGCATCCAGCGTATGCCCCACATGCGTCAGCACGGCCGCCTTCGGTTGCAGCGCTTCGATGCATTGCAGGGCCAGGTTGAGGTCGTTGTGGTTGCGGGGGGCCTGGGGTTGGGGGGGGATTGAGCAGTCGAGGACCAGTAGGTCCAGAGGTTGGCGTTGCAGGTAGGCGGTGGTGGCGGGTGGCAGGCCGACGGTGTCGGTCAGGTAGGCGATGCGGCGTCCTTCGCCTTGCAGCAGGTAACCGAGGGTCGGTTTGGAGTGCAGCAGCGGCAACGGGGTGACGTTCAGGGTGCCGAAGGTGCGGGTTTCGAAGGGCTCGAACGGCTGGCTGAAATCCAGGATGCCCGGGTGTTTGTAGAGGTCGGCCAGACCCTCCGGGTCCGCCGGGCCGTGAACGGGGACGGTCAGGCCCTGGCCCCAGCGCAGGTGCAGCAAACCCTGGGCGTGATCGGCGTGGTAGTGGGTCTGCAAGATGCCATTGAAACTGCGCGGCGCAAAGCGTTCGGTGAGGTCGGGCAAGCCGCTGTCGATCAGCCAGCGCTGCTCGCCGCATTCGATCAATGCGCAGCAGGGTCGTCGTCGCCAGCGTTCATTGATGCGCGCGCGAGCGCAGGCCTGACATTCGCAACCATAGACCGGCACCTGTCGGGCATCGCCGGTGCCCAGCAGCGTCAGGCGCACAGGGGCGGCTCGTCGATGCAGGCCAGCAGGGCGTCGACGGTGCCTTGCAGCGGTCCGGAGTTGTCGAGCCGAAGCACATCCGGATACTCCGCCAGCAAACGCTCGCCAAAACGCTGGTTACGCGCCAGCCGCTGTTCGATCTCGACCTCCGACTCCCGTCCCCGCGCCAGCAGCCGCTGGCGCAACACCGCCTGATCGACGGTCAGCAGCACCACCCGCGCCTGCGGATAGCGCTGACGGGCCTGGGGCAGATACCCGCGCGATCCATTGACCAGCACGTCCTCCCCCACCGCCAGCCAATGGTCAATCTCCCGCGGGATGCCGTAGGCCAGTCCATTGGCCTGCCAGCTCATGGCAAACGCGCCCTGAGCCTGCATCTCGGTGAACTGCTGCATGCTCACCCCCAGCGCCGCCTCGCCCACCGCTTCCGCCGAACGGGTGATGACCCGCCGCACGATGCGGCAACCACGTTCGGCCAGTCGCGCTCGTGCGGCATCCAGCAGGCTGTCCTTGCCCGAACCTGAAGGCCCGATGAGATAGATCAACCTGCCTGACATCAAAACACCCTCTTCGCTTGTCGCCATACTTGCTGGACCACCGGCAAACCGTCCTGACTGCGCGCCTGCACCAGATCGGCACGCAACCCCTGGGCGATCTGCCCGCGATCGTTCAACCCGGCAGCGCTGGCCGGGGCCAGGCTGACCATGCGCATGGCCTGGGCCAGATCGATGCTCTCGCTCTGCGCCGCCAGGGCGAACGCCGCTTGCAGCAGGCTGGCCGGATAGTAATCGCTGGACAGAATATCCAGCAGCCCCTGCGCCGCCAGCTCGGCGGCCGCCACGTTACCCGAGTGCGATCCACCGCGCACGATGTTCGGTGCGCCCATCAACACTTTCATGTTGCGCTCCTTGCAACCGCGCGCCGCTTCGACCGTGGTCGGGAACTCGGCGATGGTCATGCCGTAGCGCGCCGACTCCTCGACGTGGGCCAGGGTCGCGTCGTCGTGGCTGGCCACCGACAGCCCGCGAGCCAGGCAATGCTCGACGATCGCCGCCCGATAGCGGTCGCTGTACTGGCGGGAGTTGGCCATTTGCAGGGTGATGAATTCGTCCATCTGCGTGGTCGTCAGGTGGTACTTGCCCATGTAGTACTCACGGTACTTGGACTCCAGCACAAATTGGCGCTGACCCGGCGAATGGTCCATCACCGACACCAGCTGCACCAGCGGATGCTCCACCAGATCGCGAAACACGCTCAGGGTGTCCGGGTGGCACAGCTCGCAGCGCAGGTGCAGGCGGTGCTCGGCGCGGGTCAGGCCGGCGTCGGAAGCGCTGGAGATCGCTTCGAGCATCGCCGGCAGTTTCTGCATGCGATTGCCCTTGGGGTTCACGTCGCCTATGGATACCGCGTCGAACACCGTGGTGATGCCCGCCGCGATGATCTGCGCGTCGTGGCTGAGCACCGCCGGGCGCGACGGCCAGTCCACGCCGGGACGCGGGGTCATGTGTTTTTCCAGGTTATCGGTGTGCAGCTCAACCAGGCCCGGCAGCAGGAAATCGCCATTGAGGTCCTGGGCCTGGGGCAAGCGGCTCGGGCCTTCGGCAACGTCGGCGACCAGGCCGTCGCGCAGCAGCACGGTGCCGTAGAACACGCGGTCAGCGGTGACCAGTTGGGCATTGCTGAGGATCTGTTCAACGGGCATCGGCATATTCCTTCTGGCTGGCAGCGGCGGCGGTCATGTCGAGTTGGCTCATGTCGAGATGGCGATCGGCAACCGCCTCGCGGGCGACGCGGTCGTGGAAGATGCCGATCAGCGCGGCACCGGCTTGCTTGGCTTCGTTCATCAGTTCCAGCACCACCTGACGGTTGCTGTCGTCGAGCGACGCCGTCGGTTCGTCGAGCAACATCACTGGCCACGCCACCATGAAGCCGCGGGCGATGTTGACCCGCTGCTGCTCGCCACCGGAAAAGGTCCCGGGGGCCAGCTGCCAGAGGCGTTGCGCAATGTTCAGGCGGGTGAGCAGCAGTTCGGCGCGCGACTGCGCCAGCTGTTTCGACCAACCACGGGCCAGCGCCGGCTCCATCACCACGTCCAGGCAGGCGACACGCGGGATCACCCGCAGGAACTGGCTGACATAACCCAGGGTACGCTGGCGCACCTGCAGGATGTCTCGGGGCTCGGCGCCCACCAGCTCCAGCCACTGGCCGTCATGCTGCACGCGAATGCTGCCGCCGGCCGGCAGGTAGTTGCCGTACAGCGTGCGCAGCAAGGTGCTTTTGCCCGCGCCGGATTGGCCGTGCAGTACGAGGCATTCGCCGCCCGCCACACTGAAATCCACTGCGCGCAACACGTTGAGGACCACGCCGTTCTGCTGGTGCAGGGTGAAGGTTTTCGAGAGGTCACGGACCTCGATCAAGGTATTCATCGCTCGGTTTCCACAGTTGGACGGGACTTCACGGCTGCAACACCGAAGACACCAGCAGTTGCGAATAAGGGTGTTGCGGGTCGTCGAGGATCTGGTCGGTCAGACCGGTCTCCACCACCCGCGAGCGACGCATCACCATCAGGCGGTCGGCCAGCAGCCGCGCCACCGCCAGATCGTGGGTGACGATCACCACCGCCAGGTCCAGCTCACGCACCAGCCCGCGCAACAGGTCGAGCAGGCGCGCCTGCACCGACACATCGAGGCCGCCGGTCGGCTCGTCCATGAACACCAGGCGCGGACTCGACACCAGGTTGCGGGCGATTTGCAGGCGCTGCTGCATGCCGCCGGAAAAGGTCCGGGGCAGATCGTCGATGCGCTGCGGGTCGATCTCCACCTGGTTCAACCAGTCCAGGCCCGCCCCGCGCAGCTGTTGATAGTTGCGAACACCCTGGGCCATCAGTCGCTCGCCGATGTTGGCGCCGGCCGACACGCCCATGCGCAGACCGTCCCGCGGGTTCTGTTCGACAAACCCCCATTCGGTGCGCAGCAAGGTGCGGCGTTCGGCTTCGCTGGCGCTGTACAGGTCCAGCCACCGGTCTTTGCTGTCGCGATAACCGATGCGTCCGCGCTGTGGCGGCAAGCGGCCGCTGAGCAGCGACAGCAGAGTCGACTTGCCCGAGCCGGATTCGCCGACGATCCCCAGCACTTCGCCGGGATACAGGTCGAAGCTGACGTCCTGGCAGCCCTTTTCCGGGCCGTACAGCAGCGACAGGTCACTCACTTGCAACAAGGGCTCGGTGGACACGGACAGATCTTTTTTCAGCGCCTGGTTCATTGGCCCTGCTCCTGCTGGCTGACGCGCTGGGCGCAGTAATAGGTATCGGAACAGACGAAGCGCTGGGTGCCCGCGTCGTCGATGATCAGCTCGTCGAGGAACGAGTCATGGCTGCCGCAGATCGCGCAGTTCTCTTCCCACTTCTGCGCTTCGAAGGGGTGATCCTCGAAGTCGAGACTGGTGACGCGGGTGTACGGCGGTACCGCGTACAGGCGCTTCTCGCGGCCGGCGCCGAACAGCATCAGCGCCGGGCTCATGTCGAGTTTCGGGTTGTCGAATTTCGGAATGGGCGACGGGTCCATCACGTAGCGCTCGTCGACCATCACCGGATACGCATAAGCGGTAGCGATATGCCCGAAGGTGGCGATGTCCTCGTAGAGCTTGACGTGCATCACCCCGTAATCGTTGAGCGCGTGCATGGTCCGGGTCTCGGTTTCCGAGGGCTCGATAAAGCGCAGCGGCTCTGGAATCGGCACCTGATAGACCATGATCTGATCGGCGTGCAACGGGGTTTCCGGGATGCGGTGACGGGTCTGGATCACGGTCGCTTCCGGCGTCGCTTCAGTGGTGGCGACACCGGCGGTGCGGGCGAAGAAGCGGCGGATCGACACGGCGTTGGTGGTGTCGTCCGCACCCTGGTCGATCACCTTGAGCACGTCATCGTCACCGAGAATCGCCGCGGTCAGCTGCATGCCACCGGTGCCCCAACCGTAGGGCAGCGGCATCTCGCGGCCACCGAACGGCACCTGGTAACCGGGGATCGCCACCGCCTTGAGCAAGGCGCGGCGGATCATGCGTTTGGTCTGTTCATCGAGGTAGGCGAAGTTGTACGCGGCATCGCGGGCCGGCACCTGGCTCAAGTCATTCATTGGCGGTTCCCTCGGCAGGCTTGCGCAGTTTGCGGATCAGTTCCAGCTCAGCCTGGAAGTCCACGTAGTGAGGTAATTTGAGGTGCGAGACGAAACCCGACGCCTCGACGTTGTCGCAGTGCATCAGCACGAATTCTTCCTGCTGCGCCGGCGAAACGATCTCTTCGTTGTATTCCTTGGCCCGCAGTGCGCGGTCGACCAGGGCCATGCCCATGGCCTTGCGCTCGGCATGTCCGAAGGCCAGGCCGTAACCGCGGGTGAACTGCGCAAGTTCCGTGGCGGAACCGACGAACTGGTTGACCATCTCGCACTCGGTCACTTCGATGCTGCCCAGGCAGATCGGGAAGCCCAGCTCTTCGGGATCGATCCAGACCTCGACGTCGCCGATGCGGATTTCCCCGGCGAACGGGTGATTGCGGCCGTAACCGCGCTGGGTCGAGTAACCCAGCGCCAGCAGGAAACCTTCATCGCCACGGGCCAGGGCCTGCAGACGTTCGGCGCGGCTGGCCGGCAGCTCGAGCGGGTCGCGGGTGATGTCGGCCACGGTGTCGCCGTTGTCCGATTCGGTCTTGATCAGGCCTTCCTGCGCCAGCAGGCCGAGCACTCGCGGGCAGTCTTCGACGCGGGCGTTCTCGGTGGCTTGCGGCCCCGGGTATTCACCTTCGGCCAGCAGCGCGAAGTCGAGCAGGCGATGGGTGTAGTCAAAGGTCGGGCCCAGCAATTGCCCGCCGGGCAGGTCCTTGAACGTGGCGGAGATACGGCGGCTGAGCTGCATCTTCGCGGTGTCGATCGGCAGGCTCGGGCTCAAGCGCGGCAACGTGGTGCGATAGGCGCGCAGCAGGAAGATCGCCTCCACCAGGTCACCCGCCGCTTGCTTGATCGCCAGCGCCGCGAGTTCTTCGTCGAACAGCGTGCCTTCGCTCATCACACGTGCCACCGCCAGCGGCAGTTGCTGACGGATCTGCTCGACGCTCAGTTCGCTGACCGTGGTATCGCCCCGGCGTTTTTTCGCCAGCAGACGGTGGGCATTGTCGATGGCCTGTTCGCCACCCTTGACGGCTACGTACATCAGGCACGCTCCTGTGTGATGCGAGTGCTGCGTGGCAGGCCGATCAGGTCATGGCCGGCGGTGAAAAACAGGTCCAGTCCGCGGGGGAATTCATTGCGTCGTTCCCGCTCGTCCCAGAAGCCCTCGGCCACCGGCAGCGCGACCC
Source organism: Pseudomonas sp. C1C7 (assembly GCF_013359595.1). GTDB lineage: Bacteria > Pseudomonadota > Gammaproteobacteria > Pseudomonadales > Pseudomonadaceae > Aquipseudomonas. The sequence goes on along the minus strand of NZ_JABFMP010000009.1, from coordinate 148,593 downwards.
GATGTTGGGTTTCGATCCCCGGTCCCTTCCAGGCCAGCATCGCCCCGTCCTCGAGGTTCGGCAGCTGGACCAACAAAGTGCAGGACTGATCCGGGTAGCGATCGTTGCCGTGATCGAAGCCGCCGAGGTCCAGCAGATCGTCGGCGCCGAGCAGGGCAAAGCGCGCCGCTTCGCGGTCGGTGGTCAGCGGGCAACCGCAGTGGAACGACAGGTTGGCGCGGATCAGCGGGGTGTCGAAGGACGGCGCCAGCCACAGCGGCGTGTCCACATCCAGCAGCGCCAGACACAGCGCGTAAGTCGCCGGCGCCAGGCCGTCGAGGCTCGGTGTGGCGTACAGGGTCTGGATCACACCGGGACCGGCCAGCGCTTTGAGCGCGGCGCGAAAGCCGCGCTGAGAGTCCACCACCGGATCGGCGAAGGCTGGTTGCAACAGCTGTGCGCTCATCAGTTTTCTCCTCGCACGAGGGTGAAGAATTCGACTTTGGTGGCGGCGGTGTCCGCCTCTTTCTGCGCCTGGTGTTCGGCCTGGGCGTTGGCCAGCGGGGTGATGACCTGATCGAGCCAATGGCGCTGCTGCGAGCCTTGCAGATGCGCATCGGCCAGGGCGGCCAGCTCGGCGTGGAGCTTGTCGCGACCGGCCAGGTAGCTGTAACCGGTACGGCCGTCGGCCAGGCGCACCACGCAGCGGGTCATGCTCATTTCGCCAACGTTGAACGGCGCACCGTTGCCGCCCATGCGGCCACGGACCAGGGTCATGCCGATTTCCGGGGCACGGATCAGCTGGTATTCGACGTCGCGCAAGGCGGCTTCGTGGGGCAGCAATTCACTGCGGCGGGCGCGGGCCAGCACGCCGATCCAGTGCTGGCGTTCGGCTTGAGGAACAGGGTTTTGCATCGGGTTCTCCATCAGGTGACGACCTGGTACTGGAAGCGATCGGAACGGCTGGTGGACTGGGCCAGCTCCACCGCGCGGCCATCGCGATCGCGGGAAAGGGTGAACACACTCAGGGCCGGCAGATGCCGGGGCATCATCAGCAGCGCGGCTTCTTCGCGGTTGGGCAAACGGGCGCCGATCAGGCTTTGAGTGCGGGTCAGCGGCAGGTCGCGTTCGCTCAGGTACTGGCGCAGGGAACCGCCGGTGTAGTCCGCCAGCAGGGCCGCGTGGCTGGCGCAGTAGCGATGACGGATCAGGCTGACCGGCTGGCCGTCGAGCTTGCGCAGGGTCTGCAGTTCGATCATCGGCGCCATCTCGGCGATGCCCAGGTGTTCGGCTTCTTCGCGGCTGGCAAAGCAGTAGCGGCGCTTGAGCAGGACCGCCTCGACCCCCAGGCCCTGGGCCGACAACGACTGGCTGTAGGCACTGTCGGCGGCCATCGGGTAGATCAGCGGGCGTTCCAGCACTTGCGTGCCCTTGCCCTGGCGCCGCAACAGGCTGCCTTCGAACACCAGCTCATCGATGGCGCGGCGCAGGGTGTGGCGGTTGACGCCGAAGCGTTCGGCCAGTTGCACTTCGGCCGGCAGGAAATCCCCGGCGCTGTAGCTGGCCAGCTCGCGACGCAGGATGTCGGCGAGTTCGCGGTACACCGGCTCATCTTGTCTAGACAACTGCATGCTTTAAAAAAAGCGCCCGTGGGCACCCCTCCGGGAAGTCAGATGTACTGCTTGCGCAGGCGTTGCGAGAAGATGTCGATCAGGCTGACCACCACGATGATCACCATCAGCACGGCGCAGGTCTGAACGAACTGGAAGGCGCGGATGTTTTCCCAGAGGATCACCCCGATACCGCCGGCACCGACCATCCCCACCACCGTCGCCGAGCGCACGTTGGCCTCGAAGCGGTACAGCGCGTAGGACACCCACAGCGGCATCACTTGCGGGATCACGCCGTAGATCACTTCCTGCAAGGCACTGGCGCCAGTAGCGCGAACCCCTTCGACCGGGCCTGGATCAATCGCTTCCACGGCTTCGGCGAACAGCTTGGCCAGCACACCGGTGGTGCTGATCCACAGCGCCAGGACACCGGCGAAAGGCCCCAGGCCCACGGCCACCACGAACAACATGGCGAAGACCATTTCGTTGATCGAACGGAAGGCATCCATCACCCGGCGCAGCGGCTGGTGAATCCACCAGGGGGTGATGTTTTCCGAGCAGAGAATGCCCAGCGGCACCGAGCAGACAATCGCCAGCACCGTGCCCCAGAGGGCGATTTGTACGGTGATGAGCATTTCCTTGAGGTAGGCGCGCCATTCATGGAAATCAGGCGGGAAAAAGTCCGCGGCGAACGTCGCCATGTTTCCCGAGTCGCGGTACAGCGCCATCGGATTCATCTCGGCGCCGTGCCAGGCCCAGGCCAGCAGGACCAGGAACAGGCCCCAACCGGCGTATTGCGGCCAGGTGCGCTTGCCGACAGCTTCAGCGTGCAGAGTGGTCATGAGTACCTCGAATGTAGACCTGCCCCTGTAGGAGCCGAGCTTGCTCGCGAGGGTGGCCAACGATGACGCTGGCCGCCTGACACCCCGCGGCGTTCTCGGGTTCATCGCGAGCAAGCTCGCTCCTGCAAAGGGTGAGCGTGTGGCTTAGCCGTTAGCGGCAGTCTTCGGTTCCAGTTCGCTGATGCGCTGTTGCAGCTTGGCCAGGTCAGCATCGATCTCGGCCAGCTTCCTGGCCTTGTCGGCCGCTTCCAGCTTGGTGTCGGCGCTGATGGTGGTGCGTTGCTTGAACAGCTCCAGCTGGCGGATCGGCAGCAACTGGTCGTCGCTGGATTTGAGGAACTTGCCCAGCTGCATGCCCTTGAGCACGGCCTTCTCCGAGTCGGTGTCGCCGTAACTGAAGATGAAATCGCGGATCTTCTGCTTCTCGCTGTCGCCCAGGGCCTTGCTCCACACCAGCGGGTCGGCCGGGATCAGTGGCGATTTCCAGATCACCTTGAGCATGGCCGCCTTGTCCGGCTGGGTGACTTCCAGGCGGTCCCAGCTTTCAGTGTTGAAAGTCGCCACGTCCAGTTGCCCTTTGGCCACGCTCAAAGCGTTGACTTCATGGCTGGAGTTGAGCGTGCGTTTGAAGGCAGTGGCAGCGTCGACGTTGTTCTTGGCGAACACGTAATAGCCCGGCACCAGGTAGCCGGAGGTGGAGTTCGGGTCACCGTTGCCAAAGGTCAGGGTCTTGGCGTTTTTCAGCATGTCATCGACGGAGTTGATCGGGCTGTCCTTGCGCGCGATCAACACGCTCCAGTAACCGGCGGCGCCGCTGGCGGCAGCGGTCTGGGCAAAGATTTCGCCGTTGGAACGGTCCACGGCCTCGATGGCGGCCTTGTTGCCCAGCCACGCGACGTCGACCTTGTTGAAGCGCATGCCCTGGATCAGGCCGGCATAGTCGGAGGCGAAGGTGGCGTTGACCTTCAGCCCGGTTTTCTTTTGCATGTCATCGAGGAACGGCTGCCAGATGCTCTTGAGATTCTGCGACGACTCGGTGGACATGATGCCGAAGTTGATGGCTTTTTCTTCGGCCTGGGCGGTGCCCAGTACACAGCTTGCAACCAGGGTTGCACTCGCAAAAACGCGACCGATACGGTTCAACATGGAAAGGCTTCCTGAGGGTGAACGGCTTGGGAATTGGGCAAAGGCTTATGCGCGGGCCATGACCAGCCGGGGGAGTGCTTCGGCGGGGCGAATCTGGTCGGCGCACATCAGGCTGGTGTCGATGTCGGCACCGTACAAATCGTTGAGGAACTGGCTGCTCAGCTCGGCGGCGCGGCCGTCGAAATGAATGCGTCCGCCCTTGAGCGCCACGGCGCGCGGGCAATAGCGGGTGGCGTAGTCCACTTGATGCAGGGTCACGACGACGGTCTTGCCGTCGCGGCGATTGATGTCGGCAAGAATCTCCATGACCTTGCGCGCCGACTCGGGGTCGAGCGAGGCAATCGGTTCATCGGCCAGGATCACTTCGGCCCGCTGGGTCAGCGCCCGGGCAATCGCCACGCGCTGCTGCTGGCCGCCGGACAGGGTCGAGGCGCGCTGCGCCGCCAGATCGGCCAGACCGACGCGGTCCAGGGATTGCAGGGCGAATCGTTTTTCCTCGGCATTGAACAGGCTGAGGTTGCCGCGCCAGCGCGGCATGCGCCCCAGGCAACCGAGCAGCACGTTGTCGAGCACGCTCAGGCGATTGACCAGGTTGAACTGCTGGAAGATGTAGCCGATGTCGGCACGCAGGCGCCGCACCTTGCCATTGAGCCGTCCACTGGCCTGCACCTCCCGCCCCAGCACCTTGACGCTGCCGCCGTTGTTGCGATCGCAACAGGCCAGGCCCGCCAGATGGCGCAACAGGGTGGATTTGCCGGAGCCGGAAGCGCCAATCAGCGCGACCATCTCACCGGCCGCGATAGTCAGTTCGAGGTCAACCAGTGCGGTTTTACGCGCAAAGGTCTTGTTCAGATGATCGACATGGATAGCTGCGTTCATGGGCTTCTCTGTCTGGTTGAACGACCGTCCATGGCCGCATTTGATTTCAACCGACTTTAGGCACGGGCTGTGTCAGCCCTATGACTCGCACATGTCGCTGGATTAACCATTTGATGAAGGTTTTGTGAAAGGTTGAGAAAAGATCTTTTTAAGCCCCCATGCGAACCCGCAATCTCGGCGCCACAAAGTCGAGGAACGCCCGCAGCTTCAACGGCAGCGGAGCCTGCCCCTTGTGCACGAGGCTGACCGGCAATGGCGACGACTCAAAAGGTTCAAGCACCACCTTCAGGGCGTTTTTGCTCAGGGCGTGCGCGACCTGATAGGACAGCACCCGAATCACCCCGACCCCGAGCATCGCCGCGTCGATGGCCGCTTCCGCCGTGTTGACGGCAAATCGTGAATGCACAGGCACGGATAACTCGGATTTGCCCGCCTCGAACACCCAGGCGTCCACGGATGCCAGAACTTCGAAGGTGATGCAGGCATGCCCGGTGAGGTCCAGCGGTGTGGCGGGCACACCATGGCTCGCCAGGTAATCGGGACTCGCACAAACGACCCGGCGCACGGCGCCCACCTGCGTGGCCATGAGCGAACTGTCGGGCAAGTCGCCAATGCGCAACGCGGCATCACAATGCTCTTCCATCAGATGCACGACCCGATCAGTGAGCATCAGGTTGATCTCGATCTCGGGGTAGTGGGCGAGAAATTCGGCCACCACCGGCACCAGATGCAATCGCCCGAACACCACCGGCGCCGTGACCACAAGCTGCCCTTTGGGCGAGGCGTATTCGCCGGTCGCCGCGCGCTCGGCCTCGCCAATCTCTTCGAGAATTCGCCGGCACGCCGCCACATAGGAGGCCCCAGCCTCGGTCAGCGACAGTTGCCGGGTGGTACGGTGCAGCAGGCGTGTCTTGAGGTGGGATTCGAGTTCCGCCACCTTGCGGCTGACGGTGGCAAGCGGCATGCCCAAGTGCCGCGCGGCGGCGGACAGGCTGCCAGCATCCACCACCGCGATCAGCACAGACATGGATTCGAGACGGTTCATGGTGCCCTATCAAATATTGGAAGGATGATTCCCGATCCTAGGGGATTATCCAGATTCAGGCGAGTGCGTAAGGTGGCCCCACATCTCCCGCGCGCGATATCCCATCGCAAATGCCGGAAGCCAACCTCAAAGGAGAGTGCCGTGAGCGCCCTGCCCCTGACCTCAGAAACTGCCTCCGCGCCAGCGGTAGCCTCTCGCGGCAAAATCATCATGATGGCGGTCATCGCCGGCGCGGTGATCACCAACATTTACTGCACCCAGCCGATCCTGCCGTTGATTGCGGCGGACCTGGGCCTCGATTTGACCACGGTCGACCTGGTGGCCGGCGCAGCCCTGCTGGGTTTTGCCACGGGCTTGGCGTTGCTTCTGCCCATGGGTGACCGATTCGACCGGCGCAAGCTGGTACTCGGCCAGATTGCCCTGGCCTTCTGCTTTGCCATAGCGGCGGCCATCTCGCCCAGCGTCGGCACCTTGATCGCCGCGTCGTTCGGCCTCGGCATCGTCAGTTGCGTGCCCCAACAACTGGTGCCGTTCGCCGCCGTCATGTCCAAACCCAGCGAACGTGGACGAAACGTCGGTACGGTGGTCAGCGGCATCATGGTCGGCATCCTGCTCGGGCGAACCATCGCCGGCGTGGTAGGTGATACCTGGGGTTGGCGCGCGGTGTATGGCGTGGAAGCGGCGTTCATGATTCCGGTGTGGATCGCCGCGGCGTCACTGCTGCCGCAAGGCGTGCCGAGCACCAACCTGTCCTACCCGCGCCTGCTCGCTTCGCTGTGGCCGCTGATGCGCGACAACGCGCCGATCCGCCAATCGATGATTGTCCAGGCGCTGCTGTGGGCCTGCTTCAATGCCTTTTGGGTGAATCTGGCGGCGCTGCTGGCCAATGGTCCTTTCCAGTTGGGCAGTGCCTGGGCCGGTGGCTTCGGCATCATCGGCGCGGCCGGTGCGCTCGCGGCCTCCCTCGGTGGCCGGGCCACGGACCGGTTGGGTTCACGCAGCGTGATTGGCGCCAGCATCGGCATTGTCACGCTGGCCTATCTGCTGCTGGCCGGTGCTCAGACGTCGCTGGCGTTGCTGGTGCTCGGGGTGATCGTGCTGGATATCGGCGTGCAGTCGGGGCTGGTGTCGAACCAGACCCGGGCGTTTGCGGTCGACCCGAAGGCGCAGGGGCGGATCAACAGTCTGTACATGACGGCGACCTTCTTCGGTGGCGCGGTGGGTGCGGTGGTCAGTGGCTGGTTGATGACGCGCTATGGCTGGTCCGGGATTGTGGTGTTGGGTGTTGCGCTTGGGTTGTTGGCCCTGTTGATCCATTGGATCGGCAGACCACATAAGACCGCCTGACCCATAAAACTGTAGGAGCCGAGCTTGCTCGCGATGGTCGTGAACGATAACGCGGGGAATCTGATGCCCAGCGGCGTTCTTCAGACCATCGCGAGCAAGCTCGGCTCCTACAGGATCGGGATCGGGGTTACTGGCCGAACTGCCGCCCCAGTCCGCCCGGTACGCCGTGGATATCGGTGTCTTCCCACGGCCCTTTCGGGCTGATCGAGCGGCTCCAGCCGTTGTTCCAGCGGTAGTAGGTGCGCTGGCGGTAGAAGGTGTTGGGCTGATCCTCCAGCACATAGACACCCAGCTTCGGATCCCAATGGCTGTTGCCCCCCGGCGGTGGCGCGAAGCTCGCCGAGGTGCGCGGCAGCGGCTTGGCGGGCTTGGCCGGGGTCGTCGGCGTGGTCGGTTTGCTCGGCACCGTCGAAGGAGCCGGCTTGGTGCCCGGTTGCGATGGCGGGATCGGCGGCGGTGTCGGCTGCTCGGGTCGCTGGACCGCACAAGCGCTCAGCCCGAGAACGACGCTGAGCAGGGTGATACGAGCGATGGCGGTCATGGCGATGCTTCCTGTTGGTTCCCGGGGGTTATTTGTCCGGGCTGTCGATGGTCAGTGTCTGCGGCGCGGTGGTGCTGCTGGCCAGAGGCTGGCTGCGTCCGATCCACTCGCCTGCCGTCGGTTGGCCGGCGCGGGAGATGCGCGCAACCAGTTGGACTTCAGGGAAGTTCGACAGTTTCAACTGCGGCATCATTGCGTCAGCATCGCCCAGCTCGACGGTCGCCGGCAGGTCGGCCACGGTCAGGCGCTTGGCCGCCAGCGGAGCGGGCGGGCCAGAGGTGGCGCGGGCAAAAATGAACACGCTGTCACCCGGCTGCACCTTGCCTTTCAGCTCCGCTGCCAGGTCCACCTGGACCTTGAGCAACGCGCCAGTCTTGGCCACCGCGGCAGGTGCCGGAGCAGGCACCGCAGCTACCTTGCCGCCGCTGGCCTCCAGCTTCTCGGTGGCGCGGGTAATGCCACCCTGCAAGGCGATGCGCGACTTGTCTTCCGGCGGCAACTGCACCATCAGCCGATTCCAGTAATCGATGGCGTCCTGATAACGCTGCGCTTCGAACGCGGCAATGCCCAACAGCCCCAGGCTGGTGACTTCGTCAGGATCAGCTTTGAGCGCTTCATCGGTCAGGGCCTGGATCTGCTCCGACCACTTCTTGCCCTGGGCGAAATACAGGGCCTGGGCCCATTGCCCCAGCAGTTCCGGCTGGCGTCCGGCGAGGTTCACCGTGCGCTCGAAGATCTTCGCCGCATCGGCAGGACGTTCTTCAGTCATGTAGGTACGACCGAGGAAGTACAGCGCTTCGGCGGATTCCGGCTGTGCCGCAACGGCGCGCTCAAGACGCTGGGTCATTTCTTCCATCGATTTAGGTGCGTGGGAGAACTCCCGGGTCAGCTCGACTTTGTCGCTGGCACCGAAATGCAAGTACAAACCCAGGCCCAGCACCGGTACCAGGATCGCCGCCAGCAACGGCGCCGGCTTGCCCAGGCGCGAGGCCCGCGGCGCGGCAGCACCTTCGGTGTCGGCCAGCAGTTCGCGCGCGGCTTCGGCGCGACCGGCTTCCATCTGCGTGGCATCGAGCACGCCTTCATCCTGCTGAGTCTGCAACTCAGCCACGCGCTCCTGATACAGCGCCACGTTCAGGGCGGTACGATCCTCTTCGAGCTGGGCGCGACGGTGGCGCAGGACGGGGATCAGCAGAAAACTCAGGGCTACCAGAAGCAGCAGACCTGCAGCGAGCCAGAAATCAATCATTCTTGGTTTTTATCCAACAGTTGGTCGAGGCGCTTGCGCTCCTCGGCAGAAAGCGAGTCCGGGGTTTCGGTGCGCTGCGCGCGACGGCGGCGGACGATCACGGCGATGACCACCAGACCACCCAGCAACAGGCCGGCGGGGCCGAACCAGAGCAAGGCGGTCTTGGCGTTCAGGGCAGGCTTGTAGCGGACGAAGTCACCGTAGCGGTCGACCATGAAATCGATGATCTGCTGGTTGTCCTTGCCCTCGCCGAGCATGCGGAAAATCTCTTTGCGCAGGTCGGCGGCGATCGGTGCGTTGGAATCGGCGATGTCCTGGTTCTGGCACTTGGGGCAGCGCAGTTCCTTGGTCAGCTCGCGAAAGCGCTCGCGATCCCCTTCCTTGGCGAACTCGTAGGTGTCGATGGCGGCATGGGCCACGCCGGCCATGCTCAAGCCCAGGACCATCGCGGCGAGCCAGCGCTTCATGGCTTGGCCTCATCGACCAGCGCCTGGTACTTGGCCGCCAGTTTTTCGCGCCAGACCTGCTCGTCGATCACCCCGACGAACTTGTCGCGAATGATGCCCTTGGCGTCGATGAAGAAGGTTTCCGGCGCGCCGTACACACCCAGGTTAAGGCCCAGGGTGCCGGCGTCGTCGCGGATGTCCAGCTGATAGGGGTTGTGGAATTCGTTCAGCCACTTCAAGGCGTCGGCGTTGACGTCCTTGTAGTTGATGCCGTAGATCACCACGCCCTTCTCGGCCAGCTTGTTCAGCACCGGGTGCTCGACCCGGCAGGAAATGCACCAGGTGCCCCACACGTTGACCAGCGCCGGTTTACCGACGATATCGGCGCGGGTCAGGGTCTTGTCGCCCTGCACCGTCGGCAGGGAAAACTCCGGGAAAGGCTTGCCGATCATCGCCGAAGGCAACTCGGCCGGGTCCAGGTACAGACCGCGATACAGGAAAACAGCGACCACCAGAAAAATCGCCAGTGGCAACAGCATCAACCAACGTTTCATGCAGTGGCTCCATCCATGCCCAGTACTTCACGCACCCGGCTTTTTACCTTGACCCGATAACGTCGATCCAGCGCCGCCAGCAATCCACCCAAACCTGTGAGCAAACCGCCGAACCAGATCCAGCGTACGAACGGTTTGACGTGTACGCGAACGGCCCAGGCGCCATCGCCCAGCGGTTCGCCCAGCGCGACGTAGAGGTCACGGGTGAAACCGGCGTCGATCCCGGCTTCGGTCATCACCGAGTTCTGTACGGTGTACAGGCGTTTCTCCGGATGCAGCACGCTGATTTCCTTGCCATCGCGAATCACGCGGATGGTGCCCTTGTCGGAAGTGAAGTTCGGGCCTTCGAAGTGCTTGGCACCTTCGAACACGAAGTGGTAACCGGCCAGGTCCATGGACTCGCCCGGCGCCAGGCGCAGGTCGCGCTCGGCACTGTTCTGGCTCGACAGCACCACGCCCAGGGCGCAGACCGCGATGCCCAGGTGCGCCAGTTGCATGCCCCAGTAGCTGCGGGTCAGGGTCGGCAGGCCTTTGATCAGGCCTTTGTGGCGGGTCTTGTCGAAGATGTCGCGCACGCCGGCCAGCAACACCCAGGCCGCAAGCAGGAAGGTCGCGAGCACCGCCCAGTTGAAATCGCCGTAAGCGACGCCGGCCACCACGGCCATGGCGACGCTGCCGAGCAGTACCGGGGTGAGCATGCTCATCAGCCATTTCACCGGGGTGTCCTTCCAGCGCACGATCACGCCGACTGCCATCACCAGCATCAACAAGGCCATCAACGGAATGAACAGCGCGTTGAAATATGGCGGGCCGACCGACAGCTTGGCGCCGGTCATGGCATCGAGAATCAGTGGGTACAGGGTGCCGAGCAGGATCATCGACGCCGCCACCACCAGCACCAGGTTGTTACCCAGCAGCAGGGTTTCCCGGGACCAGAGGTTGAAGCCGACCTGGCTCTTGACCACCGGCGCGCGCAGGGCGAACAGCGTCAGCGAACCGCCGACCACGAACAGCAGGAATATCAGGATGAACACGCCGCGCTCCGGGTCGGAGGCGAACGCGTGAACCGAGGTCAGCACGCCGGAACGCACGAGGAAGGTGCCCAGCAGGCTCAACGAGAACGCGGCGATGGCCAGTAGCACGGTCCAGCTCTTGAACACGCCACGTTTTTCCGTGACCGCCAGCGAGTGAATCAGCGCGGTGCCCACCAGCCAGGGCATGAAGGAGGCGTTTTCCACCGGGTCCCAGAACCACCAGCCGCCCCAGCCGAGTTCGTAGTAGGCCCACCAGGAGCCGAGGGTGATGCCGATGCCGAGGAAGGCCCAGGCGACGATGGTCCATGGCCGCGACCAGCGTGCCCATGCCGCATCCAGGCGACCGCCCAGCAGTGCGGCAATGGCGAAGGCGAAGGCCACGGAGAAACCGACGTAACCCATGTACAGCATCGGTGGATGCACGATCAGGCCGATGTCTTGCAGCAGCGGGTTGAGGTCGCGACCGTCTCCCGGAATCTGCGGCAGGATGCGCGAGAAAGGGTTAGAGGTGAGGATCAGGAACAACAGGAAACCGGTGCTGATCATGCCCATCACCGCCAGCACCCGCGCCAGCATCACCTGCGGCAACTGCCGGGAGAACACCGACACGGCGAAGGTCCAGCCACCGAGGATCAGGGCCCACAACAGCAACGAACCCTCGTGGGCACCCCACACGGCGCTGAACTTGTAGTACCACGGCAGTGCGCTGTTGGAGTTGCTGGCGACATAGGCGACGGAGAAATCGTCGGTCATGAACGCGTAGGTCAGGACACCGAAGGCGAACAGCAGAAAGGCGAACTGGCCCCAAGCGGCGGGCTGGGCCAGGCTCATCCACAAACGGTCACCGCGCCAGGCACCCAGCAGCGGCACCACGGCCTGAACCAGCGCGAAACACAGCGCCAGAATCATCGCCAGATGGCCCAGTTCTGGAATGAAAAGACCGGAAACAAGAAGATCGGAATTCATCAATCAACCCTCCTTCGCTGGAGCAGGAGCGGACTGACCACTGTCTTTGAGCGCCTTGGTCACTTCCGGTGGCATGTACTTCTCGTCGTGCTTGGCCAGCACTTCGTCGGCCACCACCACACCATCGGCGTTGAGCTTGCCCAGGGCAACGATGCCCTGCCCTTCGCGGAACAGATCCGGAAGGATGCCGCGATAGGTGATGGTCACGGATTTGTTGAAGTCGGTGACGACGAATTTCACGTCCAGCGAATCGCTGGAGCGTTGCAGCGAACCCTTCTCGACCATGCCGCCAGCGCGAATGCGCGTGTCATGGGGCGCTTCGCCGTTGGCGATCTGGGTCGGTGTGTAAAACAGATTGATGTTTTGCTGCAGGGCGCTCAGGGCCAGGCCGACAGCAGCGCCGACCCCGACCAGAATCGCGAGAATGATGGTAAGACGCTTTTTACGCAGCGGATTCACTTGCCGTTCTCCCGGCGCAGACGACGCGCCTCTTGTTGCAGATAACGCTTGCGGGCCAGGATCGGCGCCGCCACGTTGAGGGCCAGCACTGCCAGGCAGATGCCATAGGCCGACCAGACATACAGGCCGTGATGGCCCATGGCGAGGAAATCGCCGAATGACGCAAAACTCATCGAACGACCTCCAGGCTGTTTTCCACTTCGGCCTTGACCCAACTGGCCCGCGCCTCGCGCTTGAGCACTTCCAGACGCATGCGCAGCAGCAGGACCGCGCCGAAGAAACAGTAGAAGCCCAGGGCCGTCAGCAGCAGCGGCAGCCACATTTCGGCGGGCATCGCCGGCTTTTCGGTCAGGGTGAAGGTCGCGCCCTGGTGCAGGGTGTTCCACCACTCCACCGAGTACTTGATGATCGGAATGTTGATCACGCCGACAATCGCCAGCACCGCGCAGGCCTTGGCCGCGCTGTCACGATTGCTGATGGCGTTGCCCAGCGCGATGACACCGAAGTACAGAAACAGCAGGATCAGCATGGACGTCAGGCGCGCATCCCAGACCCACCACGAACCCCAGGTCGGCTTGCCCCAGATCGCGCCGGTGACCAGCGCCACCGCAGTCATCCAGGCGCCGATGGGCGCCGCGCATTGCAGGGCGACGTCAGCCAGTTTCATTTTCCATACCAGCCCGACGACGCCGCACACCGCCAGCATCACGTAGATGGACTGCGCCAGCATGGCGGCCGGAACGTGGATATAGATGATGCGAAAGCTGTTGCCCTGCTGATAGTCGGGCGGCGCGAAGGCCAGGCCCCAGACCACGCCAACGCCAATCAGCAGCAACGCTGCGATGCTCAGCCACGGCAGCATTTTGCCGCTGATGCCATAAAACCACTTGGGTGAGCCGAGCTTATGAAACCAGGTCCAGTTCATTACTGTTTCCATCACGGTTGCCGCTCGCTTCCACGAGTCGGTCAAAGGGTCTGCCTTACTTCAAAAGAAGTGATCAAAAATTGATCAGACCTCATTATTATTCGCCGACGCTGATCTTCAGGCCAGCAGCTATTGCAAAGGGTGTCAGGGTTATCGCCAGGGCGGTCAGGCTGCCAAGCCATAACAGATAACCGGTCGCCGGCATGCCCTGCAAGGCCGCCTGCAAGGCGCCACTGCCAAGGATCAGTACCGGGATGTACAACGGCAGAATCAGCAACGCCAGCAACAGGCCACCGCGCTTCAAACCGACGGTCAACGCCGCGCCCACCGCACCGAGCAGGCTCAGCACCGGTGTACCGAGCAACAACGAAAGCAGCAACACCGGCAGACAGGCGGCGGGCAAACCGAGCATCAACGCCAGCAAGGGCGCGAGCAAAACCAGTGCCAGCCCGGAAAAAGCCCAGTGTGCCAGCACCTTTGCCAAAACCAGAAGAGCCAGGGGGTGCGGCGAAAGGACCCACTGTTCCAGCGATCCATCCTCGAAATCACTGCGGAAAAGCCCGTCCAGCGAGAGCAGGACCGATAAAAGCGCCGCCACCCAGACCAGGCCCGGAGACAAGGTTTGCAACAATTGAGACTCGGGGCCGACCGCCAGCGGGAACAGCGATACCACGATCGCGAAGAACACCAGCGGATTGGCCAGCTCCGCCGGACGACGGAACAGCAAACGGGCCTCACGGGCGACCAACAGGCCAAACACACTCATACGGCCCATTTCCCCAGATCGATGTCGCGATAACCGGCCGGCATCCGGCTCAGCGTGTGGTGAGTGGTCAAGACCACCATGCCGCCCCGTTCGCAGTGGCCGGCGAGGTGTTCCTCGAGCTGCGCCACGCCCTGTTTGTCCAGGGCAGTGAACGGCTCGTCGAGAATCCACAGCGGCGGGCTGTCCAGATACAGGCGCGCCAGGGCAACGCGGCGCTGCTGGCCGGCGGACAGGGTATGACAGGGAACGTCTTCGAAACCGCGCAATCCGACCGCCGCCAGGGCTTGCCAGATCGCCTCATGGGAGGCCGGTTGATGCAGGGCGCACAGCCAGCTCAGGTTCTCTTCGGGGGTAAGCAAGTCCTTGATCCCCGCAGCATGGCCGATCCACAACAGATTGCGCGCCAGCTCCGTGCGCTGATCGTGCAGCGGCTGGCCATTGAGCAGCACTTCACCGGCGGTCGGCTGCATCAATCCGGACAGCAGGCGCAACAGGCTGGTCTTGCCGCTGCCGTTGGGGCCGCTGATTTGAATCATTTCGCCACTGGCCAGTCTCAAATCGAGATTTTCAAAAAGCAGCCGAAGGTCTCGCTCGCAGGCAAGGGCAACGGTTTGCAGGACAGGACTGGTCAAGGGTTCACGGGCCTTATACGGTTCAAGTCGGCTCTGACGCGGCCGTTAAAGAGATGCACAATAGTTGAATTGGCGGCCCGGGCGCGCGACCTGAGTCAAATAATTGCAATGTTTCGGGCAGCCTGTATACAACCGCGCGGCATTATACATGCCATTTCCTACTCCAAAGAGCGCATTTTCCCAAGGTTGTGACCGCGTATGACAGGCGAAATGAACATCCTCCCGCTACCGCAACCGACTCCCGCGACCTCGCGTGCGCAGGCGGTCAGCGGCGAGTTGCTCAAACTGCTGACGCCCATCGAGGGCCTGATCAACGCCGGTCAGACCGCCAAGGCCGAAGTGCTGTCGCTCAAGCAGGCGGACCAGACCTTTCAACTGCTGCTCAAGGTCACCCTCGACAGCGGTCGCCAGACCACGGTTTCGGCCACCAGCAACCAGCCGCTGGCCCAGGGCACCAGCATCGCGGTGACCCAGCCTTCGGCCGGCAACCTGGCCATCACCGTGCAACAGGCCATCGCCTCCAGCGTCGCTACCCTCACCCGCCTCGACACCGCGCAACTGCCGGTGGGCACCCTGTTGCAGGGCAAAGTGCTGACCTCCCAGGTGCTGCCGCAAGTGCCGGGGCAACCGACGGTGTTTCGCTCGATGGTGAGCCTGCTCAATACCGCCCTGAGCGGCAGCACCTTGAGCATCGACAGCCCGCAGCCCCTGCGCATCGGCACCCTGCTCAGCGCCCAGGTGCAAGACACCCAGACCCTGAAGTTCGTGCCCTTGAGCAGCCGTCAGGAACAATTGGCGGTGACCCAGCAACTGGTCAGCCAGACCAGCCGCCAGGGTTCGCTGGATGGCTTGCTCAAACTCCTGCAGAACCTGCCACCCTCGAACCAGACCTCCAGCGACCTGCGCGCCGTCGTGGACAAACTGCTGGCCGGTCTGCCGGACGTACAGCAATTGAGTACGCCCAAGGGGCTGCTTCAAGCCCTGGTCGGCAGCGGTGCGTTCCTCGAAACCAAGCTGCTGGCCGGACAGAGCCCGACGCTGGCCCCGGACATGAAAGCCGATCTGCTCAAGCTGATCGCACAGTTGACGCCGAACCTGCCGGCCAGCACCAACCTCAGCGCGATCATCGCCGCCAACACCCTGGCCCAGGCCATGCCAAGCTTCGTGCGCAATGCCTTGGGCATGCTCGGGCAAGTCAGCGCCAAACCGTCGCCCACCACCTTCCCGCTGCCCGAACGCCTGCTGCAAAGCGCCGAAGGCGAAGACGACCTCGAACACCTGCTGCGCCTGGCCGCCGCCGCGGTATCGCGCCTGCAAAGCCATCAGCTGTCGAGCCTGGAGCAGACCGGCGTGACCAGCGACGGTCGACTGGTGAGCACCTGGCAACTGGAAATCCCGATGCGCAACCTGCAGGACATCGTGCCCCTGCAGATCAAATTCCAGCGCGAAGAAGTCCCCGACCGGGAACAGCCCCAGGAACGTCGCGACGAGCGCGAGCCCAAGCAGCAACTGTGGCGCGTCGAACTGGCGTTCGACCTGGAACCCTTGGGACCGATGCAGGTTCAGGCGCAATTGATCCGCGGCAGCCTGTCCAGCCAACTGTGGGCCGAACGCCCCTACACCGCCGAGCTGATCGAAAACAACCTGGCCGCCCTGCGCCAACGCCTGCTGGCTTCGGGCCTGAACGTCAGCGACCTCGACTGCCACCAGGGCAAACCGCCCCAAGGCCCACAAACCCGCCTCGAACAACGCTGGGTCGACGAAACCGCATGAACCACTCCAACGCCCCACGCCAGGCCATCGCCCTCCAATACGACGGCCACCACGCCCCTACCCTCACCGCCAAGGGCGACGAAGAATTGGCGGAAGAAATCCTGCGAATCGCCCGTGAATACGAAGTACCGATCTACGAAAACCCGGAACTGGTCCGATTGCTGGCGAGGATGGAGTTGGGAGACAGCATTCCGGAAGAGCTGTACCGCACGATCGCGGAGATCATCGCGTTTGCCTGGAACCTGAAGGGCAAGTATCCGGCGGGGCAGGATCCGAATGCGACGATGGTGGAGAAGGACATTACTGATCGCGGGGATGATTACTGAGGTTTCGAGGACGCTATTGCGGGCAAGCCCGCTCCCACAGTGATTGATGGTGTACACACAATCCGAGTACGACTCTAAACCCGTGGGAGCGGGCTTGCCCGCGATGATGCGGGCACATTCGACATCAGCGGTGCCTGATACATCGCCATCGCGAGCAGGCTCGCTCCTACAGGGGATTAGCGGTGATCACATATTCAGTGTCCACCCCGATCCTTTGTAGGAGCTAGCCTGCTCGCGATGGCGATTTCAGCCGAACCGCAAAACTCAGTTCTTGTGCAACTTGCTCATCAACTCCGCCTCGGCCTGGGTCAGGCCGCAGGACTGGGTGAGTTCGTCGACGCTGGCACCCATGCCGACCAGTCGGGCCGCCTGGGCGAACGAGAGGCTGGAGGGGTCGCGCTGTTCGACCTGGGCGAGTTTGTCCGGCAGGGGCGCGACGATGGCACGCAGTTCGTGCAGATCCTCGCCCATGCGGACGTTGCCGTTCTGGTAATTATCGACGCGCTTGCCCAGATCCTTGATGCGCTGATCACGCAGCGCATCGCCCTGGGCCTGTTGCGCAGCGATCTGCTTTTGACTGCGTATGTACGCCAGAAACATTGCCAGCGTGCCTGCCCAAAACAGGAACAGGACAATGACCGCTACCTCGAGAATCAATCAGATACTCTCCAGTTCCGACCATTCTTCTTCGCTCATCATCTTGTCCAGTTCGACGAGGATCAGCAGTTCATTGTTCTTGTTGCACACGCCTTGGATGAACTTGGCGGACTCTTCGTTACCGACATTCGGTGCGGTTTCGATTTCCGACTGACGCAGGTAAACCACTTCGGCCACGCTGTCGACCATGATCCCGACGACTTGCTTGTCGGCTTCGATGATGACGATACGGGTGTTGTCGCTGATTTCGGCGTTCATCAGGCCGAAGCGCTGGCGGGTGTCGATCACGGTGACCACGTTGCCGCGCAGGTTGATGATGCCCAGCACGTAGCTTGGCGCACCCGGAACCGGAGCGATTTCGGTGTAGCGCAGGACTTCCTGAACGCGCATCACGTTGATGCCGTAGGTTTCATTGTCCAGCTTGAAGGTCACCCATTGCAGGATCGGATCTTCGGATCCCTTTGCCGCCGTCGCCTTGTCATTCATAGCCTTTCCCCTCGAAAAACCGCTCTGGCGGTATGTGTACGGTGCTGCGGCATTTGAATGCCGTCGCCTGTTTGTCGTGCAGATTTCATTTCAATTTCTGGACCGGTTTGCTGCCGCCCATGTGCTTTGCTCCGCCACTGGCGATCAACGCGGCCAGTTCGGAAACATCCAGCAGCGCGCACATGTGTTCGATCACAGTGCCGGCCAGCCACGGTCGCTGACCGCGATGGCTGCGCCATTTGATTTCGTTCGGGTCCAGGCGCAACGAGCGGCTGACCTGGTGGACCGCCAGCCCCCATTCGTAGCCCTGGACCGAAATCACGTATTGCAGGCCCTGCTTGAAGTCGTCGCGATAGCGGTCCGGCATCACCCAGCGCGCGGTGTCGAGCACCTTCAGGTTGCCGGCCTGGCTCGGCAGGATGCCGAGGAACCATTCCGGCTGACCGAACAATGGCGTCAGGTCGTGACCGGCCAGCGGGTAGATCGAGCCCAGGCAGACCAGAGGCACCGCCAGGGTCAGACCTGCGACGTCGAACAGCAGGCATTCGAAAGGCTCGGCCGCCCAGCTCGGACGTCCATCGGTTTCCACCGGAGGCGGCGTGTTGCTAGGCGGCAGGTGGACTTCGACCACTGGCGGGACGAGGGTCTGCGTCACTTCGATGACCGCTGGCTGCGGCGTCTCGACGACGGGCTCCTGAAGCGGCGGAACCTCGACTGGCGGCGGCACCAGGGCCTTGAGCAACGGGGCGATGGTGGATATCGGGGCCATGACCGGTGGCGCGGCTTCCAGCACTGGAGCCTTGATCGCTGGCGCTACCGGAGCCGGCGCAGCCGTAACCGCAGCAGTGCGGGCATCACGGACCTGCTCTTCGAGTACCGCCGCCTGGAATTCGTCCAGCACGGTTTCAGACGCGGTCTCTTCGGGCAAAACCTCGACAGGCAGCGTCAGTTCCTCGGGCACATCCTCCAGCAAACTGTCCAGATAGGACTGCAAGGCCAGTTGCGGACGCGACGTGATCTTCAACGGCCGATTCATTGGCATGCCCCCAGACGGATCGGGTTCATCTCACGCCACCTGCGAAACAAGCTGCGCCGCCAGCAATTGCTTGAGCAGCGCACGGTAGGCGAGAACTCCACGGCTCTTGCCGTCGAATTGCGAAGGCGTCAGACCGGCACGGCTGGCATCGCGCAAGCGCGTATCCACCGGGATGTAACCCTGCCAGATCTCTTCGGGGAACTTGTCGCGCAAGACCCGCAGCGTACCGAGGGACGCCTGGGTGCGACGGTCGAACAGGGTCGGCACGATGGTGAACGGCAAGGTCTGCTTGCGCGAGCGATTGATCATCGTCAGCGTATTGACCATGCGCTCCAGGCCTTTGACGGCCAGGTGTTCGGTCTGCACCGGGATCACCAACTGCTGGCTCGCCGCCAAGGCGTTGACCATCAGCACACCGAGCAGCGGCGGGCTGTCGATGATCGCGTAGTCGAAGTCCTGCCACAGCTGCGCCAGGCTCTTGGCGATCACCAGGCCCAGGCCGCTCTGGCCCGGCGACTGACGCTCAAGGGTCGCCAGCGCGGTACTGGACGGCAAAAGGGAAATGCGTTCGTCGCTGGTGGACAGCAGCAATTGCCCGGGCAGGCCCTGGGGCACGGTGCCCTTGTGCAGGAACAGGTCGTAGTTGCTGTGTTCCAGACTGTCGGGGTCGTAACCGAAGTAGCTGGTCATGGAGCCGTGGGGGTCGAGGTCGACCACGACCACACGCTTGCCCGCCTCGGCCAGCAAGCCGGCTAAAGCGATGGAGGAAGTGGTTTTACCGACACCACCCTTTTGATTGGCGATTGCCCAGACTCTCATTCGGAATGTTCCTCCCGGTCGAACGGATCGACCGAGAAATAGCTCAACGTGTTAATGCGGGTGACGGAGAATTGACGGAGCTCTCGCGTACCGGCGACTTGACCGGGGTCGGTGCAGTTTGTGTGCCAGCCCGCTTCAATGCCGCATCGGGAGTGGTATGAGCGGTACCGGTCCCCGTCAGGCTGCGGCGTACGTCCAGGTTGCGCGACACCACCAGCACCACGCGCCGGTTGCGCGCCCGCCCCTCGGCCGTGGCGTTGTTGGCCACCGGCTGGAACTCGCCGTAACCCACCGACGCCAGACGACCGGGGTTGACCCCCTGCATCGCCAGCATGCGCACGATGCTCGCCGAACGGGCCGACGACAGTTCCCAGTTGGTCGGATACTGCGCGGTACGGATCGGTTGATCGTCGGTGAAGCCTTCGACGTGAATCGGGTTGTCGAACGGCTTCAGGATCGCCGCGACCTTGTCGATGATGTTGAACGCGATGTCGCTGGGCATCGCATCGCCACTGCCGAACAACAGGCTGGAATTGAGTTCGATCTCGACCCACAACTCGTTGCCGCGCACGGTCATCTGGTTGGAGCTGATCAGGTCGCCGAACGCCGCGCTGATGTCATCGGCGATGCTCTTGAGCGGATCGCTGGCACCGGCCACCCCGGCATCGACCTGATCGCTGTCCTTGACCAGAGGCTTGGCCGGCGTCACGGTCTTGGGCCGCTCATCGCCGATGGGGATCGGCTTGAGGGCGCGATCGGTATCGGTGAAGACCCCGATCAGCGCCTCGGAAATGATCTTGTACTTGCCTTCGTTGACCGAAGAAATGGAGTACATCACCACGAAAAATGCGAACAGCAAGGTGATGAAGTCGGCATAGGAAACCAGCCAACGTTCATGGTTTACATGCTCTTCATGCTGGCGACGACGGGCCATGAGGTTATTCCCTTATTCCCTTAATCCATGAAGCCTTGAAGCTTCAACTCAATGGAGCGAGGGTTTTCACCTTCGGCGATCGACAGAATGCCTTCCAGCAACATTTCGCGATAACGCGACTGACGCAATGCGATGGATTTGAGTTTGGCGGCAATCGGCAGCAGCACCAGGTTGGCGCTGGCCACACCGTAGATGGTGGCAACGAAGGCCACGGCGATGCCGTTACCCAGTTGCGACGGATCGCCCAGGTTGCCCATGACGTGAATCAGGCCCATCACCGCGCCGATGATCCCGATGGTCGGCGCGTAGCCGCCCATGCTCTCGAAGACCTTGGCCGCCTCGATGTCGCGGCTTTCCTGGGTGTAGAAATCCACTTCCAGAATGCTGCGAATGGCTTCCGGCTCGGCACCATCGACCAGCAGTTGCAGGCCTTTGCGCGAGTAGCTGTCAGGTTCGGTATCGGCCACGCCTTCAAGACCCAGCAGGCCTTCCTTGCGAGCGGTCAGGCTCCAGTTGACGACGCGGTCGATACCGCCGGCCAGATCGACCCGAGGCGGAAACAGAATCCACGCCAGAATCTGCATGGCGCGCTTGAAGGCGCTCATCGGCGATTGCAGCAACGCCGCGCCGATGGTCCCGCCCAATACGATCAACGCCGCCGGGCCGTTGGCCAGGGCGCCCAGGTGACCGCCTTCCAGGTAGTTGCCGCCGATGATGGCGACAAAGGCCATGATGATGCCGATAAGGCTGAGAACGTCCATCAGATACAGGCCTCGACCAGGTGCTTGCCGATGTCGTCCAGGCTGTACACCGCGTCGGCGAGCTCGGCTTTGACGATGGCCATCGGCATACCGTAGATCACGCAACTGGCCTCATCCTGGGCCCAGATCGAACTGCCGCCCTGCTTGAGCAGACGCGCGCCTTCGCGACCGTCGGCGCCCATGCCGGTCAGCACCACCGCCAGAACTTTGTCACCGTAGGATTTGGCTGCCGAACCGAAGGTGATGTCCACGCACGGTTTGTAGTTCAGACGCTCGTCGCCCGGCAGGATTTTCACCGCGCCACGGCCGTCGATCATCATTTGCTTGCCGCCAGGGGCCAGCAACGCCAGGCCCGGACGCAGGATGTCACCATCCTCGGCTTCCTTGACGGTGATGCGGCACAACTTGTCCAGACGCTCGGCAAAAGCCTTGGTGAAGGCCGCCGGCATGTGCTGGATCAGCACGATTGGCGCCGGGAAACCGGCCGGCAACTGGGTCAGAACCCGCTGCAGGGCAACCGGGCCGCCGGTGGAGGTACCGATGGCGACCAGCTTGTAGGCCTTGCGCTTGGGCGCTGGCGATGCAGGCGCATGAGAGTGCGCAGGCGCAGGTGCCCGGCTCGGGATGGTCGAGGTGCGTGCAGGCGCGCTGCTGCCGTAGCTGCCAATGCTCGATGGCGCAGGCGAAGGCGAAGGCGCAGAGGTGGAGGTGTGCGAAGGAGCGGCCGCGGGCGCCGGCGCGCTGTAGCTGCTCAGGCGACGGTTACTGCGCGAGATGCTGTGGATCTTCTCGCACAGCAGTTGCTTGACCTTCTCGGGATTGCGCGAGATGTCTTCGAAATTCTTCGGCAGGAAGTCCACCGCACCGGCATCCAGCGCATCCAGGGTTACCCGGGCGCCTTCATGGGTCAGCGAGGAGAACATCAAGACCGGGGTCGGGCAGCGCTGCATGATGTGCCGCACCGCCGTGATGCCATCCATCATCGGCATCTCGTAGTCCATGGTGATCACGTCCGGCTTGAGGGCCAGCGCCTGATCGATCGCCTCCTTTCCGTTGGTCGCCGTACCGACGACCTGGATATTGGAATCCGCTGAAAGAATTTCCGAGACGCGGCGGCGGAAAAACCCCGAATCATCCACCACCAGGACTTTAACTGCCATAAACACTCCGTTAGGACGGAGCGAGGCTCAGTCGCCCCGCTCCACCAGAATCAAATACGCCGCGTGGCGTAACGCTTGAGCATGCTCGGTACATCGAGAATCAGCGCGATGCGACCGTCACCGGTGATGGTGGCGCCCGACATGCCCGGGGTTCCCTGGAGCATCTTGCCCAATGGCTTGATGACCACTTCTTCCTGGCCCACCAGTTGATCGACGACGAAGCCGATCCGCTGGGTGCCCACCGAAAGGATCACCACATGGCCTTCGCGCTGCTCTTCGTGAGCGGCGGAGCTGACCAGCCAGCGTTTGAGGTAGAACAATGGCAGCGCCTTGTCCCGCACGATCACCACTTCCTGGCCGTCCACCACGTTGGTGGTCGAGAGGTCCAGGTGGAAGATTTCGTTGACGTTCACCAGCGGGAACGCGAACGCCTGGTTGCCGAGCATGACCATCAGCGTCGGCATGATCGCCAGGGTCAGCGGCACCTTGATGACGATCTTCGATCCCTGGCCCTTGGCCGAGTAGATATTGATCGAGCCGTTGAGCTGGGAAATCTTGGTCTTCACCACGTCCATGCCCACACCGCGGCCGGACACGTCGGAGATCTCGGTCTTGGTCGAGAAGCCCGGGGCGAAAATCAGGTTGTAGCACTCGGTGTCGCTCAGGCGCTCGGCCGCATCCTTGTCCATCACGCCGCGTTTCACCGCGATGGAACGCAGGACGTTGGGGTCCATGCCCTTGCCGTCATCGGAGATCGACAACAGGATGTGGTCGCCTTCCTGCTCGGCAGCCAGGACCACCTTGCCGCCACGGGCCTTGCCCGAGGCTTCGCGTTCTTCCGGCGACTCGATGCCGTGGTCGACCGCGTTGCGCACCAAGTGCACCAGCGGGTCGGCCAGGGCCTCGACCAGGTTCTTGTCCAGGTCGGTGTCTTCGCCGACCAGTTCCAGGTTGATCTCTTTCTTGAGCTGGCGAGCCAGGTCGCGAACCAGTCGCGGGAAGCGCCCGAAGACCTTCTTGATCGGTTGCATCCGGGTCTTCATGACCGCGGTCTGCAGATCGGCGGTGACCACGTCGAGGTTCGACACGGCCTTGGACATGGCTTCGTCGCCGCTGTTGAGGCCCAGGCGCACCAGGCGGTTACGCACCAGCACCAGTTCGCCGACCATGTTCATGATCTCGTCCAGACGCGCGGTGTCGACCCGCACGGTGGTCTCGGCTTCGCTGGCCGGCTTTTCAGGCGGTGGCGAGGCCGGAGCACGGGCTGGCGCCGGTGCGGCAGCGGCGGCTGGTACAGGCGTTTCGGCTTTCGGCTCGGGCGCCTTGGCCGCAGGTTTTGGCGCTGGTGCCTTGGCCGCTGGCGTTGCTGCTGGTGTGCTGGCGCCAGTAGCGGTGCCGGCTTTCGCCGCCACGTCAGTGAATTTGCCCTTGCCGTGCAAATCGTCGAGCAGTGCTTCGAATTCGTGATCGGTGATCAGGTCGCTGCCGGCCGCCGCAGCGGTGGGGGCAGCAGGCGGCGTCGCCGAAGCGATGGCCGATTCCAGTGCTTCGACGGCGAAGTTGCCCTTGCCGTGCAGCTGGTCGAGCAGTGCTTCGAACTCGTCGTCGGTAATGTCGGAGCTGTCGCCTTCGGCTTTCGGCTCCTGAGGCGCGGCAGGCGTCGCTGGCAACGAATCGACGGCGAACTGGCCCTTGCCATGCAGCTGGTCGAGCAACGACTCGAACTCGGCATCGGTGATTTCGTCGCTGGCCGCGTCATCAGCGGCGGCAGCCGGGGCAGGCGCTGGAGCAGCCGTCGGTGCCTCGGCCTGCGCCTTGACGGCGTTGAGCGAGTCCAGCAGCTGTTCGAATTCACTGTCGGTGATGTCAGCCGATTCGCTTTCGGCCACAGGCTCTTCAACCACTTCGGCGACAGGCGCAGCAGCGACCTCGTCTGCGCTTTGCGGTTCGGCAAGGCGCGACAGGGCAGCGAGCAATTCGGGTGTGGCGGCCGTGATCGGGCTGCGGTCACGGACTTCGCCGAACATGCTGTTGACCGAGTCCAGTGCTTCGAGAACCACGTCCATCAGTTCCGAGTCGACGCGACGCTCACCCTTGCGCAGGATGTCGAACACGTTCTCGGCGATGTGACAGCACTCCACCAGCTCGTTGAGCTGAAGGAAGCCGGCGCCCCCTTTTACAGTGTGAAAACCGCGAAAAATTGCATTGAGCAGGTCCGCATCGTCCGGCCGGCTTTCCAGCTCGACCAGTTGCTCGGACAGTTGCTCTAGAATCTCGCCGGCCTCAACCAGGAAATCCTGAAGGATCTCTTCATCGGCGCCGAAGCTCATTAATGGTGTGCTCCTAACAGAACAGGTCTAAAAAAGAACCTAAAAACCAAGGCTGGATAACAAGTCGTCCACATCATCCTGACCGGATACAACGTCTTCTCTTTTATCGGCATGAATCTGCGGACCTTCACCCTGAGAGAGATGTTTTTGTGGATCTTTTTCTGCAAGCATCGCCGCACGGTCATGTTCGATACCCGCAAAGCGGTCTACCTGGCTGGCCATGAGTACGAGCTTGAGCAGGTTGCTTTCTACTTCGGTGACCAGTTGGGTCACACGCTTGATCACTTGACCTGTGAGGTCCTGGTAATCCTGAGCCAGCAGGATGTCGTTGAGATTGCTCGACACCGTGCGGCCGTCTTCGCTGCTGCGCGCCAGGAAAGCGTCGACGCGCCGCGCCAGCTCGCGGAACTCTTCAGCCCCGACTTCGCGGCGCATGAAACGTCCCCAGTCCGTGCTCAGCGCCTGGGCTTCTTCGCTCAGGCGGTTGACCACGGGCGTGGCGCTTTCCACCAGGTCCATGGTGCGGTTGGCCGCAGCTTCGGTCAGCTTGACCACATACCCCAGACGCTCGGTGGCGTCGGTGATCTGCGACACTTCCTCGGCCTGCGGCATGTGCGGGTCAATCTGGAAATTGACGATCGCGCTGTGCAGCTCGCGGGTGAGCTTGCCCACTTCCTGATACAGGCCGCGGTCACGGGTCTGATTGAGCTCATGGATCAATTGCACAGCATCGCCGAATCGGCCTTTTTCAAGGCTCGCGACCAGTTCGACGGCGTGTTTTTTCAGGGTCGATTCAAAATCGCCCTGCGAAGATTCGTTATGTCCCATAGCTTCCCCGTGACGCCGATCAACCGATGCGTTCGAAAATCTTCTCGATTTTTTCTTTCAGCGCCTGAGCGGTGAAGGGTTTGACGACATAGCCGTTGACGCCGGCCTGGGCCGCTTCGATGATCTGCTCGCGCTTGGCTTCGGCAGTCACCATCAGTACCGGCAGGTGCTTGAGTTTTTCATCGGCGCGCACGTGGCGCAGCAGATCGATACCGGTCATGCCGGGCATGTTCCAGTCAGTTACCAGAAAGTCGATGCTCCCGCTGTTGAGAACCGGAATGGCGGTAGTGCCATCGTCGGCCTCGACCGTGTTGGTGAACCCAAGGTCACGCAACAGGTTTTTAATGATCCGCCGCATCGTTGAGAAGTCATCAACGATGAGGATTTTCATGTTCTTGTCCAATTCGACCTCCAAGCAGACTTAAACGCGCCCAGCACCTGGACGCGCCATTTCAATCAATCTGGCAAACACTCGATGACTGTCGGGGATACAACGGATCGAGACCGGCGCGGTTCATCACCCCGCCAGCCAACTCGCAGTGCCCCCACACTGCCTTCAGCGCGCTCGCCACTCTCCCAAACGCCCCCGCAAACGGGCCGCGCACTGGCTGTGTAACTGGCTGACCCGAGACTCGCTGACTCCCAGGACCTCGCCGATTTCCTTGAGATTCAACTCTTCGTCGTAGTACAGCGCCAACACCAGTCGCTCACGCTCCGGCAAATTGGCAATCGCATCCGCCAGCGCCGCCTGGAAGCGTTCATCTTCCAGATCGCGTGACGGCTCGAGATGAGCACTGGCGCCATCCTCGTGCAGCCCTTCGTGTTCGCCGTCCTGCAACAGGTCGTCGAAACTGAATAAACGGCTACCCAGGGTGTCGTTCAGAATCGCGTAGTAATCGTCGAGACTCAACTGGAGTTCGGCCGCAACCTCGTGATCTTTAGCGTCACGTCCGGTTTTAGCTTCAATCGCGCGAATGGCATCGCTGACCATCCGGGTATTGCGATGGACCGAACGTGGCGCCCAGTCCCCTTTACGTACCTCGTCGAGCATGGCCCCGCGGATGCGGATGCCGGCGTAGGTTTCGAAACTCGCGCCCTTGCTGGCGTCGTATTTGGTCGAGACTTCGAGCAGGCCGATCATGCCGGCCTGGATCAGGTCTTCGACCTGCACACTGGCCGGCAGACGCGCCAGCAAGTGGTAGGCAATGCGTTTGACCAGTGGCGCGTAACGCTCGATCAGCTCGTACTGCGCGTCACGCGCCGACTTTTTGTAAAGGTTGTAACCACTGGCTGTCATAGCACGGGTCCTGCCGTTTGTTGCACGAGGCGCTCGACGAAAAACTCCAGATGGCCACGTGGGTTCGCAGGCAGCGGCCAGGTATCGACCTTCTGCGCGATGGCCTTGAACGCCAGCGAACACTTGGAACGCGGGAAAGCTTCGTAGACGGCGCGCTGTTTCTGCACGGCCTTGCGCACGCTTTCGTCGTACGGCACGGCGCCGACGTATTGCAGGGCGACGTCGAGGAAACGGTCGGTCACCTTGGTCAGCTTGGCGAACAGGTTGCGCCCTTCCTGCGGGCTCTGGGCCATGTTGGCCAGCACGCGGAAACGATTCATGCCGTAATCGCGGTTAAGCAGTTTGATCAGGGCGTAGGCGTCGGTGATGGAGGTTGGCTCGTCGCAGACCACCAGCAACACTTCCTGCGCGGCGCGCACAAAACTGACTACCGAGTCACCGATACCCGCAGCGGTGTCGATCACCAGCACATCGAGGTTGTCGCCAATGTCGCTGAAGGCCTGGATCAGGCCGGCGTGCTGGGCCGGGCTCAGATGAACCATGCTCTGGGTGCCGGACGCGGCCGGAACGATGCGGATGCCGCCAGGCCCCTGCAACAGGACGTCGCGCAGCTCGCAGCGGCCTTCGATCACGTCGGCCAGGGTGCGTTTGGGGGTCAGCCCCAGCAGAACGTCGACGTTCGCCAGCCCAAGGTCGGCGTCCAGCAGCATGACGCGACGGCCAAGCTCTGCCAAAGCCAGGGACAAGTTCACTGACACGTTAGTTTTCCCGACGCCACCTTTGCCGCCGGTCACCGCGATCACCTGTACGGGATGCATGCTGCCCATGTTATTTCTTTACCTTGTCTTGCATAGACGGAGGCCACATTACTGGCTGCGCGTTCACAACCGGAACAATGCGTGGCAGACCATCGATGTAGGTACAAAAACTATTCATTTTTACCTCAGCCTACCTGCTTGGTCGGGCTGTGGTAGATATCAGCGAACATGTCGGCCATGGCTTCTTCGCTGGGCTCTTCCTGCATTTGCACGCTGACGGCGCGACTGACCAGTTGATGACGGCGCGGCAGATGCAGATCATCCGGAATCCGCGGGCCATCGGTCAGGTAGGCCACCGGCAGTTCATGGCTGATGGCAAGGCTCAACACCTCGCCCAGACTGGCGGTTTCATCCAGTTTAGTCAGGATGCAGCCCGCCAGCCCGCAGCGCTTGTAACTGTGGTAGGCAGCCGTTAGAACCTGCTTCTGGCTGGTGGTTGCCAGAACCAGATAATTTTTCGACCGAATGCCGCGTCCGGCCAGGCTTTCAAGCTGCATGCGCAGCGCTGGATCGCTGGCCTGAAGGCCTGCGGTGTCGATCAGCACCACGCGCTTGCGCAGCAGTGGATCCAGTGCCTGCACCAGCGATTGACCCGGATCGACGTGGGTAACCGAGACGTTGAGAATCCGACCGAGGGTCTTCAATTGCTCCTGCGCACCAATACGGTAGCTGTCCATGCTCACCAGCGCGATGTTCTGCGCGCCGTATTTGAGTACGTAGCGGGCAGCCAGCTTGGCCAGGGTGGTGGTCTTGCCCATGCCGGCAGGGCCGACCATGGCAATCACCCCGCCCTCCTCCAGCGGCTCGATTTCCGGTGTGGCAATCATGCGCGCCAGATGCGCCAGCAACATGCGCCAGGCCTGACGGGGCTCTTCGATGTCGGTGATCATCGCCAGCAGGTCGCGAGACAGCGGACCGGACAGGCCGATACGCTGCAGGCGGCGCCACAGGTTGGCCTGATCGGGACGGCGGCCTTGCAGCTGGTTCCACGCCAGCGAACCCAGTTGCACTTCCAGCAGCTCGCGCAGGCCGTTGAGTTCCGAACGCATCGAGTCGAACGCGCGCTGGTCGATTGCCGGCGCCGCGGCAGGCGCTGGCGCCGGGCGACGTGGCTCGGCGTAGGTTGGCTCGATCAGCGGCTCGGCAGCGGTCAGCGGCAGGCCGGCGAACAATTGGCGATTGACCGCATTGTCGCTCTCGCCTTCGCTGCGCAGGCTCAATTCGGCCTGGGCGGTGACGATCCGCGACTGGGTCTTGCGCAGCTCGTCTTCGAGCTCCATGTTCGGAACCCGTGGAGCCAGCGCCGACAGCTTGTAATCCAGGGCAGCCGTCAGCTCGACACCGCCGGCGATCCGGCGGTTGCCAATAATGGCGGCCTCAGCGCCCAGCTCATCACGAACCAGCTTCATGGCCTGACGCATATCGGCGGCGAAAAAACGCTTAACTTGCATGAATCACTACCTCAGCCGTTGGGCCCTACTGTCGCAACGATGGTCACTTGCTTGTTGTCCGGAATTTCCTGGTAGGCCAATACATGGATGCCCGGTACTGCCAGCCGGCCAAAACGCGAGAGCATCGCGCGAACCGGACCGGCCACCAGCAGAATCACCGGTTGACCTTGCATCTCCTGACGCTGTGCTGCTTCGATCAGCGAACGTTGCAGCTTCTCAGCCATGCTTGGCTCCAGCAGAACGCCCTCTTCCGAGCCTTGTCCTGCCTTCTGCAGACTATTGAGCAAAATCTGTTCCAACCTTGGCTCCAGCGTGATGACTGGGAGCTCCGAGTCAGTCCCTACAATGCTTTGCACGATGGCGCGGGATACGCCGACGCGAACGGCGGCCACCAACGCGGCGGTATCTTGACTCTTGGAAGCGTTGTTCGCGATGGCTTCGGCGATGCTGCGGATGTCGCGCACCGGCACCTGTTCGGCCAGCAGCGCCTGCAGCACCTTGAGCAGTTGCGACAGCGACAGCACGCCCGGCACCAGTTCCTCGGCAAGCTTGGGCGAGTTTTTCGCCAGCAACTGCATCAACTGCTGAACTTCCTCATGGCCGATCAGCTCGCTGGAGTGCTTGTACAGAATCTGGTTCAAGTGGGTCGCGACCACCGTACTGGCATCCACCACCGTGTAGCCCAGCGATTGCGCTTGTGCGCGCTGACTGACTTCGATCCACACCGCCTCCAGGCCGAAAGCCGGATCTTTGGCGGTAATGCCATTGAGCGTACCGTAGACCTGACCGGGGTTGATCGCCAGCTCGCGATCCGGATAGATCTCCGCCTCGGCCAGAATCACCCCCATCAGGGTCAGGCGATAGGCACTGGGCGCCAGGTCGAGGTTGTCGCGGATGTGCACGGTCGGCATCAAAAAGCCCAGGTCCTGGGACAGCTTCTTGCGCACGCCCTTGATCCGCGCCAGCAACTGACCACCCTGATTGCGGTCCACCAGCGGAATCAGGCGGTAGCCCACTTCCAGGCCGATCATGTCGATCGGCGTCACGTCGTCCCAGCCCAGCTCCTTGGTTTCCTGGGCGCGGGCCGGCGATGGCAGCAGTTCCTGCTGACGCTTGACCTCTTCCAGCGCCTGGACCTTGACCATGTTCTGCTTGCGCCAGAACAGGTACGCGCCACCGGCCGCCAGGGCCGCCATGCTGAGGAATGAGAGGTGCGGCATGCCCGGCACCAGTCCCATCACCGCCATCAGACCAGCGGATACGGCCAGGGCCTTGGGCGATGCGAACATCTGCCGATTGATTTGCTTGCCCATGTCTTCCGAACCGGAAGCACGGGTCACCATGATCGCGGCAGCTGTAGATAACAACAGTGATGGCAATTGCGCCACCAAACCGTCACCGATGGTCAACAGCGCGTAAACCTTGCCGGCATCGGCGAAGGTCATGTTGTGCTGGAAGATACCGACCGCCATGCCGCCGATCAGGTTGATGAACAGAATCAGCAGGCCGGCGATGGCGTCACCGCGCACGAACTTGCTGGCACCGTCCATGGAACCGTAGAACTCGGCTTCCTGGGCGACTTCCGCACGACGGGCCTTGGCCTGGTTCTGATCGATGAGACCGGCGTTGAGGTCGGCGTCGATCGCCATCTGTTTGCCGGGCATCGCATCGAGGGTGAAACGCGCGCTCACCTCGGAAATACGCCCGGCACCCTTGGTCACCACGACGAAGTTGATGATCATCAGGATCGCGAAGACCACGATACCGACCACGTAGTTACCGCCGATCACCACCTCGCCGAAGGCCTGGATCACCTTACCGGCGGCGGCGTGACCGTCCTGGCCGTGGAGCATTACCACGCGGGTGGACGCCACGTTCAGCGCCAGTCGCAACAGGGTTGCCACCAGCAGAATGGTCGGGAACACCGCGAAGTCCAGCGGCCGCAGGGCGTACACGCAGACCAGCAGCACGACAATCGACAGGGCGATGTTGAAGGTGAAGAACACGTCCAGCAGGAACGGCGGCACCGGCAGCATCATCATCGCCAGCATGACCAGCAACAACAGCGGCACACCCAGATTGCCGCGACTGAGCTCTGCCATGTTGCTGCGGGCACTGCTGATTAATTGAGACCGATCCACCGAAATACCCCGTGACGTGAAGCAAACTTTTGACGCCGAAACAAGCGCACGGAGGTTAGTGCAAAAAGCTTTCCAACTTTTGCACGGACCGGGAATTGGGGGCTTTCAGGGGATTTTTTGTTGTTCGCAAATGTTTTTTCGCGGGCAAGCCTCGCTCCTACGGAATGCGATTACCTGCAGGAGCGAGGCTTGTCCGCGAAGAGTCCGGCATTACCAACTCAAAAATCAGGAATCGCGCCGCAAATCCGGCGGAATCGGCAAGTCATCCTTGAGCGGCTCCGGCCGCTTGCCCTTGCCCGCCTTGTACTGGCGAATCTGATAGACATACGCCAGCACCTGGGCCACCGCCAGGTACAGACCGCCGGGGATTTCCTGTTCCAGTTCGGTGGAGTAGTAGATCGACCGCGCCAGTGCCGGCGATTCCAGCAGGAGGACTTCGTTGGCAGCGGCGATTTCACGGATTTTCAGCGCCAGGAAGTCGCTGCCCTTGGCAATCAGCACCGGTGCGCCGCCTTTGTCCGCGTCGTATTTGAGCGCCACGGCGTAGTGGGTCGGGTTGGTGATGACCACGTCGGCCTGGGGCACCGCGGCCATCATCCGGCGCTGGGAGATTTCGCGCTGCACCTGGCGAATCCGTTGCTTGACCTCCGGCCGCCCTTCCTGGTCCTTGTGCTCGTCGCGCACCTCCTGCTTGGTCATCTTCAGTTTCTTGATGCTTTCCCACAGCTGGATCGGTACGTCGACGGCGGCGATGATGATCAGCCCGCAAGCCATCCACAGCGTGCTCCAGCCGACCACTTGCAGGCTGTGGGTGATCGCCCGGTCCAGCGGTTCGTGGGCGATGCGCAGCAGGTCGTCAATGTCTGACGACAGCACGATCAGAGCCACGAACAGAACGATGAAGAACTTCGCCAAAGCCTTCAGCAGCTCGGCCACGGACTTGGTGGAGAACATGCGCTTGAGACCTGCGCCGGGGTTCATGCGGCTGAACTTGGGCGCCATGGTGCCGGCGGAGAACAGCCAGCCACCCAGGGCAATCGGGCCGATCAGCGCGGCCAGCATCAGGGTTATCATCACCGGCTGAATCGCCAGCAAGGCAATTTTCCCGGAATGCAGCAGAAAGATGCCCATGGAGCGCTGATCCAGCACCACTTCCCGGGACAGGGAGAAATTCAGGCGCATCAGCTCCATCATTTCCTGGGCCAGCATGCCTCCGAAAATCAGCAATGCGCTGGCACCGGCGAGCATGATCGCCAGGGTGTTGAGCTCCTTGGAACGGGCGATCTCGCCCTTCTCACGGGCGTCCTTTTTCTTTTTCTCCGTGGGGTCTTCCGTTTTGTCTTCGTTATCACTCTCGGACATGGCTCAGCTCGCTCTCGCCAGTTCGCGTAAAAACTGCAGGGCCTCGGTGGCCAGCGGTTGATACTGATTGAGAATGTCCGCCAGCCCGACCCAGAGGATGAACATCCCCAGCACCAGGGTCAGCGGGAAACCGATGGAGAAAATGTTCAATTGCGGCGCCGCCCGGGTCATCACGCCAAACGCGATGTTGACCACCAGCAGCGCGGTGATCGCCGGCAGCACCAGCACCAGCGCCGCGCCGAGCACCCAGCCCAGCTTGCCGGCCAGCTCCCAGTAATGATTGGTCATCAGGCCGCTGCCCACCGGCAGCGTAGTGAAGCTCTCGGTGAGCACTTCGAACACCACCAGGTGGCCGTTCATCGCCAGGAACATCAGGGTCACCAGCATGGTGAAGAACTGCCCGATCACCGCCACCGACACCCCGTTGGTCGGGTCGACCATCGAGGCGAAGCCCATGCCCATCTGGATCGCGAGGATCTGCCCGGCGATCACGAACGCCTGAAAGAACAATTGCAGGGAGAAACCAAGGAGCGCGCCGATCAGGATCTGTTCGCCGATCAGCAGCCAGCCGCTCAGATCAAGCGCATTGACCGGCGGCATGGGCGGCAGGTTCGGCGCGAGGACCACGGTGATGGCCAGGGCGAAGTAGAGACGAATGCGCTTGGGCACCAGCGAAGTGCCGAACACCGGCATGACCATCAGCAAGGCGCCGATGCGGAACAGCGGCAACATGAAAGCCGCCACCCAGGTACTGATCTGGGTATCCGTCAGTTGCAGCAAGGAAGACATGGCTTAGCCGATGACCTGCGGAATGCTGTGATAGAGCTGCAGGATGTATTCCATGAAGGTCTGCACCAGCCACGGGCCGGCGACGATCAGGGTCACCAGCATCACCAGCAGACGCGGCAGGAAGCTCAGGGTCTGCTCGTTGATCTGGGTGGCGGCCTGGAACATCGCCACCACCAGGCCCACCAGCAGGCTCGGGATCACCAGCACCGCGACCATCAGCGTGGTCAGCCACAGGGCATCACGGAATATGTCGACGGCGACTTCAGGCGTCATGGCGATACACCCCCGAAACTGCTGGCCAGGGTACCGATGATCAGCGCCCAGCCGTCCACCAGCACGAACAGCATGATCTTGAACGGCAGGGAAATGATCAGCGGCGACAGCATCATCATACCCATGGCCATCAGCACACTGGCCACCACCAGGTCGATGATCAGGAACGGAATGAAGATCATGAAGCCGATCTGGAACGCGGTTTTGAGTTCAGAGGTCACGAACGCCGGCACCAGGATGGTCAGCGGCGCCTGATCGGGCGAGGCGATGTCGGTGCGCTTGGACAGGCGCATGAACAGCTCCAGATCGCTGGTGCGAGTCTGGGCGAGCATGAAGTCCTTGATCGGCACCTGGGCCTTGGCGATCGCGTCCTGGGCGGTCATCTTTTCCGCCAGGTACGGTTGCAGGGCGTCCTGGTTCACCCGGTCGAACACCGGGGCCATGATGAACAGGGTCAGGAACAGCGCCATGCCGGTGAGGATCTGGTTCGACGGCGTCTGCTGCAGGCCCAGGGCCTGACGCAGGATCGAGAAGACGATGATGATCCGGGTGAAGCTGGTCATCAGCATGACGAACGCCGGAATGAAACTCAGCGCGGTCATGATCAGCAGGATTTGCAGGCTGACCGAATATTCCTGGGCGCCCTGGGCATTGGTGCCCAGGGTGATTGCCGGAATCGACAACGGATCGGCGGCAAACGCCAGCGGCGCGGCCAGCATCAGGGCCAGCGTCAAGACGATGCGTAGCGCACCCATCACTTCTTATCCTTCTGATCCTTGCCCAACAGCTCCATCAGGCGCTGGGCAAACTCGGGGGTCGATTTTTCAGCGTTGCCCGGCACCTGCACCGGCTCCTTGAGCACGTGCAGCGCGGTGATGGTGCCGGGGCTCAGGCCGAGCAGAATCTGCTCGTTGCCCACCTGCACCAGCACCAGACGATCACGCGGGCCGAGCGCTCGGGTGCCGACGATGTCGATCACCTGCCCCTTGCCCGCAGGACCTGCCTGCTGAACCCGGCGCAACAGCCAGGCGAGGAAGAAAATCAACCCCACCACCAGCAGCAAGCCGAGCACCAGTTGCGTCAATTGCCCGGCAACCCCGCTGCTGGCCACAGGCGCGGCAGCGGTCGCGGCGGTCGGCTCGGCGGCCAGCGCACAGAACGGCAACATCAGCGCCGCCAGAACACCCAGGAGCTTTTTCACTCAGCGCAGCTTCTTGATACGTTCGCTTGGGCTGATCACGTCAGTCAGGCGGATGCCGAACTTCTCGTTGACCACTACCACTTCGCCGTGGGCGATGAGGGTGCCGTTGACCAGCACGTCCAGCGGCTCACCGGCCAGGCGATCCAGCTCGATCACCGAACCCTGGTTGAGTTGCAGCAGGTTGCGGATGTTGATGTCGGTGCTGCCCACTTCCATGGAGATCGACACCGGAATGTCGAGGATCACGTCCAGGTTCGGACCGTCCATGCTCACCGGCTCATTGTTTTTCGGCGCGCTGCCGAACTCTTCCATGGGCACGCGGTTGGAGCTGGAAATACCCGCATCGGCCGCCAGCAGCGCGTCGATGTCGGCCTGACCACCATCACCGGACTCTTCCAGGGCTGCAGCCCACTCGTCAGCCAGCGCCTGGTCGTTGTTCATATCGTCAGTCATCAATGTGTCCTCGGCAGGCCACCTTTCAAGGGGAAGCCGTCAGTTAAATACGAAGGTGTGATGCGCCTCAGCGACGCTCGATCGGCTCGATCACCTGCAACGCCAGGTTGCCTTTGTGCGAACCCATCTTGACCTTGAAGGCCGGCACGCCGTTGGCGCGCATGATCATGTCTTCAGGCATTTCCACCGGGATGATGTCCCCCGGCTGCATGTGCAGGATGTCGCGCAGTTTCAGCTGGCGACGGGCGACGGTCGCACCGATCGGCACGTCGACGTCCATGACGTCCTGGCGCAGGGCATTGACCCAGCGTTCGTCCTGATCGTCGAGATCGGACTGGAAGCCGGCGTCGAGCATTTCGCGCACCGGCTCGATCATCGAGTACGGCATGGTCACATGCAGGTCGCCGCCACCGCCATCGAGTTCGATGTGGAAGGTCGACACCACAATGGCCTCGCTCGGGCCGACGATGTTGGCCATGGCCGGGTTCACTTCCGAGTTGATGTACTCGAAGTTCACTTCCATGATCGCCTGCCAGGCTTCCTTCAGGTCGATGAAGGCCTGTTCGAGCACCATGCGCACCACACGCAGTTCGGTCGGGGTGAATTCACGCCCTTCGATCTTCGCGTGACGGCCGTCGCCGCCGAAGAAGTTGTCCACCAGTTTGAACACCAGCTTGGCGTCGAGGATGAACAGCGCGGTGCCACGCAGCGGCTTGATCTTGACCAGGTTGAGGCTGGTCGGCACGTACAGCGAGTGCACGTATTCGCCGAACTTCATCACCTGCACGCCACCGACCGCCACGTCCGCCGAACGGCGCAGCATGTTGAACATGCTGATGCGCGTGTAGCGGGCGAAACGCTCGTTGATCATTTCCAGGGTCGGCATGCGTCCGCGGACGATGCGATCCTGGCTGGTCAGGTCGTAGCTTTTGACGCTGCCGGGTTCGGCAACGGTATCGGTCTGTACCAGACCGTCGTCCACGCCATGCAACAGCGCGTCGATCTCATCCTGGGACAGGAGGTCCTGCACGGCCATGTCGTGTACCTACTGCAATACGAAATTAGTGAAGAGCAACTGTTCGACAACCACTTTGCCGAGTTCTTTCTGCGCCACTTCCTGAACGCTGGCCGTGGCTTTCTGGCGCAGCATTTCCTGACCGACAGGCGAGGCGAGCGTGGCGAAATCCTGTCCGGAGAACAGCATCACCAGGTTATTGCGGATCACCGGCATGTGGACCTTGAGCGCTTCCAGGTCGGCTTGATTGCGCCCGAGCATGGTGATGCTCACCTGCATGTAGCGCTGACGGCCGTTCTGGTTGTAGTTGGCGACGAACGCCGGCGCCATCGACTCGAAAATCGCCGGCTGCTTGCCTGTCGGGGCGACTTCAGCCGCTTCGACAGGCTTGCTCTGAGCGCTGTGCATGAAGAACCAGGTCGCTCCCACGGACAAACCGATCGCCAGCAGCAGTGCCACTACGATCAGGATAATCAGCTTGAGTTTGCCTTTGGTTGCGGGGTCTTTTACTGCTGCGTCGCTCTTCGCCATGCCAATAATCCGTCACTATTCGGGGTTTCACAGTCGCACGGATAGGGAAGAGCAAGTGTTATGCCAGAACGATCGGGAGAGAGAGGGTGGACAGTCGCCTTTTTGAAGAGCGCCGCCAAACAAAATGTGGAAGCGGGCTTGCTCGCGAATGCGTTGTGACAGTCGACATCAATATCGAATGTTAAACCGCATCCGCGAGCAAGCCCGCTCCCACAGGGGTTTTGCGTTTGATCAGGCGTAATAATCGACCGCGCTTGTGCCGATCACGCTGGTCACTGGCGCGGCGACTTCGGCAATGGCCGGGGTGAGTTCGTCATCCATTGAGTCAAGGCGACCACCATTGGCGCTGGCTCGACCGGATTGGCTCTGTTGCGCCTGCTGCTCCTGCCCCTGCTGCGAACCCCGGGACTGGTCGGACACATTGACGTCCACCTGCCCCATGCCCTGCTGGGCGAACATGTCACGCAGGCGATGCATTTGCCCGTCCAGCGCTTCGCGAACGCCAGGATGCGCGCTCATGAAAGTCACTTGGGTCTGCTGGTCCGGGACCATGTTCACCCGAATGTCCAGGCGACCCAGTTCCGCTGGCTGCAATTGAATGTCCGCCGCCTTGAGATTGGCGCTGGACAGGTACATGACGCGATTCACCACCTCTTCGGTCCAGCCGCTCTGGTGCATGGCGATCGGCTGATTCACCGGCACGGCGTTGGCGGTCTTCGGCGTGGCCGCCTGGGTCAGCGCCGCCAGACGATTGGCGAAGTCATCGACTCGGGTATCGCTGCTGGCAGACTTCAGGTCCTTCAGACCGTCGTCGATCAGGCCGCTGAAAGCCTTGTCGCCGCCCTGGCTGGTGCTGTCCTTGCTGGCCTGGGCATCGAGCATGCTGGCCATGCCGGCGGCAAAGTTCTGCGCCGCGGTCTGCTCGCCATCGGCTTGCGCCTGGGCTGGCGTCGCCGCCGACTTGGGTTGTGCCTGACTGGACGCCGACACATGACCGCTCTGCTCCATGGCCATACGGACAGCGGGCAATGCGTCGAGGGGATCGGCTTCGGGGTCGAAATCGGTGTCAGTCTCGGCAACGGCCTGCGCGGGAGCTGCCGGGACAGCCGCCGCTTGAATCGGCGCCGGTTGCGGATCGACCACCGGCGGCGTTGCCGGAACGGGCGTCGTGACAGTGGGCTGAGCTGCCTGCAACAGGGCCGGATCTACAGCCGGGTCTACCGGTGCAGCATCGGCAACCGGTGCCTGGGCAGCATTCGCCGCATCATCGTCGGTTTTGTCATCAGCTTGCGCCGGCTTGTCGGCGGGCAAGGTTTTGCCGCTATCGGCAACCACCGGTTCGTCGGCGGCAGGCTTGTCGTCGACGACATCCTTCTTGCCGGCGTTGTCGGCGACCTTGTCGCGGGCCGGTTTGACCGGGTTATCCGCCGCTGGAGCTGGCTTGTTTTGCGCCTGTTTGGCGTAGACCTGAGCGAAGCTTGCAGCCTTGTCCCCGGGCTCGGCGGCCTGCGCCACGGAATTGGCGTTGGTGGCCTGAGCCTTGGCCTGCGCGGCGGCCTGAAGAAGCATATTGGGGGTAACGGGCATTAAACGGTCTCCGCTGCACTGGGATCGTAGGTACAGTTGGGAGATTAGACTGCAAGGGTCGCGCCAGTTTTGCCTTGATCGGGATCAATACGGCCGAACGGTCGCGATGGCAGAGTGCGAACGCTGTCGCTCCTCTTCATAGAGAGGCCGGATAAACGCGAATTCGCGGGAGATTTCCGCGATCAGCGATTCAACGCCGGACAGATTGCGCTCTTTTGCCCTGTGCTCCAGGTCATGGCACAGCTCGGCCAGGCGAATAGCGCCCATGTTGCTGCTGCTGCCCTTGAAGCTATGGGCCGTTTCCAGCAATTGCGTGGCGTCGACAGCCACGGCCAATTGCCGCAACCGCTGTTCGGAGTCGGTGAGGAAGGTGTCGATCAATGTCGAGAACTCATCCTCCATGACGTCCCGCAACGCGCTCAGCACGTCCGGGTCAAGATGTGTATCAGCCACTTGCTCACTCCTTGATCAAGAATGCGCGGAATTATGCCAGACCCTCCCAGAAAAACTCCACGCGGGCACTTCGACCATCGTCGGACCAACCGGCGTTACGCCCCAACTGACGGATCAGACTGACGCCGCGTCCCGACAAACGGACAGGATCGACCGGTCGCTGCATCACACGTTCGACATCAAAACCCTTGCCGCTATCCTCGACGCGTATCACCAGACAGCCACCCTCGCCCTGTGGCGAGACCTGCAGATGCACCCGCACGTAGCCATCCTGCAACGCTTCCAGGCGGGCATTGCGCTCCTGATAATAACGGGCGAAACCGGCGACATCGCGCTTGAGGCTCGAATCGAGCCCCAGCACGCCATGCTCCAGGGCATTGGAATACAACTCGGCCAGAACACTGTAGAGCGCCCCGCTCTGCGCCCGCAGGCCATGCACTTCAAGCAGCAGTTGCAGCAGATACGGCAGCGGATTGAAGCGCTTGAGCGTGGCGGCGCGGAATTCGAAACTCACCGACCAGTCCAGCGGGCAGGACTGGCCGCTGTCGGAATAGATCGGCGCCGGCGGGCTGAGCAGGGTCGGGTCCAGCAGGCTGATCTCGACCATGCTGACGTCGTCCCGGGCTTCGCCGCGAAAATCCCGCAGCGCCCGTTCGATGTCCTCGAACAACGCATCAGGTTCCCGATTGGCGGCAAACACCTGCTGCAAGCGCTCAACGCCAAACAGCTGATCGTTGACGTCGCAGGTGTCGATCACCCCGTCGGACAACAGGAACACCCGATCACCGAGGGCCATTGGAAACACTTCGGTGCGGTCATCGAAGGTCTGCGGGCTCAGCACACCCAGCGGCAGATGCCGGGCCTTCAGCGGCTTGCGTTCTCCGGTGCCCATGCTGTGCAGGTAACCATCGGGCATGCCGCCGTTCCAGACCTCCACCGACTGACGCTGAAAACTCAGACACAGCAGCGTTGCGCAACAGAACATGTCCACCGGCAGGATGCGCTTGAGCTTGGCGTTCATCTCGCGCAGGGTTTCCGCCAGGCCGTAGCCCTTGGCGGTCATGCCGTAGAACACCTCTGCCAGCGGCATCGCGCCGACCGCCGCCGGCAAGCCGTGGCCGGTGAAATCGCCGAGCAGCACATGCATGTCGCCGGCGGGCGTGAACGCGGCCAGCAGCAAATCGCCGTTGAACAGCGCGTAGGGCGATTGCAGGTAGCGGATGTTGGGGGCGTTCAGGCAGCCGGAGTGAGCGACTTTGTCGAACACCGCCTTGGCCACCCGCTGCTCGTTGAGCAGATACTCGTGATGCCGGGCGATCTGGTCGCGCTGCTCCAGCACGGTGGCCTGCAGTCGTCGCAGGCGGTCCATCGCCTTGATCTTGGCGGCGAGGATCACCTGGTTATAGGGTTTCGCCAGAAAATCGTCGCCGCCGACCTCCAGACAGCGAGCCAGAGCTTCGCTTTCCGACAACGAGGTCAGGAAGATGATCGGCACCAGGGTTTCCCCGGCCAGCTCCTTGATCTGCCGCGCCGCTTCGAAGCCGTCCATTACCGGCATCATCGCGTCCATCAGCACCAGTTGCGGACGCTGCTGGCGAAAGGCTTCGACCGCTTCGGCACCGTTGCCCGCCGTCAGCACCTGGTGGCCCTGGCGACGGACGATACTCGACAGCAGCATGCGATCGGCCGCGCTGTCCTCGGCGATCAGGATCGTCAGCGACTCGAGTACAGCCTGCACGGCGCTCAACTGATGTCGAACAGCTTGTCGAAGTTGGAGATCGCGAGAATTTTTCGCACGTCGGAGCTGCTGTTGACGACGCGAATATCCGAATCGTCGCCGCCGGCGTGATCACGCAACAGCAGCAACATGCCCAGTGCGGAGCTGTCCAGGTAGGTGGCTTCCTTCAGGTCGATCACGACGGCGCCGAGATCCTTGTCCTCGTAGGATTCGCGAAATTCCTGATGTTTGGCGAAATCGAATCGCCCCTTGACCGAGATCGTCAGTTTTTGACCATCGGGGGAAACTTCGGTAATGACTGACATTTCATGGCTTCCTTGTCATTGGTGAACCTTCTTGTACAAGGTGTAGCATTTGGTAAAGGTTGGGGCAAGGCTGCGATCTTTTCGAATCAACCATCAAAACTGCTCGTGACGCGGCAACCGCTGGGACAACTCATCGAGCAGCTTCTGCTCGCGCTTGTCCTCGATCGCCCGCGCCTCGTCCATGTAACGTTGAACCAGTTTGCGCAAACCCTCGACCCGGGCGAAGGCCTGTTGCCAAGTATCGCGCGCCTTGTTCAGGTTGTTCTGGTGCCAGGCGAGGCTCTGGCGCTGCTGATCGATAGCGGTGCCGAGTTGCGCCAGAAAGCCCTGGTAACCCAGCAGCCACTGGCCCGACACGCCGCTGCTGCCGCGCACGATCCACTGTTCCTGATAATCGAGACGAAAGGCTTCGAGGTCCGCCAGCTTGCTCTCGGCCAGCCGCACCTGCCCCTGGAAATGCCCCAGTCGCTGGACCGCGGTTTTCTCGGCCTTCTCGGCCATTTCCACCACGGGGGCCAGGCGCCCTGCGCGACTCTGGGCCATGACCGGTTAGCCGCCCGCCGCAGGCGCGAAGATCGAGGCGAGATAGGCTTCGCTTTCGCCCAGGCTGATGCTGTCGTTGAGACCCTGGCGCAGGTATTTGACCAGCTGCGGCTGAAGGGAAATCGCCAGGTCGGTCTCGCGATCGCCGCCGGCCACGTAGGCACCGACGCTGATCAGATCGCGGCTCTGTTGATAGCGCGACCACAGCTGTTTGAAGTACTGCGCTCGCGTCATGTGTTCCGGCGATACCACCGCCGGCATGACCCGGCTGATGGACGCCTCGATATCGATGGCCGGGTAATGCCCTTCC
Organism: Pseudomonas sp. C1C7; assembly: GCF_013359595.1. Classification (GTDB taxonomy): domain Bacteria; phylum Pseudomonadota; class Gammaproteobacteria; order Pseudomonadales; family Pseudomonadaceae; genus Aquipseudomonas. The sequence continues at coordinate 106,796 of NZ_JABFMP010000009.1, read as the reverse complement.
TCGGCCAGGCGCCGGGACAGCACGATATGCCCGTCGAGCACGCCCCGCGCGGAGTCGGCAATCGGGTCCTGCTGGTCGTCGCCTTCGGACAGAACGGTATAGAACGCGGTGATCGAACCGCCGCCCTTCTCGGCGTTACCCGCCCGCTCCACCAGCTTCGGCAGCTTGGCGAACACCGAAGGCGGATAGCCCTTGGTCGCCGGCGGCTCGCCGATGGCCAGGGCGATTTCCCGCTGGGCCTGGGCGAAACGGGTCAGGGAATCCATCAGCAGCAGGACGTTCTTGCCCTTGTCGCGGAAATATTCGGCGATGCGGGTGCAATACATGGCCGCGCGCAGACGCATCAGTGGCGCATCGTCCGCCGGTGACGCCACGACGACGGAGCGCTTGAGCCCTTCTTCACCGAGGATGTGCTCGATGAACTCTTTAACCTCACGACCCCGCTCACCGATCAGCCCGACGACAATGATGTCGGCCTCGGTGAAGCGGGTCATCATGCCCAGCAAGACGGATTTACCCACGCCGGTACCGGCGAACAAGCCGAGCCGCTGACCGCGACCGACCGTCAACATGCCGTTGATGGAGCGGATGCCCACATCCAGCGGCTCGCTGATCGGCTCACGCTTGAGCGGGTTGATGGTCGGGCCGTCCATCGGCACCCAGTCTTCGGCCTTCATGCCGCCCTTGCCGTCCAGCGCGCGACCGGCGCCATCGAGCACGCGTCCGAGCATGCTCATGCCCATCGGCAGGCGCCCGCTTTCCATCAGCGGCACCACGCGGGCCCCAGGGGCGATGCCGGCGACGCTGCCCACTGGCATCAGAAAGACTTTACTGCCGGAGAAGCCCATGACTTCGGCTTCGACCTGCACCGGGTGATAGCTGTCGTCGTTGATCACCATGCAGCGACTGCCCATGGCAGCGCGCAGGCCTTCGGCTTCGAGGGTCAGGCCGACCATGCGCAACAGGCGGCCTTCGAGGATCGGCGCGCCTTCCAGTTGCGTGGCCTCGGCATAGCTGCCCAGGCGCTTGGCGAAACTGGTGCGTTCAAGGCGCATCGGGAATGTCCGCAGCCGCAGGCTGGCTGTCGATCGGCAGGTCCAGGGTCACGTCGGCCGCAGCCGGATGCAGGGCTTGTTCGTGGAGCTGATCGAACAATTTGTCCATCACCCGCGCTACACGGGTCTCGACGGTGGCATCGATACGGCTGTGCTCGGTCTCGACCCGGCAGCCGCCGGGCAGCAGCGACTCGTCCTCGACGATGCGCCAGGTTTCTTCATGGCGCTCGCGCAGGGCTTTGACCTGGGCGAAATCCTGGGGATTGATGTACAGGCGCACGTTGTTCACGCCCAGCGGCAGCAGCTTGAGGGCTTCGCGCATGACGTGTTCGATCTGGGTCGAATCGATGGCCAGTTCGCGCTGGATCACCTGGCGGGTGATGTGCTGAACCAGGTCGACCAGGGATTTTTCGATCAGGGTGTCCTGTTCGGCGATGGGCTCGAACAGGTGCGTCATCAGTTGCTCCAGCCCCGCGAGTTTGGGTGCCAGCGCAGCTTCCGCTTCCTGGCGAACCTTGAGCGAGGTGCTGTGGAAACCTTCACGCTCGCCGACCGCGAAGCCTTCGTTGTAGGCCTCCTGACGAATGCTTTCAAGTTCCTCGAGGGTCAGTGGCTGAACTTCTTCCAGCGGCACTTCCTCGATTTCCGGCGGCTCCGGTTCGGGCTCGGGTTCCGGCTCAGGTTCCGGCGCAGGCGGATCGAAGCTGGGCAGCGCCCAGGTATCGAACCCACTGACTTCCCCGGCCCGGATCAGGTCAGTGGGTAAATCGTCATGCTTGGCCATGGTGTTAGATCATTTCCTCGCCGCCTTTGCCGCCGAGCACGATTTCTCCGGCTTCGGCCATACGACGGGCGATGGTGAGGATTTCCTTCTGCGCGGTTTCCACGTCGCTGACGCGAACCGGGCCCTTGGCTTCCAGGTCGTCGCGCAGCAGTTCGGCCGCACGCTTGGACATGTTCTTGAAGATCTTCTCCTTGACGTTTTCGTCCGAACCCTTGAGGGCCAGCACCAGCACGTCGGAGGACACTTCGCGAAGCAGCGCCTGGATACCGCGGTCGTCGACATCGGCCAGGTTGTTGAACACGAACATGAGGTCTTCGATCTGACCGGACAGGTCTTCGTCGACTTCGCGGATCGAGTCCATGAGCTGGCCTTCGATGGAGCTGTCGAGGAAGTTCATGATGTCCGCCGCGCGCTTGATACCGCCCAGGGTGGTGCGCGAGGCATTGGAGTTGCCGGAGAACTGCTTCTCGAGAATCTGGTTGAGTTCCTTCAGGGCCGCCGGCTGCACGGTGTTCAGCGAGGAAACCCGCAGGATGATGTCCAGACGCACCTTGTGGTCGAAGTTGCCCAGCACTTCACCGGCCTGATCCGGATCGAGGTACGCCACCACGATCGCCTGGATCTGCGGGTGCTCGTAACGGATCACGTCGGCGACGGCGCGCGGCTCCATCCACTTCAGGCTGTCCAGGCCGCTGGTGTTGCCGCCCAGCAGGATGCGATCGATCAGGCCGTTGGCCTTGTCCTCACCCAGGGCCTGGGTGAGCATCTTGCGCACGTAGTCGTCGGAACCGACGCCCAGGCTGGTCTGGTCGCCGACGATGTCGACGAACTCGCTCATCACCTGCTCGACCTGTTCGCGGTGCACATTACCCATCTGGGCCATGGCTACGCCCACACGCTGGACCTCTTTGGGCCCCATGTGGCGCAGCACCTGGGCGGCGTCGGTAGAACCAAGGGACAGCAGCAGAATCGCGGCTTTGTCGACCTTGGTCAGCTTGGCGGCAACGGCTCGGTTATCACTCATCTGCGTTAATCCACTCTTTCACGACCTGGGCCACACGACCCGGGTCTTCTGCTACCAGACTCTTGATTGCGTTCAGTTGGGCATCATAGCCCTCGCTCGGACTCGGCAAGAGGATGCTGGTCGGGCCACCGAGGCTGACGCGATCGTTGGCCAGTTCGCCGTCCAGACCGCCCATGCCACCCAGCTCGACGTCGCTGCCGATACCGGCCAATTCCTTGCCCTTGCCGCCACCGGTGATGTTGTTGAGCACCGGACGCAGCACACCGAACACCAGCACCAGAATGAACAGGACACCCAGCACTTGCTTGACGATGTCCCAGAACCACGGCTGGGAGTAGAACGGAATGTCGGCAATCACTTCACCGCGATCGGCGGAGAACGGCATGTTGATCACGCTGACGCTGTCGCCACGGCTGGCGTCGAAGCCCACCGCGTCCTGAACCAGACGGGTGAAGCGCGCCAATTCGTCGGCGCTCCACGGCGCACGGGTGGTTTCGCCGTTGGCCGGGTTGACCTTGACCTGATCGTCCACCACCACCGACACCGACAGGCGGCTCAGACGACCCTGCTGCTGCTTGGTGTGGCTGATGGAACGGTCGAGTTCGAAGTTCTTGGTCGATTGTTGACGCTTGTCCGCAGGATAAGGCGCCAGCATCGGCTGGCCGGTGGCCGGGTCCATGATCTGCTGACCGTTGGCATCGACCAGTGGCTGACCTGGCTGCACCATGCCCGCTGGCGCAGCAGCGCCGCCGGTGGTTTGCGGTGCGGAAGCGGCCGACGGCGGCTGGTTGCTCAGGGCACCCGGTACACCTTGCGGGCCATTGCTGGCGGTACGTTGTTCGTTGACCGACTGCTCGGAGCGCAGTGCCGGCTGATCCGGGTTGAACTGCTCGGAGGTCGATTCGACGGCGCTGAAATCCACATCGGCCGAGACTTCAGCCTTGTAGCGGTCGTTGCCCAGTACTGGTTCGAGGATGTTGTGCACACGCTGGGTGAGCATGCTTTCCATGCGGCGGCTGTAGTCGAATTGCTTGCCGGCCATGGTCAGTTCGGAATTTTCCGCCTGGTCGGAGAGCAGGTTGCCCTTCTGGTCGACCACGGTGATCTGCGATTTGCTCAGCTCGGGAACGCTGGTCGCCACCAGATTGATGATGGCCACGACCTGACCCGGCTCCAGCGAGCGACCCGGATACAGTTCGACCAGCACCGACGCGCTCGGCTTGCGCTCATCGCGCACGAACACCGAACTCTTCGGAATCGCCAGGTGCACACGGGCACCCTTGACGTTGTTCAGGGAGGAGATGGTGCGCGCCAGTTCACCTTCCAGGCCGCGACGATAACGGGTCGCTTCCATGAACTGACTGGTGCCCAGGCCCTGCTCCTTGTCGAGGATCTCAAAGCCCACGTTGCCGTCGCTGGGAGTGACACCAGCGGCCGCCAGTTTCAGGCGGGCACGGGACAGATCGTCGGCCTTGACCAGCAAGACACCGGAGTTGGGTTCGACGTTGTACGGAATATCGGCGGCGGCCAGGGTGTCCATGACCTGCTTGGTGTCCATGCCGGCAAGACTGCCGTACAGCGGACGGTAGTCCGGCTGCTGGGACCACAACACCACGGCAAAACCAATCGCCACGCTCGCGGCCAGGCCGACCAACAGGCCTACCTGACGCAGCATGGTCATCTCGGAAAGGTTTTCCAGGAAAGACAACCCGAACAGCGGCGGCTTGCCCTCTGTCGGCGCGGTCTTGGCCGGAACGTTATCGGCGACTGCTTCTGCCATGACTCAATCTCGTCCTTAAACCGGCATCTGCATGATGTCTTGGTAGGCCTGAACCAGCTTGTTACGCACCTGGGTCAATGCCTGGAAAGACACGCTGGCCTTCTGCGAGGAAATCATCACGTCAGTCAGATCGACGCCGCTCTTGCCGATCTCGAAAGCACTGGCCAACTGGCTCGACGCCTGCTGGGTATCGTTCACTTTATTGACGGCCTGACCGAGCATGTCGGAAAAGCTGCTGCCGGCCAGTTCAGGGACGGCGGCAGTCGATTTCGGCGCAGACATGGCATCCATTTGCATGGCGCGCATATCCAGCATCAACCGATTAAATTCAATACCTTGGCTCATGATCTACTCTCATTGACGGCCCGCAATTTTTTGACGCTCACTCGGCGGGTACCAGGGTGTTAGCAACAAGGGTGCCAGCTCAGTGGCCTCGGCGAATTATCTGTAGGAGCGAACTTGCTCGCGATGGTCGTCAACGATGACGCTGACAACCTGACGCCCCGCGGTGCCTTCGGGTTCATCGCGAGCAGGCTCGCTCCCACATTTGGATCGGGGTTTCGCGCCAGATTTCAGGTGGCGAACAGATAGGCTTCCACATCCATCCCCGCATCACGCATCTGCGCCAGCTTGTAGCGCAGGGTGCGCGGGCTGATGCCCAGGCGCTCGGCGGCTTCCTTGCGACGGCCGCGCTCGGTACGCAAGGTGTCGATGATCATCTGGAATTCCCGACGGCGCAGGTCATCGCCCAGAGCGCCGGCCGATTCGGCTTCGACCTCCACGGGGCGCAAAGATGTGGCGACTGGTGGCGAAACCGGCAACGGCGCACAGGCGATCGGGCCGGCCAGACAGAAATCCTGAGGCTGGATCAAACCGCCCTGCTGCAGGATCAACGCGCGCTGAATCGCGTTATCCAGCTCGCGCACATTGCCCGGCCACGGATAGCCGACGAGACAAGCCTGCGCCTGCGGCGACAAACGCGCGGCGGCATGCTTCATTTTATTGACGTGTTTGGCCAGCAGACGCTCGGCCAGCGGCAGGATATCGGCGGTGCGCTCGCGCAGCGGTCGCCACGCCAGCGGAAACACCGACAGGCGATAGTAAAGATCTTCGCGGAAGCGCCCCGCCGCCACTTCCGCGGCCAGGTCCCGGTTGGTGGTCGCCACCACGCGAATATCCAGAGTGATCGGTTTGCGCGCCCCTACCCGCTCGACCTCGCGCTCCTGCAGCACGCGCAGCAGCTTGGCTTGCAACCCCAGGGGCATTTCGGAGATTTCGTCGAGCAGGATGGTGCCGCCATCGGCCTGCTCGAACTTGCCGGCCTGCGCCGCGATGGCGCCGGTGAACGAGCCCTTCTCATGACCGAACAGCGTGGCTTCGAGCATGTTGTCCGGGATCGCCGCGCAGTTGATCGCAATGAACGGCTGGCTGGCACGATGGGAGTGCTGATGAATGTAGCGCGCCAGCACTTCCTTGCCGGTCCCGGACTCGCCGGAAATCAACACCGTGGAATCACTGCGAGCCACCCGTGCGGCCAGCTCCAGCAACTGTGCACTGGCAGGCTCGAAAGCCACCGGCCCTTCGCTGTCGGCGATGCCGAGGCTGCCCAGCGCATGGCGTGCGACAAGATCGAGCAAGGCCTTGGGCTCGAACGGCTTGACCAGGTAATCCGCCGCGCCCTGGCGCATCGCATCCACGGCCCGCTCCACCGCACCGTGGGCCGTCATCAGCAACACCGGCAGTTGCCGCTGGCGCGCTCGCAGCAGGCCGAGTAACTGATGACCGTCCATGCCCGGCATGTTGACGTCGCTGACCACCAGGCTGAACGCCTCGGCCTCGACCGCTGCCAGCGCTTCCTCCGCCGAACCGACCGCCTTGTAATCGTGCCCCGCAAGCAACAGCGTATCGGTCAGTGCTTCGCGTAAAGCGCGGTCATCCTCGACCAGTAAAACCTTGATGCCCATGACGTTCACTCCACTCCTTGAGCGTTACGTGATTCATCGCAAAACAGCGGCAGGATCACCTGAGCGCAAGTCCCGCGCCCCGGCCGCGAGCGCAACTGCAACGCACCCTGATGCGCACGGGCAACGGCGTGGACCACGGTCAGGCCGAGCCCGGTCCCGTTGGCCTTGGTGGTGAAAAACGGCTCGCCGAGACGCGCCAGCACAACGCTGTCGATGCCGCTGCCGCTGTCGCTGATGCACACCCGCAACTGGTTGTCGCGGGTATACAGATGCACCTTCAAGCGCACGTCACGACTGCTGGCCTGCACGGCGTTTTCGATGAGATTGAGCAAGGCCCCGACCAGGGTGTCGCGATTGCACAGCAACTCGCCGGTATGGCTGTCGCACTGCCAGCGAATGGACAGGTCCAGCACATGGGGCAGCGCTGCCGCCTGCAGCGACTGCATCAACTGTTTGGGGGTGACGCGGTCAGTCAGCGGCAACTCGCCACGGGCGAACACCAGCATGTCGCGCACCTGATGCTCCAGCTCGTGCAGGCGCTCCTTGAGGCGTCCGGCAAAACGTTGCTGGATGTCGACCGGCAGCTCCTGCTCAGTCAAATGGCTGGCGTAGAGCAAGGCCGCGGACAGCGGCGTACGAATCTGATGAGCCAGCGAGGCAACCATGCGCCCCAGGGACGACAGGCGTTCGTGGCGAGCCAACTGGTCCTGCAGGTGACGGGTTTCAGTCAGGTCGTTGAGCAATACCAGTTGCCCGGGCTCGGCATCCAGCGAGCGCGTGGCAATCGACAGACGCCGACCATCCTTGAGGGAGACTTCATGACCATCGTCGTCACGAGGCGCAAAGCAGCGGGCAATGACATGGCGCCACAACTCGCCTTCCAGCGGCAGGCCCAGCAGCTCACAGGCCGCCGGGTTGGCTTCGCGCACGATGCCTTGGGCGTCGATGACGATGACGCCACCGGGCAAGAGGTCGAGGAGGTTTTGCAGACGGTTGGCCAGGCGTTCTTTTTCCGCCAGTTCCTGCATGCGCTGGGCACTGACCACGGCCAGCTCTCCCTTGAGCTCGGTCACCCGGGCTTCGAGCATGCTGTAAGAGCTGTTCAGTTGGGTGGACATCTGGTTGAACAGGGCGAATGCCTGCTCGAGGCCAAGCCGGCTTGCCTGCTCTACGGACGACGGATGCCCCAGGGCATCCCCAAAGGCATCTGAGACAGGAGAGATCTGGGCGGCTTGCGGCATCGTACTTTCTCGCTTGGCTGACCGTCAGTGAAACGGAACGTTGCGAGAGGCATAGCAATACCCGTGCCTAAAAAAAACCGCTTATAAATGAAACACTTGAAAAACAGGCGTCAATCATCCGCCTGTTCATCACCGTCACGACGGCTCATGCCGTACTTGCGCATCTTCTCCACCAGGGTGGTGCGACGGATGCGCAGGCGTTCGGCCGCGCGCGCCACGATACCGTTGGCATCGTCCAGCGCCTGCTGGATCAGGCCCTGTTCCAGACCACCGAGGTAGTCCTTCAGGTCGAGCCCTTCCGGCGGCAACAGCGCGCTGGCGGTGTAGTCCTGGTTGTGGCCGTTGATGGCGACGCGCTCTTCGAGATCGCTGCGCAGGCTGTCGACCATCTGCTCGTCTTCGTCATCGACGTAGCGGAATTTCTTCGGCAACTCGACCACGCCGATCACCCCGTACGGATGCATGATGGCCATGCGTTCCACCAGGTTGGCCAGCTCACGGACGTTGCCCGGCCAGCCGTGACGGCACAGGGACATGATCGCCGCCGAGTTGAAGCGGATCGAACCGCGCTTCTCGTGCTCCATGCGCGAGATCAGCTCGTTCATCAGCAGCGGAATGTCCTCGACACGCTCGCGCAGCGGCGCCATCTCGATCGGGAACACGTTGAGACGGTAGTAGAGGTCTTCGCGGAAGGTGCCGATCTCGATCATGCTTTCGAGATTCTTGTGGGTCGCCGCAATGATGCGCACGTCGACGCTCTGGGTCTTGTTGCTGCCCACGCGCTCGAAGGTGCGCTCCTGCAGGACGCGCAGCAGCTTGACCTGCATCGGCAATGGCATGTCGCCGATCTCGTCGAGGAACAGCGTGCCGCCGTTGGCCAGTTCGAATCGTCCGGCACGGCTGGTGATCGCACCGGTGAAGGCGCCCTTCTCGTGGCCGAACAGTTCGCTTTCCAGCAGCTCGGCCGGGATCGCCCCGCAGTTCACCGGAACGAACGGCGCTTCGCGGCGCTTGGAGTGATAGTGCAGGTTACGCGCGACCACTTCCTTGCCAGTACCGGACTCGCCCAGGATCAACACACTGGCGTCGGTATCGGCCACCTGCTGCATCATCTGGCGCACGTGTTGAATCGCCCGGCTGGTGCCGACAAGGCTGCGGAAAAGGTTGGGTTCGCGATGGCGACCGCGCTCGCGGGCCTGGTCGTACATCTCGCGATAGACCTGGGCACGGTGCAGGGAATCGAGCAATTTGCTGTAGCTGGGCGGCATTTCCAGGGTCGAAAGCACGCGACGACGCTGGTCTTCCGGCAGGTCGATGGAAGAATTATCGCCCATCAGCAAAACAGGAAGGAACTCATCCCATGTCGAGAGTGTCTTTAACAAGCCCAACAAAGCGCCAGGAGCATTGACCGTCCCGATCAGGACACAGATCACTTCACGACTGGATGACAAAGAGCCGACAGCCTGCTGCCAATCATGGCTTCCGCAGGGCAAATTTTCTTCGCCGAGAAAATTCAAAATCACCGCCAGGTCGCGGCGGCGGACGCTATCGTCATCAATCAGCAGAATTTTGGTTTCACGCCACATGCAATAGCAACTTCCCTAGTCAACTCGATGCCCAAAATGCTGGGGCAAGCTAAACGCTTGCAGGCGAACTATGCCTGAAGACGACTGAAATCTGGAACAGCCACTAGTTAAGTCAAAAAACCGTGCACAGTCAAATTTATGGCGCACTATGTTTGGATTAACTGGCGTCAATTAACCAAACAGATGGTAAACCTTTGACGCCTTTTGTGCTTGGTTGATCTGCGACATCTCATCGACGATGGCCTGGCGCTCGCCCATGGTCGCGGTCAGCAGGTCCTTGTACACCGCCAACAGCTCCTCAAGATTGCTGCGCACCGCCTCTTCGTCGATCGGTGCTTCGCTCAGCACTTCCTCGACACACTCGCGACAGGTCGTATCCAGCTCGCCAATCGCGTCCCAGTTACGCGCCGCCAGGGCATCGATCAGGGCTTCGCGGGTTTCTTCTATGCGTCGAAGTGCGTGACTCATGACGTCATCCTCAGGCTCGAAGCCTATTGATTGGCAATGGCATCCCAGCCGCTTTTGAGGGTTTCCAGCAGGCCGGATACTTCGTCGATGATGGCCACGTCGTTGTCGCGGTTGGCTTCCATCAGACGGGTCATCATGTAGGCGTACAGGTTGTCGAGTTGTTGCAGGGATGCCGGATCGTCGGTCTTTTCCGGGTTCAAGCCATCACGCAGGCCGATGATGATGTCCACCGCCTTGCCCATCATCAACCCCTTGAGCGCGATGTCACCGCGCTCCAGAGCGCCCTTGGCCTGGGCCATGCGATCCAGCCCGCCTTCCATCAGCATCTGCACCAGGCGGTGCGGGCTGGCTTCGGAGATCTGGGCATGGGAATTGACCTTCTGGTATTGGCGAAGGGCTCTCATGGGGTTCATGTTTCTACCTCGTGACAGACAACAGCTGTAATAGGAATGCTCTGATCTTTATGTCGACGCCTCGACACAAAACTTTAACCACCGCAGGCCAGCAATGAAAAAACCCAGGTCTGTCTCGACGGACGGCCTGGGTTCTTTCATGCCTTTGCGCGGATCAATCCGACTTCGGATTGTTCAGTGCGTTGAGCGTGGTCATGATGCTGTCGCTCTGGGCTCGCAGCTTGGCGACCAGGGAGTCCATGGCGGTGTATTTGGCGGTCAGGCTTGTTTGCAGGGCGGCCATGCGGGCGTCGAGGGCATCCTGCTGTTTTTTCAGGTCGTTCAGACTGTCGCTCAGACTCGTCGAACGGGCAGCAAAAACGCCCGTGGTTTTCTGTGCAAAGGTATCAGTCGCGGACTTCATACGCGCGAGCAAGCCGTTATCGCCGGAGAAAATCCCATTGATATCGGCGGCATTGGTCAAGGCTGCGGCGTCGAACAGCTTGTCATCGACCGAAAGCAATCCGGTCTTCTGGTCGGTCTGAACGCCGAACTGGGCGAGAGATTTCAACTGACCAGTCCCTCCCATTGCGTTCAACTCCGTGCGTACCGCCGACATCAGGGAGCGCAGAGAAGCATCGCCAGTGAGCGCGCCGGACGTTACAGTGCCATCGGCGGCTGTGGTGACCTGAGTCTCCGCATTGGCAGCCTTGACCAGTGCATTGTATGTATCGACAAACCCTTTGACCGCCGACTTCAGTGTCGCACCGCTGGCAGCCACCGTAATGGTGGTTGGCGTTGCCGCACCGCCCCCGGAAGGAACCTGAGAAACGCCAGTCAGCTTGACCGTAATGCCGCTGACGGCATCGGCGATGGTATTGGTCTTGGACTCCATCGATACGCCATCAAGCGTGTATTTGGCGTTTTGAGGCGTGGCCAGGACCGAGGTACCTGTTTCCAGCCCTGAATTTCCGGATAGGGTCAAATCGGAACCTACGCCTGTGTTGCTTGAGGTCAACACCATGCGAGAGCCATTGGCATCGGTCAGAATGTTGGCACTCAAACCCTTGTTCGCGTATTGGGAGTTGATCGAGTCACGGACTTCCTGCAGCGTGGCCCCAGCCGGAATGCTCACATCGAACGTATCGGTGCCTTGCTTGATGGTCAACGTGGAAGGCGCTGAACCTGCGTTGACGACGGAGGAGGCACCACCGGCAAAAACCTTTGTCGAGATCTTCGACGCTGTTGCCATTTGAGTGACCAACAATGAAAAGCTACCGGCCGCCGCGCCATTGCCCGTCGTTACGGTTGCGACCTTTTCATCGGAGGACGAGCCACTCAGCCCACTGAAGCTCGATGCGGTCTTCATGTTGTCCAGCGCACTGCGGAAAGCATCCAGTGCCGCCTGGATTTTGCCGATAGACGACAGCGAGGTGGTCGCTTTCAGCGTCTGGTTGTTGATCTGCGTCTGCTTCGGCGCCCTTTCGGAGTCCACCAAAGACTTCACGATCGCCTGGGTATCGATGTTCGAACCGATACCGCTAACCGTTGTACCCGCCATCATCTATCTCCTTGTTCAGTGGCTGCTGCTTTCTTGACGAAACGCGCCTCGAGCGCAGTCAGCAACAAAAATCGTGCCAGCTCAGACTTTGTCGTCAAACAGCAAGCTGCTTGCGTCCGACAGGCTCTGCGCCAGTTTCAGTGCGGCTTCCGACGGAATCTGGCGGATCACGTCACCCGTTTCAGTGGCGATGACCTTGACCACGACCCGGCCGGTGGAATCATCAATGGAGAAATCCAGATTGCGTTGGGCAGCCTGGACGAATTCCTGAATATCGGTCACAGCCTTTTCCAGCTCGTCACGCTTGGGCTCGGCGCCCGATGCAGCAACAGCTTCAGTTTTGGGCTGATCTTTTTTGTCTGCAACGGTTGGCGCTGCACCTTGAGAGGCAACGGCTGGATAAGACAGGTTCAACTTGACGCTCATGTCCATGTTAAATCTCCTCATCACGAAAAAGACGAAAGGGCACGTAAACGTACCCTTGCGTCACACATCAAGCGTGGGATTAACCCAGCAGCTTCAGTACAGCGGATGGCAGCTGGTTAGCCTGGGACAGGATCGCGGTGGAAGCCTGTTGCAGGGTTTGCTGCTTGGTCAGCTGAGCAGTTTCCGATGCGAAGTCAACGTCCTGGATCACGCCACGAGCAGCAGTGGAGTTGTCCGCGATGCTGCGCAGGTTCGACACGGTGCTGTCGAAACGGTTTTGCACCGCACCGAGGTCAGCACGCTGGGAGTCGATGTTGGCGATTGCCTGGGTGATCACGTCAACAGCGTTTTGCGCGTTGGTAGCAGTGGTCACGTCAGTGTTGTTGACGGTGGTTTTAGCCGAGCTGACGGTAGTACCCGCAGCAACGAACAGACCAGTTGCACCAGCACCGCTCAGCGAGTAGCTGTTAGTGGAGTTCAGCGAAACTGCACCAGTAACCTGGATAGCGGTAGCAGCAGCCGCGATAGCACCACCGTAAGCACCGGAACCGTCTTTGGCGGCAACACTGATACCAGCGATTGCACCGGCGTCACCAGAGTTCAGAACGATGTTCTCACCGGTGTCGGATTTGATTTGCAGGTTGTTGGTGGTGGCGTTGTAGTTAACGCTGATGCCCAGTTTGGCAGCGTTGGACTTCAGTTGGTCAGCCAGGCCAGCAGTGTCGGTAACACCAACCATGTTGACTGCAGCGCCGCTGCCCACTTTGATGGAGAAGTTGGCGCTGGCAGGAGTAGCGGCCAGGATCGCAGCAGTGTTTACAGTGAACTGAGCTTCAGTGCTGGCAGTAGCCGACAGGCCACCGATAGCGCCGTTCAGTTGAGCAGCGGTCGCTTTGGCGGACTGGCCAGCAGCAACAGTAACGTTAGCGGTCTGACCACCACCGGTGATAGCCAGTGCACCGCCGGCAACGCCGGTAGCGCTTGGAGCGATGGCCACGGACTTCAGCTGCTGGGAGCCGATGTTGTTAGCCGATACGTCGCCCAGAGTCATGTTGATGGTCTGGTTGGCGTTGGCGCCTACTTGGAAAGCGGTGGTACCGAAGGAGCCGTCCAGCAGGTTACGACCACCGAAAGTAGTGGTGGTAGCAATACGGGTCAGTTCTGCAGTCAGAGCCTGGTATTCAGCGTTGTTCGACTTACGGTCGTCGGCGCTTGGCGAGCCGTTGGCGGAAGCCAGAGCCAGGGTGCGCATTTTTTGCAGGATGTTGGTGGACTCTTGCATCGCGCCTTCAGCAGTTTGCGCGATGGAGATACCGTCACCGGCGTTTTTGATAGCGGTCTGCAGGCCGTTGATCTGGCTGGTCAGACGGTTGGAGATCTGCAGGCCAGCGGCGTCGTCTTTGGCGCTGTTGATACGCAGGCCGGAGGACAGGCGCTGCATCGAAGTCTGCAGAGAACCGGAAGCTTTGTTCAGGTTGTTCTGAACGGTCAAAGAAGCAAGGTTAGTGTTAACGGTTAAAGCCATGACGAAATCCTCGTTGGATGGATACTGCGGCTTCCGGCCCTGGCAACCGCCTGGTGTGGCCTAGAGAACCTACGTAATAGTTATCGTCGTGGTACCGGTTTGCTTGAGGGCTTTTTTCGAAAATTTTAATGGCAGGGTGCCAGCCCTTTATTTTCAAGGGTTTAGAGTCATAAAGTCGGCGCCAGAAAAACGAAAAACGCCCGGGAATTTTCATTCCCGGGCGTTTTTTTTTGCCGCCGCGATCGAATCGATCAGCCGCGGTAGAGAATCGCCGAACCCCATGAGAGGCCCACGCCAAAGCCGCTGATGGCGACGCGGGTCCAGGTGGAATCAAACACATGGTTCTGCAACAGCAGCGGAATGCTCGACGACACCGTGTTACCGGTTTCGAGCATGTCCTTGACGAACTTCTCAGGCTCGCCTTCTTCGAAGCGACGGGCCACGGCATCGACAATCGCCGCACTGCCCTGGTGAATGCAGAAGGCATTGATGTCACTGGCCTGCAGATTCGACTCGTCGAGCAGCTCATGCAAATGTGCCGGGACTTTGAGCAAGGCGAAGTTGAAGACCTGGCGGCCGTTCATGAAGAACACGCCGTCGGTGACTTTCAGGTGCGGTGCGCCGGAACCGTCGGTGCCGAACTTCGATTTGCCCAGCTGCCAGACGGCGTTTTCGCCCATCCAGGTCGCCGTGGCGGCATCGCCGAACAGCATGGTGGTGTTGCGGTCTTCCGGATCGACGATCTTCGAATAAGGATCGGCGGTAATCAGCAGGCCGTTTTTCAGCCCTGCCGCTTCCATGAAGCCCTTGATTGCATACAGGCCGTAGACGTAACCGGAACAGCCCAGGGAAATATCGAAAGCAGCGACATGGGTCGACAGGCCCAGTTTGTCCTGCACGATCGCAGCAGTGTGCGGCAATCCCTCTTCGTCACCGTTCTGGGTGACGACGATCAGGCAGTCGATGGCTTCACGCTTGAGTTCAGGATTGGCGGCGAACAACGCATTGGCTGCTTCGACACACAGATCGGAGGTTTCCTGATCAGCATCCATGCGTGGCAAAAACGCGGAACCGATCTTGCCAAGGATAAAGGTCTCGTCCTTGTCGAACTTTGCACCCTGGGCATAGTTATCAATCCCGGCTGCCGGCACGTAACTCGCTATATTTTTTATGCCAATCATTTATGGCTTCCCAAATAATAAACAGCTGAACATCGCCGCTCGCTGAATCGAGGGCGTCTACAGTCGGGGCCTGGCCCCCAGAAGAGGCAACGTCGAGGCTCAAGGAACACCCTTGAACACCCCTCACACCTTCACCGCCCGCAGACAGGATACAGTGAAGATGCGCGTTTTGACTGACGGGTCACTCAGAGAGGGGTGGTTTATTTGATTTTGTGGTCCGGATCGCGCCCTGCCCCGCGCCGTTTCAGGCGAAAAAAGCGCAAAAAAAAGCCAGCCACCTTTGACAGGGGCTGGCCGCGAGCGGTCAGGACCGACTCAAAGCTTGTTGAACAGGCTCAGCTGGGAAACCTTGGCAAATGCCAGTTGTGCGGCCTGTAGCATGGTCTGTTGCAGGGTCAGGCGGGTCAGCACTTCTGCCGGATCCGTGTTCTTGATCGAATTGCCGGTCGATTCGTTGATCAGATCGGTGCTGGTGTTCTGATCCCTCTGCATGTCCATCACGTTGCCCCGGGCACCGATTGCGCCACGCGTCAGGTCAACCTGGTTCTTGGAGTTGTTCAAGTTGGCAAGGGACGAAGCGATCGTATCTTCCAGGAAACGTTGCTGGGCCGGATTGCCCTGGGTTGGCGTGTCGAGCGCCGAGCGCAGCTGGCTGATGGTGTCGAGTACGTTCTGGGTCTGGTGGGTATTGACCGCAATGTCGAACTGATCACCCGCGGCCGGCGTTGGCGGCGTACCACCCAGGGTAAAGCTGACACCCGCTGCAGTGGCCACACCGGCCGTCACGGTTCCGGTGGTGACTGGTGTACTGCTGCTGGTCAATGGGCGAGCGTAGAGTTCGAAGGTACCAGGACCGGTGAACTTCAGAACAGCCCCACCCTCCGGGAAAAAGTTCTTGTAATCGGCAGCGTTGGTCACCGTCGTCTGGCTGATGATGGCCGTCGACGTATTGCTCGGTGCACGATTCGCCACGAAGCTGTCGGGCTTGGCCGTCAACTGGAAACTGTGTCCTGCAATAACTGCATCGGAGGCGGCGGAGTCTGTAGGGTTGTCGCCAGCCTGATAAGTAATATCCAGCTTGAAAGTCACGCCACGGAAGTTGATGTCGGAGCCGCCCTTGGCATTCGGGTCAAATTTGCCACCTGCAGTTGCCTCGGCAGTGACGTCATTGCCCGCCCCATCGGTGATCAAAAACTGGGTGCTGCTGGTGAACGTCAGGGTGTAGGGCTGGCCACTGCGGAAATTCGCATCGAACGCCGGCCCCGAGTTCACCAACCCCGGGGACAGAGCCACACGCCCATCATCCACCGCCGGAGCAGTCATGGTGGTGGAACTGCGCGCCGCGTTGATCGCCTGCTGGAACACATCCCAACCGGTATCGTTCAAGCCCAGTGACATCGAGTCACCAATCTTCAGCTCCAGCTGGGTCTGGTCACCCTGATAGCTGTAGGTGCCGTCGCTGTTCTTAACAAATGGCTGGGTATTGTTGCTGGCGCCGGAGAAGATGTACTTGCCGTTGGCGTCCTTGCTGTTCATCAGGGTCAGCAATTGCTCTTCAGCCTGCTTTAGCTCCGCCGAAATGGATTTGCGGTCGTCGTCATTCAACGAACCGCCACCGGCGCGCACCGTCAGCTCACTGACTTTTTGCAGCACGTTGTTGATGCTGTCCAGCACGCCCTCTTCCTGGGCTTGAGCAGTGTTCAACGCGTTGATGTTGGTGGTGTACTGGCCCAACATTGCTTTTTGCTGCTCAAGCTGCAGCAGGCGCGCCGCGCCCACAGGATCGTCCGCCGCAGTTTCGAGCTTCACGCCGCTGCTTGCCTGCTCGGCGGTCTTCATCACGTTGTTGAGGTTGCGGGAGTAGTTGGCAGCCGAAGCGGCGTAATACTGTGCTGTAGAAATACGCATGTTCTACGGCTCCTTAAAGGGCATTGATCAAGGTGCTGAAAATTTCCTGCGCAGTCTTGATGATCTGCGAAGAGGCCGTGTAGTACTGCTGATACTTGGTCAGGTTGCCCGCTTCTTCATCGAGATCGACCCCCGACAGCGAATCCCGGGCGTCGCGCGCACCGGTCATGATGGTGTCGGTGGCCGTGGCATCCAGCTGCCCCTGGCGGGTCAGGGAGCCGACGGTCGTCACCAGACCGCCATAGGCTTCGGTGAAGCTGACGCCCGGGCTGGTGGCGGTGGCGCCGACGGTGGCCTTCGATTGCAGACCGAGCAGCGCCTGGGCGTTGCGGTTATCGGTGCTGTCGGCGGCCGTCATGTTGATGTTGAAGCTGTCGCCCGACGCCGGGCTGCCGCTGATGGTCATCCCCACACTGAACGTCTTGGCGTTGCCACCGGCATCGGTGTACGGCACGTTGATGTTCAGGTCGTTGTCCTGGCCAGGCACGATGCTGCCGGTGCCGATGCTGGTGCCCTTGGAGTCGAATACTTCGTAGGCGTTGGCGCTGGTCATCACCAGGCGAACCGGCATCGATGCCTTGACGGCGTTCTGCACTTCCAGACGCTGGGCCGGGTTGTAGATATCCAGAACAGTCTTCAGGGTCGGCTGACCGACCGCGCCGGTACCGTCGTTACCCGAAGCCTTGGTCGACGTCAGCGGCGCGGAGGTGGCCAGGGTCTTGGTGTCGGTCATGACCGTGGTCATGTCCGCGGCGGAACTGCGGGTTGGGGTGATCTTGAAGCTGTCGCCGGCAGCGACGGTGCCGGAGTTGATGCTCAGGCTGAAACCGTCGATGACCGGATCGGCGGCCGGCGGCGTGGCGAAGGCGAAGTTCCCCATGTCGGTGTTGTCCGACAGGCGACGCACGTTGTAGCCGGTGGCGGTGATGGTCACCTGATAGTCACTGGCCTGTACCTTGCTGGTGTCCTGGATGGTGACGTTCAGGTTGCCGGAAGCCGGGTTGTTGTTGCCGTTGGCGATGCTGCGCTGGCTGATGGCCGCCGCACTGTTGATGTTGTTGAACAGTGCCGCGCCGAAATTGCCGTTCTGGTCCAGCCCTTGGCCCAGCTGCTTGTTGACCTGATCGGCCACGACCATGGCGATACGCCCCAGGCCGTTGACCGCAGGCGTCAGCACTTCATTGCGATAACGCACCAGACCGCCCATTTCGCCGCCGCTCATCACATTGGTGATGTCGATCGACGAGCCATTGCGATCCATGATGATCGCGGAACGGGTCGGATCAGCCGGGTCCGGCGCCACGCGCAGTTTATTGACGGTATCGCCGACCACCAGTGGCTGGCCGCTGCCCAGATAGATATCCAGGCGACCTTCGGTTTCAGTGACCTGAGTGCCGACCAGTTCGCTGAGCTGGCGCACGGTTTCGTTGCGCTGGTCCAGCAGTTCGTTGGGCGTGCCGCCCGAGCCGCTGACTTCGGCGATTTTCTTGTTGTAGGCCGCAACGGTCGACGCCAGTTTGTTGACCTGTTCGGCCATCGAACCCAATTGATCGTTGATGTAGGTGTTCTGCTGGGTCAGCTGCTTGGAAATCGCGTTGAAGCGACTGCTCAAGCCCTGGGCATTGGTCAGCAGCGCCTGGCGCGCGGCGTTGTCGTTGGAGTTGCCGGCCAGGGTTTGCAGGGACGAGAAAAACGCCTGCAGGGATTTGGTCACACCGGTGCCGCTGTCGGACAGCAGCTTGTCGACCTGGGTGGCCTGGCCCAGATAGGCCTGGGCGTCGCTGTTGAGCGAAGTGGTGGTCTGCAACTGCGAATCGAGGTAGCTGTTGTACACCCGGCGCACGTCGGCCAGCGTGGTGCCGGTGCCGATGAACACGTTGCCGTACTGAATCGAGTTCTTGCTGTTCTGTACGGTTTGTTGGCGGGAGTACCCGACGGTATCGACGTTGGAAATGTTATTACCGGTAGTCACCAAAGAAGCGTGGCTAGCGGACAGACCCGACATTCCGATGTTGAGCAAACTCATGATTCAGACCTTATACCTTGTGTCTATATAGGCGTCGTGGAAGCGCCCGCCGCGGCGTAGTTTTGGTAACTCGTCATTTGCCTGGCTATCTGCGAAATCTTGCTCGCGTAGTTCGGGTCGGTGGCGTAACCGGCCTTTTGCAACTCGCGTACAAACTGTTCCGGGTTATCGGCAGACTTCACGACATCTTGATAGCGATTATTGGTTTGCAGCAGCGTTACAAGGTCATGGAAGCTGTCCTTGTAAGAGTCGTAGGAACGGAACTCGGCCGTCTCCTTGACCATCTGGCCATTTCTGAATTCGCTGGTGATCGCTCGCGCCGAATCACCCTGCCAGCTGTTACCGGCCTTGATGCCGAACAGGTTGTGACTGCTGCTGCCGTCCTGGGCGCGCATGACCGATTTGCCCCAGCCGGTTTCCAGCGCGGCCTGGGCCACCAGGTAACGCGGATCGACGCCAATGCGGTCGGCGGCTTCCTTGGCCATCGGCAGCATGGTATTGACGAATTCGTCGGCGGAGCTGAAGGCTTTCTTCGGCGGCGCCAGGGGAATCTGCGCGATGGCTCGCCCCTGAATCGTCAGCGGACCGTTCGCGGCGTCTTGCGCCTGGGCCAGCCAGTCGCCGTTATACAGAGGCCCGGAACCGGTGCTCGCCAGACGCTCCGGCAGTGGCGATTTGTTGAGCGCCGCAACCGTGTTATTGGCAGTGGTGGTTGCCGAAGGCACCAGACCCGCCAGCAAGCGATCGGCCAGTTTCGGCGGCAAGGCCAGCCGGCGCTGGTTGATCAGTTCCATGTCATTGCGATGCGTGCCCTCGCCGCTCGGCGCACGGACCGAACGCGAAGCCCACAACGGACGCTCGCCGTTGACCCGCGACAGCGGACCGTTGACGGCCACGGTGCCAGCGGCGACCGGGGTTTGCGCAGCAGCCTTGGCGGCTTCCTGCTTGGCTTGCGACAAGGCCGCGGCCTCGCCCGGCGCCAGCGGTTTGTTCTTCGACATCTGGCGCATCAGCACGTCCGCCAGGCCAATACCGCCGCCCTCGCGAGACATCGAAACGGCCAGTTGCTGGTCGTACATTTCCTGATATTGCTTGGCTTCAGGGGTATTGAGCGGGTTGTCCTTGCCCAGCGCTTCGGTGGCCGAGCGCATGGACTTGAGCATCTCGCCAAGGAACAGCGATTCGAACTCCTGCGCGACCTTGCGCATGTTCGCGTCGCTGTTCTTGTCGCCGACCTTGAGCTGGTTCAATCGGTTCAGGTCGGAAAACGCCCCCGAATCGCTGCTGCTGACCCGACCGCTCTTGTACATATCCATGGTGGTCGTCCTCAGATCACGATCAGGTCGGCTTGCAACGCGCCGGCCTGTTTCAGTGCTTCGAGGATCGCCATCAAGTCACCTGGCGCCGCGCCGACCTGGTTCACCGCACGCACGATTTCGTCGAGGGTGGTCCCGGGGCCGAACTTGAACATCGGTTTGGCTTCCTGCTGGGCGTTGACCCGCGAGCGCGGCACCACGGCCGTCTGCCCGTTGGACAGCGGGCCCGGCTGACTGACGATCGGGTCTTCGGTGATGGTCACGGTCAGGCTGCCGTGGGTCACGGCGGCCGGCGAAACCTTGACGTTCTGCCCGATCACGATGGTGCCGGTACGAGAGTTGATGATGACTTTCGCCACCGCCTGGCCCGGATCGATCTCGAGGTTTTCCAGCACCGACAGATAGTCGACGCGCTGGCTCGGATCCAGCGGCGCGGTAACGCGAATCGAACCGCCGTCGATGGCCTGGGCCACGCCTGGGCCGAGCATGTCGTTGATCTTGTCGACGATGCGCTTGGCCGTGGTGAAGTCGGAACGGTTGAGGTTCAGTGTCAGGCTGTTGCCCTGATTGAAGCCGCTCGGCACTGCGCGTTCCACCGATGCACCGCCAGGGATGCGACCGGCCGACGGCACGTTGACGGTGATTTTCGAACCGTCGCGACCTTCGGCATCGAAGCCGCCGACCACCAGGTTGCCCTGGGCCACGGCGTAGACGTTGCCGTCGATACCCTTGAGCGGTGTCAGCAGCAGCGTACCGCCGCGCAGGCTCTTGGAGTTACCGATGGAGGAAACGGTGATGTCGACCTGCTGCCCCGGTTTGGCGAACGCCGGCAGATCGGCACTGATCGAGACCGCCGCCACGTTTTTCAACTGCACGTTGCCCGATCCCGGCGGTACCTTGATGCCGAACTGCGAGAGCATGTTGTTGAAGGTCTGCAGGGTGAATGGCGTCTGGGTCGTCTGGTCACCGGTACCGTTAAGCCCGACCACCAGGCCGTAACCGATCAGCTGGTTGGAACGCACGCCGGAAATGCTGGCGATGTCCTTCAGGCGTTCGGCCTGGGCATTGAAAGCCGCCGACAACAGAACGGCGGCCATCATCAGACTTCTGAAATTCAACATGCTCAACTGGAAAGCCACCTAGAAAGGGAACAACGGGCTGAGGAAGAAACGGTCGAACCAGCCTGGCTGACTCGCATCGGCAAACGAACCGGTACCCGAATAAGTGATGCGCGCGTCGGCCACACGAGTCGAGGACACGGTGTTGTCGGTGGCGATGTCATCGGCACGAACCAGACCGGCAATGCGCACCAGCTCGTCACCGGTGTTGAGGGTCATCCACTTCTCGCCACGCACGGCGATGATGCCGTTGGGCAACACGTCGGCGACGGTCACGGTGATCGAGCCGGTCAGGGTGTTGCCTTGCGCAGCCTTGCTGTCACCCTTGGTCGCGCGGTCGCCTTCATAGCCAGCTTCCAGACTAAGGTCGCCACTGCCAAACGGGTTGTTGGTGTTTGGGGTAGAGCCAAACAGCGAGCTCAGGCCGATGTTGGCCTTGCTGTTCTTGCCAATCTGCGAGTTGGCGTTTTTGCTGGCCTGGGTCCTCTCGTTCAGGGTGATGGTGATGATGTCACCGACCCGGAACGCCTTGCGGTCGCTGTAGAGATTCTGTTCGAACCCGGCCTGATAGATCGAGCCGTTGTTCGCGGCAGCCGGCAGCGGTGTACGCGGCAGCACCGGGGCATAGTAAGGGTCATTGGGCTTGGGCGTCGGAGCGACGCAACCTGCAAGCGCGGTGATCCCACTCAATGCCATAACAGAGACGAAGCGTTTCATGACCCTTACCTCACGGTGTAGCAGGCGGCCGGGGGACCGCCTTGTAGACTTGATTACAGATTCTGCGTAACGAACGAGAGCATCTGGTCGGCGGTGGAGATCACCTTGGAGTTCATCTCGTAGGCGCGCTGAGTGGTGATCATGTTGACCATCTCTTCAACGGTGCTGACGTTGGAGGTTTCCAGGGTGTTCTGCAGCGTGGTACCGAAACCGGCCAGACCAGGAGTACCCACCTCCGGCGCGCCACTGGCGCCGGTTTCCAGGAACAGGTTGCCGCCCACGGCCTGAAGGCCGGCCGGGTTGATGAAGTCGGCGGTCTGCAGGTTGCCGATCACCTGGGAAGCCGGGTTGCCGGCCGTGGTGATGGACACGGTGCCGTCCTTGCCGACGGTGAAGGTCTGGGCATCGTTCGGAATGACGATGGCCGGCTGCAGGGCGAAACCGCTGGCGTTGACGATCTGGCCGTTGGAGTCCAGGTGGAAGGTACCGTCACGGGTGTAGGCCGTGGTGCCGTCCGGTTGCAGGATCTGGAAGAAACCGCGACCGTCGATGGCCATGTCCAGCGGCTGTTCGGTGGTTTGCAGGCTGCCGGCGTTGAAGTTTTTCTGGGTGCCGACGATGCGCACACCGGTACCCACTTGCAGACCCGACGGCAGTTCGCTGTCCTGGGTCGACTGGGCGCCCGGCTGACGTTTGATCTGGTAGAGCAGGTCCTGGAACTCGGCGCGATCGCGTTTGAAACCCGTGGTCGACACGTTGGCCAGGTTGTTGGAAATGGTGGTCAGGTTGGTGTCCTGGGCGGACAGACCGGTTTTGGCAACCCATAGAGCCGGAAGCATTCAATTCTCCTCGTTCGCCTGTTTTACGGCGCGACGTTCTGATAATTAGCTGATCTGCAAGACGCGAGCCATGGCCTGGTCGTCTTCTTTGGCGGTGTTCATCATCTTGACGTGCAGTTCGAACTGCTTGGACAGGGCCAGCACCGAGGTCATCTCGTCCACGGCATTGACGTTGCTCGACTCCAGGAACCCTGACACCAGTTTGACGTTGGCATCGGCTTGCGCCGGCTGGCCGTCCTTGGTGTGGATAGAACCGTCCAGACCCTTGGTCATGTTCTTGAAGTCCGGGTTGACCAGCTTGATGCGGTCGACTTCGGCCATGACCCGTGGGTCCTCGCCCATCGAGCGGATGCTGATGGTGCCGTCTTCGCCGACTTCGATCTGCTGCTGGGGCGGCACGGCGATCGGGCCGCCGTTGCCGATCACCGGCATGCCGTTGCCGGCGCGCAATACGCCCAACGCATCGACCACCAGACTGCCGGTGCGCACATAGCTTTCACCGCCGTCCGGGTTCTGCACCGCCAGCCAGCCGTTACCTTGCACGGCGACATCGAGATCACGACCGGTTTCCACCAGGGAGCCCGGAGTGAAGTCGGTGGCCGGACGCTCGGACATGGCAAACGCACGCGCCGGAAAGCTGTCGCCGAACACCGGCATCGAACGCGCCTGCTCCAGGTCTTTCTGGAAACCGTTGGTGGAGATGTTCGCCAGGTTGTTGGCATGAGCCTTTTGCGCCAGTGCATTCTGGCTGGCGCCGGTCATTGCCACATAAAGGTACTTGTCCACAATCTATCCTCTGCCTGCCGGACGTTTGCCGCCCACTGCTGTACTGATCAGCCATAAGCAATTTGCAGACCAACTTGGTTTTGGTGGCGTAAGGTGCGGTAAACAAAGGGGTTGAGGGGTGTTGCGGGGATTTTCAGGAAAGGCTGAAGTCGAAAAACCGGCGGTGTCATGCCGCTTCGCGGCAATAGATCAAAAGATCGCAGCCTGCTTTGCAGGCTGCGATCTTTTGCTTTTGGCTTCTTAGTTGCTGTCTTTACCGACGTCGTACTCACGCAACTTGTTGGCAATGGTGGTATGGGAAACCCCCAGGCGCTTGCCCAGTTGCCGGCTGCTCGGATGCTCGGAATACAGGCTTTCCAGCACCGCTTTCTCGAATCGCCCGACAATCTCGTCCAGGCTGCCCTCCAGCGAGAAATCCCCCAGGGGCTGGCGCACGCCGTAATCCGGCAAGCGAATGTGTTCGGCCTTGACGGTACCACCGTCGCACAGGGAAACCGCCTGAAACAGCACGTTTTCCAGCTGCCGGACATTGCCCGGCCAATGGTAGTGACTCAGCCGATCCATGGCCGCCGGTGCCAGTTTCGGCAGCGGGCAACCGATCTGCCGACTGGCCTGATCGAGAAAGTGCTCCACCAGCGGCGGCAAACCGTCGAGGCATTCGCGCAGTGGCGGGATGTGCAACGACAACACATTCAGGCGGTGATACAGGTCCTGGCGAAACTCGCCGCGGGCGCACAACTCGGACAGGTCGACCTGGGTCGCACAGATCACCCGCACATCGAGATAGACCTCTTCATCACTGCCGACCCGCCGAAAGCATCCGTCCTGCAGAAAGCGCAGCAGCTTCACCTGCAGGCGCGGGCTCATCTCGCCGACCCCGTCAAGAAACAGTGTCCCGCCCGCCGTCAGCTCCAGCAGCCCGAGCTTGCCCTCGGCCCGCGCCCCCTCGAAGGCTCCAGGGCCATAGCCAAAAAGCTCGGTCTCGGCCATGGACTCCGGCAGCCCGGCGCAGTTGAGCGCCATCAGCGGTGATTGACCCCGCGGACTGGCCAGATGGCAGGCCCGCGCCAGCAACTCCTTGCCGGTCCCGGTTTCGCCTTCTATTAATAGCGGCGCATCCAGTGGCGCCATGCGCCGGGCTTCGCGCACCACCGAGGCCATCACCCTGGAGCTCTGGAAGATGCTGTCGAAGCCGCGCAACTCCTGCTTGCGCACGTTGTAGATGCGCTCCCCTACCCGGTCGGCGCGGTGCAGCGTCAGCACCGCACCCGCCATGGCCTCGCTGTCGTCGTGCTCCGATTGCAGCGGTGCGATGTCGGCCAGGAACACATCACCCTTGACCTTGACCCGCATGCCGTTGATCCGCGATTTGTTGGCGCGCACCAGTTCCGGCAGGTCGAAATCTTCGGCATAGCGTGACAGGGGAATGCCCGGTACTTCATCGACCCGCACCCCGAGCAACTGCGCCGCCGCGCGGTTGGCGGCAACGATGGAGCCGCCCATGTCGATCGACAGCACCGGAAACTCGAGGGCCCCGAGCAAGGCATTGAGTTCCATGTGCCGACGCTCGCTGGGCATCAGCCCGACGCGCTTGACGCCAAATACCCCGGCAATCGCTTCGAACTTCGGACGCAGCGCCTGGAACTGGATGTTGATCAGGTTCGGACAGTGCAGGTAGATCGCATTGCCGTGCTCACCGCCCACCTCGCCGCGAGCGACGTTGATGCCGTACTCCACCAACAGGTTGAGGATGTCACGCAGGATGCCGATGCGGTTCTGGCAGTGGACTTTGATACGCATGAAAAGGCCCGGACAGTGATGAAAGAGGCCTCGAAGCGGAGTTTTTCTGCGAGGGCGCTCAGATAGTCGTCAAGATTATGTGACACCCGAAGCACTTTTCCTACACGCCAATCGCGACACCTGCACGACAAATGGCCAAACGTAACGAAAACTTTACGATTTTCCGGCGCTCATCCCGCCAACGAACCTGCCTGACCGCTGCAAAGCCGAACGCGTTGGAGTATTCCTAGGTCCATAGCAGTACATAACAAGAACGAATTCCCTCGCAGGAGAGCTGTATGAAGCAGACGCAATACGTGGCTCGCGAGCCCGATGCGCATGGTTTTATCGACTACACCGCTGAAGAACATGCGGTGTGGAATACGCTGATCACTCGCCAACTGAAAGTGATCGAAGGGCGTGCGTGCCAGGAATACCTGGACGGTATCGAAAAGCTCGGTCTGCCCCACGACCGCATTCCGCAACTGGGCGAGATCAACAAGGTGCTCGGTGAAACCACCGGCTGGCAAGTTGCCCGCGTTCCGGCACTGATTCCTTTCCAGACTTTTTTCGAATTGCTCGCCAGCAAGCAGTTTCCCGTGGCGACCTTCATTCGTACCCGCGAAGAACTGGACTACCTGCAAGAGCCTGACATTTTCCACGAGATCTTCGGTCACTGCCCGCTGCTGACCAACCCCTGGTTCGCCGAATTCACCCACACCTACGGCAAACTCGGCCTCAAGGCTTCCAAGGAGGAACGCGTGTACCTGGCGCGCCTGTACTGGATGACCATCGAGTTCGGTCTGCTCGATACCCCGCAAGGCCAGCGCATCTACGGTGGCGGCATCCTGTCTTCGCCGAAGGAAACCGTGTACTGCCTGTCGGACGAACCCGAGCATCAGGCGTTCGACCCACTGGAATGCATGCGCACCCCCTACCGCATCGACATCCTGCAGCCACTGTACTTTGTCCTGCCCGACCTCAAGCGCCTGTTCGACCTGGCCCACGAGGACATCATGGGCATGGTCAAGCAAGCCATGCAGCTGGGCCTGCATGCGCCGAAATTTCCGCCAAAACCCAAGGCGGCGTGAACCGCTGCTTTTTTGATCAAGTGAGCCTGTCAGGAACCCTCGCTATGCTTTAGCGTGGAGAGACAGGCACCGATTTCCATTTTTCGACTTCAGGAATCCGACATGTCCACATTGAACCAAGCCCACTGCGAAGCCTGCCGCGCCGATGCTCCACAGGTCAGCGATGAAGAGTTGCCGATCCTGATCAAGCAGATCCCGGACTGGAACATCGAAGTACGCGACGGCATCATGCAGCTGGAAAAAGTCTTCCTGTTCAAAAACTTCAAGCACGCCCTGGCGTTCACCAACGCCGTCGGCGAAATCTCCGAGGCCGAAGGCCATCACCCAGGCCTGCTGACCGAGTGGGGCAAAGTCACCGTGACCTGGTGGAGCCACTCGATCAAGGGCCTGCACCGCAACGACTTCATCATGGCCGCGCGCACCGACGACGTAGCCAAGGACGCCGAGGGCCGCAAGTAATGCATTTCGACGCCATCGGCCGAGTACCCGGCGACCCGATCCTCGGCCTGATGGAGGCCTATGCGCAGGACCCCAACCCGCGCAAGTTCGACCTCGGCGTGGGCGTCTATAAAGACGCCCAGGGCCTGACGCCGATTCCGCAATCGGTGAAACTGGCCGAAGCGCGGCTGATGGAAAGCCAGACCAGCAAGATCTACATCGGCGGTCATGGCGACCCGGCATTCGGCAAGGTCATCAACGAGCTGGTGCTGGGCGCCGACTCGCCGCTGATCCGCGACAAACGGGCCGGCGCCACCCAGTCTCCGGGCGGCACCGGCGCGCTGCGCCTGAGCGCCGACTTCATCGCCCAATGCCTGCCGGGCCGTGGCGTGTGGCTGAGCAATCCGACCTGGCCGATCCACGAAACCATTTTCGCGGCGGCCGGGGTCAAGGTCAGTCACTACCCCTACGTGGGCAGCGACAACCGCCTGGATGTCGAGGCGATGCTCGAAGTACTCGATCAGGCGCCCAAGGGCGATGTGGTCCTGCTGCACGCCTGCTGCCACAACCCGACCGGCTTCGACCTGTCCCATGACGACTGGAAACGGGTGCTGGAAGTGGTGCGCCGCCGCGAACTGTTGCCCCTGATCGACTTCGCCTATCAGGGCTTCGGAGACGGCCTGGAACAGGACGCCTGGTCGACCCGCCTGTTCGCCGCCCAGTTGCCGGAACTGCTGATCACCAGCTCCTGCTCGAAGAACTTCGGCCTGTACCGCGACCGCACCGGCGCACTGATCGTCTGCGCAAAAAACGCCGACAAACTGACGGACATCCGCAGCCAACTGGCCAACATCGCCCGCAACCTGTGGTCGACCCCACCCGATCACGGCGCCGCGGTAGTCGCGACCATCCTCGGCGACCCGGAGCTGAAAAACCTCTGGATCGACGAAGTGGAAACCATGCGCCTGCGCATCGCCCAACTGCGCAGCGGCCTGGTAGAAGCCCTGGAACCCCACGGCCTGCGCGAACGCTTCGCACACATTGGCGTACAGCGCGGAATGTTCTCCTACACCGGCCTGACGCCGGAGCAGGTCAAACAACTGCGTGAGCATCACAGTGTGTACATGGTGGGCACGGGACGGGCGAACGTGGCCGGGATCGACGCGACCCGGCTGGATCTGCTGGCCGAAGCCATCGCCACGGTCTGCCAGTAACACATCAACTGTGGGAGCGGGCTTGCTCGTTCCCACAGTAAAAAGCGACCCCTCGAATCCTGTATAGACAACCCCATCCGTCGAAACAAATGGATATAAAGTCTATTTGTCATTTCCCGTGCTGTATCCTTCCCAGGCTTTTTGAAAGCGCGGATCTACCAGATCTACCAACAGACTTAGCGAGGAGCGCAACCATGCACGAGATTCCTAATCTCCCCTTCCCAAGCCTGCACGAACCTGAGCAGACGACCACGCAACAAGCCGGTGCCCAACAGCCCGAGCCGAAAGAAGCCACTGACAGTCGCAAGGCTGACAGCGAAGACTGATACACCCGCCGTACAGACCGTGTGGAAAGCGCTAACATGCGCTTTCCACACTGCCTGAACCGGAAACCCTCCCCCATGACGAACGAATTCAGCGAAGAACAGGCCAGCGTCCTGATCGGCACCGCCGAGAAGATGATCGAGATCTGGAATCGCCTCCCTCCCGAAAAGCAGGCCGCCCTGCTCGCCCGTTTCGGCAGCCAGGAAAATGCCTTGGCCGCCCTGGTCACCACACAACTGGTCGCACCCGAAAAGCCCTGAACGAGCCGCCCGGCAAATAGTTTTACTTTTTCACAACCCACGAACGCCAGCGCCGTTATCATAAGCAGCCTATCTAATCCTGCTTTACCGTGGACCCTTCCCATGTCTGAAAACCAGCGCCCCCTGGCGGTCACGCTGCAAGTTGTCTCCATCGTCCTGTTTACCTTCATCGGCTACCTGAACATCGGCATTCCCCTGGCAGTATTGCCCGGTTACGTGCACAGCGAACTGGGCTTCGGCGCGGTGATCGCGGGGCTGGTGATCAGCGTGCAATACCTCGCCACCCTGCTCAGCCGCCCCTATGCCGGGAAGATCATCGACAACAAGGGCAGCAAACTGGCGGTGATGTATGGTTTGGCCGGTTGCGGCCTGAGCGGCGTGTTCATGCTGATTTCCGCCTGGACCCAAAGCCTGCCGATGTTGAGCCTGGCCAGCCTGTTCATCGGCCGGCTGGTGCTGGGCAGCGCGGAAAGCTTGGTGGGTTCCGGGTCGATTGGCTGGGGCATCGGCCGGGTCGGCGCGGCGAACACCGCCAAGGTCATCTCCTGGAACGGCATCGCCAGCTATGGCGCACTGGCAGTCGGTGCGCCGCTGGGCGTGTGGCTGGTGGGCAAGCTGGGCTTGTGGAGCATGGGGGTAAGCATTGTGCTGCTGGCGCTGTTCGGCCTGTTGCTGGCCTGGCCGAAAACCGCGGCACCCATCGTGGCCGGCGAACGCCTGCCGTTCATCCACGTGCTCGGACGGGTGCTGCCACACGGTTGCGGCCTGGCGTTGGGCTCCATCGGTTTCGGCACCATCGCCACCTTCATCACCCTGTATTACGCCACCCGGCAATGGGATAACGCGGTGCTGTGCCTGAGCCTGTTCGGCGCCAGCTTCATCGGTGCGCGGCTGTTGTTCGGCAATCTGATCAATCGCCTCGGCGGCTTTCGCGTGGCGATTGCCTGCCTTTCGGTGGAAACCCTCGGCTTGCTGCTGCTCTGGCTGGCCCCGGACGCGCATTGGGCGCTGGCGGGTGCAGCGCTGAGCGGCTTTGGCTTCTCGCTGGTGTTCCCGGCGCTGGGGGTCGAGGCGGTCAACCTGGTGCCGGCATCCAGTCGTGGTGCGGCGGTCGGGGCCTATTCGCTGTTCATCGATCTGTCGCTGGGGATCACCGGGCCACTGGCGGGCGCGGTGGCATCGGGCTTCGGTTTTGCGTCGATATTCCTGTTCGCCGCGCTGGCAGCCGTCAGCGGCCTGATCCTCAGCCTCTACCTGTACCGGCAGGCGCCGAAGCAGCGCGAAGCCCGGGACTCGCGCTAGTAATCCACCTTGCCCCGCCCGGCCTTGATGTTGCCGCGCTTGCTTTTGGCTTCAAGCCGGCGGGTCTTGGAGCCCAGGGTTGGCTTGGTCGGGCGGCGTTTCTTTTCGACCTTGGTGGCGCTGAGGATCAGTTCGGTCAGGCGCAGCAACGCGTCGGCGCGGTTCTGCTCCTGGGTGCGATATTGCTGGGCCTTGATGATCAACACGCCGTCGCTGGTGATGCGACTGTCGCGCAGCGCCAGCAGCCGTTCCTTGTAAAACTCGGGCAAGGATGAGGCCGGGATGTCGAAGCGCAGGTGCACGGCGCTGGAAACCTTGTTGACGTTCTGCCCGCCGGCGCCCTGGGCACGGATGGCCGTCAACTCGATCTCGTCATCCGGCAGATGCACGTTGTTGGAAATCACCAGCATGGACAGTCACTACCTCGGCGTTATGCGCCATCTAAACAAAAATGCCCGCATCTGACGATACGGGCATTTTTTCAACCAGGGCGTTTATTCCGCCGCTGGAGCTGCCGGCTTGCGGCGCTTGAGCGGGGCCATACCGTCCTTGCTGACCAGCGACGGCGCGTCGGCCTTCGGACGGTTGGTGGTCTTGCGCTTGTTCGGGGCCTTGGCGGCGACTTTTTTCTTGTCACCCTTGGCATCGGTCTTTTTCTTCTTGGTGCCGGCGGCCTTGCCCGAAGCCTTGACCTTCTTCGGTCCGGCGTAGGTGCCTTTGACTTCCTTGATGGTGCGGCGCTCGAAGCTCTGCTTGAGGTAGCGCTCGATGCTCGACATCAGGTTCCAGTCGCCATGGCAGATCAGCGAGATGGCCAGGCCATCGTTGCCGGCACGACCGGTACGACCGATGCGGTGTACGTACTCGTCGCCGCTGCGCGGCATGTCGAAGTTGATCACCAGATCCAGACCCTCGACGTCCAGGCCACGGGCAGCAACGTCGGTGGCCACCAGAATCTTCACGCCACCCTGCTTCAGGCGGTCGATCGCCAGCTTGCGATCCTTCTGGTCCTTCTCGCCGTGCAGCACGAACGCCTTGTATTCCTGCGCCACCAGGCGGCCGTAGATACGGTCGGCCATCGCACGGGTGTTGGTGAAGACGATAGCCTTCGAATAAGTCTCGTTGGCCAGCAGCCAGTTAACGATCTGTTCTTTGTGCTGGTTGTGGTCAGCGGTGATGATTTGCTGACGGGTGGTTTCGTTCAGCTGGCTGACCGCATTGAGCTGCAGGTGCTCAGGGTTTTTCAGGACTTTGGCAACCATCTCGCGCAGACCCGAACCACCGGTGGTGGCGGAGAACAGCATGGTTTGCTGGCGGTTAGGGCACTCGTCCACCAGACGCTGGACGTCGTCGGCAAAACCCATGTCGAGCATGCGGTCGGCTTCGTCGAGTACCAGCACTTCGACTTCCTTGAGATCGAGGTTGCCGGCATTCAGTTGCTCGATCATCCGGCCCGGCGTACCGATCAGGATGTCCGGCACCTTGCGCAGCATCGCCGCCTGGACCTTGAAGTCTTCGCCACCGGTGATCAGGCCGGCCTTGATGAAGGTGAACTGCGAAAAGCGCTCGACTTCTTTCAGGGTCTGCTGTGCCAGCTCGCGGGTCGGCAGCAGGATCAGCGTCTTGATGCTGACACGGATTTTCGCCGGGCCAATCAGACGATTGAGGATCGGCAGAACGAAGGCCGCGGTTTTACCGCTACCGGTTTGCGCCGTCACCCGCAGGTCACGCCCCTGAAGCGCCAGCGGAATAGCCGCTGCTTGCACAGGCGTTGGCTCGACAAAATTCAGTTCGGCCACGGCTTTGAGCAGGCGTTCGTGCAGGGCGAATTCGGAAAACACGGGTGCTACCTCGAAGAAATGCGAAAAAACAGCTGCATAGGGTAACGGTTTCGAGCGCGAAGGCCGAGTTTCTTTGTGCAATCGGCAGCAAACAGTGGCTTTTTTGTTGCCTGATTTGTCATCGAACGTAATACAAAGCGTCTTAAATGCTCTAATCGCCTGTCGCGCCTTACAGAAGAATCGTTTCTACCCATGGATATCAAACAGCTCTGGATCAACATCCAAGACCTTTGGGGCACCCTCGAACAGCACCCGCTTCTGCAAGCCAGCCTGGCCCTGGTCGTGCTTCTGATCATCGCGCTGATGCTCGGACGAGTGGCACGCTACCTGATCCTGCATGCCAGCCGCATGCTCGGCCGCCAACCCGCCCTGCACTGGATCAACGACTTTCGCCACAACAAGGTGTTTCAGCGCCTGGCACAAATGACGCCATCGCTGGTGATCCAGTTCGGCCTGCACCTGGTGCCGGAACTGAGTAAAACCGCGCTGAATTTCCTCGGCAACGTCGCGCTGGCGTTCACCATCCTGTTCCTGGTGCTGGCCATCAGCGCTCTGCTCAATGCCCTGCTGGATATCTACGCCCGCACCGAACATGCCCGAACCCGCTCGATCAAAGGCTACGTGCAACTGGCGAAAATGGTTCTGTACGTGTTTGGCGCGATCATCATTGTCGCGACGCTGATCGACCGCTCGCCTCTGCTACTGCTGTCGGGCCTGGGCGCCATGTCAGCGGTGATCCTGTTGGTCTATAAGGACACGCTGCTGTCGTTCGTCGCCAGTGTGCAGTTGACCAGTAACGACATGCTGCGGGTCGGCGACTGGATCGAGATGCCTCAAGTGGGTGCCGATGGCGATGTGGTGGACATCACGCTGCATACAGTGAAAGTGCAGAATTTTGATAAAACAATCGTTTCCATTCCGACCTGGCGCCTGATGTCCGAGTCGTTCAAGAACTGGCGCGGCATGCAGCAGTCCGGCGGCCGGCGGATCAAACGCAGTATGTTCATCGACGCCAGCGGCGTGCGCTTCATCCGCGATGACGAGGAACAGAAACTCTCTCAGGTGCACTTGCTGACTGACTACATCAGCCGTAAACAGGCCGAGCTCAAGGCCTGGAACGAAGCCCAGGGCAACGTCGCGGCCATGTCGGCCAACCGTCGACGCATGACCAATATCGGGACGTTCCGTGCCTATGCCCTGGCGTATCTGAAGAGCCACCCGCAAATCCAGACAGACATGACCTGCATGGTCCGCCAGATGCAGACGACGGCCCAGGGCATCCCGCTGGAAATCTACTGCTTCACCCGCACCACGGCATGGGCCGATTACGAGCGGATCCAGGGGGATATTTTCGATTACTTGCTGGCGGTACTACCGGAGTTTGGCTTGAGCCTGTATCAGCAGCCCAGTGGAACGGATCTACGGGCAGGGTTGTTGCCGGCGGTGTTGGGGGCGAGTCATATCCCCGAGCCTGAAAAGCACATTATGTAAACACCCAATTTCCCCTAGGAGCTGGCGCAGCCTGCGATCTTTTGATTTTCAAGATCAAAAGATCGCAGGCTGCGTCAGCTCCTACACAGGTAGCGCGTCTCGTCGGATACCCAGTCGACTGATCCACACCGCCAGCAGAATCACCGACCCGCCCAGCAGCAACCTTCCCAATTCCTCATGCTGATTCCAGATCAGCAGGTTCATCAGCAACCCCACCGGCACGTGCAGGTTGTTCATCACCGCCAGCGTCCCGCCATTGACCAGGCAGGCGCCCTTGTTCCACCAGTACAGCCCCAAAGCCGTCGAAACTAGGCCAAGGAACAGCAGCACGCCCCATTGCAACGGTGCTTCGGGCAAAAAGTTCTGTTTGCCGAACAGCAGAAACGCCGGCAGCGCCACCGCCAGCGCCCCCAGATAGAAATAGCCGAAGCGCCGGTAATGTGGCAGGTCGCTCGGGTGGCGTGCCACCAGGTGTTTGTACAGCACCTGCCCGGCGGCGTAGGTGAAGTTGGCCAGTTGCAGCAGCAAAAAGCCCATGAAGAAGTCCGGATTGATGCGGTCGTAGCGGATCACCGCCGCCCCACCGACGGCCACCAGCGCGGCGATCAGGGCCCAGGGATTGAAACGGCGGTTGAGCGCGTCTTCGATCAGGGTCACGTGCAACGGGGTGAGAATGGTGAACAGGAGCACTTCCGGGACCGTCAGCACGCGAAAGCTCAAGTACAGGCAGACGTAGGTCACGCCGAACTGCAAGGCGCCGATCAGCAGCATGCCACGCATGAAGGCCGGCCCCACCGAGCGCCA
This sequence comes from Pseudomonas sp. C1C7, assembly GCF_013359595.1. Lineage (GTDB taxonomy): Bacteria > Pseudomonadota > Gammaproteobacteria > Pseudomonadales > Pseudomonadaceae > Aquipseudomonas. The sequence continues at coordinate 72,555 of NZ_JABFMP010000009.1, read as the reverse complement.
GCGCGTCAACGGAATGAACACCAGTCCGGCCAGCAGCACACGCACCAGCACCGCGAAGTAACTGTCGACATGACCGGCCAGGTACTCGCCGATCAAACTGAAGGAAAACGCCTGGATCAGCGTGACAAAAAGTAGATAGCCCATGCTCGCCTCGTTTTGAATGGCGGCGACGATAGCGGGTTTTGCCAACGATCGCTAACTGTCACACAACACAAAACCCTGTGGGAGCGGGCTTGCCCGCGATGATGGCGTGTCAGTCAACCAAGATGTTGGATGGCCCATCGCAATCGCGGGCAAGCCCGCTCCCACAGGTTGTGCATTGGCCAAAAAATCCCAGGCAAAAAAAAGCCCGATCTCGCTAAAGCGTTCAATCGGGCAAGAGCACTCAGGAGCAATAAGTGCAAAGGGAGATTCGATGCGCGTACAGGCTTGAAGGGTTGCGCCAGGTCACTAGACCATCCGGTGATTATCTGGCGATTAACGGGTCAGGCCACTTGGGAAAGTTTGGCGTTCGCCTGGTTCAGGCCCTTCTCCTGGAAGTCGCCACCCAGGTTCATGCCCTCGGCGTGGATGAACGTCACGTCGTGGATGCCGATGAAGCCCATGACCTGGCGCAGGTACGGTTCCTGATGGTCCGCGGTGCTGCCAGCGTAGATCCCGCCGCGAGCGGTCAGGACGTAGGCGCGCTTGCCGCTGAGCAGGCCCTGGGGACCGGTTTCGGTGTACTTGAAGGTCACGCCGGCACGCAGCACGTGGTCGAGCCAGGCCTTGAGAGTGCTCGGAATCGCGAAGTTGTACATGGGAGCGGCCATCACCAGCACGTCGGCAGCCAGCAGTTCATCGGTCAGGTGGTTGGAGCGTTCCAGCGAAGCCTGTTCGATGTCGTTGCGCTGATCGGCGGGTTTCATCCAGCCGCCCAGCAGGTTGATGTCCAGGTGCGGCACCGGGTTGACGGCCAGGTCACGAACGGTGATCTCGTCCTTGGGGTGCGCGGCTTTCCACTGGTTGATGAAAGTCTGGGTCAGTTGGCGGGAAACCGAGTCTTGCTGGCGGGCACTGCTTTCGATGATCAGAACGCGGGACATGGCTTGTAGGCTCCATCTGAGAATGTTGTAAGTCGATGGAGTGAAGGTTAAACAGTGCCGTATCGATGAAAAAGCGCAAATAACTGCTATAACCAATCGATAAATTCGTTTATAAGCGGAGCATGGCTGGCGAAGCCTGCTCCGCTGAAGGTCATTGCGGCTTGCAGGTCATGCTGATGTACAGCTTGATGATCTTGCGATTGAACTTGGCGGAAAGGTCCGCGCTTTTGCCGGCAGCCAGATTGACTCTGCGAGTCTTCGGCGATTCAGGACCGTTGCGAAACACCACAGCACAGTCGACAGGGACATCGCCGTAGTTGTTCACGGTGATCGAGCCCATGTCGTAATCGGTGGCGTAAGTGGTGTAGTCGACCTTCAGGCCATTGAGTTCTTTTTGTACGTCGATCGGGTAGGCGAAAGCGCTCAGCGGCAGCATCGCCAGCAATGCACAACACATTTTTTTCATGCAGCAGTCTCCAATAAGAACTGCGCAGCTTAGGACAACAGGAGCTCATCATGAAAGCGCCCCGCGTGACCCTTGATCAATGGCGAACGCTTCAGGCTGTGGTCGACCACGGTGGTTTCGCCCAGGCCGCCGAGGCACTGCACCGCTCGCAATCGTCGGTCAGCTACACCGTGGCGCGCATGCAGGATCAGCTCGGCGTGCCGCTGCTGCGCATCGACGGGCGCAAGGCAGTGCTGACCGAAGCCGGTGGCGTGCTGTTGCGCCGCTCCCGGCAACTGGTGAAACAGGCCAGCCAGCTGGAAGACCTGGCCCACCACATGGAGCAAGGCTGGGAAGCCGAGGTGCGGCTGGTGGTGGACGCCGCCTACCCCAGCGCCCGCCTCGTGCGCGCCCTGACCGCCTTCATGCCGCAGAGCCGTGGCTGCCGGGTGCGTCTGCGTGAAGAGGTGCTGTCGGGTGTGGAAGAAGTCCTGCTCGAAGGCGTGGCGGACCTTGCCATCAGCGGCTTCAGCATTCCCGGTTACCTGGGCGCGGAATTGAGCGATGTCGAATTCGTCGCGGTGGCCCATCCGGAACACGCGCTGCATCGGCTCAATCGCGAACTGAATTTCCAGGACCTCGAAAGCCAGCTGCAGGTGGTGATCCGCGACTCCGGGCGCCAGCAACCGCGGGACGTCGGCTGGCTCGGCGCCGAACAACGCTGGACCGTCGGCAGCCTGGCCACCGCCGCGACTTTCGTCGGCAGCGGCCTGGGTTTCGCCTGGCTGCCAAGGCACATGATCGAACGAGAACTCAGGGAAGGTACGCTCAAGCTGCTACCGTTGGATCAGGGCGGCAGCCGTAACCCGAGTTTTTACCTGTACTCGAACAAGGACAAACCGCTGGGGCCGGCCACGCAGATTCTCATCGAACTGCTGCGCACCTTCGACACCGCGCCGCTGGACGCACCGTTCGCAGCCCCTGAACAAGCCTGACACGGAGTGTATGCATGGCCTATTTCGAACACGAAGGTTGCAACCTGCACTATGAGGAATACGGCCACGGCACGCCGCTGCTGCTGGTCCACGGCCTGGGGTCGAGCACCCTGGACTGGGAAAAACAGATCCCCGCGCTGGCGGCGCGTTACCGGGTGATCGTTCCCGATGTGCGCGGCCACGGGCGCTCCGACAAGCCCCGCGAGCGCTACAGCATCGCCGGTTTCAGCGCCGATCTGGTGGCGCTGATCGAGCACCTGAACCTCGGACCGGTTCATTACGTGGGTTTGTCCATGGGCGGGATGATCGGTTTCCAGCTGGCGGTGGATCAGCCGCAACTGCTCAAGAGCCTGTGCATCGTCAACAGCGCGCCGGAGGTCAAGCTGCGCAGTCGCGATGATTATTGGCAGTGGTTCAAGCGCTGGAGCCTGATGCGCGTGCTCAGTCTGCGCACCATCGGCAAGGCGCTGGGTGGCAAATTGTTTCCCAAACCCGAGCAGGCCGAATTGCGACAAAAAATGGCCGAGCGCTGGGCAAAAAACGACAAACATGCTTATCTCGCCAGCTTCGATGCCATCGTTGGCTGGGGTGTTCAGGAACGACTGTCGAAGGTGTCCTGTCCAACCCTCATCGTCAGCGCCGACCGTGACTACACGCCGGTCTCGCTGAAAGAGAATTACATGAAACGGCTGCCCGATGCGCGGCTGGTGGTGATCGCCGACTCGCGTCACGCCACCCCGCTGGACCAGCCCGAACGCTTCAACCAGACACTGCTCGAGTTCCTCACCGCAGTCGATACCACTCCAATCAGGATCCCTGACCCATGCTGAAAAAAATCGCCCTCGCCGCCGGCTCCGTACTGTTTGCTGCCAACCTGATGGCCGCGACGCCCGCCAAGGCGCCGCACGTATTGCTGGACACCACCAACGGCCAGATCGAAATCGAACTGGACCCGGTCAAGGCGCCGATCAGTACCAAGAACTTCCTCGATTACGTGGACAGCGGCTTCTACAACAACACCATTTTCCACCGTGTGATCCCGGGCTTCATGGTCCAGGGCGGCGGCTTCACCCAGACCATGCAGCAAAAAGACACCAAGGCGCCGATCAAGAACGAACACAGCAATGGCCTGGTCAACGTTCGCGGCACCCTGTCGATGGCCCGTACCTCGGTGCCGGACTCGGCCACCAGCCAGTTCTTCATCAACGTCAAGGACAACGATTTCCTCGACCAGGGCGACGGCTATGCCGTGTTCGGCAAAGTGGTCAAGGGCATGGACGTGGTCGACATCATCGTCAACTCGCCAACCACCGTGCGCAACGGCATGAAGGACGTTCCGGCTGACCCGGTGTTCATCAAGTCGGCCAAGCGCATCGACTGAGACTAAGCTGGACAAGGATGTCCGAGCGCTTGCCGGCCTGGCCGGCAACGCTCAAACCGTTAAAAGGAGTGCCCGTTCGCGGGTGGAAAACCGATGCTTTATCGCCGTTTTGAAAAGCTGATCGATATCTTTCGCGACGCCCCGAGCGCCGCGCCGCCCAACCGGGTCCTGCCCTTCTATACCTATTACCTCAAGCAGGTCTGGCCGAGTTTCGCAGCCCTGTTGGTAGTGGGCCTGATCGGCGCGCTGATCGAAGTCGCGCTGTTCAGCTACTTGAGCCGCATCATCGACCTGGCCCAGGGCACACCCAACGCGGACTTCTTCAAGGAACACGGTCTTGAACTGGCCTGGATGGTGGTGGTTGCACTGATCCTGCGGCCGGTGTTCGTCGGCCTGCATGACCTGCTGGTGCACCAGACCTTAAGCCCCAGCATGACCAGCATGATCCTCTGGCAAAACCACAGTTATGTGCTCAAGCAGAGCCTGAATTTCTTCCAGAACGATTTCGCCGGGCGGATCGCCCAACGCATCATGCAAACCGGCAATTCCCTGCGCGACTCGGCCGTTCAGGCCGTCGATGCGCTGTGGCATGTGCTGATCTACGCCATCAGTGCCCTGGTGCTGTTCGCCGAGGCCGACTGGCGTCTGATGATTCCGCTGCTGACCTGGATCGCCGGCTTCATCGGTTCGCTCTACTACTTCGTGCCACGGGTCAAGGATCGTTCGGTGAGGTCCTCCGATGCGCGCTCCAAACTCATGGGGCGGATCGTCGATGGCTACACCAACATCACCACCTTGAAGCTGTTTGCCCACACCAATTACGAACAGCAATACGCCCGCGAGGCGATCAAGGAACAAACCGAAAAAGCCCAGATGGCTGGCCGTGTCGTGACCAGCATGGACGTGGTCATCACCAGCCTGAACGGCCTGTTGATCGTCTGCACCACCGGGTTGGCCCTTTGGTTGTGGACGCAGTCGCTGATCAGCGTAGGCGCCATCGCCTTGGCCACTGGCCTGGTGATTCGCATCGTCAACATGTCCGGCTGGATCATGTGGGTGGTCACCGGCATCTTCGAAAACATCGGCATGGTGCAGGACGGTTTGCAGACCATCTCGCAACCGGTCAGCGTCACCGACCGTGATCAGGCCAAACCCTTGGCCGTGGGCCGCGGCGAAGTGCGTTTTGAGCATGTGGACTTCCACTACGGCAAGCACAGCGGGGTCATCGGCGATCTCAACCTGACCATCAGGCCCGGTGAGAAGATCGGTCTGATCGGCCCGTCCGGCGCCGGCAAATCGACCCTGGTGAACCTGTTGCTGCGGCTCTATGACGTGGAAAGCGGGCGCATCCTCATCGACGGCCAGAACATCGCCGAAGTCAGCCAGGAAAGCCTGCGCGAACGCATCGGCATGATCACCCAGGACACCTCGCTGCTGCACCGCTCGATCCGCGACAACCTGCTTTACGGCAAGCCCGACGCTACTGATGCCGAGTTGTGGGAGGCGGTTTACAAGGCGCGGGCAGACGGTTTCATTCCGACCCTGTCGGACGCCGAAGGCCGCATGGGCTTCGATGCCCATGTCGGCGAGCGCGGGGTGAAGCTCTCCGGCGGCCAGCGTCAGCGGATCGCCATCGCCCGCGTGCTGCTCAAGGACGCCCCGATCCTGATCATGGACGAGGCGACATCGGCACTGGATTCGGAAGTTGAGGCGGCGATTCAGGAAAGCCTGGAGGCGTTGATGCAGGGCAAGACCGTGATCGCCATCGCCCACCGGCTCTCGACCATTGCCCGGATGGATCGGCTGGTGGTGCTGGAGAACGGCAGGATCGCCGAAACCGGCAGCCACGCCGAACTGCTCGCGTTGGGTGGTTTGTATGCGCGGCTGTGGCAGCACCAGACCGGTGGTTTCGTCGGAATCGACTGACACCCCGATCCCCTGCAGGAGCGAGCATGCTCGCTCCTGCAGGATTTCAAGCTTGGCGATAAGGCAACGCCGCCCTCGCCTCTTGCGCATACGCCATCACCCCCACCCGCTCCTGATTCAGGAAATCCTTCACCGCCGCCTTCAATCCCGGATGGCGCAGGTAATGCCAGGAACGGGTGATCACCGGTTCAAAACCGCGAATCAATTTATGCTCGCCCTGGGCACCGGCATCGAAGCGCTGGAAGCCATTGGCGATCGCATAGTCCATGCCCTGATAGAAGCAGGTCTCGAAATGCAGGCGATCGAACTCCGCCAGGCATCCCCAGTACCGACCATAGAAACTGTCACTTCCCACCAGACTGAACGCCATCGCTACCGGCCGTGAGCCTTGTTTGGCCAGTACAATGCGGATCGACTGCGGCATGCGTTCGGCCAACAGGCTGAAAAACTCCCGCGTCAGGTATGGCCTTTGGCGACGCACCGCGTAGGTATTGGCATAGCAGGCGTAGACAAAATCCCACTGCACCTGGGTCAGTTGCCGCCCTTCCAGCCATTCGAATTCAAACCCCTGCCCCGCCACCTGCTCGCGTTCCTTGCGCATCTGCTTGCGTTTGCGCGAACTCAAGGCATCGAGGAAATCCTGGAAATCCCGGTAACCACGGTTCTGCCAGTGATACTGACAGCCGATGCGCTGCAACCAGCCCGGTTGCTCGGCCAAGGCGGCATCGGTGAAAGGGTCGGTGAAATTGATGTGGGCGCTGGAGAGTTGTTCGATCTCCAGATACCCCGGCAGGCTTTTGAGCAGTTCATAACCGTCTTCGACGCTGGCGGCCAGCAGACGCGGTCCGCTGACCGGGCTGAACGGCACGGCACTGAGGAATTTGGGGTAGTAATCGATCCCGGCGCGTTCACAGGCATCGGCCCAGGCGTGGTCGAACACGTACTCCCCGTAGGAATGCCATTTGCGGTAACCGGGCAATGCGGCGATCAGCCGATCACCTTCGACATGCAGCAAATGCTCGGCTTGCCAGCCAGAGTGAGGGCCCACGCTGCCACTGTCTTCCAGCGCACTCAGGAAGGCGTGACTCAGAAACGGCTGGTCCTCGGGCACCAGTGCATCCCAGGTTCCGGGTGCAACCTCGGACAGACTTTGCAGGCGTTGCAACGGCATCACCATCCTCACTAGTTCATGGCGTGAAAGCCTGGCGAGTATCGCCTATCGCCATGCAATCCACACCCCAAAATCGACGACAACGCTCTGGCTCAATAGTTCGAAACGACTCTTTCTCGTCATCGACATGCCATCACATTGCCACCGCTCTGTAATAAACGATCGCGATACTGGCGCCTGTTTTTAGAGCGCCGGGTTATACCCGGTCACTGTTTTCCGTCCATCAATGGTCGGTTGTGCCCTGGATGGCCCAAGCCATCCACTCTCATCTTCGGAGATTGATATGCGTCTTGCTTCCACGAAAACTGCGGCGGCCCTGTGCGGTGGCCTGCTGCTGGCCATGAGTGTTCCGGCCAGTGCCGCAGTCGACGCCAAACTGCTGGACATGCTCAAGGCTAACGGCTCGATTACCAACGCGCAGTACACCGAACTGCAAGCCGAGCTGGCCCGGGATCAGAAAGAACAGCAAATTGCCCGTCAGGCTCAGCAAGAGACCAACGAGCAAATCGCAGCAACTGCGAAGAAAACCAATGAGCTGAGCACTTTCGACCAGAAACTCGCCTGGGCTGCCAAGACCCAATTCAAGGGCGATGTGCGTTTCCGTCAGGAAAACGTCCACAACGATGGCGTTTCCAACAACAAGGACCAGGACCGTCAGCGCATTCGTGCTCGTCTGGGCGCCTACACCGAAATCAACCCGCAGGTTGATACCGGTATCCGTATCGCCACCGGCAACAACGATGACCCGCGTTCCACCAACCAGAGCCTGGACAACTACTTCGACAAGAAGCAGATCTGGCTGGACCAGGGTTACGTCGACTACCACCCTGATGCGATCAAGAACCTGCACATCGTTGGCGGCAAGATGCCTCAGCAATGGGTGAGCATGGGCGACATCATCTGGGATAGCGACATCAGCCCGGAAGGTCTGTCCGTTTCCTACAAGTACCCGTTGAGCGGCAGCACCGAGCTGTTCGGCAGCGCCGGTCACTACACCCTCAAGGACAACGTCGACGGCGACGGCGTGCAATTCAAGCACGACCTGCGTCTGTACGCCGGTCAGTTGGGTGCTCGCTTCGCCATCACCGACAACCTGAAAATGACCCTGGGCGGCAGCGTCTACGGTTACGACAACGATGACGACATCACCCCGGTCGCCGGCGTGATCCCTGGTCAACTGGCGATCAACGGCAACAGCCCGAACGAACAGTTCAAGCTGTACGAAGGCTTCGGTCAGCTCGACGTCGGCGGCCTGCCGCTGCCACTGTCGTTCTACGGTCAGTACGTGAACAACAAAGACGCCAGCAACGATCAGGACACTGCCTGGCTGTTCGGTGTGAAGACCAAGGTTTACGGCTTCGGCGTGGACTACAACTATCGTGACGTGCAGCGTAACGCGGTGGTGGGTGCCTTCACCGACTCCGACTTCGCCAACGGCTTCACCGGTTCGCGCGGCAGCAAGTTGAAAGTCAGCTACGAGCTGGACAAGAACTTCACCCTGGGTGCGACCTACTTCATGGCGGACTCCGACTACACCAACGCCACACTCAAGGACTCGAAAATCGACACCCTGCAACTGGATGCCGAAGCGAAGTTCTAATTAAGCGGCAAGAAGCAGCGGCAAGCGGCAAGCTTCAAGCTGCAAGTTGAAGAGTCACGCGCACAACTTGCAGCTTGTCGCTTGCGGCTCAGAGCTGCCTCTACCCAGCCTCGCGTTGATCTGACGGTCCCCATCATCCGTCCGGCAGATCAACGCGAGGCTGTTTTTTTCCTCCCGCGATACTTCCCCCGAATCTGCAAGGTCTCAGACCCGCGCCTGACTCTTGCTCCAGTCAGTCAACAGGCTGTACGCCACCGCCAGCAACGTCGGCCCGATGAACAGGCCGATGAAGCCGAACGCAATCAACCCGCCGAACACGCCCAGCAGCACGATCACCAGTGGCAGGTTACCGCCACGGCTGATCAGGTAAGGCTTGAGCACGTTGTCCACGCCACTGATGATGAAGGTGCCCCAGATGCCGAGGAAAATCGCCATTGCGTAATCACCTTTCCAGGCCAGCCAGGCCGTGGCCGGAATCCATACCAGCGGTGGTCCCATGGGAATCAGGCTGAGCAGGAAGGTCACGATGCCGAGCACAAGCGCTCCGGGCACGCCGGCAATCAGGAATCCGATCAACGCCAGAATCGCCTGGGCGGCGGCCGTGCCGATCACCCCGTTCACGACCCGTTGCACCGTGCCCGCCACCAGCTCGATGTAATAGCCGGCGCGATCACCGATCAGGCGCTCCAGCAGACTATGGACGAAAGCCGCCAGCCGCGGCCCGTCGCGATAGAAAAAGAACACGAAGACAATGCTCAGGGTCAGCTCGAGCACGCCGCCGCCAATCTGCGCACTGCGCGCCAGCAGCCAGTTGCCCACCTGCCCGAGGTAGGGTTTGAGCGAGACCATCATGGCCGCGCCTTGCTGGTCGATGCTGTTCCAGATCTCCATCAGACGCCCGCCCACCAGCGGAATGCCACCCAGCCAGGCAGGGGCTTGCGGCAGGCCGTCCATCTGCACATCCTTGATGAACGCCGTGGCGTCGCGCACATGATCGGCCAGGTTGAATCCCAGCCACACCAGAGGAGCGGCCACCAATACCATCCAGCCCACGGTCAACAGCGCAGCGGCCAGTGATTCGCGGCCATTGAGCCAGCGGGTCAGCAGGACCATCAGCGGCCAACTGGCAAACGCCAGCACCGCGCCCCAGAACAACGCCGACCAGAACGGCGCCATCACCCAGACGCTCGCCCCGAACAGCACCAACAGAAGAATCTGCACCAGCATTCGATCGTTATTGATCATCCATGCCCCTAAAAAGATGGCTCTAAAAAGACGGCCCTGAAAAAGGACCCGAGAAAGCGGGAGAGAATTCCGTCCGCAAAAGAATAGGCGAACGCGCGGAACGCGTTCGCCTTTTGAGCTTATCGCAGCAGCTGAAAGTGCAGGCCAGAGCCTTCGACGCTGCCGGTTTCCATCCGCGCCGCACGCACGCCCTGCCCGATCAGCGCCTGACGCCAGTCTTCGGCATTCGGTCCGGAAATACTGACCCGCAAAGTGGCATCGAGGTTCAGACCACGGGAAATCAGGCGCAACCAGTTTTCATCCGATGCGTCGGTGAGTTTGGGGAAGTCCAGTTCGCCGGTGCTCTTGAGTTCACGCAGCAACGTGGCGGAGGTGGGTCGCAGATCGCCCAAGGGGGCCGCCGCCTCGAACTGTTCGACATGCAGATAGGCTTTGCGATTGCCCCGGGTGATGCTGTAGAGCGCCACCAGGGTGTTGTCCTTCGGCGCCGCCAGCCGCAACAGCAGGTATGCCTGCTCGTTGTCGGAGCCGTAGAGCTTGGCGTTGCCGAACACCTCGTTGGCCCACAGGCTGCTTTCGCCGCAGTCGCGGGCCTGGCACCAGAACAGCAACTGGGCATCCTGCTTCTGCAAGGCTTCGCGGGCGGCGGTGAAGGCGTCGAGGGCGGAATGTTCCGGCGGCAGCTCGTAGGTCACCGACGTGGCGTTGCCCCGGGCATTGACCTGGCCGTCGAAACGCAACTGGCCGCTGATCTTGCGGATCGAACCGAGGGGATAGATTCGCTCCAGCTCCACGGCCGGGCGATAGTCGACGATCTGTGCGTCGACCATGCGCGGCACGATCGGCAGATCCTGACTGCCCGGGACATCGGCGGCAAACGACAAGGAACTGAATCCGAGCAGGGCCAGCAGACTGAGAGTTCGCATCGGCAGACTCACTGGATCAGCATGGCTTGGAGGTGCTTGACGGCGGTCGCGTCATCGAGAAAGCGCACCCGGCAGGCCAGGCACGCCATTGAGACCTTTTGGTCATTCGGGGGCGCAGCGGTGAATAGATCCATCATGGTTGTCTCCCATTTCAACCCGCCCAGCCTCGGCAGTTGCCCCGCGCAAGTCAAGGAACGGCGAAGAACCGATTGAAACAGTCTGCGACAAGATCGGCGCCGTGCTCGTCATTCAAGTGCAAATGATGGCCGCCTGGCAGCTGCTCACGGCTAAAGGGTAGACGCTCCAGCAACTCCGGATGTTTGGCGAGCATGCCGTCGGCCGCGACCACCAGTTTGGCCGGGCAGGCGATGCGCTGGACGAAGGCCATGGCCTGTTCGGTGGTCAGACGCAGCGGCGACGGCAGGGTCAGACGATTGTCGGTGCGCCAGGTATAACCGCCAGGCACCGGCATCAGCCCACGTTGCGCCAGCAGTTCGGCGGCTTCACGACTGACCGCCACCAGGCCTTTCATTCTTGCCTCGATGGCCCGATCCAAAGTGTTGTAGACCGGCTTGCGCTTGTCCCGCAAATCCAGCTGCGCCTGTAAGGCCATGCCCATGCGCTCGGCGGCATTTTCGCCTTTGTCTGTAGGAGGAATCACGCCATCGATCAACGCCAGATGGGTGACACGCTCGGGAAACGAGCCGGCGATGATCAGCGAGGCAATCGCGCCCATGGAATGCCCCAACAGCGCAAATCGCTTGAGCCCCAGCTGTTCGGCGACTTGCAGCACATCGTGAGCGTAATCCCACATGGCATAGCCGGCACCGACCGGGCGATGCCCCGAGTGACCGTGACCGGCCATGTCCAGGGCAATGATGCGCAGGCCTTTGAGCTTCGGCGCCAGCCGGGCGAAGCTGTTGGCGTTATCGAGCCAGCCGTGCAGCGCGATCACCGGCAAACCGTCTTCGGGGCCGAACAGGTGGGCCGCCAGTTCGATATGCGGCAGGCTCAGGCGGACTTCTTCGACGACATGACTCATGCGCAATCCTGTTGGCGACCGTCCCAACGACTGAACAGCTTCTTCAGCATCTCGGCCGTGTCCTGGGGACGTTCGAGGGGAAACATATGGCCGCCGGGCATGGACAGGGATTCGCCCTGTGGCAGGCGCCCCACGGAACTTGCGTGATGACGCATCACCACCCGGCTCTTGTGTCCGCGCACCACCGCCAGCGGTACTTTCAACTGTCGGGTGCGTCCTGGGCTGGTGTGGGGCACGCCACGGTAGATGCTGATTTCCGTGGCCGGATCGAAACGCAGGCGCAGCTTGTCGCCGACCTGCTGCAAACCGTGCTGCAGGTAGGCATCGAAACAGTCCGGATCGAAGCCGCGAAACAGGGTCTTGCCGGCGAAATAGCGACGGGCGCTGTCGAGATCGGCGAACTCTTCGCGCCTGCCCAGCGTACGGCCAGCCGGGGTCAATTTATCGATGAATCCGAAGCGCTTGGCCGCGCGGATAACCCATTGATCGGCGCGGGTCAGCACTGGCGAATCGAGCATGACCACCCCGCGATACAGCTCCGGGCAGCGCAACGCCGCGTGCAGGTGCAGCACGCCGCCGAAGGAATGACCGACGCCCCACACCGGCTGCGCTTGCTCGCGCAAATGGTGGATCAGCTCATCCACCAGGTTGTACCAGTTGTCGTCCGCCGGAAAACGCGGGTCATGGGCGTGTTGCTCCAGATGCGTCACCTGATACTCGGGCGCCAGCGCCGCGAACAACTTGCCATAGGTGCCCGAGGGAAAACCGTTGGCGTGGGCGAAAAATATCTGTTGCGACATAACCGGCAAATCCATAGCGAGAACAGGCGTTGATTGTCGGCAAGACCACGCCTTGCGGCAATGACCGTAACTGACAGGAATGATGACAGTCCCGCCATGGTGATATCGCTTCGCTGATCAACGCGCCGGAGGATTCTCGCCCAGCGGCACCACCGCCATGGTCAATCGCGATACGCAACTGGCCTTGCCTTCATCGCTGGTCAAACGAATGTCCCAGACGTGGGTGGTGCGGCCAATGTGAATCGGTTTGGCCACCGCCGTCACCCGCCCGCTACGCAGGCCGCGCAAATGGTTGGCGTTGATTTCCAGGCCCACGCAGTAAAACTTGCTGGCGTCGATGCACAGGTAGCTGGCCATGGAACCAACGGTCTCGGCCAGCACCACGGATGCGCCGCCATGCAGCAGTCCAAAGGGTTGGTGAGTGCGATGATCGACGACCATGCTCGCGGTCAGGGACTCTTCATCGATGGCTTCGAAGCGAATGTCCAGCACTTCGCCGATGGTGTTTTTCTGGAAAGCGTTCAACTGCTCGAGGTTGGGAGTGGTGCGCCACAGACTCATCGCTGATTTCCTTGTTGGTTTTATGGGTGGCTCAATCCTGCCACAGCACCGCTTCGCTGCGCTCGCTCCATTCTTCGAAGCGCGCTCCGTAAGTGGCCTCGATCACGTTGCGCTTGATCTTCAGTGTGGGTGTAAGAAAGCCGTTTTCCACGGCCCAACTGTCCTTGACCACCACCAACTGGCGCAGGCGCTCATGTTTGTCGAGGGCGGTGTTGACCTCTTCCAAAAGCTTTTCCAGGCTTGAATGCAAACCGGCTCGCGCCTCCTGCTGCCCCACCGCCGACAGCACACACAAGCCCAACGGCGCGCTCAAGCCATCCCCCACCACGCAGACCTGTTCGATGCGCGAATGCACCGCCAGGCGATTTTCGATGGGCGCCGGGGCCACGTACTTGCCTTTGCTGGTCTTGAAGATTTCCTTCAGACGCCCGGTCAAACGCAGATTGCCTTCGGCGTCTTCTTCGCCCTTGTCGCCGGTGCGCAGGAAGCCGTCCGGGGTGATGGTCTCAGCGGTTTTCTGCGGTTCCTTGAAATAGCCGAGCATGGTCGCACCGCTGCGCACCAGGACTTCGCCCGACTCGTCGATCCGCACCTCCACTTCCGGGCAGGGCTTGCCGATCCAGCCGGATTTGTACTGGCCCGCCAGGCAGATGTGCGAATAGCCGCAGCTTTCAGTCATGCCATAGACCTCCAGCACGTCCAGCCCGAGCTTTCGATACCACATCAGCAAACTCAGCGGCACCGGCGCGGCGCCGGACAAGGCCACGCGCAAGGCATCCAGCCCCAGCCCGGCCAACACTTTGTGGCCGACACGTTTGCCGATGATCGGCAGGCTCAGGAGGAAATCCAGACGTTTTTCCGGAATCTTGCTGTACACGCCCATCTGGAACTTGGTCCAGATCCGCGGCACGCCGAACAACGCCGTCGGCCGCGCACGGCGCAGGTCGGTGAGGAAGGTATCGAGGCTTTCGGCAAAGAATACGGTCTGTCCGGTATAGATCGCCGCCAGTTCGACGAACATGCGTTCGGCGACGTGGCACAGCGGCAGATACGAGAGCAGCCGGTCGGACTCGTTCAGCCCGAACAATTGCGTGCCGCGGGAGGTGGCGAATCCCAGGTTGCCGAAGCTGTGCATCACGCCCTTGGGCATGCCGGTGGTGCCGGAGGTGTAGATGATGGTCGCCAGCTGATCGGCGTGAGGCCTGGGGTCGTCCTGGATGGGCGTACTGCATTGCAGGTCGTCCCAGCTGAAATCGAATTCGCCGGCTGGATGCAGGGGAAGGCTGATGGTCAGCAGATCCGGGCTGACGCCGCGAGACATGCCGGGCCAGTCGTCGAGCTTGCCGATGAACGCCAGCGCCGCTTCCGAATGATCCAGCACCTGGGCCACGGACTCGGCCGTGAGGTTCGGGTACAGCGGCACCGAGACGTGCCCCGCCATCCAGATCGCCAGGTCGGCGATGATCCAGTGCGCGCAGTTTTTTGAAATCAGGGCGATATGGCTGCCTTGGGGCAATTCGCGGGACCGCAACCAGTGCGCCGCGCAGCGGGCCTGATGACCGACGTCGGCCCAGGTCAGGGTCTCGACCTGGCCACCACCGATGGGCTGGACCATGAAGCGTTGACGGGGGTGTCGGGCTTCACGCTCGTAGAACACGTCCAGCGGCAAACGAAAAGCAGCAGACATGCGACTCGCTCCTTTGTTTTTGTTGTGGAGCAAGCGTAGTCAACCAAGCAAGTGCTTGGTTGATTTTTTTTAGTAAAAGCAAGATCAAAAGATCGCAGCCTTCGGCAGCTCCTACATGACACCTGTAGGAGCTGCCGAAGGCTGCGATCTTTTGCTTTTATGGGTGTTTGATGCTGTTGAGCTTCATCGAGCCAATCAGCAACTCTTCGCCCTTCAGTTCGGCAAGGCCGGCGGTGCTGACTTTTTCCGGCGGATGCCCGGCGCCATGCTGCAGGTAGCTCAGCAGGTTCCCCACCAGCGGGTTGTGGCTGACCAGCAGGACATTGCTCACCGCCACCAGTTGTTCGGCCACCCTGTCCGGGTCGCTTTCCGGGGTCAGCCAGTCGACGGTACGGATCTCCGGTTCGAAGCCCAGGGCCTCACGCACCAGTTGCGCGGTCTGCTGCGCTCGCAAATAAGGACTGGAATAGATCGCGGTGACGGGCTGCCCCATCAACCGGGCAGCGCTGCGCAGCACTTCTTCACGACCGTGTTCGGTCAATGCCCGCTGCGAATCGTGGGGCTGGGAACCGTGTGGTTCGGCTTCACCATGACGCAATACCCAGAGTTTCATAGCTTGGGTTCCTCATCTCGGGCCGGGTGCGGGGCTGGCGCCACAGTGTGCGGCGCTTCACCTTCCGGCGTACGCGGCGCTGGCCAATCGGCGAACGGCCAGGGCTTCTGGTCGCTGTGAAAACTGCCGAACCGACCGATCTGGGCCAGAAACTGGCTCAGACTGTCGCCGAAGTTCATCAGGCTGGCGCTCGGGGCGCCATAGATCAAACGATAGATCAACTGCACCAGCACAACGGCGCCAAGGATGAACTGCGCTACCTGCCAGACCAGCACAAAGACGATCATCCACAGTACCCGCAGGACAATGGACTCGTATTTGGCTTCCGTTTTTTGATCGCTCATGACTTGTTCCGTTCCTGTTTAGTCGTGGATTCAGTTGAAACCGCTGGTGGAAATGAAGTCGACATCGGTTTTCGGCTCGCCGCGCATCAGCAGACCGATCACCTGATCCAGCGTGCGCCCTTCGAACAGAATCGCATGCAATCCGGCGACCAGCGGCATATAGACGCCCACTTCCTGGGCCTTGGCCTTGAGTACCTTGAGGGTGTTGACGCCTTCGGCGACTTCGCCCAGGCGGTTGACCGCCTCGTCCAGGCTCAAGCCCTGGCCGAGGGCGTATCCGACCTGATAATTGCGGCTTTTGGGCGACGAGCAGGTCACGATCAGATCGCCCACGCCGGCGAGTCCCAGGAAGGTCATGGGGTTGGCGCCCTGATTCACCGCAAAGCGGGTCATCTCCGCCAGCGCCCGGGTGATCAGCATGCTCTTGGTGTTCTCGCCCATGTTCAGCGCCACCGCCATGCCGGCGATGATCGCGTAGCAGTTCTTCAACGCCCCGCCCAACTCGACGCCAAAACGGTCGGCGCTGGCATACACGCGGAACGTGCGACCGTGCAGTACGGCTTGCACCTGCTCGCAGAGTTTTTCGTCTTCGCTGGCGACCACCGTGGCCGTCAGCGCGTGCTCGGCGATTTCCCGGGCCAGGTTCGGCCCGGACAGCACGCCGATGCGCGCCTGCGGGGCGATCTCTTCGAGGATCTGGCTCATCAGTTTGAAGGTGTGGGCTTCGATGCCCTTGGTCAGGCTCACCAGCATCTTGCCGCGCAGCCGTTCGGCGTGCGGCGCCAGCACCGAGCGCAACGCGCTGGAGGGCAGCGCGACGAAGTTCAGGTCGCAGGCGTCGAGGGTGGCTTGCAGGTCGGTCACCGGGGTCACGCCCGGCAGGACCTTGATGCCCTTGAGGTAACGCGGGTTCTCGCGATTGACCCGAATGGCCTCGGCCTGTTCGGGATCACGCATCCATTGCAGGACCTGATGTCCGTTTTCGGCCAGCAGGTTAGCCACGGCGGTACCAAAACTTCCGCCTCCCAGAACCGCAATCGGGCGCTGTTCAGTCATATGCAATCCGTTAATCCATACCAGTGGCGATCCCGGCATTATACGGAGCGCCCCGATGGCGGCCAGTCCCCGCATCAATTACCGGTGCAGAACCGATTAAGTTCAAGAAAACCGTGGAAAGTGCCGCCATCGTGACTGGAAAAGTCATCCGGCTCGGTTAACATGCGCCACCTCTCAATGACAAGGACGTGTCGTGTCGCTGGATTCACCCTCACCCCGCTCGCCTCTGGTACTGGCGCTGTTCCTCAGCTCGCCCGTATTGGCCGACGATTTGTTTCTCGACAGCGACCCGTTGCCGCAAGTGCTGACGGCCACCCGCCTGAAACAGTCGCCAGCCGCGGTGCCGGGAAGCATGACGGTGATCGACAACGCGCTGATCACTGCCAGCGGCGCCCGCGACATCAGCGAAGTGTTGCGGCTGGTGCCCGGCATGATGGTCGGCAATCTCAGCGGCAATCAGGCGGCAGTGAACTACCACGGCACCAACGCCACCCAGGCGCGGCGCATGCAAGTGCTGATCGACGGCCGTTCGGTCTATCGCGCGGGCCTGGCCACCGTGGACTGGAGCGACATTCCGGTGGCCATGGAAGATATCGAGCGCATCGAGGTTTTCCGCGGACCGAACACCGTCAGCTATGGCGCCAATGCCTTGATGGCGGTGGTCAACATCATCACCCGCAAGCCCGCGGACAGCCTCGGTACGCGGATGAAAGTCACCCGTGGCCAGCGCGGCATCGACGATTTTTATGCCAGCCAGGGCGTGGGCTGGGACGACGGTGACTTGCGCCTGTCCCTCTCCGGTCAACAAGACGATGGTTTGGACACCGACCGCACGGGCGCTGATTACCGCGACAGCCGCCGTTTGAACCGCTTCAACCTGGCCGTCAGCCAGACGCTGGATGAGCGGCAAAGCATCGATTGGCAATTGAACGCGAAAGAAGGCAGCAACCAGCGCCCCTACACTTACCGACCGGTGTTCTCGGGGATTACCGGTTCCGGGAACAATTCCGACGTCAGCGCCAAGGATTACGCCGGCTCGCTGCGCTGGAACCTCGACCTCAATCCTGATCACAGCCTGTACGTTCAGGGCTCGGCCCAGCATTGGGACCGCCAGCAGACCTGGCGTGCCTGTGACGCCGAAGTGTCGTTCAGCCCGCAACTGACGCAGCTCTGGCAGCTCAACCCGAACTACACCGAACGCCTGGCACGCAACATTGCCAGTTTCACCGGCACGGGAGCCCCCGCCGGCACGCCCGCCGAACAGGCACTGGCCAATCAGGCTCTGGACCAATGGCGCAACGGCGCCAGCCAGACCGTTTGCGGCAACATCGACCAGAGCACCCGCGAATCACGCTACGACCTCGAATTGCAGGACACCCTGAGCCTGTCCGACAGCCTGCGCCTGGTCAGCGGCTTGAACTACCGCTACGACCGGGCGAACTCCGAAACCTATTTCAATGGCACCCTCGACGACACTACCTGGCGGGCATTCGGCCAACTCGAATGGCGGGCCAGCGAGCATTGGCTGCTGCAGGGCGGCGCCATGTTCGAAGACACGCAACTGATCGGCAGTTCGCTGACTCCGCGCGTGGCGGTCAATTACCTGATCAACCCGCGCCATGGCTTGCGTGCGGTTTACTCCGAAGCCATCCGTTCGCCGGACATGTTCGAGAACAGCGTCAACTGGAGTTACCGGGTCACCAACCTGCGACCGAGTGCCTACGGCCAGTCCAGCGCCCGCTACTTCGTCAGTACCCGCGGCCCTGGCAATCTCGATCAGGAACACATGCGCTCCCGGGAACTGGGCTACAACGGCTACTTCGCCGACCTGGGGCTGGCTGTCGACGTGAAGCTGTTCTACGACGAAATCACCGGAATGATCAGCGAACCGCTGCGCAACAATCAGTTCATTGCGAGCAATTCCAATACCGCGCGTTTCTCCGGTGCCGAAACCCAGCTCGACTGGCGAATCAATCCGGCCGACCGCCTGCGCCTGACCTACGCCTATGTCGATGCCGACGCGAGCAATCCACAGGACGCGCAACAGACCGCACGCAACAGCGGATCCGCCGGCTGGCTGCGCGACTGGGGCCACGGCTGGAACAGCGCCCTCTTCTATTATGGTGACGATGCCCTCAACGGCTATCGCTTCGAGCGTGTCGACACCCGCATTGCCAAACGCATCGCCCTGGGCAAAACCAATCTGGAACTGGCCGGCGTGCTCCAGCAACGCCTCGATCATCAACCCACCACCTTTGTCGATAACAACTACGACGATCGCCGGGTGATGTACTTCAGCGCGGAGCTGGCGTTTTAAGATGGCCCATCGTCCGGCACGCAAGCGACCAGGTGTTGCCCACCTGTTGGCAATGCTGTGCCTGATGATCGGTGGCTGGCTGAGCGGTCTGTCGGCCAACGCCGCTGACATCCTGTTGACCGGCGTCGAAGACAGCCCCGGCGTGCAATCCTTCGTGCAGGCCCTGCGTGAACTGCGCCCCAGCGATAACGTGCGTTTCAAACCGTTGGCCGAGTTGCCTGCACCGGCCACGCTTGCCAATGACATCCGCCTGATTCTTCTCGATCTGCCGAGCCTGGACTGGCGCCTGCAAAGCGAACAAGGCCCGGCGACCTTAGTCCTGCGCATCAGCCGCCTGCAAGCGCGGCAAAGTCTCGGCGAAACGCATCCGCCGCACCTCAGCCTGCTGTGGAGCGACCCGCCGCTGGAGCGTCAGTTGCACCTGACAAGCACCCTGCTGCCCCAGGCCAGACGCATCGGTGTGCTGTATGACGATCACAGCGAATTTCTGCTGAGCGAGTTGCGCCGCGCCGCTCATCCCCTGGGCCTCGAGGTGGTGACCCAGCGCTGGGACAACACCCACGACAGCCGACCCTTGCAAGCGCTGCTCAGCCGCAGCGATGTACTGCTGGGCCTGGATGACCCGGACCTGTTCAACCCGAAAACCGCAAAGAACCTGCTGCTGAGCAGTTACTCTCGCCAGTTGGCGCTGATCGGCCCCAACGCCGGTTTCGTCAAGGCCGGTAGCCTGGCCAGCACCTTCAGCGATCAAAGCGACTGGCTGGCGATTCTCGATGACCTGCTCGACCTGCCACCTGCAAACTGGCCGCGCACCTACTACCCACAGCGCTTCAAGGTTTCAAGTAATTCGCAGGTGGCTCGTTCATTAGGTATTGAACAGATAGATGAAGCATCTGTCGCAACACTGTTGGCTGAAAGAGAGCGCCGCCCATGACTTTCCGTCGCCGTTGGGACATCAACACCCGGACCCAGCTCATCAGCCTGGGCCCTGCCCTGTTGTTGACCCTGCTGTTGATCAGCTTCTTCACCTTCGTGCGGATCCAGGACCTGCGCCAGGAGCTCAATCACACCGGCCAACTGATCGCCAACCAGCTGGCTCCGGCCACCGAGTACGGGGTGATTTCCGGTAACAACGAAGTGCTGGAAAGCCTGCTCAAGGCGACGCTGGCCACGCCCAACGTGCGCTTTCTGGAAGTCCAGGACAATGCCAACCGGATTCTGGTGTACGTCGAACAACCCTCGGTCAACCACAACCGTCCGCATCAGGTCGAAGTGTTCCAGGCGCCGGTGCGGCTGCAACGTATCGCGCTGCACAACGATTTTTTCCAGGCCACCAGCGCCGACAGCGCCGCGCCCGCCGAAGATTATCTGGGCCGGGTGATCGTCGGCCTGTCCAGCGATGCGTTCAGCCAGCGTCAGCAGGAGATCCTGTTCAAGGCGGGAATTCTGGCGCTGTTCGCCCTGCTGTTTACCTTCCTGCTGGCCCGTCGACTGGCCAGCAGCCTGTCGCAGCCGATCCGTGAGATCGGCAACGCGGTCAAGGCGATTGCCGAGGGCGACTACAAAACCCCGCTGCCGATTGTCGACGACACCGAACTGGGCGCGCTGTCGCAACACATCAACAACCTGGCCAGCGGCCTGGAACAGGCCAGTCGCGAACAGCATCAGGCCATGGCGCAACTGATCCAGACCCGCGAAGAGGCGGAAAAGGCCAACAACGCCAAGTCCGACTTCCTCGCCATGATGAGCCACGAACTGCGCACGCCAATGAATGGGGTGCTGGGCATGCTGCAGTTGCTGGAAACCACCGAAATGACCCCGGAACAGGTCGAATACGCGGCGCTGGCGTCGGAGTCCACCGAGCATCTGCTCAAGGTGATCAACGATATTCTCGACTTCTCGCGCATCGAACGTTCGGAGCTGGAGCTGGAGCACATCCCGTTCAACCTCGCCGACCTGATCGGCGCCTGTGCGCAGTCGTTCTATCACAGCGCCGCACAGCGCAAGCTCGAACTGCAATTGCTGACGCCGCAGGACATGGAGGGCTTGCAGGTCCAGGGCGATCCGACGCGGATCCGGCAGATCCTGGTGAACCTGCTCGGCAATGCGCTGAAGTTCACCGAGCAGGGACGCATCTCCATCGAGTCGCAATGGCAGTCACTGGATCATGAATTGCTGTGGTTCACCTGCAGCGTGCGCGACAGTGGCATCGGCATCGCGCCCGAAAGTCTGGAACTGATGTTCAACGCGTTTCAACAGGCGGATAGTTCTATTTCAAGACGTTACGGCGGCACCGGACTGGGCCTGCCCATTGCCCGCACCCTGGCCGAACGCATGGGCGGGACCCTGCGCGCCCAGAGCGAAGAAGGCCGCGGTTCGGTGTTTACCCTGGAGATTCCGCTGGCGCTCTATCAACAACCGCTGCCATCTCTGGCACCGCGCGCGCCTGCCGACGCTGACGATGGCCTGGGTCGCAATGTGTTGCTGGTCGAAGACAATCCGGTCAACCAGACGGTCATCGAAGCGATGTTGCGCAGTCTCGGTTTCAAGGTCAGCGTCGCCGTCGATGGCGCCCAGGCGGTACGCAGTGCCGAGAGCCTGACGTTCGAAGCGATTCTGATGGACTGCCGCCTGCCGGTCATTGACGGCTACGAGGCGACCCGACAGATTCGCCGGCTGCCAGGTTGTGACGGCCTGCCGATCATTGCCCTGACCGCCAACGCCTTGCAGGGCGACCGCGAGGCCTGTCTGTCGGCGGGGATGAACGATTATCTGGCCAAGCCCTTCAAACGTACTGACCTGCAGCAGATTCTGCAGCGCTGGGTGCAGTAGTACAGGCCTTTCGAGCATCTGCGACTGGCGTGTAAAGCGAAATTGCGGCAGTCTTAGGCACCCGAATAGCCTCGAAAAGGGGCTTGAATAAAAATTTCAGTGCACAAGTGTACATTCATGTCCTTGGCGCTGTGACTTTCACTACAACGCAATAGTCTATGAGTAGGCTGCCGGTTCGAGGCATGAACGCTTCGATCGGCCGGGAAGATTTGCCCCACCTGCCGCATGGGACTATTGAGGAGCTCGCATGACCAAACAAAACGCCTTTACCCGGGAAGACCTGCTGCGCTGCAGTCGCGGTGAGCTGTTCGGCCCAGGTAACGCGCAACTGCCCGCCCCGAACATGCTGATGGTTGATCGCATCACCCTGATCAGCGAAGAAGGCGGCAAGTACGGCAAAGGTGAATTGGTCGCCGAGCTGGATATCACTCCGGACCTGTGGTTCTTCGCTTGCCATTTCGAAGGCGATCCGGTGATGCCGGGCTGCCTGGGCCTGGACGCCATGTGGCAACTGGTCGGCTTCTTCCTGGGCTGGCAAGGCCTGCCAGGCCGCGGTCGCGCACTGGGTTCGGGCGAAGTGAAGTTCTTCGGCCAGGTCCTGCCGACCGCCAAGAAAGTCACCTACAACATCCATATCAAGCGCGTCCTGAAGGGCAAGCTGAACCTGGCCATTGCCGACGGTTCGGTGACTGTCGACGGTCGCGAAATCTACACCGCCGAAGGCCTCCGTGTCGGCGTGTTCACCTCCACTGACAACTTCTAAGGGTTATTCGCATGCGCCGCGTCGTTATCACTGGTCTGGGCATCGTTTCGTGCCTGGGCAATGACAAAGAGACCGTCTCCGCTAACCTGCGTGCAAGCCGCCCTGGCATCCGGTTCAACCCGGAATATGCCGAAATGGGTCTGCGTAGCCAGGTTTCCGGCTCCATTGACCTCAACCTTGAAGAACTGATCGATCGCAAGATCTATCGTTTCGTCGGCCACGCGGCGGCTTACGCCTACCTGGCCATGAAAGACGCCATCACCGACTCCGGCCTGACCGAAGAGCAAGTGTCCAACCCGCGTACCGGCCTGATCGCCGGTTCCGGTGGCGCCTCCACCCTGAACCAGATGGAAGCGCTGGACATCCTGCGCGAGAAAGGCGTCAAGCGCGTCGGCCCATACCGCGTAACGCGGACCATGAGCAGCACCGTTTCGGCGTGCCTGGCCACTCCATTCAAGATCAAGGGCCTGAACTACTCCATCGCTTCTGCCTGCGCCACCAGTGCTCACTGCATCGGTACCGCCATGGAACAGATCCAGATGGGCAAGCAGGACATCGTGTTCGCCGGCGGCGGTGAAGAAGAACACTGGAGCCAGTCGTTCCTGTTCGACGCCATGGGCGCCCTGTCCAGCAAGCGCAACGAGACTCCGGAACAAGCTTCCCGTGCCTACGACGCCGACCGTGACGGTTTCGTCATCGCCGGTGGCGGCGGCATGGTCGTGGTCGAAGAGCTGGAACACGCTCTGGCCCGTGGCGCGAAGATCTACGCGGAAATCGTCGGCTACGGCGCGACTTCCGACGGCTACGACATGGTCGCCCCAAGCGGCGAAGGCGCGATCCGCTGCATGCAGCAGGCGCTGTCCACCGTCGACACCCCGATCGACTACCTGAACACCCACGGCACCTCGACTCCGGTCGGCGACGTCGCGGAAATGAAAGGTGTGCGTGAAGTGTTCGGCGACAAGGCGCCGGCCATCAGCTCCACCAAAAGCCTGTCGGGTCACTCCCTGGGCGCCGCCGGCGTTCACGAAGCGATCTACTGCATGCTGATGATGGAAGGCAACTTCATTGCCGGCTCCGCCAACATCGACGAGCTGGACCCTGAAGTGGCTGACCTGCCGGTTCTGACCAAGACCCAGGAAAACGCCAAGATCGACACCGTGATGAGCAACAGCTTCGGTTTCGGTGGCACCAACGCCACCCTGGTACTGAAGCGCTGGGCAGGCAAGTAATTCCCTGCTGCTGAGCCGCACATGAAAACGCCCCGACTGGTTCGGGGCGTTTTTTTTTGCCTGAACGCTGGTGCTCGCATTCCTGTGTAGGAGCTGCCGAAGGCTGCGATCTTTTGATCTTGAAAGATCGCAGCCTCGTTGCACTCGACATCTCCTACAGTGGTTTGGGGCGCGCACAGATCCGGCGTCCGCCACACCACAGAACCTGTAGGAGCCAGGCTTGCCTGCGAAGGCGTCCTTGAATACGCCTTCGCAGGCAAGCCTGGCCCCTACGGGTACTGGGTGTGATGCACGGGTTTTGCTGTCGGGAACATGAAGCATTTGTCATGGAACCGAACGCCCTGCGACTGAATGTCGCGGTTTACGCGGGCTGCAGGATTCTGTCCGATCCGGCAACAATCCCTTTCCAAATTCAGGAGTTTACTTAGCAAGCTACCAAATTCTATAACGGAGTCCTGCACACGCCTTGCTGCAGATATCAGAGAGATTGGAGCTAGCAGATGACTGTAAAAGTAACTGAACGCGACGATTCACACATGTCCCACGAGGGCGTAGCCGCCGGTATCCGGATTTGGGATGTGTACCAACAGGACCTGCTGGTCGGGATGTTCCATAGCGAGAAAGACGCGCAAAACTACAAGGCCGAACTGGAAACGCTGGAGCAACTGCGCGAACGCCGCTCCGCCTGAACCCTCCACTTACGCAATCACAGCATTGAAAACGACAAACCCCGCATAAGCGGGGTTTGTCGTTACTGCAGGCCTTTGCGGCTTACCACATCAGATCATCAGGAATCTGGAAGGCTGCGTACGGATCGTCTTCGATCGCGACTTCTTCGGTCTTTTCATTCATCTGCACGATGCGCTGCGGGTCACGTTCCTGGATCTTCAGCGCCGCCTCCCGAGGTATCACCTCGTAGCCGCCAGCGTGATGCACGATGGCCAGCGAGCCGTTACTCAGCTTGTTGCGCATCAGCGCGTTGACCGACAGGCGCTTGACCTTCTTGTCGTCGACGAAGTTGTAGTAGTCCTCGGTCGTCAGTTTCGGCAAGCGCGTGGCTTCGATCAATTGCTTGATCTGTGCGACACGAGCCTTGGCCTCGGCCTTCTCCTGCTGCTGGCGGTTGAGCTCCTGATCGCGCTTGACCTTCTCGGCCTGGGCTTCCTGGGCTGCGCGCTGCTGAGAGTCATCCAGCTCGATCTGTCCCTTGTGGGCCAGGCGCTGTTGTTTCTGCTTCTCTTTGCTGACCTGCTTGGCCTGCTTCTGATTGACCAGCCCTGCTTTGAGCAACTGGTCGCGAAGGGAAATGCTCATGGTGCTTATTACTCACTTAGGCAACTGCTCAACCGCAGCTGGGCACATTCTTTTCCTGGCGTTTGGCTTCGCCCCATAAGGCGTCCAACTCTTCGAGGGTGCAATCTTCCATGGGACGGTGGGTGTCGCGCAATGCCTGTTCGATAAAACGGAAGCGTCGTTCGAACTTGCCATTGGCGCCACGCAGTGCGGTTTCCGGATCGACCTTGAGGTGCCGCGCCAGATTGACCACGGAAAACAGCAGGTCGCCGACTTCATCGCTGATCGCCGCCGGGTCGTTATCGGCCATCGCTTCGAGGATTTCATCGAGCTCTTCACGGACCTTGTCCAGCACCGGCAAGGCATCGGGCCAATCGAAGCCCACCTGCCCTGCGCGCTTTTGCAACTTGGCTGAACGGGACAACGCCGGCAGCGCGGCGGGCACGTCATCGAGCAACGACAGTTGCTGCGGCGCCTCGGACTTTTCGGCGCGCTCTTCGGCCTTGATCTCTTCCCAGCGCTGCTTGACCTGTTCCTCGTTCAAGCGCGGCACATCCAGCGGTGCGTACAGATCACCGGTGGGAAATACATGGGGATGGCGACGGATCAGCTTGCGGGTAATGCTGTCGACCACGCCGGCGAATTCGAAGCGCCCTTCTTCTCGCGCGAGCTGACTGTAATACACCACCTGGAACAGCAGATCGCCCAACTCGCCCTGCAAATGATCGAAGTCTGCGCGCTCGATGGCATCGGCGACTTCGTAGGCTTCTTCGAGGGTATGCGGGACGATGGTGGCGTAGGTTTGCTTGATGTCCCACGGGCAACCGTATTGCGGATCGCGCAGACGGTTCATCAGGTGCAGCAGGTCTTCAAGTGTGTACATCTGATTATCTCGTTCAAACACCGATCCCGTGCAGGAGCTGCCGAAGGCTGCGATCTTTTGATTTTGTTTTTAAAAGACAAAGTCAAAGGATCGCAGCCTTCGGCAGCTCCTACAGGGGGTCTGCGTCATGGCGTGCGGTTACGCCGGGTCTCGATGATGTTCGGCAACTGCGAGATCCGTCCCAGCAACCGCCCCAGCGCATCCAGCCCCGGAATCTCGATGGTCAGGGACATCAACGCCGTGTTGTCCTCCTTGTTCGAGCGGGTGTTGACCGCCAGCACGTTGATCCGCTCGTTGAGCAGCACCTGGGAAACGTCACGCAGCAGCCCGGAGCGGTCGTAGGCACGGATGACGATGTCCACCGGGTATGTGAGCACCGGCACCGGGCCCCAGCTGACCTGGATGATCCGCTCCGGCTCGCGCCCGGCCAGTTGCAACACCGAAGCGCAATCCTGACGGTGGATGCTGACGCCACGACCCTGGGTGATGTAACCGACGATTGCATCCCCCGGTAACGGCTGGCAGCAGCCGGCCATCTGGGTCATCAGGTTGCCGACGCCCTGGATCTGAATGTCGCCACGCTTGCCTGGCTTGTAGCCGGTGGCCTTGCGTGGGATCAGCTCCAGTTGTTCGTTGCCACGCTCCGGCTCGACCAGTTGCTGCGCCAGGTTGACCAGCTGCGCCAGGCGCAGATCGCCGGCGCCCAGGGCGGCAAACAGGTCCTCGGCGGTTTTCATATTGGCCTTGTCGGCCAGCTTCTCGAAATCCACCGCCGGCAGGCCCAGGCGATTGAGCTCGCGTTCCAGCAGGCTCTTGCCGGCGGCGACGTTCTGATCGCGTGCCTGCAACTTGAACCAGTGAACGATCTTCGCCCGCGCCCGGGACGTGGTGACGTACCCCAGGTTCGGGTTCAGCCAGTCGCGGCTCGGCGTACCGTGCTTGCTGGTGATGATCTCGACCTGCTCACCGGTTTGCAGGCTGTAGTTGAGCGGCACGATGCGCCCGTTGATCTTGGCGCCACGGCAGTTGTGGCCGATCTCGGTGTGCACGCGGTAGGCGAAGTCCAGCGGCGTCGCGCCCTTCGGCAAGTCGATGGCGTGGCCGTCCGGGGTGAAGATGTAGACGCGATCGGGTTCGATATCGACCCGCAGCTGTTCCGCCAGACCGCCGATATCGCCCAGCTCTTCATGCCACTCGAGCACCTGGCGCAGCCAGGAGATTTTCTCTTCGTAGTGATTGGAGCCGGATTTGACGTCGGTGCCCTTGTAGCGCCAGTGCGCGCAAACCCCCAGCTCGGCTTCTTCGTGCATGGCGTGGGTGCGGATCTGCACTTCCAGCACCTTGCCCTCGGGGCCGATCACCGCGGTGTGCAGCGAGCGGTAGCCGTTCTCTTTCGGGTTGGCGATGTAGTCGTCGAACTCTTTCGGGATGTGTCGCCACAAGGTGTGGACGATGCCGAGCGCGGTATAGCAGTCGCGCATTTCCGGCACCAGCACGCGAACGGCGCGCACGTCGTAGATCTGGCTGAACTCCAGACCCTTGCGCTGCATCTTGCGCCAGATCGAATAGATGTGTTTGGCGCGACCGCTGATATCGGCCTCGACGCCGGTGGCCTGCAGCTCGTTTTTCAGCTGGCTCATCACGTCGCTGATGAAGCGCTCGCGATCCAGTCGCCGCTCATGGAGCAACTTGGCGATCTGCTTGTATTGATCGGGCTCCAGGTAGCGGAAGGACAGATCCTCCAGCTCCCACTTGATATGACCGATACCCAGGCGGTGGGCGAGCGGCGCATAGATGTCGAAGACTTCCCGGGCCACGCGATTGCGTTTTTCGTCATCGGCGGTTTTCACCGCGCGGATCGCGCAGGTGCGTTCGGCCAGCTTGATCAGGGCGACGCGCACGTCGTCGACCATGGCCACGAGCATCTTGCGCAGGTTTTCGACCTGGCCCTGGGTGCCCATCACCATGGATTTGCGCGGGCTCAGGCTGTCGCTGATCGCCGCCATGCGCTGCACGCCGTCGATGAGCTTGGCTACCACGGGACCGAAGCGCTGGCTGACTGCCGGGAGCGGGATCTGGCCTTCGCGCACGCCTCGGTACAGAACCGCGGCGACCAGCGAATCCTGATCGAGTTTGAGGTCGGCGAGGATCTCGGCGATTTCAAGGCCGGTGCGGAAACTCGAATTACCTTCCGACCACAAGTTCTTCGCCGCATTGGCTTGCTGTTCGGCCTCGCGAGCGTACTCGCAGGCCTCCTTCAAGGCTTCGCGATCCAGTGCCAGATCGACGCTGACCGCATGATCGAGCCAAGCCTCGAGATTGATACTGCCGTCGGTGTTGATCGGCTGGTGTGCTCTCACCTGTACCATCTTGCTTACCTTCCCTACGACGCAGATTCAATGCGTCAAATCGCTGACCTTCGTTGCCTGTGCATCCACGTCGGGCTGGTACGCGGCTGCACGGGCGGGTCAGTCGGACCAGACGAGCCGTCCTAGCTCGCTTCAAATAACGCCATGGCTTCGACATGCGCCGTCTGAGGAAACATATCGAGAATCCCGGCACGTTTTAACCGGTAGCCCTGCTTGATCAATTCGACCGTGTCGCGCGCCAGAGTTGCCGGGTTGCACGACACATAAACCAGCCGTTGCGCACCCAGCGACTTGAGCTTGCGCACCACCTCGAAAGCACCGTCACGCGGTGGGTCCAAGAGTACCGCACAAAAGCCTTCGCGCGCCCATTCGGAGTCGGTCAAAGGCTGGGATAAATCGGCCTGAAAAAACCTCGCGTTATGCAGATTGTTGCTAGCGGCGTTCGCGGCTGCCCGCTCGACCATCACCTGCACCCCTTCGACCGCCACCACTTCACGAACGGTTTGCGCCAGCGGCAAGGCAAAGTTACCCAAGCCACAGAACAAGTCCAGCACCCGTTCATCCGCGGTCGGTTTCAGCCATTGCAGCGCCTGGGCGACCATCGCCTCGTTGACGCCGGCATTGACCTGGACGAAGTCCCCGGGACGATACGCCAGCTCCAGGTTCCACTGTTCCAGGCGATAGCCCAGCACCTGATCGGCCTCGACCGGTTGCGGTTCGCCTTCACCGTGCAGCCACAGCTGGGCGTGATGGAACGCGCAAAAATCCTTGAGGATCGTCAGGTCGGCATCGGACAGCGGCGCCATGTGCCGCAGCAACACCGCCAGCGAGGAACCGCTGAACAACTCCACATGACCGAGCGCCTGGGGCTTGCTCAAGCGTCGCAGCATTTCCGGCAGTCGACTCATGATCGGTTGCAACGGTTGTACCAGCACCGGGCACTCGTCGATGGCGACGATGTCCTGGCTGCCGGCGGCGCGGAAACCGACTTCGAGTTTTTTCGCCTTCATGTCCCAGCGCACCGCCACACGGGCGCGACGGCGGTAGGCGAATTCAGGACCGGTCAAAGGTGCGGCCCATTCTTCTGGCTCGACACCGGCGACCTTCGACAACTGCTCGGCGAGCATGCGCTGTTTCAGGGCGAGCTGTTCGTCGTGGGGCAGATGTTGCACGCTGCAGCCGCCGCAACGACCGGCATGGGCGCAGAGTGCCGGACGACGCAGATCGCTGGCCTTGAACACCCGCTCGGTACGCGCCTCGACCACTTTGCCGTGGGCGCCGAGCACGCGCGCCTCGACTTCCTCACCGGCCAGAGCGCCGATGACGAACCAGGTGCGGCCTTCGAAAAACGCGATACCGCGACCGTCATTGGCCAGGCGCTCGATGGTCAGGCGCTGCTTTTTGCCGGTCGGGACTTGCGGGGCCTTGCTGCCGCCGGTGGGCTGGAAGCGCAGGCCTCTTTCATGTCTGGCCATCAGTTGGGCGCGTCGAAAATGCCGGTCGACAGGTAACGGTCGCCACGGTCGCAGATGATCGCGACGATCACCGCGTTTTCAACTTCTTTGGACAGACGCAACATCCCGGCCACGGCACCGCCCGAGGACACACCGCAGAAGATGCCTTCTTCGCGAGCCAGACGACGGGTCACATCCTCGGCTTCGCTCTGCGCCATGTCGACGATGCGATCCACGCGATCGGCCTGATAAATCTTCGGCAGGTATTCCTGAGGCCAGCGGCGGATGCCCGGGATCGCCGAACCTTCCATGGGTTGCAGACCGACGATCTGCACGTTTTCGTTCTGCTCTTTCAAGTAGCGCGAAACGCCCATGATCGTACCGGTGGTGCCCATGGAGCTGACGAAATGGGTGATGGTGCCCTGGGTCTGGCGCCAGATTTCCGGGCCGGTGGTGGTGTAGTGCGCCTCCGGGTTGTCACCGTTGGCGAACTGGTCCAGCACCTTGCCATGGCCTTCGGCTTCCATCCGCTGGGCCAGGTCGCGGGCGCCTTCCATGCCCTGCTCCTGGGTGACCAGGATCAGTTCGGCACCGTAAGCGGTCATCGCGGCCTTGCGCTCGGCGCTGGAGTTGTCCGGCATGATCAGGATCATCTTGTAACCCTTGATCGCGGCGGCCATGGCCAGCGCAATCCCGGTGTTACCCGAAGTCGCTTCGATCAGCGTATCGCCGGGATGGATCTGCCCGCGCAATTCGGCGCGGGTGATCATCGACAGCGCCGGACGGTCCTTGACCGAACCCGCCGGGTTGTTCCCTTCGAGCTTGAGCAAAAGGGTGTTGCTGGTCTCGCCAGCCAGGCGCTGCAAACGAATCAGCGGAGTGTTGCCGACGCAATCGGCGATGGTTGGGTACTGCAAGGTCATGGCGTCATTCGCAATCCAGACTGCGGGGGCGCCTATCATACCGGCAAACCCCGCAAGGCCATATCACGCAAAGTGAGGTGCTTATGGTTTGCAGGAATAAGGTGGGTGCCGATCCCTGCAGGAGCGAGCTTGCTCGCGATGGAGGAAGGAGCACCGCGGGGCGTCAGCTTGCCAACGTTATCGTTGAAGACCATCGCGAGCCTGCTCGCTCCTGCAACGAGATGTTTAAGTTCGCGCGATTTTTGTAGGAAAAAAGATTGAAGTCTTAGGAAGTTTCCTTCAGGTCGCGGTGCTGTTCATGAACTAGTTAGGATCAAGGAGCGCGAGTAGGCTTTTCGACGGGCATTGTATTAATGCAACTGCCCGTCGAAAAAACTCTTACGACGCTTTTCAAGTGTCATTCAAGGAAGATAAAAATGAAGATGTTACTGGCTATCCCTTTTGCAGTTCTGACTCTTGCAGCCAATCAGGCTTCAGCTGCTTGCATTTACATTCAAAACACCTATAGCGGAATAGTACAAGCCAACTCCGCCGTAACTGTTCAAGGCCCTTTCACCATTACCGGTGCGAACGGATGCCAAAAAGCAAATATTGATTCAACAATCAGCGCACTGGGAACAGGGCCGCACCCAGTTCTGGTTATAGAACGACTGGAAGGCTCAACCTGGAAGCATGTTGATGGAGGAATCAATCGAAAAACCGCTTCTGCACTTGGCCCCTTCGGCACTTATAGAGTCCGTCACATTAATGATCACGATGTACCAAGAGGATATGCCGGCACTACGCGCTTTGGTCGATAAGCCTTAGGGATGAGGTGCCCGTACGCCGCGTGTGCGGGCACTGCTAACTCAGGCTTCGATGTTGACGGAAATGTCGCCCTGAGGTGAGTTCACGAAATAGGACAGTGCACCCAGTATGTGATTTGCCTGAGTCAAGTTCCTTGTCAGTTCATGAAACCCCTCAGCTTCCGTTCTTTTATGAGTGAGCCTGTCATCGAGCATCTCGTTAAACAGAGCTACCGCATTGAATTTAACATCAGTTCCGGCAGGAAGACCTGCATCGTCATAGGCCATTCTTCCAGAAGTGAAAAAATGCGCGACCACCCCGCCAATCAAACTGTTTTTGAATAGCAAGGAACCCACCTCGGCGAGTTCCTTGGTACTGATGGAGGTGAAGTCATACTTCTTCAGAGTCTCCTTGATATCTTCAAGTGAGAGTTCGCTGTTCGACTTCAACTTCAACGCATCAACAGCATCATCCACATTTGTCTTGGTAAAGCTGTTGGTCGTCTCGAGAGGATTTTTAATGAGGTAAGGATCCGACCTCATCGATTGGTTAGAGAAGTACACATTCATAAACATCTCCCTGGCTTTTATTATCAGAATAGATATCGCCCCTCAAATAAAGACCTTGAGTACTATATCCAACCAACAGCCTTTAAAGATGTTGCGAATTATCTCAACCCGGCACCGGATGAACCAACAACCGCATATTCATCCGCAACCCGCTCCCGGTGTTCTGCGCCCAAAGCTGGCCGCCCTGCCGCTGCACCGCATTCCTGGCAATGCTCAACCCCAATCCAAAACCACCATCCCCCGGCCGCGAGCCGTCGAGACGCGTGAAAGGCAGGAAGATCCGCTCCAGATCCGCTTCCGCCACGCCGCCACCCTGATCCTCCAGCCACAGGTGCCAGTAATCGCCGTCCCGTCGACCGGCAAGCCGGACGATGCCGCCCTCGGGTGAATGTCGAATGGCGTTGCGCAGCATGTTTTCCAGCGCCTGGGCCAGAGTGTTGAGATGGCCGCGAACCCAGCAGGAGGCGTCCACCGAACACTGCAGTTGTCCGCCCGGCCAGCAGCTTTCGTAGCAGGCATTTTCGGTGAGCATTTCCCACAGGGCCTGGATCTGGATCGCTTCGTCTGGCAGGCGGGTGCGTTCGGTGTCGAGCCAGGCCAGTTGCAGGGTGTCGTCGACCAGTCGCTGCATGCCGTCGACCTCGCGGCCGATGCGCTCGCGCAGAGCTTGCAGATCCTCCTCGCTTTCACTGGCCACTCGCAGTCGACTAAGCGGCGTGCGCAGTTCGTGGGACAGGTCGCGCAGCAATTGCTGCTGCAAGGCCACGGTGCTTTGCAGGCGTTCGGACATGTGATCGAACGCCCTGCCCAGTTCGCCCAGCTCATCAGCCCGGTTGGTGGTGCGACTGGACAGCCGCACGTTCAATTGATCGGCGCGCCAGGCATTGGCCTGCGCGCGCAGATGATTGAGCGGCACCACCAGCAAGCGGTACAGGCCGACGCACAGCAATAAAGTGAAGAGCCCGGGAATGACGCCGTTGGTGATCACCCGCCAGAACACCCGGTAGCGACCGGGCACAAAGCGTTCGGGCAGTTCGATCACCAGGCTGCCGGCGGCCGGATCGTGGGGAAAGGGTACGCGCATCCATGGCCGGCCTTTCTTGTGGATGGGCCAATCCAGGCCTCGCAGAAAGGTCAGGTGCTCGGTGTCTTTTTCCGACAGCCATTGGCTGCTCAGCGACTGCAAATCGCCGCCGATGACGCCCACCCAACTCTTCTCCCGCTGGCGCATGCCCTGCAGCCATCGATCGATGCCATCGCGCTGGTCCTGCTGCCACGCCTGTTCGGCTTCGGCGGCATAGCGCGTCAGGGTGCTGCGGGCCTCATCGGACAGGAACTGGTTGCGCTCTTCCATGTAGCGCCCCCAGGACCAGCTCAGCCAGATCATCAACAGACAGAAGGCCACCAGCAAACAGGCAAGCTTCCAGAACAGCGAGTGCCGTCCCGGCAGATTACATTTCATCGCCGGCACTCAGGATGTAGCCCTTGCCCCAGACGGTGCGCACTTCGCGCTCGGTATAGCCGACGGCCTTGAGCTTGCGGCGGATCTGGCTGATGTGCATGTCCAGACTACGGTCATGGGCCGCGTAGCCGCGTTGCAGGACGTGCTGATAAAGGAAGGCTTTGCTCAGGACTTCATCGTCGTTGCGATTGAGGGTTTCCAGCAGTCGATACTCGGTTCGGGTCAGACCCGCCGCCTGCCCGCCGTAGATCACGTCGAACAGTTCGTCGTCGAAACGCAGATTGTCCACGACCGGGGCGATGGTCACCGGCGTCGGCCATCGATCAAGCGCAACCCGCCGAAGAATCGCTTCGATGCGCACCCGCAACTCGACCATGCTGAAAGGCTTGGGCAGATAATCGTCGGCGCCCAGACGGAAGCCGCTGATGCGATCGGCTTCGGCACCGAGCGCCGACATCAGCAGCACCGGCGTCGAATGGCTCTGGCGCAATTGCGTCAGCACCGAAAGACCGTCAAGACCGGGGAGCAGAATGTCCATCAGCACCACATCGAAGGGTTGCCGGCGGGCGGCGTCCAGTCCTTCCTGGCCGTTCTGGCACCAGGTCACCTGAAAGCCGCTACGGCCCAGATGTTCGTGAACATAGGCACCGAGCACCAGGTCGTCTTCGATGGAAAGGATGCGGGGATGGACGGCTGCGATGGGAGTCATGGTTATCTGCAAATAATTCTCAGTTGGCGATTATTCAAGATTGAGCGGTGCGGGACAAGTCGAGGGGCTGAGCGCGAGTGGAAACTGCCGCTTCGGGCGACGAATGACGCCATCGATTTTTACGAAGATTGCCCGCGTGCAAATCGCTACACTGCGCAAATGGTGCGTGCCGGACGCATGCGCAGGTCTATCGATAGCTGGATGCAGGAGAGATGCGTGCTCACGAAACTGGGAATTAAAGGCCGCGTGCTATTGCTGACCCTGTTGCCAACCAGTCTGATGGCGTTGGTCCTGGGCGGCTATTTCACCTGGCTGCAACAAGCGGACCTGCACGCCCAACTCATGCAGCGCGGCCAGATGATCGCCGAGCAGCTCGCTCCCCTGGTGGCACCGGCGATGGGCCACAAGAACAGCGACCTGCTGGAGCGCATTGCCACCCAATCCCTGGAACAAACAGATGTGCGCGCTGTGAGCTTCCTCGCGCCGGACCGCTCGCTGCTGGCACACGCCGGGCCCATCATGCTCAATCCGGCGCCACTGGGTGATGGCTCGCAGATGCTCAGCCGCAGCGGCAACGATGCAACCCGCTACCTGCTGCCGGTGTTCGGCAAACACCGCAATCTGGCGGCTGACGTCATCCCCGAGGAAACCGACCGGCTGCTGGGCTGGGTCGAACTGGAACTGTCCCACAACGGCATGTTGCTGCGCGGCTATCGCAGCCTGTTCGCCAGCCTGATGATGATCCTGGCCGGGCTTGGTGGCGCGGCGCTGCTGGCCTTGCGCATGGGCCGCACGATCAATCGGCCGATCACCCAGATCAAGCAGGCCGTGGCCCAACTCAAGGACGGCCATCTGGAAACCCGCCTGCCCCCTCTCGGCAGCCAGGAACTGGATGAACTGGCGTACGGCATCAACCGCATGGCCGGCACCCTGCAGAACGCCCAGGAAGAATTGCAGCACAGCGTCGACCAGGCCACCGAAGACGTGCGCCAGAACCTGGAAACCATCGAAATCCAGAACATCGAACTCGACCTGGCGCGCAAGGAGGCCCTGGAAGCGAGCCGGATCAAATCCGAGTTCCTCGCCAACATGAGCCACGAGATCCGCACACCGCTCAACGGCATTCTCGGTTTCACTCACCTGCTGCAAAAAAGCGAGCTGACCCCGCGCCAGCTCGACTATCTGGGCACCATCGAAAAATCCGCCGACAGCCTGCTGGGGATCATCAACGAGATCCTCGACTTCTCGAAGATCGAGGCCGGCAAACTGGTGCTCGACCATATTCCGTTCAACCTGCGCGACCTGCTGCAGGACACCCTGACCATCCTCGCCCCCGCCGCCCACGCCAAGCAGCTGGAGCTGGTGAGCCTCGTATACCGCGACACGCCGCTGTCGCTGGTGGGCGATCCGTTGCGACTCAAGCAGATCCTCACCAACCTGGTCAGCAACGCGATCAAGTTCACCCGCGAGGGCACTATCGTCGCCCGCGCCATGCTCGAAGAAGAGCACGAAGACAGCGTGCAACTGCGCATCAGCATTCAGGACACCGGGATCGGCCTGTCCAACCAGGATGTGCGCGCGTTGTTCCAGGCCTTCAGTCAGGCCGACAACTCGCTGTCACGGCAACCCGGCGGCACCGGCCTCGGGCTGGTGATTTCCAAGCGTTTGATCGAACAGATGGGTGGCGAGATCGGCGTCGAGAGTATCCCGGGCGAAGGTTCGGAGTTCTGGATCAGCCTGAGCCTGCCGAAAACCCGCGACGATGCCGAAGACCTGCCCGGCCCGCCGTTGTCCGGGCGGCGCGTGGCGGTGCTGGAAAATCACGAGCTGGCCCGTCAGGCGTTGCAGCATCAGCTAGAGGATTGCGGGCTGACGGTCGCCCCGTTCGCCAACCTGGAAAGCCTCACCAATGGCGTGACGGTTGCCCATCAGACCGAACAGGCGATCGATCTGGCGGTGCTGGGCGTCACCAGCAACGACATGCCGCCGGAGCGTCTGAACCAGCACATCTGGGACCTCGAACACCTGGGCTGCAAGGTGCTGGTGCTGTGCCCGACCACGGAACAGACGCTGTTCCACCTTTCGGTACCCAACCCCCACAGCCAGCTTCAGGCCAAGCCTGCCTGCACCCGCAAGCTGCGCCGGGCGCTGTCGGATCTGGTCAACCCGCGCCTGCCGCGCAGCGAACCCGGCGAGCCGGTGTCCAGCCGCGCGCCGAAGGTGCTTTGCGTCGACGACAACCCGGCCAACCTGCTGTTGGTGCAGACCCTGCTCGAGGACATGGGCGCCAAAGTGCTCGCGGTGGAAAGCGGGTACGCCGCGGTCAAGGCGGTGCAGACCGAGACCTTCGATCTGGTGCTGATGGACGTGCAGATGCCCGGCATGGACGGGCGCCAGACCACCGAAGCGATCCGTCAGTGGGAAAGCGAACGGCATTGCACGCCGCTGCCGATCGTTGCCCTCACCGCCCACGCCATGGCCAACGAAAAACGCGCGCTGCTGCAAAGCGGCATGGACGACTACCTGACCAAACCGATCAGCGAGCGGCAGCTGGCGCAGGTGGTGCTCAAATGGAGTGGCCTGGCGCTGCGCAATCACAGCCCGGAACGCCCGGGCGACAATCATGGCGGCGCCTATGAGTTGCAGGTTCTGGATCACGAAGAAGGTTTGCGCCTGGCCGCGGGCAAGGCCGATCTGGCCGCGGACATGCTGGCGATGTTGCTGGCATCGCTGGAGGCCGACCGCGAGGCGATTCGCCAGGCCCAAGCAAACCGCGACCACAACGCCTTGATCGAACGGGTCCACCGCCTGCACGGCGCCACCCGTTATTGCGGCGTCCCGCAACTGCGCGCCGCCTGCCAGCGCAGCGAAACCCTGCTCAAGCAACAGGACCCCAAGGCCTTCGGCGCCCTGGAAGAACTCGACCGGGCGATCAATCGCCTGGCGGCGCAGGCGCGGATCAATGCTTGATTCAGGGCAATACACCGGGTGTAAAGGCTGAATAATGTAACCAGGGGATCAGGAGCATTCATGCGCACCATTCTTTTCAGCAGCCAGACCTACGACCGCGACAGTTTTCTCGCCGCCGACTTGCCGGCCGGCATCGAATTGCACTTTCAAGCCGCGCGACTGAGTCTGGATACGGCGGCGCTGGCGGCACATCACGAGGTGGTCTGCGCCTTCATCAACGATGACCTGAGCGCCCCGGTGCTGGAACGCCTCGCAGCCGGCGGCACGCGCCTGATTGCCCTGCGCTCGGCCGGTTACAACCATGTCGACCTCGCGGCGGCCAAACGCCTGGGGCTGACCATCGTGCGGGTTCCGGCCTACTCACCCCATGCCGTCGCCGAGCACGCGGTGGCGCTGATCCTGGCGCTGAACCGGCGCTTGCACCGCGCCTACAACCGCACCCGCGAAGGCGATTTCACCCTGCATGGCCTGACCGGCTTCGATCTGGTGGGCAAGACCGTCGGCGTGGTCGGCACCGGGCAGATCGGCGCGACCTTCGCGAAAATCATGCACGGCTTCGGCTGCCAGTTACTGGCCTATGACCCCTACCCCAACCCACAGGTCGAAGCGCTGGGCGCCCGTTATCTGGACCTGCCGCAACTGCTGGCCGAATCGCAGATCATCAGCCTGCACTGCCCGCTCAACGAGCAGAGCAAACATTTGATCAACCGCGAAACGCTGGCGCATATGCAACCGGGCGCGATGCTGATCAACACCGGCCGCGGCGGCCTGGTGGACACGCCTGCGCTGATCGATGCATTAAAGGACGGCCAATTGGGTTACCTGGGGCTGGACGTGTATGAAGAGGAAGCGCAACTGTTCTTCGAGGACCGTTCCGACCTGCCGTTGCAGGACGACGTGCTGGCGCGATTGCTGACTTTTCCTAACGTGATCATCACCGCGCACCAGGCCTTCCTGACCCGCGAGGCCTTGGGTGCGATTGCCGCGACGACCTTGCAGAACATCGCGGCGTGGGCGGCCGGTAACGCACAGAACCGGGTCGAGGGCTGATCGGCTCAGGCCTTGGTCAGCAGAATCAGCAGTCCCAACCAGGCGAAGCCGATCAGGCGTTGCAGGGCGCTGTGCCCACGGCGCAGCAGGAACCAGACAAAAAACGCCGGCAGCAAAAACACCATGATCTTCAGCCACAGTTCTACCTTGCGCGGGCCGGTCGGCGCGGCAACCGAGGCCGCGACTTCTGGCTCGGCTTGCGCTTGACGCCGACGCCGGAACGCCGCGGGAGTGGCCCGTGGCACGCTCTCATCAGTTGGCAGTCGCCCGAAAGAAAGAGGTGCTTGTTGCGGCGCTGAAGATGGGGTTGCAGCAACCGCTTGCGCGGCCGCAGGTGCGCCGCAATGAATGCACGCAGGCGCCGTTGAACTGATGCGTTGCTTGCACTCGAAACACTCGATTAACGCCATGTCCGTTCCCTGGGGATTGAAAAGCCGCAGTGTGCCATGAGTCGGTCGACCCGATGAACCTGATCGAAGGTCATCTGCCCGCATCATGCTGTCCTTATGCCCGTGCTAGCATGTCGCGCATATTTGGAGGACCCATGGTCGAACACGATTTCCGCTACAGCCTGATGAACCCGCAACACACCCTCACAGAATGCCGCGCCCTGGTGCCGGGACGTTATCAGGTCACCGGCAACGGCGGCTCGATTCGTAATAACGATGTGCTGGTGGTCACCCTCAAGGGCGCCAAGGACCTGTCCATGCGCCTGACCGTCGAAACGGTTCGCCACTTGATCAACCCGCCCGGCCAATGGGTGGCGGTGGCCAGTGGTCCGGTGTTCGGCGAACTGGCGATTCACACCTGGCAGGTGAACTGCGACAGCTGCGCCAAGGAGCTGAGCTTCGAGTTCGCGGTCGACGCCAAACTGGGCGAGAAGGCGCAAAAGCCTGCCGCCACGGCGCGCATTGCCGAGCTGGGCTGGAAGTCTGTCGGTGAGAAGCACCTGTGCCCGAAATGCCAGGAGCCTGCTTGATGAAACACCAGGCTCTGGCCGCGATGGTAGGTGTCGGCCTCATGGGCTGCGCCGCCGAACCGGTGCAATTGCAGCAGAACCGCAGCTACATTCTGGAGTGGATCGGCGATCGCCCGCTGATGGATTACAGCCACCTGACCATCACCCTCGGTGAAGACGGCCGCGCCTACGGCAATGGCGGTTGCAACCACTGGTTCGCGCCATACACCCTCGAGGGCGACAAGCTGACCTTCGGCAAGATCGGCAGCACCCGCAAACTCTGCGCGCCGGCGCTGATGGAACAGGAAAAACGTTTCCTGCAGGCCCTGGAAAACGTGCAGCGCTGGGACGTCTCGTCCATCGAGCAGATGCGCTTCTGGCCTGCCGAAGGCAAGCCGCTGCGCTGGTGGCTTGAAGAGGGTTGATCCCTGAAGCAGACGCAGCCCTGTAGCAGCTGGCGCAGCCTGCGTCCGGCTGCGAAGCAGACGTGAAATCAGACGATGCGGTGTTTCAGGCAAATCTCGCACTCAGGTTTTACGACTGCTGCGCAGCCGGACGCAGGCTGCGCCAGCTGCTACAGGTCCTGAGTCAGCAAATCAATTCTTCGCCTGCAACGCCTCCAGCTTCGCCATCACCCCCGCAGCCGTCTGCTCGCCCATCAACTGTTCGCGCACCTTGCCCTTGTTGTCGATGATGTAGGTCACCGGCAAGGCCTCACTGCGCGGCAGCTCGAACAGCTCGGAAGGATCCTGCGCCAGCACGGTGAACTTGATCCCCAGCTTCTCGCTCGCGCTCTTCAGTTCTTCACCCTGCACGTTGTCGAAGTTGACCCCGAACACCCCGATCTTTTTGTCCTTGAGCTGCTCGGACAGGTGATTCAGTTCCGGAATCTCGGTTCGGCACGGACCGCACCATTCGGCCCAGTAGTTGAGCACCAGCCATTTATCGTCCAGGCGATCGGCAGCGACCTTCTGCCCGTTCTGATCGATCCCGTAGTCGTTACCCCCGCACCCCGTCAGCATCAACGCGCCGAAGATCGCCAATGCCGCTGCCAGTCGCCTTGCCATGTCGTGATTCCTTGTCGAAAAAAGAATACTGCCGCGACCCATTGCCTCCCACGGTTCTGGATTACGCGCTGCACAGTTAGAATAGCCGCCACCTTACACAACATGCGACCCGCTCATGACCGATCTGACGCTTTATCACAACCCGCGCTGCTCGAAATCCCGCGGTGCGCTCGAACTGCTCGAAGCCCGCGGCCTGACCCCGACCGTGGTGCGCTACCTGGAAACCCCGCTGGACGCCGCGCAAATCCAGAGCCTGCTGGGCAAGCTGGGCATCGGCGCGCGGGCCCTGCTGCGCACCGGCGAGGACGAGTACAAAACCCTCAACCTTGCTGACACCACGCTCAGCGAAGCGCAACTGATCGCGGCTATCGCGGCTCATCCAAAACTCATGGAGCGTCCGATCCTGGCCGTCGGTGACAAAGCCGTCATCGGCCGTCCGCCGGAGCAGATCCTGGAACTGCTGCCATGAGCACGCCGTACATTCTGGTCCTGTATTACAGCCGCAGCGGCTCGACCAACGAAATGGCGCGGCAGATCGCCCGCGGCGTCGAACAGGCCGGGCTTGAAGCGCGGCTGCGCACGGTGCCGGCGATTTCCACCGAATGCGAAGCCGTGTCGCCGGACATTCCGGACGAAGGCGCGCTGTACGCCAGCCTCGACGACCTGAAAAACTGCGCGGGCCTGGCCCTGGGCAGCCCGACCCGCTTCGGCAACATGGCGGCGCCGCTCAAGTATTTCCTCGATGGCACCAGCAACCTGTGGCTGACCGGCGCGCTGGTGGGCAAACCGGCGGGCGTGTTCACCTCCACCGCGAGCCTGCACGGCGGCCAGGAAACCACCCTGCTGTCGATGATGTTGCCGTTGCTGCACCACGGCATGCTCATCACCGGCCTGCCGTACAGCGAGTCGGCCCTGCTGGAAACCCAGGGCGGCGGCACACCGTATGGCGCCAGCCATCACGCCGGGGCTGACGGCAAGAGCGGTCTGGATTCCCACGAAGTGGCGCTGTGCCGCGCACTGGGCATGCGCCTGGCAAAGACCGCACAGAAGCTGGAGGGCTGAGGGTGGCCAGAAAGCCGAAGATCCTCCCCGCCATCGAATGGCTCGAACCCCGGGTCCGCGCCATGCGGGTGATCAGCCTGCTGTGTTTTCTCGGCCTGGTGGGATTGCTGTGCATCTACTACCTGCTGGTCGCGGACCTGCACGGCGCCCGGCCATGGGTGATTCTGCTGATCGAGCTGGTGCCGCTGCTGATCCTGGCGCCCGGCATGCTCACCGGCAGCCCGCGGGGGCATTCGTGGATGTGTTTCGTGGTGAACCTGTATTTCATCAAGGGCGCGCTGGCGGCGTATGACCCGAACCGACAGATGTTCGGTTTGCTGGAGATGGGGGCGAGTCTGGCGGTGTTCTGTTCAGCGCTGCTGTATGTGCGGTGGCGGCATCAGTTGAACCGCAAGTTGGCGGGGGAAGGCGAGATCGCTGTCGCCTGACAGAAAAAGATCGCAGCCTTCGGCAGCTCCTACATTGGGATGCGTTTCCCTGTAGGAGCTGCCGAAGGCTGCGATCTTTTCGCTCTTCAATGATTGGCGGTATAGGCCAACATCATCGAAATCTGGCTCATCGGCCGCCCGCCACTCTCTTCATGCCACTGGTTGAACACATCCTGCACCAGCGCCAGGTCGCGCAGACTGCTCGGCACCTTGTCGATGATGTTCTGTGCATTCAACGCCGCAACCACGTCATAACTCGGCACGAAAGTGTCCTTGCCGACCATGCGCAGGAAGCGTGGCGCCGACAGGCCACCCAACTGGCTGCCGCGCTTTTTCAGGAAGGTCCACAGGCCGACGATATCGGTCACCGGCCAATCGGCGATCAACGCACCGAAGCTGCCCTTTTCATGGGCCACGTCCAGCACGAACTGCGCATTGCGCGGCACGCTCTTGAGCTTGCCCAGGTGACGGATGATCCGCGCATCCTGCATCAGGCGCTCAAGGTGCTCGGCGCTCATCAGCACGACTTTTTCCGGGTCGAACTTGAAGAACACTTCCTCGAAGGCCGGCCACTTGGCGTCCACCAGGCTGTGTTTCAATCCGGCACGAAACACCCGCAGGGCCATGGTCGACAGGTAACGATCGTCGGTGATATCGCGCAATTGCGCCGGGGTTTTCGGAACGGGCAGATGGGCTTCCAGTTCAGCCGCCGAACCGAAGCGGTTCAGGCAGTACTCGTTCAGCCACTTGTAATCGCGCATGCCCTCTCCTGAGGAACGGAAGAT
The DNA here is from genome assembly GCF_013359595.1 of Pseudomonas sp. C1C7. Taxonomy (GTDB): domain Bacteria; phylum Pseudomonadota; class Gammaproteobacteria; order Pseudomonadales; family Pseudomonadaceae; genus Aquipseudomonas. Next base: position 29,766 of record NZ_JABFMP010000009.1, on the reverse strand, counting down.
CTGTGGGGATGAATCCATCCCCACATTGTTTGATCAGAGATTGACGACGTTGACGAAGCGCGATGCCGCGGTTTCGTCGATCCGCAGGTTGGTGAAGTCGAACAGGTTGCGGTCCGCCAGTTGCGACGGGCTCACGTTCTGCAGGCTGCGGAAGATGCTCTCGGTACGGCCCGGGGTCTTGCGCTCCCACTCCACCAGCATTTCCTTGACCACCTGACGTTGCAGGTTTTCCTGGGAACCGCAGAGGTTGCACGGAATGATCGGGAACTGTTTGAAGTCCGAGTAAGCCTGGATGTCTTTCTCGTTGCAGTAGGCCAGCGGGCGGATCACCACGTTGCGACCGTCGTCGGCACGCAATTTCGGCGGCATGGCCTTGAGCGAGCCGTTGAAGAACATGTTCAGGAAGAAGGTTTCGACGATGTCGTCGCGGTGGTGACCCAAAGCCATCTTGGTCGCACCGATTTCATCGGCGAAGGTGTAGAGCGTGCCGCGGCGCAGGCGCGAGCACAGCGAGCACGTGGTCTTGCCTTCCGGTACCAGCTCCTTGACCACCGAGTAGGTGTCCTTCTCGACGATGTGGTACTCGATGCCCAGCTCCTTGAGATAGGCCGGCAACACATGCTCGGGGAAGCCCGGCTGCTTCTGGTCCATGTTCACGGCCACGATGTCGAACTTGATCGGCGCGACCTTCTGCAAATGCATCAGCACGTCGAGCATGGTGTAGCTGTCCTTGCCGCCGGACAGGCAGACCATGACCTTGTCGCCGTCTTCAATCATGTTGAAATCGGCGACAGCCTCACCGGCCTGGCGGCGAAGGCGCTTTTGCAGTTTGTTCTGGTTGACCGTAAGAGTGCCCATGACGCGAAATCCGTGAGGTGTGACGAAAGGCGGGCATTTTACGCAAAAACGCCTCCAGGGCGAAGCATCCTGACGGACCGTATCCCGCGTAGGAGCTGCCGAAGGCTGCGATCTTTTGATCCTGCTTGCGAAAAAGCAAAATCAAGAAATCGCAGCCTTCGGCAACGCCTACAGATGCAACTGCGATTAAGCCCCGGTTTTACAGCGCGATTTGCTCTAAGCCCATGCTCCTTGTGAGGTTAAGTCCTTCCTATACTGCGTCATAAGGTCGCATTCGAATCCAGACCTATGACGTACTTGGCCATTGGCCCGTGGGCGCTCCACTGGGGGGCGACGGTAAAACAAGAGGAGTGACTGGCATGATCCATCACGTAGTGGGACTTTTCACCCACCCCGACCAGGAATGGAAAGAAATCCGTGGCGACCAGGAGGAAAGCATCAGCCACATGTACCTGACTCACACGCTGATTCTGGCGGCGATTCCGGCAATCTCGGCGTTTATCGGCACCACCAAAGTCGGCTGGGTCATCGGCAGCCGCGCACCCGTGATGCTGACGATGGAAAGCGCACTATGGATGTCGATCATGTCGTACCTGGCAATGCTCGGCGGTGTGGCGGTCATGGGGGCGTTCATTCACTGGATGGCCCGCACCTACGACGCCAATCCGAGCCTGGCCCGCTGCGTGGCGTTTGCGACCTACACCGCGACTCCGCTGTTCATCGGGGGGCTGGCGGCCCTGTATCCGCACCTGTGGCTGGGGATGATCATCGGAACCGCCGCGATTTGCTACACGGTTTACCTGTTGTACGTCGGCCTGCCGACTTTCATGAACATTCCATCTGACGAGGGCTTCCTGTTTTCAAGTTCGGTACTCGCAGTAGGCCTGGTGGTGCTGGTGGCCATCATGGCGTTCACCGTTATTGTCTGGGGACTCGGCGTGGGGCCGGTCTACACTAATTAGTTGAAGCTCGACATAAAAAACAGATCTGCCAACACAGGCCGCCGAAAGGCGGCCTTTTAATGCCTGGGCAACAGAAACGGCAACGACCATTCGGCGCATGGCCAATACGCAAGGCCCGAGGGTTGCGGCATACTCGACGTCTCTGGAGATCCATCAAGCATGCCCGAGCAACTCAATACCCGCGTCGAAGACTGTTTCCAACTAGCCGAATCCTTTTTCAAACGACCTTTCAAACGCCCCGTGGTGAGCCTCAAGCTGCGCGGGCAAAAAGCCGGTGTCGCGCATTTGCACGAGAACCTGCTGCGCTTCAACCCTCAGCTGTACCGGGAAAATACCGAGGACTTCCTCAAGCAGACCGTGGCCCACGAGGTCGCCCACCTGATCGCCCACCAGCTGTTCGGCGACCGCATCCAGCCCCATGGCGAGGAATGGCAATTGATCATGCGCGGCGTGTACGAACTGCCGCCCAACCGCTGCCACACCTACGACGTCAAACGCCGCAGCGTGACCCGCTACATCTATAAATGCCCGTGTGCCGACAGTGATTTTCCGTTTTCAGCGCAGCGGCATCGGTTGGTGCACCAGGGGCGGCGGTATCTGTGCCGGCGGTGTCGCCATACATTGGTGTTCAGTGGGGAGATGCGGGTCGAGTAGCAGGCTTTTGTGGCTTGCGGACTGGCCTATCGCGAGCCTGCTCGCGATGAAGCCGGTCAATTCACTACATGATCACCTTGGCCCGCCGCAATTCAGCAATCCGCCCGACATCAAACCCCAACTCCCCCAACACCTGATCCGTATGCTCCCCCACCCCCGCCCCGATATGCCTCGGCGCCGGCAGCCCCTCTGAAAACTTCAACGGACACGCCATCTGCGCCTGGCTCGATCCATCCCCCCGAGGCACCTGCGTCACCAGTTCCCGCGCCTGCAACTGCGGATGACGCACCGCCTCGCCCACACTCAACACCGGCTCGACGCAGGCATCCAGCTCGGCAAACAGTGCGCACAGCTCGGCAAAGTCATGCTTCTCGAACTCGGTCTTCAACGCGTCCTTGAGCTTCTGCTGCTGCGCAGGCTGCGGCGACAGCCCCAGGCCCGCCATCTCTTCCAGGCCCAGGGCGACGCACAATTGCTTCATGAAGCCCGGCTCCAGGCTGCCCACCGACAGCCAGCGGCCATCCCGCGAACGGTAATAGTCATAGAAACTGCCGCCATTGAGCACCTGGTCCTCCCTCCCCGGCTCGACGCCACAGGCCAGGTAGCCTGCGCCGGCCATGGCGTTCAGGCTGAATGCGCAATCGGTCATGCTGACATCCAGGTGCTGCCCCTGCCCGGTCTGCTGCCTGGCGATCACCGCCGCCAACAGGCCGATCACGCCGTGCAATGAGCCGCCGGCAATGTCCGCCACCTGCGCGCCCAAAGGCAGGGGCCCGCTGTCGGCGCGACCGGTGTAGCTCGACAGCCCGGCCAGTGCGAGGTAATTGATGTCATGGCCGGCGCGATCCTTGTAGGGGCCGGTCTGGCCGTAGCCGGTGATCGACACGTAAATCAGCTTCGGATTGATCGCCTTCAGCGCCTCGTAGCCCAGGCCCAGGCGCTCCATGACGCCGGGGCGGAATTGCTCCAGCACGATGTCGTAGTCCTTGAGCAATTGCTTGATGACTTCGAGCGCCTCAGGCTGCTTGAGATCCAGCGCCAGGCTGCGTTTGTTGCGATTGAGGTAGGCATGGCTGGCCGACACACCCCGGTCATGGGGCGGCAGCACCCGCAGCAGATCCATGCGGGTCGGCGATTCGATGCGCAGCACCTCGGCCCCCATGTCCGCCAGCAAAAGCGAGGCAAACGGCCCCGGCAGCAGTGTCGAGAAATCCAGAACCTTCAGTGATGCCAGTGGACCGAGCATGGGCGTTCTCCCTGATGATCCCCCAGCCTAGGCAGCCGAGGGCTCTGGAGCAATCACCTTATGCGACAGTTGCGCTGACCGTTGTGCTCAAACAAACGCCAATTTTCCAAACCGCCTGCCGCTCCCTGTAGGAGCTGTCGAGTGAAACGAGGCTGCGATCTTTTGATCCTGAAAATACAAAAATCAAAAGATCGCGGCCTGCGGCAGATCCTGCAGGGATTGTATGGGCATGAAAAAACCCGCCGAAGCGGGTTTTTCATGAAGCAGGAAGCGTTTACTTGACGCTGCTGGCAGTCGGGGTGTGGACCACGTCCACTTCCTCTTCCGCGCGCTCGTCAGCAATACCGCGACCACCCGAGGCCAGTTCGGATTGCAGCACGTCGGTGTCCAGTTCCTTGACCCACTTGGCCACAACGATGGTGGCAACGGCGTTGCCGATCAGGTTGGTCAGGGCACGGGCTTCGGACATGAAGCGGTCGATACCCAGGATCAGCGCCAGGCCGGCAACCGGCAGGTGGCCCACGGCGGACAGGGTGGCAGCCAGTACGATGAAGCCCGAACCGGTCACGCCCGCCGCGCCTTTGGAGGACAGCAGCAGGACCACCAGCAGGGTGATCTGGTGAGTGATGTCCATGTGCGCGTCAGTTGCCTGGGCAATGAACACGGCGGCCATGGTCAGGTAGATCGCGGTGCCGTCGAGGTTGAACGAGTAGCCGGTCGGGATCACCAGACCCACCACGGATTTCTGTGCGCCCAGACGCTCCATCTTGATCAGCATGCGAGGCAGTACCGATTCGGACGAAGAAGTACCCAGTACGATCAGCAGTTCTTCACGGATGTAGCGGATCACTTTCAGCACGCTGAAACCGTGCATGCGAGCGATACCGCCCAGCACGATCAGGATGAACAGTACGCAGGTGATGTAGAAGCAGGCCATCAGTTGGCCCAGCTGCACCAGCGAGCCGACACCGTAGGCACCGATGGTGAAAGCCATGGCACCGAAGGCACCGATTGGCGCGAGCTTCATGATCATGTTGATGATGTTGAACATCACGTGGGCGAAGCGATCGATGAACTCGAGCAGCGGACGGCCATAGGCGCCCAGGCGATGCAGGGCGAAACCGAAGATCACCGAGAACATCAGCACTTGCAGGATGTCACCGGTGGCGAACGCGCCGACGATGGTGGACGGAATGATGTTCAGCAGGAAGCCGATCACGCTCTGATCAGCGCCTTGCGCCACGTAGGTCGCCACTTTCGAGGCATCCAGGGTGCTGACGTCGATGTGCATGCCGGCGCCCGGTTGCACGATGTTGACCACTACCAGGCCCACGATCAGGGCGATGGTCGACACGATTTCGAAGTACAGGAGTGCGTAACCGCCAGTCTTGCCGACCGACTTCATGTTCTGCATGCCAGCGATGCCGCTGACGACGGTGCAGAAGATGATCGGGGCGATGATCATCTTGATCAGTTTGATGAACCCGTCACCCAACGGCTTCACGGCCACGCCGAGTTGCGGATAGTAGTGGCCGAGCAAGATACCGATGACAATTGCGACGATCACCTGGAAATACAGGGATTTGTACAGTGGCTGACGAGTCGTCATTGCAAAGTTCCTCAAGAGTGCGCGCTGGCAACATCCACCTGTTGCCTACGAGACCTCATTTGCGAACCCTCCTGCACTGGAGGGATTTGTTTTTTCGAGCTGCGCAACGGCAGGCATCTGCCCGTTGTATCGCAAGGCCCGTGCCACCTTGCGCGAAAACCCTGCATGCCTTTTGATATCAAGGGTTGCAGGTTTTCCCGTACCGCAAATCGATAAGCGCCAGGTGGCGGATTTCCGCCCATTGGCCAAAACGCATCCTGCAATTTGGCGGATATCCGCCTTGTTCAGCCATTGGAACCGCAGCTACCATCCGCCGTTCAATGGATGGATTGACCTGTCATGCGCGAACGCACCATCGCCAGTCATTTCGCCCGCGCCGCCCTGCGCGGCGCACAGCGGCAAGGCTACGACCACTCGGACCTGTTGCAGCAATTGGGGATCAGCCCCGAGTTGCTCGACGAGCCGCGGGCGCGCATCGCACCGGAGCAGTTCACCCGACTGCTGCTGTCGCTGAGGCTGGCGCTGGACGACGAATACCTGGGATTCGGGCAAGGCCGCAGCGTTCCGGGCAGCTTCGCGATGATGTGTCATGCGGTGATTCATTGCCGCAACCTGGAAAAGGCGCTCAATCGCGGCTTATTGTTTTATAGCCTATTCCCCGACGCCCCGCGCCTGACGATGACCCGCGAAGACGAAATGATCCGCCTGAGCCTGGATGATTCGCAGCTTTGGGACCCGGATCACTTTCTGGGCGAATGCCTGCTGGTGACCTGGCACCGCTTCGGCAGTTGGCTGATCGGCCAGCGCATTCGCCTGGAGCAGGCCACGTTCAGTTATCCGCGACCGGAACACGGGGCCGAGTACGATTTGCTGTTCTCCTGTCCGCTGGTTTTTTCCGAGCCCGATAGCGCGACCACACAGAGCAGCCTGCTGTTTCACAGTCGCTACCTGAACATGCCGCTGTTGCAGGACGAGCGCACCCTCAGGCATTTCCTCGAACGCTCGCCGGCGGATCTGCTGTCGCGCCCGGATGACGGCCATAGTCTGAGCAGTCAGCTGCGGCGCCTGCTCAGTCGCGACAGTTCACGCTGGCCGGACCTGGACGCCGTGGCCGCGCACCTGCATATCAGCCCGCAGACGCTGCGCCGGCATCTGCGCGAGGAAGGCACCAGTTTTCAGGAGTTGAAGGATCAGTTGCGCCGCGATATTGCGATCTACCATTTGAGTCGCAACGACCTGCCGTTGCAGCAGATCGCAGAGCAATTGGGGTTTTCCGAGCCGTCGGCGTTTCATCGGGCGTTCAAGAAGTGGACGGGGTTGACGCCTGGGGCCTATCGCGCGCAGGAGCATTAAGAGCAAAAGATCGCAGCCTTCGGCAGATCCTGCATTGGAATGCGTATCCCTGCAGGAGCTGCCGAAGGCTGCGATCTTTTCTGTCACAACACCGGAAAATGAATCCTGAACGCCGCGCCCCCCATGGGTGAGTCCCCCAGAGTCAGCTTGGCGCTGTAGCTTTCGATGATGTCCTTGACCACCGCCAGGCCAATCCCCTGCCCCGGATGCTGTCGATCCAGGCGTTCACCCCTTTGCAGGATTCGCGCACGCTGGTCGGGCGGTACGCCAGGGCCGTCGTCTTCGACGCACAACTCCAGGCCACTGATGGTCTGGCGCACGCTGACTCGCACTTCGCCCAGGCACAGGCGATAAGCGTTCTCCAGCAGGTTGCCCATCATTTCCAGCAAGGCGCCCTGCTCGATCGGCACGTAGCACTCCTGCGGCAAATCCAGGGTCACCCGCACGCGCTTGTCGCGATAGACCTTGTCCAGGGTGTCGCACAGGCTTTGCAGCACCGGACGCAGGTGCACCTGATGCCGTACCAGACCGCTCTTGCGCAGGCTGGCACGCTGTAATTGATAGCTGATCTGCTGGCTCATGCGCTCGATCTGGGTTTGCAGCACCCAGGCCTGATCACGATCTTCGGGGCGTTGCGCCATGTCCTCGCTGACCCCTTGCAGCACCGCCAGCGGGGTTTTCAGGCTGTGCGCCAGATCGTCGAGGGAATCGCGATAGCGGCTGCGTTGCTCGCGTTCGCTGTGCAACAAGCGGTTGAGCGAGCCGGTCAGGCGCAACAGTTCACGGGGGTGCTGTTCGCTGAGACTTTCCCGGGCGCCACTCTCGATTTCGTCCAACTCCTGACTGAGTCTTCGCAACGCACGCAAACCCCAGGTCAAACCGATCCATAGCAATGCCAGCAGCACCAGCAAAGCGGCGCCAAAGCCCAGGTAGAGGTTTTCCCGCAGGCCTTCGAGGGTCACCTCGTATTCGCGCACCGGTTGCAGGGCGACGATGCTGAACGCCGCACTCTTGCCGCCGAGCAACTTGACCTCGACGTCGTAGACGAAGAACTCCTGGCCGTTGGGCTCGCTGATTCTGGCGAACTCGTTGCCGCGACCGTCATAGCGTGGCTTGTAGTTGATTTTTTCTTCCTGGGTGGCCTTGGAGCGCCAGACCAGGTGACCTTCGCGGTCGTAGATGTAGCCGAGCAAGCGGCTGTCGGTGAGGTTGAAGCGTTCGTCAGGCAGCTGCGCCGGCATCTGCAAATGGTTGTTTTCCACCCGCGCGGCGGAGATCAACGTGGTCACGTCCGACGCCAGGCGCTGCTCGATGGAGTCCTGCAACGCCAGGCTGAACGCGCCTTGCATCGCCGGCAACAGCGCCAGCATGAACAACACCGCCAGGATAGTGGCGGCGAGCATCAGTCGGACACGAAGCGAGCGAATCAAGTGCAGCGCTCATTGAACAGATAGCCGAGGCCGCGAACGGTATCGATCGGCTTGAAGCCGGAACTGCCCTCGAGCTTGCGCCGCAGCCTTCCCACCAGCACTTCGATGACGTTCGGATCGCGCTCGTCGTCATCGGGATACAGCTGTTCCATCAGACGGTCCTTGGCCACGACCTGCTGGTGATGGCGCATCAGGTATTCGAGGATGCGGTATTCGTAGGCGGTCAGCGCCAGCGGCTGATCGTCGAGGGACGCCTGCTTGCGATTGAGATCCAGCACCAGCGGCCCGGCAACGATGGTCGATTGGGTGAAGCCGCTGGAACGCCGCAGCAGCGCGTTGAGCCGTGCCTCGAGTTCTTCGAACTGGAACGGCTTGACCACATAGTCGTCGGCGCCGGCGGCCAGGCCCTCGACCTTGTCCTGCCAGTTGCCGCGCGCGGTGAGGATCAGGATCGGAAAGGTCTTGCCCCGCGAACGCAGCTGGCGGATCAGGTCCAGGCCGCTCATGCCCGGCAGGCCGAGATCGATCACCGCCAGGTCATGGTTGAACTGTTCACTCTGATACAGCGCCTCCTCGGCGTTGGGCACCGATTCGACCACGTGCCCACTTTCCGTCAGGCGGGTTTGCAGGTGATGGCGCAACAGCGCTTCATCCTCGACGACCAGCAGTTTCATAACGCTCTCCCGCACATCAACAGCTCCAGGGGTGCAACGATCTCACGTGCATCATTTTCGGTTTTCACGACTGTTCACTGACACCTGTTAAATCGTAGCGGCCCATGAGGTCCTGCTCGCGAAGTTTAATGCCATTGTGGGATACCGACACCTTGTCATACGTGGCGTAATACCCGCTCTGGCTGATTTGTCGGGCCGGTTGCACGCCCCAGACGCTGGCATCGGTGACCACCGCGTCCACGTTCGAGTAGTTCAGGACGGAGGATTTTCTGGCCTTGTTGCTGGTCTGTCCGGTGGAAGGCCGTGTGAAGTTGTTGTCGGCGGCGTGGGCTGCCGCACTGACGCCCAGGACGGTGAATGCCAGAATCAGGTTTTTCAAGCCAGTCATAGGAAGCTTCCTCATGTGCCATACGCGTGTTGGTAAAGCCCTTTTGGTAGCGGCAAGACTACGCACCCGGCCCTGAACTCCCCCTGAACGCACTCTGAACCTTTGCTGAACCAAGCATTTTCACAAAGCCTCCCGAACACTACCCAGCTACGAGGCAACCCGGCAAAATGCCCGACATGAATTCGATAACTGCCCTGCCCGCCTGCTGCACGCCTCTCGATGCCCACTGGCCGCTGCCGTTCGTACTGCCCGATACGGTCCTTTTGAGCACTCATTTCGATGCCTCGCAGTTGCGAAGCGACGATTTCCACAGCAGCGCCATCGAGGCGCCTGCGAGCATTCAGCGATCGGTCGCCAAGCGTCAGGCCGAGTTTCTCGCCGGACGACTCTGCGCCAGGGCCGCCTTGCACAAACTCGAAGGGCTGAGTCTGAGCCCTGCCATCGGTGAAGACCGAGCGCCCGTCTGGCCGGCGCACATCACCGGTTCCATTACCCACAGCACGGGCCGGGCCGCGGCCATCGTTGCGAAGAAAAGCCATTGGCGCGGCCTGGGGATGGATCTGGAGAACCTGCTCAATGCCGAACGCGCCGAGCGCCTGGCTGGGGAAATCCTCACTGCGCCCGAGATGCAGCGTATGGCGGCGGGTCGCCGGGATCATCTGGCGTTGCTGGTGACGCTGACTTTCTCGGTGAAGGAAAGCCTGTTCAAGGCGCTTTATCCGATCGTTCAGCAGCGCTTCTATTTTGAGCATGCTGAAGTGCTGGAGTGGACAGAGGCCGGGGAGGTGCGGTTGAGATTGCTGACTGATCTGTCCAGTGAATGGCGCAATGGGACTGAGCTTGAAGCGCAGTTCGGGGTGCAGGATGGGCAGTTGTTGAGTCTGGTCAGTATCAAGGCCTGAGGATTTTTACTGTCTGTAAGGGCCTGCTCGCGATAGGGCCCTATCAGCCCCCACCAAACCTCAGCGTTTCTCCTGATTCCTCGGCCAACTCAAGCTGAAACAGGCACCGCCCAGGCTTTTGCTCTTGCTGATCAACGCCCGCCCATCATGCCAATGAATGATGCGTCGCACGATGGACAACCCCAGCCCATGCCCGCCCGAAGCACGGGTACGACTGTCATCGAGGCGCAGGAAGGGGGTGAAGATTTTTTCCCAGGCGATTTCCGGCACGCCCGGCCCGTCATCTTCGACATCCACCCGGCAGCGCTGTTGTCCCACCTGATAGCTGATGGTCACCCTCGATTGCGCGTGGCGCATGGCGTTGCTCACGAGGTTCTGCAGCGCCCGGTGCAGGTAGCGCGGCTCGGCCTCGACCCAGGCGTCGTCGCAATCGGCGGCCGACAGACACACGCCGCGTTGCACCGTGATATCGATGCGCAACGGCGCCAGTTCCTCGATCACCTGATTGACCAGGGCATCCAGGTCGATGCGCTGAAAGTTCAGGGCCGGCGAGCCTTGTTCCAGTCGCGCATAGGTCAGCATTTCATCCACCAGACGATCGAGGTCCTCGATGTCGTGGTCCATGCTCTCGCAGTATTTTTCCAGGGCTTGCGCGGTGGTGGCCGAGCCGATCATCTCCAGGCCGAAGCGCAGGCGCGCCACCGGCGTGCGCAATTCGTGGGACACCGCACGCACCAGTTCGCGCTGGATCGCCAACAATTGTTGCAGATGCTCGGCCATGCCGTTGAACGCCGAAGCCAGACGCCCAACCGAGTCCGCGCCGCGCGCCGGCACGCGGGTTTCCAGACTGCCTTTGGCAATGCGCGTGGCCGCCGCTTCCAGGCCGCGCAATCGGCGCTCCAGTTGCCGCACCAGCAGGTAGACGATCAGACCGATCAGGGTCAGGCCCAGAGCGGCGATCAACACCAGCCACTCTGGCGGATAGGGATTCATCTGATACAACGGGCCGATTTCCAGCACCCAGGGCGTGCCGACCATGCCGGCGAACACCCGGATCGAATCGCCACCCTTGCCCAGCGCCATCACCGTGTCGCCTTCGGACACGCGACGACTCTGGTCTTCGTCCATGTCGGCCTCTTCCACGGTCACCAGACGCAAGTCGAAACCAAAGCCTTTGTCCTGTTTGAGCTGTGCCAGGCGCACCGGCTGTTCGCCGACCGGGTAGCGCACCAGCTCGTCGGCCAACAGGTAAATGGTGGCCCGGGCCAATTGTTCGCTGATCTGCTGCACGTCGCCGGTGAGTACAAGCTGTTCCTTGTCGCTGACCAGACGATAGACACGGGCCGCATGCGGGCCGGTCTGCTCCACCAACGCCTGGCCACGCAGCACGCGGGTGCGCTGGGTCAGATCGAGGTCGGTTTCGCTGAAGGTTTTCAGCGCCAGCGGAATCCCCAGCAACCGCTCCCACACCAGCAGCGAGCGATGGCGCTCGGTCTTGGTCATCGGTTGCAGGTTGTCGGCCATCAGCGAAAACGTGCCATGGGCCAGGCGCTCGCGGTACTGCTCGCCGCGCACCTGATTGAGCATGTGCAGCGCCAGCACGCCGAGCACCGCCACCAGAATCAGCGCGGCGCACATCCCGCCGTAAATGCGCAGGAAGATCGAGTTCACAGGGTCGAGTCTACGCAGGCCTCGGGAACGAACAGGTAGCCTTTGCTGCGCACGGTCTTGATCAGCCGCGGATGGTCCGGGTCATCGCCGATTTTCGGGCGGATGCGCGAGATGCGCACGTCGATGGAGCGGTCCTGGCCGTCATAACCGATGCCGCGCAATGCGGTGAAGATTTCTTCCCGGGACAGGATGCGCCCGGCATTGGCCACCAGCAGCCAGAGCAAGTCGAACTCGGCACTGGTCAGCTCGATACCGTTGTCGTGCAGCCAGGCTTCGCGCAGGGCGCTGTCGACCACCAGCGGACCGAACTGCAGGCGCCGCTGCTTTTCCGGCGCGACTTCCGGGGTTTCGCTGCGGCGCAACAAGGCCTGGATGCGCGCCAGCAACAGGCGCGGACGCACTGGCTTGCACACATAGTCGTCGGCGCCAAGGTCGAGGCCGAGAATCTGGTCGGTGTCGTCGGTGCGTGCGGTGAGCATCAGGATCGGGCCGTCGTAACGATCGCGGACCTTGCGGCAAATGCTCAGGCCGTCTTCACCGGGGAGCATCAGGTCGAGGATCACCAGGTCCGGTTGCTCCTTGATGATGCGCGCCGCCGCCAGGGCGCCATTGCCCTCGATCGATACGCGCAGGCCATTGGCTTGCAGATAGTCACGGGTCAGATCGGCCAGACGCTGATCGTCTTCCACAATCAATATCTGCCAGGCTTGTTGCTCCACGGGTGACCTCTACTTGCAAGAACGCTAATAAGGAAGGATCCGCCCGTCTTTTTGTAATGTTTTGAGAGGTTAAATCTCTTACGGGCTGGCCGATTGTATAAACGTCGCCCGCGCAGAACACAAGCCGGTAAATGCGTTCGGACACGGCGTTTTTTTGTGATAGGGTTCGCGCCCTTGAAAATCCGCCGGGCCGTTTTGGACGGTGGAAAAAGACTGAAAAAAAGTCCGGTCCAGCAGCATCGCGGCCTGCACGCCGATTCGCTCTTTCACACACAATTTACGCACAGGCTTATCCACAGGTAGTACGTTGCAATCCCTCCCCAAAACGCATTATCTTGTAGCCCTGCGCCAAAAAAACCCTAGATGTAGGGTTTTGCGCAAAAAACCAAACACAAACCGGACCCCGATTTCAAGGGCTTTTCTTGCCACTATCCGGTTGAACCAAACGTATTTTCGAAAGACCAATCCGCGCGCGCGGATGGCTACTGTATTTCGGCCCTGAGCGGTGAAAACGGTACGGGTGTTGCAGTCCCAACTGTCACCTGAAAGGACCCCGGTCTCAGGCCCATGGCGTGAGACCAAAGACTTCGGCATGGAAGCGGCGCCCCAATAGCACCCTTCCTACTGTCCCGAAGTTGTTATGCCCGGCATTTGCCGGTTGTAGTGCTTCAGGACGGAACGGTGGGCACCTTGACGGTGCCCAAACAAACATAGAGAACGTGGAGACACCCATGCAAACCGACACAACTCGCGAGAACCCGCAGGGCACCTTGCCGCCGGCCGCCGATTCGACTTCGGATCTGTCCGCCACCGCGCCTGGCCAGCTGCGCGTGATCAAGCGTAACGGCACTGTCGTTCCTTACACCGATGACAAAATCACCGTCGCCATCACCAAAGCGTTTCTCGCAGTTGAGGGTGGCACCGCTGCCGCCTCGTCGCGAATCCACGACACCGTTGCCCGTCTGACCGAACAGGTCACCGCTACCTTCAAGCGTCGCATGCCTTCGGGCGGCACCATCCACATCGAAGAAATCCAGGACCAGGTCGAACTGGCCCTGATGCGTGCCGGCGAGCAGAAAGTCGCTCGCGACTACGTGATCTACCGCGACTCGCGCGCCAAGGAGCGCGCAGCGCACACCCCGGTCGAAGAAACCGTCAACGCTCACCCATCGATCCGCATCACCCGCGCCGACGGCAGCCTGGCGCCACTGGACATGGGCCGCCTGGACACCATCGTCCGCGAAGCGTGCGAAGGCCTGGAAGAAGTCGACGGCGACCTGATCCAGCGCGAAACCCTGAAGAACCTGTACGACGGCGTAGCCCTGAAGGACGTCAACACCGCCCTGGTGATGACCGCCCGTACCCTGGTCGAGCGCGAGCCTAACTACTCGTTCGTGACCGCCCGCCTGCTGATGGACACCCTGCGTGCCGAAGGCCTGGGCTTCCTCGGCGTCGCCGAGAGCGCCACCCACCACGAAATGGCCGACCTGTACGCCAAGGCCCTGCCTGCCTACGTCGCCAAGGGTGTGGAATACGAACTGCTGAACCCTGAGCTGGCCACCTTCGACCTGGAAAAACTGGGCAAGGCGATCAACCACGAGCGCGACCAGCAATTCACCTACCTGGGCCTGCAAACCCTTTACGACCGCTACTTCATCCACAAGGATGGCGTGCGTTTCGAACTGCCGCAGATCTTCTTCATGCGCGTGGCCATGGGCCTGGCGATCGAAGAGAAAGACCGCGAAGCTCGTGCCATCGAGTTCTACAACCTGTTGTCGTCCTTCGACTACATGGCTTCGACGCCGACCCTGTTCAACGCCGGTACCCTGCGTCCACAGCTGTCGAGCTGCTACCTGACCACCGTTCCGGACGACCTGTCGGGCATCTACCACGCGATCCACGACAACGCCATGCTGTCGAAATTCGCCGGTGGCCTGGGCAACGACTGGACGCCGGTTCGTGCACTGGGTTCCTACATCAAGGGCACCAACGGCAAATCCCAGGGCGTGGTTCCGTTCCTGAAAGTGGTGAACGACACCGCCGTCGCCGTTAACCAGGGTGGCAAGCGCAAAGGCGCTGTCTGTGCCTACCTGGAAACCTGGCACATGGACATCGAAGAGTTCATCGAGCTGCGCAAGAACACCGGTGATGACCGTCGTCGTACTCACGACATGAACACCGCCAACTGGATCCCTGACCTGTTCATGAAGCGTGTCTTCGACGACGGCAAGTGGACCCTGTTCTCGCCATCCGAAGTTCCGGACCTGCACGACCTGACCGGCAAGGCCTTCGAAGAGCGCTACGAGTACTACGAAGCCCTGACCGAATACCCAGGCAAGATCAAGCTGTTCAAGACCATCCAGGCCAAAGACCTGTGGCGCAAGATGCTGTCCATGCTGTTCGAAACCGGCCACCCATGGCTGACCTTCAAGGACCCGTGCAACCTGCGCAGCCCGCAGCAGCACGTTGGCGTGGTTCACAGCTCGAACCTGTGCACCGAGATCACCTTGAACACCAACAAGGACGAGATCGCCGTTTGCAACCTGGGCTCGATCAACCTGCCGAACCACATCGTGAACGGCCAGCTCGACACCGCCAAGCTGCAACGCACCGTGAACACCGCCGTGCGCATGCTCGACAACGTGATCGACATCAACTACTACTCGGTGCCGCAAGCGAAGAACTCCAACTTCAAGCACCGTCCGGTCGGTCTGGGCATCATGGGCTTCCAGGACGCGCTGTACCTGCAGCACATTCCTTACGGCTCCGATGCCGCCGTGCAGTTCGCCGACACTTCCATGGAAGCGGTCAGCTACTTCGCGATCCAGGCGTCCTGCGACCTGGCTGACGAGCGCGGTTCGTACGAGACGTTCCAGGGTTCGCTTTGGTCCAAGGGCATCCTGCCGCTGGATTCGCAACAAATCCTGATCGAAGCCCGTGGCGCGCAGTACATCGATGTCGACCTGAAGGAAACCCTGGACTGGGCACCGGTTCGCGCCCGTGTACAGAAAGGCATCCGTAACTCGAACATCATGGCCATCGCACCAACCGCGACCATCGCCAACATCACCGGCGTATCGCAGTCGATCGAACCGACCTACCAGAACCTCTATGTGAAATCGAACCTGTCGGGCGAATTCACCGTGATCAACCCGTACCTGGTTCGCGACCTCAAGGCTCGCGGTCTGTGGGACTCGGTCATGATCAACGACCTGAAGTACTACGACGGTTCCGTGCAGCAGATCGAACGCATTCCGGCCGAGCTCAAGGCGCTCTACGCGACTGCTTTCGAAGTGGACACCAAGTGGATCGTCGACGCGGCAAGCCGTCGTCAGAAGTGGATCGACCAGGCTCAGTCGCTGAACCTGTACATCGCTGGCGCTTCGGGCAAGAAGCTGGACGTGACCTACCGCATGGCCTGGTACCGTGGTCTGAAAACCACCTACTACCTCCGTGCCCTGGCCGCGACCAGCACCGAGAAGTCGACCATCAACACCGGCAAGCTGAACGCTGTTTCCAGCGGCGGCAACCACGGTGACGACTCGGTCCTGGCAGCGCCAACCGCGCCAGCCGGCCCGGCTCCAGTGCCAAAGGCCTGCGCCATCGACGAGCCGGATTGCGAAGCTTGCCAATAAGCTGAGCCGGTAGGCGCCTGACGGCGCCCACCTGAAACCCCCGACAGACCTCTGGTTTGTCGGGGGTTTTCTTTTGCCCCTTCACATCAAAAAGATTGCAGCCTCGTTTCACTCGGCAGCTCCTACAAGATCCCGCAATGCCCTGTAGGAGCTGTCGAGTGAAACGAGGCTGCGATCTTTTGACCTTAAAAAAAACCCCTCTTTCGAGGGGTTCCTTATGCAGCACTGCCCAGCATCAAGTCATCTGAATGATGGTCTGCATGATGGTGCTCTGGGTGGAGATGGTCTTGGCGTTCGCCTGGTAGTTGCTCTGCGCCTTGATCAAATCGACCAGTTCGTTGGTCACGTTGACGTTTGACTCTTCCAGGGAGTTGGAGTGGATCGAACCCAGGGTGCCGGTTTCCGGCGCATCGTAACCCGGGATGCCCGATGCGTAGGTTTCCTTCCAGCTGGTGCCGCCAACAGGCTGCAGACCTTGCTCATTGGTGAAGCTGGCCAGTGCCAGCTGGCCGATCGGTTTGGTCTGGTAGTTGCTGAAGTTGGCCAGCATCACACCACTGCCGTCGATGGTCAGGTTGGTGATCTGGCCGGTGGCGTAACCGTTCTGCGCAGGAATCGAACGCGCGGTGTCAGCGTTGAACTGGGTGGTGTTGGCCATGGAAATGGTCACGCCTGCCGGATCCGCGGCGGCGCCGTTGGCAGCCCAGGTGCCATTGGTGACTTTGCCCGGTACCCAGTTGGTGATTTTCAGATCACTGCTGACCACTGGAGCACCCGGCGGGTTTGGCGTGCTGACCGAAACCAGTTTGCCGCTGGTATCGAAAGTCATGGTCGATGCAACCGGTGGCGTAGCTGCCGCGGTAGGGTCGCTACCGTCAGGGTTGCGGCCATCGATCAGGGTGTAGGTATCCCAGGTGTTCGGACCGGTTTTCACCATGTACTGATCCATGGTGTGCTGGTTACCCTGAGTGTCGAAAATCGGGGTGCTGAACTGCTTGGTGAAAGTTTCCGGCTTGGCTGGATCGAACTTGTTGGCAGCCACAGTCTGATCAATGATCGACGCAGTGGAGTTCAGGTTGATCGTCGACGACACGGTGGTCGTGGATTTAGGCGCCAGGTTGGAAGTGTCGATACGCAGATCCGTCAACACACCGTTGACGATCTTGCCGTTGGCATCCACACCATAACCCTGCAGGCGCGCAGTGCCATCGGAGTTGGTGACGTAGCCTTCCTTGTCGACCTTGAAGGTACCGGCACGGGTGTAGGACAGCGAACCGTTGTTGTTCAGCACGAAGAAGCCGGAGCCGTTGATGCCCATGTCCAGCACGTTGCCGGTGTTGCTGATGTCACCCTGGGTGAACTGCTGGGAAACGTTGGCCAGGCGCACGCCGCTACCGACGGTCTTGCTGCCCGAACCCAGCTTGGTCGCCGAGTACACATCTTCGAATTCCGCACGGGACGATTTGAAGCCGACGGTCGCCACGTTGGCGATGTTGTTGCCGGTCACGTCCAGTTGCTTGTTGGCAGCATAGAGACCGCTAAGGCCGATGTTGAAAGACATATTCCACTCCTGTATGCCGGGTTAGTCGGCTCTATATACCAATGGTTTGCACTTTGGACAGGGCGACACTGCCCAGGCCCGCCAGATTGAGCATCAACTCTCCGCCGGTCTGGCTCAGGGTCACACTGGTGACAGTCGCCGGCAGGTTGGTGATCAGCGCGACGCTCTGATCATCGATGGTGGTCGTTGCGGCGAAGGTGTAAGTACCCGCCGGGGCCACGTTGCCCGCTTCGTCCTTGCCGTCCCAGGTAAAGCTGGCATTGCCCGCCTTCTGGTCGCTCAAGGTGAGGGTACGAATGGTTTTGCCGTCCTTGTCGGTGATTTTCACCGTGGCTTCGGCAACCGATTGCGGCAGCACGACCGAACCGGTCATGCCCTTGGTGGTGTCTACCACGGCCTTGTCGCCCGGCGCGATGACCGAACGCCCCACCAGGGACGAAGCCTGCAACGCCTGGGAGGAACCGAACGCACCGGCAATGCCGGTCACGGTGTCGTTAAGCGTGGTGATGCCTTCCAGGCTGCTGAACTGCGCCAACTGCGCCACGAACTCACCGTTGCCTTGCGGCTCCAGCGGGTTCTGGTTTTTCAGTTGCGTCACCAGCAACTGCAGGAACGCATCCTTGCCCAGGGCCTTTTTGCCAGTAGCGCTACCGGCCGCGGACGCCAGGCTATCGGTATCCTTTGTGGTCTTGACCGAAGAGTTCGCCAGGATGTCGTTGAGCGACAGGCCACTGGTGGTATCGGAAACACTCATCTGAGTCGCCCCTTATCACTGACCGAGGGTCAGGACTTTCTGCATCATGGTTTTGGCGGTGTTCATCATTTCGGCGTTGGTCTGGAACGAACGGCTGGCGGAAATCATGTCGGCCATTTCTTCCACCACGTTGACGTTCGGGTAATAGACGTAGCCCTTGGCGTCGGCAGCCGGATGGTTCGGCTCGTAGCGTGCTTCAAGGTTGCTCTGGTCTTCGACCACACCCAGTACCTGCACGCCTTGACCGGCGGCATCCTGGTTCTGGAACAGCGAATCGCTGCCGCCGCTCTGGGCGCCCTGGAACATGGTGGCGAATACCGGGTGACGGGCGCGGTAGGTCTGGTCGATGCTCGACGAGACGGTTTCGGCGTTGGCGATGTTCGATGCGACGGTGTTCAGGCGAGTGTTCTGGGCACTCATGCCGCTACCGGCAATGTTGAAAACGCTGGATAGAGACATGACTTATTCTCCGCGCAGGGCTGAGATCAGCCCTTTGAATTTGCTGTTGAGCAGGGTGAAGCTGGCCTGGAAGTTGACCGCGTTTTCCGCGTAGTTCGACTGCTCCAGTTGGGCGTCCACAGTGTTCTGGTCGATCGAAGGCTGCATCGGCGTGCGGTACATCAGCGACTCGTCGCCATTGCCCAGGCCTTCGGCTTCGATATGCCGGCTGTTGGTCATGTTCAAGGCGAACGTGCCGTTTTTGGCCTTGTCGTTCTGTGCCTCGAGCACTTTCGAGAACTCCAGATCCCGCGCTTTGTAGTTCGGGGTGTCGGCGTTGGCGATGTTGTTGGCCAGGACTTCAGCGCGCTGGGCACGGAAGCCCAGAGCCTTTTCGTGAATACCGAGCGCTTTATCGAAGCTGATGCTCATGTCGGGAAACCTTCACCTTCGGGTGACCTGATTTTTCGTACGATGGTCTTAGCAAGCGTCATGCCAAATCAGAACACGCCCATAAACCGGGGCTTTGCGAGCGGTGGCAGCGCGGCAATGCCAGAAAAGCGGCAACCGGTTTCCGCCGGATGCCGCTTTTCTGCCGCTTTCTCCAACGCAACACACCCCCTGTAGGAGCTGCCGAAGGCTGCGATCTTTTGAGTCTGTTTTTTAAAAGCCAGATCAAAAGATCGCAGCCTTCGGCAGCTCCTGCGGGTAAACAAAAGCCATAAAAAAACGGGAGCCTTTGAGGGCTCCCGTTTTTTTCAATCACGCCAACATCACTTCGCCTGGTAAATGATCCCCGGGCTGCACTGAACCATCTGGTAATGGTCCGGCAATCCGTTCAACGCCTCGGAGGCGCCGAGGAACAGATAACCGCCCGGTTTCAGCGTGCTGTGAATGCGCAACAGAATGTCCTTCTTCACTTCGGCAGAGAAGTAGATCAGGACGTTGCGGCAAAACACGATGTCGAACTTGCCGAGACTCGCGTAGCTGTCCAGCAGGTTGAAGGAGCGGAACTCCACCCGACTCTTGATCGGCGCCTTGATCACCCAGCGCCCCGGTCCTTTCGGATCGAAGTAACGCTGCAGTCGCTCGGGCGACAGGCCACGGCCGATGGCCAGGCTGTCGTACTCGCCGGTCTTGCAGTTGGTCAACATGGTGCTGGACAGATCGGTGGCGACAATCTGCACCCCCATCTTCAGTTGCCCGACGTTGGTCCGCTCGAATTCGTCGATGGACATCGACAGCGAGTAAGGCTCCTGACCCGACGAACACGCCGCCGACCAGATGCGCAGGCGCTGGCCGGGACTGGCCTTGATCGACTCGGGCAGAACCTTGTTTTTCAAGACCTCAAATGGATAGGTGTCACGAAACCACAGGGTTTCGTTGGTCGTCATCGCGTCCACCACCATCTCGCGCAAACCGCTGCGCGGCTGAGTCTGGATACGCTGGACCAACTCCCCGAGGGACTTGATGCCTTGCTGCTCCATCAGCTTGTTGAGACGGCTCGAGACCAGATACTGCTTGTTTTCACCGAGCAAAATGCCACAGGCTTTTTCCAGGAATACCCGGAACTGTTCGAAATCCAAATTACCCGTAGACAATGCTGCCGCCTCTTAAATCGTGTTGACTGCCAGGGGCAAAACGCCCCTAGCTGATGTCTGCTGCTTTGATCCGGTCGACCACCCGGGATGCCAGGTCATCAGGACGGAATTTGGCCAGGAAGTCATCGGCACCGACTTTCTTGACCATCGCCTGATTGAACACGCCCGACAATGAAGTATGCAGGATGATATGAAGCTTTTGCATGCGCGGGTCGTTGCGGATCTCGGCCGTCAGAGTGTATCCGTCCATTTCCGGCATCTCGATGTCGGAGATCATCATCAGGAACTCTTCTTCCGGCTTCTTGCCTTCATCGACCAGCTTGCGCAGGTAATCCAGCGCCTGCCGCCCATCGTTCAACGCCACCACTTCGACACCAACGGTCTGCAGGCAACGCGTGACCTGCTTGCGCGCCACCGATGAGTCATCGACCGTCAGCACACGCAGCGAAAGCGCCTTGTGCTGGGTTTCGACATCGACCACTCCGACGGAAATCGCTTCCGGTGTTGGCGCCACTTCCGCCAGCACTTTCTCGACGTCGATGATTTCAACCAACTGGTTGTCGACCCGCGTCACCGCCGTCAGGTAGTGATCGCGACCGGTCCCCTTGGGTGGCGGATGGATCTCTTCCCAGTTCATGTTGACGATGCGCTCCACCGAGCGGACCAGGAAACCCTGGGTCTTGGTGTTGTACTCCGTGATGATCACGAACGGGTTGTTCTTGTCCTTCAACGCACCGGAGCCGGTTGCCATTGCCAGATCCAGGATCGGAATGGTCGCCCCCCGAATATTTGCCACGCCGCACACGACAGGACTGGATTTGGGCATCAGCGTCAGTTGGGGGCATTGCAGCACCTCCCTAACCTTGAAGACGTTGATCCCATACAGCTGCTGGCCGTCGAGACGGAACAACAACAGCTCAAGGCGATTCTGCCCCACCAGTTGCGTGCGCTGGTTAACCGAATCCATTACACCAGCCATGCCCAGACTCCTACACCAACGCTGACTTGTTGCGACGCGCCTTCATCCGTAAACGGCACGGCGCTTGCTATTTATCTTTTTATGAATACAGAACCGACGTTTTTTCGACGCTTGACCACCACCGGCCGTAAATACCTGGCCGCGATGGCAGCTGTCTGCCTGTTCAACGCTGGCAGCCCTGCCCTTGCCGATACGGTTACCTTGCCTGACATGCTTATCGGCGTCACTCAGGGCTTTCTTGAATTCACCGTAGAAGACTATCTGGCCACCAGTCAAACGGAAGGTCGCTACGAGATCCAGGTCAACCAGCTCGACCCGCGACTGCGCATGCCGATGTGCGACAAGGAATTGACAGCGTCGCTGGAGAGCCCGGCAAAGCCTCTGGGACGGGTCACGGTCAAGGTTCGCTGTGAAGGATCGTCCCCATGGACCGTCTTCGTGCCCGCTCAAGTGCGCCTGTTTCGCGACGTCGTGACCACCACCCGACCGCTTCGGCGCACCGGCATTGTCGAACCTGAAGACGTGATCCTGCGCGAGCGCGATATCAGCGCGATCAACCAGGGTTACCTGACGTCCCTGGATCAGGCGATCGGGCAACGACTGACCCGACCAATGGTCGCCGATCAGGTCGTCACCCTGGTGAACCTCGAACAGGCGGAAGTCATCCGCAAGGGCGATCAGGTCGTGATCACCGCCCGCAGCGGTACGCTCAGCGTGCGGATGCCCGGCGAAGCGCTGGCCAATGGCGGCATGAGCGAACAGATTCGAGTGAAAAACCTCAACTCCCAGCGGGTCATCAAGGCGCAAGTCATCGCCCCGGGACAGGTGGAGGTATCAATGTAACCCGCCATTGAGGATTTACCGCGAGTGAAGATGTGGCGCGGGCCATGTCTGTTCCCTAAACTGTGCTCCATTCAGGGCAAGCGCTGACGTGTGCAAGCTCTCGATAAATGAGCCTAAAGTTTTCCAGGGAATGGCCGAAAACATGGCAAGCGTCCAAATTCCCAGAGGTTTTTTATCATGGTTATCGATTTCAGCCGTTTGAACAGCTCCTCGTCACTTACCGGCAGTACACGTACCAGCGCGCCCAAGGAAACCGCCGAAAGCGGCAAATCCGCGCCGCTGAACAGCCCGAGCGAACAGGCCGGGACCGCTACAGTCGGGGAGTCGGTACATCTCAGCAATGAGGCTCAACAGTTGCAGAAGGTCACTGATACGCTGCGCGATCAGCCTGTCGTCGACAAAGCCCGGGTGGCCGAGTTGAAAGCAGCGATTGCCGATGGCAGCTATAAAGTCGACAGCAACCGTGTAGCCAGCAAACTGCTCAACTTCGAAGCCCAGCGCTAGGCTACGGCCCGCGCCAGGCTTTTGGACGCTTAAAACCCAAGGCCAGCCATGCACGACACGAATCTACTGCAACTGATCACCGACGACTTTGCTCCAGCGCAACAACTGCTGGAGTTACTGCGTACCGAATCCCTCGCCCTGCACGGTCGCGACATGTACCTGCTCGAAGGCATCCTGGCGCAGAAGCAGGCATTGATCATCTTGCTCGAACAGCATGGCCGTAAGCGCAGCGAAATCCTCGCCAGCCTCAATCTTCCCGCCAACCGCAGCGGCCTGGAGCAACTGGCCAGCCAGTCGAGCATCGGCGAATCCCTGCTCGCGCAAAGCGATGTGCTGAACGATCTGCTGAGCCAATGCCAGGCGACCAATGCCAACAACGGCCAGTCGATCCTGGTGCAGCAGGCCGCCACGGCCACACAACTGAAAATTCTTACTGGCGGCGAACCTCCAGCGCTCTATGATGCCAGTGGAACCTTTTCCAAGCTTGTGAAACCGCGCCCACTCAGTCAGGCTTGAGCCGCGCCGACGAGCACGCTCTATCAAGATACGAAACATGCTGGCAAAATGCCGGCAAGCCGTAGTCAAAATTTGTCTGGAGATTGATTAACCGTGTCCATTGCCTTAAATGCGGACGATGCTCCGCAGCCACCCAAGGTGCTCAGCACGCCCCTGGAAATCTCCGGCAACCTTCGCCAACTGCAAGAAAGTCATGACCCGCTGATCATTACGTTCCACGAGCGCAGCCAGCGCTTCCAGAGCTATCTGGTGGACATCGATCGCGAGAGCAACATGATTGCCCTGGACGAAATGATTCCTCGCGACGGCGAACGCTATCTGCTGGCCGGCGAACCCTTCAAGGTCGAAGGCTTCCACGAAGGCGTGCGCATCGCGTGGGAAAGCAACGGCCCGCTGACCATCGATGAGTCCGGTGGCAGCCGCTGCTACCGCGGCACGCTTCCGGATGAAGTGATCTATCACCAACGCCGCAATGCGTTCCGTGCTGCACTGAAGCTCGCGCAACTGGTCGACGTCGATCTGGACGGCGAAAAACTCAAGGCACCGATCAGCGGCAAACTGCTGGACATCTCGGCCACCGGTTGCAAATTGCGTTTTTCCGGCGACATTACCGGCAGCCTGCAACTGGGCCAGGTCTATGACCGCTTCGTGGCCGCCCTGCCCTTCGGCAAGATGATGGCTCCGGTCGAGTTGCGCTACCTGCACTTCGAAGAAAAAATCGCCACAACCTTTGCCGGCGTACGCTTTCACAACATGAGCGGCCTGGTGCAACGGCAGGTCGAGCGTTTCGTTTATCAGCTGCAACGCGAAGCACGGCGCTTCGACAAAGACGACTTCTGATAACGGCGCGTCAAAAAAACGGGCAGTCCCTTGCGGTGACTGCCCGTTTTTTTATGCCTGCCGTTAAGGCCTGGCTTCGTTCAAACGCTGCTCGTTATCCAAATCCGGCTGCTGTGGTGGAGTATCGGATTGTGGTTCCGGCTCCGGACTCGGCTCAGGAGGCGGGCTTTGCATCTGATCGTGAACCACTTGCTCATCGACCCGCGGATCCAGGCACGCCACCAGTGGCGAACTCGACATACTGTCCGGCATGGCCACGTGATGCAGCGGTGCGTCGTCCACCTGATGCAGGTTGGTGACCGCTTTCGGACGAATTCGCCACACCAGCACCAAAGCGAAGAAGACGAAGAAGGCATACAGCATGTGGCTGCCGAACATCTTCATCAGCACGCCTGCGGCCAACGGGCCGATACTGGCACCCACGCCGTAGGTCACCAGCAACATCGCGGTCAGGGACACTCGACGATCGGCTTCCACGTGGTCGTTGGAGAAGGCTACGGCCAGCGGATAGAGGCAGAACTTTACCAGGGAGCAGACGAAGCCGGCGATGAACAGCACCTCCAGCGGCACCTGCTTGAGGATCGCCAAAGGCAAGGCCGCCAACGCCAGGATCACGGCAAAAAAGCGAATCAGCACCGCCCGGTCATAACGGTCGGACAGCCATCCCAACGGCCACTGCACCAACAGGCCAGCGAAAATGCAGCTACCCATGAACAGACCGACCTGCTCGGTGGACAGCCCCTGCTGCGACGCGTACAGCGGCGCCAGACCGTAGAACGAGCCGATGATCAGACCGGCACCGAGCACGGTACTCAAGGATTGAGGGACACGCTTTATGAAGAATCGCGGCTCCATGGGTGCCGGCCGCAACGGTGCCGGGTGAATCCGACGCGTCAGCGCTACCGGCACCAGGCACAGGGCAAAGCACAGTGCGACCAGCATCAGCAGTTCCAGGCCCAGGCCCGGGTGCATGACCAGAATCAGCTGCCCCAGCACCAGGCCAAGGTAGGACGCGATCATGTAACCACTGAATACCGTGCCACGCTGGCTCGCTTCGGCCTGCTCGTTCAGCCAGCTCTCGATGACCATGTACTGGCACATCATTCCCAGGCCCACGATCACCCGCAGAAAGATCCAGGCCGGAAGAAAGTTCACCAGCCCATGACCGAGTACCGCCGCACCGACGATCCCGGCACAGGCCGAGTAGGCTCGAATGTGCCCGACTCGGGCGATCAAGCGGTGGCCGATCTTGCCGCCCAGCACCAGACCGAAGTAGTTGGCCGCCATCAATGCACCGACCCACAGGCTGTCGACGTGGTCAGCCGCCAGACGAAGGCCCAGGTAAGTACTCAGCAAGCCGGAGCCGATCAACATCATCAGCGAGGCGAAATATAGCGCTCGAAAGGGTTTCCAGATTTGGCGCATCGGCGTTCCGAGCGGCTCCTTGCAGTGAGATTCGGACTACCGAAAAGATAGACCGTTATAGACAGTGCGTCAGGCCTGGGCCGCTAGAACACGCCGTTCCCAGGGAGTAATTTCATCCAGGAAGCTGGTCAACTCCATGGTCTTCGAAGCGATGTAACCTTCGATGAATTCGGTGCCGAACAGTTCCTTCGCCAACTGGCTTCGATTCAGACGTTCAAGAGCGGCATGCAAGGTACAAGGCAACGAAAGATTGTCCGGCACTTTGAATTCACCCTGGATGGGTTCGCTCGGCTCCAGCTTTTGCTCAATACCGTACAACCCGGCGGCCAGGCTGGCGGCAATCGCCAGATACGGATTGGCGTCGGCGCCCGGCAAACGATTCTCGACCCGACGAGCGACCGGCGAACTGGCCGGAATGCGCAAACCCGCGGCCCGGTTGTCATGGGACCAGCAGGCATTATTCGGGGATGCGTAGGGGTGACACAAGCGCTGATACGAATTCACATTCGGCGCAAACAGCGCGGTGAAATCCGCCATGCAGGCTTGCTGGCCAGCGATGAAATGACGGAAGGCCGCGGTTGGCTGACCGGTCTCATCGCTGAACACGTTAAGTCCGGTGCCGGAATCGACGATGCTTTGGTGAATATGCATCGAATTGCCCGGCGTATGAGCCAGCGGCTTGGCCATGCACACCACGCTCAAGCCATGCTTGAGTGCGACTTCCTTGAGAAGGTGCTTGAACAGGAACGTCTGATCGGCCAGTAACAGCGCATCGCCGTGCAGCAGGTTGATCTCGAACTGGCTGACGCCCATTTCGTGCATGAAGGTATCGCGCGGCAAACCCAGAGCCGCCATGCATTCGTAGACCTCATTGAAGAATGGCCGCAAACCGTTGTTGGAGCTGACGCTGAATGCGGACTGACCGTCTTCGCGACGACCGTCCAGGCCTACCGGAGGCTGGAAGGGTTGAGTCGGATCGACGTTGGCGGCGAAGACAAAAAACTCTAGCTCTGTCGCCACCACCGGTGTTAGACCTGCGGCCGCGTAGCGCTGGATGACTTTCTTGAGCTGGCCTCGAGTCGAGAGGTTGGAGCTTTCTCCGGTCAACTCATCCGCATCGCAAATGGCGAAGGCACGAGGCGGCTTGCTCCAGGGTAAATGATGGATTTGCGCGGGATCGGGTACCAGTGCGAGATCGCTATCGTCACTGCCGTAAAAACGCGCTGGCGGATATCCGCCCATGATGCATTGCAGCAGCACGCCCCGCGCCATCTGCAGACGACGGCCTTCCAGGAAGCCCTCGGCGGTCATCACTTTTCCCCGTGGCACGCCATTCAGATCGGGCGTGACACACTCAATTTCATCAATGCCCTTCAATCGCTGCGCGAGTGAACTCGGGCCATCGGTTGTCATGACGCTATCCTTGTTTTTATGCGAACCGAGAACGGTAACCCGCACAAAATAGGCTCCGCGTGTTCGGAATATCAAGCAGCGTCAAACAAAAATCTGCAGGTACTGCAAATCGGATCAGGGTAGATAAATACTGAAAAGCCCGCCGCCCAATGGACCGCCATTGTTGATTTCAGTCCGCCCGACGACACCGTTGCGCTGATGCAATGCCGCAATACGCCCGGCAAAGTACAACCCCAGGCCGGTACTGCCGCTACTTTGATTGATGCCCTGCACGTAATCCGACTGATGCTCGATCATCTGCGCAGGGTAGCCCTCGCCGTCATCGTTGATGGTCAGCACCAATTGCCCCGCTTCATCACTGGCGCTGATCAGGACGGCATGACGGGCATAGCGGATGGCGTTGTTGATGCAGTTGGCCAGTACCGAGGCGATCAGTTCACGATCGAAGAATCCCAACGGACTCAAGGGGTCGACCTCGAAGGTCGCAGCGATACCGCGGCTGGCGAATACCTCTTGATGACAGGCTAGCTGTGCTTCGATGAAGTCATCCAGTTCGTGATAGGCCGGTTGCAAAGGCATCTGGTTCACCCCCAGCTTGTAGAGGCCCAGCAACTGCACGAGCATACCGTTGAGGTGAGCGAACTCGAACTCGATAACGCCCTGTTCCGGCGTATGCGCCGCAGGGTCAGGAAGCTTCGCCAACCATTGGCTGTGGGCCTGCATGAGCATGGCCAACGAGTTTTTCATGTCGTGCACGGTCGACGCGATCACCGTGGAAAAATCAAGGTTTTGCTGGTTGTCGTTCATTCGCCAAACGCCTTGCTTTTGAGCTTCTGGTAGCGCGGATAACGGGCATCGGTGTCAGGCATCAGACCGACCATTTTCAGGCACTTTCGACATTCTTCGAGCTCGGCCGATGGCACGCTGGTATCTGTACCGTGCAGCAGCGATTGCGCCATGTTCAACGCGATGCTGATGTTCTTTGGCTGCATTGTCAGGGCTTTACGGAATACTTCCCGAGCCTCGACCAGATTGCCGGTTTTGTAGACGCGCACGCCCTGCCGGTTGAGGTCCGCCGCGGCATTGCCGGCGTTGAGAATGGTCGGATCATCGGTGAGCTTGGCAATGTCTTTCATGACAGCCGGATCGTCGCCGTAAATTTCCACACAGTTTTTCAGCATCGACGTACCGGCTTCCGCCTGTCCGAGCATTTGCAACTGCTTTGCCACTAACAACGCCGCCTCGGCGCTCATGAACTGCTCCATGCCATCGAGACGCAGCATTGCTTGCTCGGTGAGCTTTTCAGCGGTTTCGGCATCGTTGAGCAACAGGCTGGTGGCCTTCATCAAACGCGCACGGATCTGCAGGCCAGGATCGGAAGGGTTTTCCTTGGCTACGGCACTCAGCGTTGTGTTGATCTCCAGTCGGGTACGGGTATCCAGGCCTTTTTCGCTGCCCTTACTGATCAGGGCGTGAGCCAGACCAAGGTTGCTCTCGGCATCCTTGAAACGTGACTGAGCGCCTTGGGTAACAGCCTGTCGGTAGGCTTTGGAGGCTGTGTCGAAGTCTTCATTGGTCATCGCCAATTTGCCCAGCTGCGCCTGACGTCGTACTGCCAATGGCGACAGGCGAATCGCTTCTTCCAATACTTTCTGGGCGGACTTGGTGTCCCCTTCTGCCACCAATACATCCGCCATGCCGTCGTAGAGCGTCGGCATCATGGGAAACACTTTGAGCGCCTTTTCGTAGACGCCTTTAGCCTGGGCAACCTGCCCACGCTTGAACAGCAGTTTGCCCAATCCGGCATAGGCCCAGGGCAAGGGGCGATCGGCGATGATGCTGTCGTAGAGACGCTCCAGCGCTTCATTCTGATTCAGGTCGCGCAATGCATCGGCGCGATAACGCAGGCACAACGGCGAGTAGCGGATGTCCTGCTTGCATAGAGCAATGCAGGCATTGAGCACTTCAGCCGGGTTGCCTCGGTCGAGGGCCTGCAGGATTGGCTTGAGCAACGTTTTACGCTGCACCAGACGCTCAAGACGCTGTGCCAGGCTGGAACGGTTGAAAGGCTTGGTCAGATATGCGTCGGGTTCGTGCTCCAACGCGCTGAGTACCATTGCCTGACTGGTTTCGGCAGTCACCATGACAAATACACTTTCATGGCTGATCAGCTTCTCGATCATCAGGTCTTCAAGCACCTGCTGACCGTTCTTCTTGCCATCCCCCAGGTGGAAGTCCTGCAGGATGAAATCGTAGGATTTCTGCGAGCACATTTTCAGTGCCTGCTCGCCGGTGTCGGCGGTATCCACATCCTTGACGCCCAGTTCGCGCAGCATGGACCTGACCGAGCTGCGGAAGTCCGAAAAATCATCGACGATCAGAAAACTCTTTTGGTGATACGACAGCATCGAAGATTTCCAGGCAATTTAAGAAGAAGAACCGAAAGGCAAATCAATGGGCGATCAGCGTCACTGTTTCTTTACGCGCGCAGATAATAGCTAGTAGCCATAGGCTATCAAGCGATTTCTCTGAACAACGATTGCGAGAAATGAAGACCCTGTGACTGTATGGTTATCGGCCAGGGGTGGCGTTCTCTTGAAGGGAGAGATGCGTAATCGCGCGATTTGCCTGCGATAAGCCATGGAGAGGGGAAGAGCTGAGGCTGGGTTTTCTGCGAAATTTTTCGTGCGCAAAAACAAAACCCCAACTGCTTTCGCAATTGGGGTTTCGGAATTTAATCTTGACGATGACCTACTCTCACATGGGGAAACCCCACACTACCATCGGCGAT
>NZ_JABFMP010000008.1 GCF_013359595.1 Pseudomonas sp. C1C7 | reverse complement strand
GCATGATGTCCTTCGCCCTGTCGCTGGATGACCTGGTGCTGGCCAGCTTCGTGTCGGGCCCAGGTTCCACGACCCTGCCGATGGAAGTGTTCTCGGCGGTGCGTCTGGGCGTGAAGCCGGAGATCAACGCCGTGGCCAGCCTGATCCTGTTGGCGGTATCGCTGATGACCTTCCTGGTCTGGTTCTTCGGCCGCCGCGCCGAGGAAGCGCGCAAGCGTGCAATCCAGCAAGCCATCGAAGAAAGCGCTGCCGATTCCTGGAAACAGCCGGACGTGCGTCGTACGCAAGCGCCGGAAGCGGCCTGAAAGAGGTGGGCCACAATTTCGTGGCCCACATTGGTTTTGTGCTGGTAGCAAGAATTTTGGTGATCAGGAAACCCAAGGTGAATTGCGGATGACTTCGACGAAGTTCATCGGCTTGAACCCAGGCTCCTGATCCACCAGCACATCGGTCTTCACGTTGCCGAACGTGGTCTGCGGACGATGGCGCAAGCCGTTGGCAAAGGCGCAGATGATGCATTCCTTGAACCCTTCACCCCGTGGATGCGCGTGCACCACCGCTTCGCGCTGCACGGTGGAAAACGCCGCGTAGTCCATGCCCAGCACGTCCATCTCGACACCGGCGGTCACCAGCGCCACGGTCGGGCGCAGGTGTTGCGGCACGCCCGGCGTGGTGTGCAGGGCAATCGACAGCCACACCTGCTCGATATCGTCATCGCTGAAGCCGTAAGGCTTGAGGAACGCTGCCGCGGCGTTGGCGCCATCGACTTCGAAACGCTCGGTGTCAGTGCGGTAGCCTTCCACCAGGCCGATGTCGTGGAACATCGCGCCGATGTACAGCAACTCCGGGTTGTAGGCCAACTGCTTGCGCTCGCCGCTCAGCGCGCCGAACAGAAACACCCGGCGCGAGTGGTGGTAGAGCAGGTCGGATTCGATATCGCGGATGTATTCGGTGGCGGCTTTTGCAAGTGCGCTGTCAGGGATTTTGATACCGGCAATGGTGGTGCTCATGGGGCTTCCTCGGGGTGAAACGCCGTGGCGGCGCTGAGGTGTCCAGTCTGTTCGCGCACCCAAAACCGGACAATCGATCCATGGCTGCGATCCTTGCCAATGAACATCCATATCGCGCCAACCTCGCTTGTTGATCCCGGATTGGCTAACTTTGACACCGTACCTGTAGCAGCCTTCGCCAGCTGCTACAGGTGTGCGGTGTTTCCAGAGCCATCGAGGGTAATTCAAGGCATGCACAAAACCGTCGCCATCGTCGTCTTCACCGGCGTCCAGTCGCTGGACGTCACCGGCCCCATGGACGTGTTCTCCGAGGCCAACCGCTTCCTGGCGCCCGAGGATCACTACCGGCTGGAGGTGATCGGCGTCGAGCATGGCGCGATGGCCTGCTCCAATGGCCTGGCCCTGAACGCCCACCGGCATTTCAGCGAGGCGACGCAAGCCTACGACCTGCTGCTGGTCGCCGGCGGGCCGCAATTGCCGTTCATGGATTTCGGCACAACCTTCGATGCCTGGCTACGCGATGCCTGCGCGCGGGCGACGCGCTTCGGCTCGATCTGCAACGGCGCCTTCATGCTCGCCCGCGCGGGGCTGCTGGAAGGCCGGACCGTGACGACCCACTGGGATGACGCGGCGATGCTGGCGACGCTCTGCCCGTCGACCAAAGTGGAAGCCGATCGCCTGTACGCCCAGGATGGCGAGCTCTACACCTCGGCCGGGGTCACGGCGGGGATCGACCTGTCGTTATACCTGCTGGGCCGCGATCACGGCCCTGACGTGGCGCTGAGCGTGGCCAAACGGCTGGTGGTGTTCACCCAGCGCTCGGGCGGCCAGTCACAGTTCAGCCCGTTCCTCACGCCCCACGCCGAACCGACCTCAGCGGTGGCGATGGTCCAGCAGTACGTGCTGGCCAACCTCACCGGCGACCTGACCATCGCCGACCTCGCCAACGCCGCCAACATGAGCGCTCGCAACTTTTCCAGGGTGTTCGCCAAGGAGGCAAAAATCACCCCGGCGGAGTTCGTCGAACGGGCGAGGGTGGATGCCGCGCGGGTGATCCTGGAAAGCACCCATGCGCCGCTCAAGACCGTGGCGTATCAGTGCGGCTTTCGTGATGCCCAGCACATGCGCAGTGTGTTCAACCGCAGGCTGGGAGTGACGCCGCAGCAGTTCCGGCAGAATTTTGCGGCGATGGTCTGAAGCGGCCCGGCCCTCAACCACCGCTGCAACCGTCCCCCATCACCTGATAGGTCACCGTATGGCGTTGGCCGTTCGAATCTTCATAGGCCAGTTCCACCGGTACCACGCCGCACACATGGCTGATGTCGGTGATGCTGATGACTTTCGCCATATCCAGTGCAACCCCGCTACGGGCCTGCTCCACTTCCGGTGCCGCGACGGCACTGCCGGCCACTACGCCCAGAAACAACGCAATCAGAGTTTTCATCAGGGATTCTCCAGATATCAGTCAGTGGTTTTGGCGCTGCGTTCGCGCAGCAATTGGCGGGCGGAGTCGGCCATCACCGGCAGCGCGCCGGCCAGCATCAGGACGTCCTTGAGGACCAGGCGCCCGCCACCGGAGAGGTAGGGAAAGCCGTGTTGCCCGTCGCCGAGATCGGCCACCCAGGCTTCCGGGGTGGTGATCAGAAAACTCAGGGTCACCAGCGGCGTGGCGAAGGCCAGCGCGCCACCGAGCAGACCGGTGCGACGTGAAAGCGGATTGGACAGCACCAGCAGGCCGATCAGGATTTCCACCATGCCCAGGCCATCGGAAAAGCCGTAGGTGTTGTTGGCGGTCTGCCAGGCACGCTTCTGCGGGTTGAGTTCACCTTCGTGGGTCAGGTGTGCCTTGTAGTCTTGCGGGTGTTCGTAGAAGAACGACATGACCGGGCTGTTGGCGACAAACGGGGTGATGCTGTCCGCTTCGTAGGGCACGAACTTGAGCGCGCCGATCCACAGGAACACCACGGCGATCCCCAGGCGCATGAGATGAACGCCAAGGGAGTCGAGCTTGCCGATTTGCCGCAGCGCGGCGTTGAAGGACTGAAACATGGTTTTCTCCAGAACGTTGAATGTGCGGCCAGTCTGGAGTTTTGCGGGGCGCGGCTTTTGTGCATCGCGCTCAAGTTATTGTGCGATCGTCTCAACCTGGTTTCGGGGGTGTCGGCTAAGGTGTTAACCAGACATTAATCGCCGGCGTCTATCGTTGGCGGACTTCTCTCGATGCGTACACATGAATCCGATCGATAAGCTCATCACCCTGGCGAACGTCCGTGGCAGCCTGGATTTGCGCTGCCAGTTCCAGGGCGATTGGGCCCTTGAGCATGAACAGGGGGCCATGGGGAAGGCGCCGTATCACATCGTGCTGGCGGGGGAATGTCGCGTGGAGTTTCCCGACGGTCAACGTTTGCCGATGCGTGCCGGCGACATTCTGCTGTTGCCTGGTGGTACTCCGCATGTGCTTCACAGCCCCGGCAAAACCGTTGCGCCGATGACGCCGCAGCGGATCACCACTGGTGTATTGCCCTTGCATCGCATCGGCGGCGCGAGCACGGACCTGGACATGCTCTGCGGCAGTTTTCACTTCAATCGCGCGTCCGTGCTGTTTGCGGCGTTGCCGCAATACCTGGTCATTCCCAGCGGCGCCTTGCCGGCCAACGGGCCGTTGCCGGCGGTGGTCGACCTCCTGCGCCGTGAGGCTGATGGCGATCAAGTGGGCGCGGCATTTTTGCTCGATAGCCTGTCCCAGTCCCTGTTTACCCTGATTCTTCGCGCGCACCTGGCGAACCATGGTCAGGACAGCGGCACGCTGGCGTTGCTTGGTGACAAACGTCTGGGGCGGGTGTGGCAGGCGATGCTGGCGGACCTCGCCCATGACTGGACCATCGACAGCCTGGCAGAAACGGCGAACATGTCCCGCGCCACCTTCATGCGCGCTTTCGTGCGGGTGGCCGGCGTTTCGCCCTGGGTGCTGCTGACCCAGGTGCGGATGGAGCTTGCCTTCAATCTGCTGAACCAGTCGCATCTGGGGCTGAGCGATATCGCAGTGCAGGTGGGGTATCAATCCCAGGCGGCGTTCAGCAAGAAATTCAAGGAAATCTACGGCGAGGCGCCAGGGCGGGTGCGGCGCGGGATCTAGCACTGGATTGCCTGTGCGGGCCTCTTCGCGGGCAAGCCTTGCTCCTACAGGTTCGAACGATGCGATGTTTGTAGGAGCGAGGCTTGCCCGCGAAGAGGCCAGTCCAGGCAACGAAAACCTACTGCCCGGACCGCGACGGCAACAGCTTCAACGTACTGCGCGTATTCGCCGTCACCTCTTCATCATTCAGATGCGCCTGGAAATAAACCCCCTCGATATACGCCTCCGCCTGATCGTCATAGTGACGGTCGAACAGCACGCCGCTCTGACCTACCGGATTGACGGTCAGGCTGTGGGTCGGGTCGGCGAAGTCGATCAGGCGTCGGGTCGATGGGCCGTAGGTCACCGGCCAGGGCGCCGGGCCGATTTTCGCCGAGAGGTTGTTCGGCACTTCATGGCTGCCGGGTGCGGCGAAGGGGCCGACGTTGAACAGCCGGTCCAGCGGCTTTTGCTGGCCCAGCGGATGGCCGTGGGTCAGGGTGTGCGCCTTGCTCCACTGCCATTGCGTGAAGTCCGCGCCGAGGGTGTTCTTGAGGTGGGCGATGCTCGCCTGCCAGGCCGCCTTGACGATATCGGCACGGGTTTCCTTGCCGAGGGTGTTGCGGTTGTCCCACCAAGGGGAGTCCGGGTTGGCCGCCAGCCTCGGCAGTGCGGCATCGATCACCCGAGTCGAGAGCAGGGTTTCGAAAAACTGATCGCCCAATTCATCGTGCATCGCCGAGTCGGCGAGATTGAACTGGAACTGGTTGAACACCGTGGCGTTGACCGAATCGAGCGGGTAATCGCCTTTCCAGATCGCCAGTTGTTCCACCAGCTTCAGTTCGGCGGGATCACTGACCACGCTGCGCAGCACCGGAATCAACGGTGCCAGCAACCGCGGGCCGTAGCCGGTGGTGGTGCCCAGTTGCAGCCCCTGGCTGGACTCCAGATTCCATTTGACGTTCTTGTCGCCCAGCTGATGGTTGAGCTGCTGGCCACGGTCGGCGAGGTTGTAATAACCGGGGATCTCGATGCCCGTCGGCGACACCGGCTGGAAGTTGGCCGAGACGATGTAGCCCCGCGCCGGATTTTCTTCCTGGGGGTTGGCGCTGAACGGGTAGAAGCCGTCCTTGTCGGCGTCGCCGGTGCTGCCGTCGAGGATGAACCAGGGGCGCACACCTGCCGGGCGCTTGGGCAGTTGTGCCGCGGCCCACCAGCCGATGTCGCCCTTGGCGTTGGCCCAGACCACGTTCAGGCCGGGTGCCTGGATCTTTGCGGCGGCGGTTCTGGCCTTGACCAGGGTGTCGGCGCGGTTGAGCTGGTAGAAGCCTTCAAGAATCGGGTTCTGGGTTTCGAGAAACGCCCACCACATGGCGATCGGCGTCTTGCCGACGCTGTTGCCCAGCGCATCGTTGACGATCGGACCGTGGGGCGACTGGCGCAACACCAGGGTCACCGGGGCCTGTCCCTTGACCGCAATCTGCTGTTCGCTGGTCACCATGTCGACCCATTTGCCGCGATACCAGACCTGATTCGGATTGTCGGGGTTGACCTTCTCGGCGATCAGATCGAGGTCGTCGTTCTGGAACATGGTGATGCTCCAGCCGAAATCCCGGTTCATGCCCAGCGAGGCGAACGGCATCAGCGATTGATAGTGCCCATAGAGTTCGAAGCCGGGCGAGGTGAGGTGCGCCTCGTACCACACCGACGGCGCGGAGAAGCGGATATGCGGGTCGCCCGCCAGCAGCGGCTTGCCGCTTTTGGTGCGGCTGCCGGAAACAGCCCAGGCGTTGCTGCCCTCGAACTGCGGCAGTCCATTGTCGGCCAGGGCCTGTTCGCTCAGGCGGGCGAGGGCGTTGAGGTCTTTCCAGTCGACACTGGCCAGCGCAGGCGCGGTAGTGCTGTCGTGGTTGCTCAGCACGCCCTTGGGTTGCCAATCGAGATCGAAAACGCTCAGGTAATCGGCGCCCAGTTGATCACGCACGAAGGTCAGCAGCGGTTCGGTACGGAAGGCCGCGGCAAAGCTGTAGGCCATGTAGCCGGCGATGCTGATGGTGTCCTGTGCGGTGAACGGACGTTTGGGAATGCCCAGCACATCGAACTCCATGGGCTTGGCGTGGCTGTCCTGATACTGGTTGATGCCATCCAGATAGGCCTGCATGGCGATGAAGGTGGGGGAGTTCCTGTCCAGATTCGCCAGGTAGGTTTCGGCGCGTTCACGGATGCGCAGGCTGCGCATCAGCTTGTCGGTATCCAGCAGTTTCGGGCCGAGCACTTCGGCCAGCTCGCCACGGGCCAGGCGTCGCAACACTTCCATCTGGAACAGTCGGTCCTGGGCGTGGACGTAGCCCAGGGCGCGATACAGGTCGGGTTCGTTTTCGGCGCGGATGTGCGGCACGCCGCGCTCGTCGTAGCGCACGGTGACCGAGCCTTGCAGGTGTTGCAGTTCCACCATGCCCTGACGTGTCGGTTGCTTGCTGTAGAGGTATCCGCCGGCTCCTGCGGCGAGCGCGGCGATCAGCAATCCGAGAACGGTCAGGCTACGTTTCATGGTGACTCCTTGTTGTTATGGGGTGGCAGCTGTTCCCTGAAGCCACTGTTTAACACGGAGTACGCGAGGGCTGCATCGCCCGTAGGAGGGATTCGTTTTGCGGCATATTGCTCTAACGAGCGGTATCCACCGGCCAGGGGCAGTAACACCCCACCGCCAGTGTGTGCGTGGCACTCACCGGGCGGTCTTCTTTCAGCGCCTTGAGGATCGGCTCGATAAAGCTGTTGCTGGAATTGCAGGTCAGGCCTTCGCTGTACGGGCCGAAGTACGCCAGCTTGCCGCTGCGGTCCCAGATCGCCACGGCGGGGCTGGCGGGGACCTGCTCGGAGCCGGGTAGCACGTTGAGGGTTTTCAGGTTGCTCAAGGTACTCGGCAATGCACCGTGGCTGCCGGGTTTCTGCACCGAATAGAACTCGACGCCTTGCGGGCCGTATTGCTCGACCAGTTCACTCAGGTGCTGTTGATTGCCGACGTTGCACGGGCAGGCCGGATCCCAGAAGTGCACCAGGCGGATCGCGCCGGGGCCGGCGAGGGTGTCGGGCAGGCGCAGCGGGTCGCCGGAGAACAGCGCCGTGTGTTCGCTGAACGCGCGCAGGTAACGCCCCTGAAACCAGTCATAAGCCGCCCACAGGACACCGGCGCACACCAGGGCAAGCAGGCTGATAAGCAGGGTGGCGCGCAGGGGCGATCGCATGGGTTCAATCCTCGAAGGTCGGCTAGCTTGCCATGCTTGCCGCGACAGATGAATATCGCAGCTCAATCAAGTCCGTTTTGCGCCCTGGAATCGCCCCATGTCTGCCACCTTCGACCCTGATCAACTGCGCGCCAGCCTCAGGCCCCTGGCCGAGGGGTGGCCGCTGACTGCCCAGGCGCAGGCCTATCAGCGGTTTTACGGGCTGGATTTTTCATCGCGCAACGTCAATAGCCGGCTGGGGCGCTTCGAGGTCGACGGTTACGAGCTGGTCAGCCAGGTCTGGTTGCCCGAGCGGCCGAAGGCGACGCTGTTTCTCATCCACGGTTTCTACGATCACACCGGTCTCTATCGGCATGTGATCGAGTGGGCGCTGGACCAGGACTTTGCGGTGATTGCCTGTGATCTGCCGGGGCATGGGCTGTCCAGTGGCGAGCGGGCGAGCATCAGGGATTTCGCCGAGTATCAGGACAGTTTGCAGGGATTGTTCGCCGAGGCGCGGTCCCTGGATCTGCCGCAGCCGTGGCATCTATGTGGACAGAGCACTGGCGGGGCGATTGTCATCGATCATGTGTTGCACGCGGGGACGGACAGCCCGGCCCAGGGGCAGGTGATCCTGTTGGCACCGCTGGTGCGGCCACGCTCGTGGGCCTGGTCGCAGCTCAGTTATTACCTGCTCAGGCCCTTCGTCAAAGCCATTGGCCGGCGCTTCAGCGAAAACACCAACGATCCGGATTTTCTGCCGTTTCTGCAGGCCGATCCTCTGCAACCGCTGCGACTGCCGACGGCGTGGGTGGGGGCGTTGGCGCGCTGGATCAAGCGCGTCGAAGCCGCTCCCTCCAGCCCTCGGCGGCCGTTGGTGGTGCAGGGGCAGGCGGATATGACGGTGGATTGGCAGCACAATCTTGAAGTGCTCAGGGCCAAGTTCGACCGGCCACAAGTGTTGATGCTGCCCGAGGCGCGGCATCACCTGGCCAATGAAGTGCCGGTGTTGCGGGGGGAGTATTTCGGGTTTTTGAGCAAGCGGATCAAGGGCAGGAATGTGTAGGCAAGATCAAAAGATCGCAGCCTTCGGCAGCTCCTACAGGAGTAGGCGATCACTGTAGGAGCTGCCGAAGGCTGCGATCTTTTGATCTTACTGGGAAAGGTTCGAGTTGCTCTGCCCCACCGCCAACCCCGCCCGAATCGCCGCCAACGCCGCCTGATAGTAAGCCTTGCCCTCCGCCGACTCGGCAAAGGTGGCGAATTCTTCCAGCTCTTCATCACTCAGGTCGCGATAGACATACAACAGGGTGTTGTTCAGATCGCTGCCGATCTGGTCCATCAAACGCTGTCGCTGCCCGTTGAGCATACCCTGAGCCTGTCCCCCACCCAGCAAGCCCGGAATCATCGAGCTCAAGCTGTCAGCGGCCACGCCGGCAATCGCCAGGCTGACTTCGGCACCGGCTTCACGCGCCGGCAATGCCTGGGCCAGGTGGCCGATGATCAGCAGACGGCTGTCGCTGGCGGTCATCTTCGGCAGGCCCTTGGCGTTTTTCGCCAGCTGGTCGCGGCGAGTCGCCAGCAACTCGGCGGCAACGATCTTCTTGCCCAGCGGGGACTGAAAAAACGCCAGGGCAGGTTTCGGATCGGCGAGATTCTTGCGCAGTTGCGTTTCGGCGCGTTGATCGACGGCCTTGGGGTCGAAGCGCTGATTGCTGTTGTTGACCAGGGCCTGGAACACCGCCGGCGGCAGGCTGCTTTGATAGCGTTGCTGGGCGGCGGAGAGGGCGTCGTTGAAATGCGCGCGTTGTTCCGGCCAGCCTGCGACCTTGTACAACTGGTCGTGGCTGTCTGCCCAGGCGGGCAAAACGCAGAACATCAGCAGAGAGAAAAGCAAACGGCGCATAGGGACTCCTGTCAGCAGGCGACTATTCTCCGTGTGGCATACGGACTTGTCGAGAATTCGTATCAACCCGCCGCGTGGCTCTGTCGGATTTTCAGGCGCAGGAATACTATGCGCGCCATGCAAATACCTTCTGATCACCCATTGCTGTTACGAATCGTCGATGACCTGGCTGCACATGGCTGGTCCCGGCAAAATATTTTCCTGCCTGCGGATTTGACCCGCGCGCTGGCGGCCGAGTGCCGTAAACGCAGTGCCGAGGGCGAACTGGCGCCGGCCGGAGTCGGGCGCGGCGCATCCACGGAAATCCGCGAAGGCATTCGCGGCGATCACATTCAGTGGATCGATCCGGGCCAGGCCGAGTCCTGCGACAGCTACCTGAACCTGATGGACAGCCTGCGCGAAGCGATGAACCGTCATCTGTTCCTGGGCCTGGAAGACTTCGAGTGCCACTTCGCGATGTATCCGCCCGGCGCGTTCTACCTCAAGCACGTCGATCGTTTCCGCGATGACGACCGGCGCGCGGTGTCGGCGGTGGTCTACCTCAACGACGACTGGCTGCCGGAGCATGGTGGTCAGCTGCGCATGTACCTGGACGAGGACACGCAACACGATGTGCTGCCGACCGGAGGCTGCCTGGTGGTGTTCCTGTCCGGCGACGTTCCCCACGAAGTCCTGCCGGCGACCCGTGAGCGCCTGTCGTTGACCGGCTGGTTCCGCCGTCGCGGCAACGAGCCGTTCTGATCATGCAGAAAATCCTGGTAAGCCGCTGCCTGCTGGGTCACCGCGTGCGCTACGACGGCGGTGCCAGCGGACCGTTCGATCAGTTGCAGGTTTGGCTCGACGAAGGTCGGGTCGTGCCCTTGTGTCCTGAGGTTGCCGGCGGTTTGCCAACACCGCGAGCGGCGGCGGAAATTCCGGGCGGGCAGGGTGTGGAGGTGCTGGAAGGACGCGCGGCGGTCATCACCACCGAGGGAGAGGATGTCAGCGCACAGTTTCTGTCCGGGGCTCATCAGGCGCTGGAACTGGTGCAACAGCACGGCATCCGCATCGCCATTCTCAAGGCCAACAGCCCGTCCTGCGGCAACCGGCTGACGTATGACGGGACGTTCAGTGGAGTGAAGGTCAGCGGCGAGGGCGTGACGGCGGCGTTACTCAAGCGCCATGGTGTGCTGGTGTTCAGTGAGCTGGAGCTGGCCGAGGCGGCTGAGGCGCTGGCCGCACAGCACTGACAAACCCCACAGTGGGTTATTCAGTGATCTCAGGGTTTAGCCGCAACCCCCGACTCCGCCCCAAACCACTTCTCCTCCAGCGCCTGCAACCGACCATCGCCCTTGATCCGCTGCAGCGCATTCTCCAGGCTCGCATGAAACGCCGGGTTGCCCTTCTGAAACGGTATCGACAGGTTCACCGTCGGCGCAGCCTTGGGTTTTTCTTCCGTCAGCGACTGCACCAGCAGGATCGACTGCGGCTGCTCGTCCTTCTTCGCGATCAATTGCGTGCTGGTTTGAATGTAAGGCTTGCTGAAGTCGAAACGATCCGCGAGCGCCGGGGTCTGTGTAATGTGATTGATGGCGATGTCGTATTTGCCGCTCTCGACACCGGTCAACAGATCGTTGGCATCGGTGACGACGAAGTCGGCGCGCACATCCAGTTCGTTGGCCAGCATTTGACCCAACTCGACTTCGAAACCATCGAGCTTGTCGTCTTTCTTGAAGTTGAAAGGTGGGGTGTTGGCCTCGAGGGCGATGCGCAATTCACCGCGGTCGTTCACATCGTCAATCAGTTCGGCGTGAGCCAAATGGCTCAAAAGGGGTAGCAGACAGATCAGGCCAGGCAGAAAGCGCATGGTCACTCCTTGAATTCATTATGGCGACGCTCTGGTTCAGGCGCGCTTTGCTATGGTTGTCGAGTGCCTTCGACAACGATTGACCATGAAGTTGTGATGGTCACGCGAATTTTACGGAAAAACTGGAGAAGAGAATGAAATCCTTTATGTCACGTGCTGCTTTGGCTGGCCTGTTGATGGGTGTTTCAGTGTTGGCCAGTGCGGCGACGCCCGCGCCGAAAGGTGCCGAAGTGTCCATCGTATCTCCCAAGGACGGCGGCACGGTTCCGAAGACCTTCATGGTCAAGTTCGCTGTTGAAAACGTTTCGCTGGCGCCTGCCGGCGACCCTACCAAGAACACCGGCCATCACCATCTGCTGATCGACGTGGATCAATTGCCGGCCGCCGGCCAGCCGATTCCAAGCGATGCCAACCATGTTCACTTCGGCAAGGCACAGACCCAGGCGGAAGTGACGCTGACCCCGGGCGAGCACACCCTGCAGCTGGAATTGGGTGATGCGAACCACATGCCGTTCGATCCGCCGATCGTTTCAGAAAAGATCACCGTCAACGTCAAATAAAAAAGGGAGCCCGTTCCGGGGCTCCCTTTTTTATTGAGCTGCAAGCTTCAAGCTATAAGCCGCAAGCAATCATCAACTTGCCGCTTGTAGCTTGTAGCTGCTTTAGAAAAGCACCCGACTACGGATAGTGCCGTTTACGTGCTGCAGCTTCTCTTGCGCCAGTTCCGAGTACTCGGCGTCCACGTCGATCACCACGTAGCCGACCTTGTCGTTGGTCTGCAGGAACTGACCGGAGATGTTGATGCCGTTTTCGGCGAAGACCTTGTTGATCTCGCTCATCACACCCGGGATGTTCTCGTGGATGTGCAGCAGACGGTGCTTGCCAGGGTGAGCCGGCAGGGCCACTTCCGGGAAGTTCACGGACGATACCGAAGTACCGTTGTCGCTGTACTTGACCAGCTTCTCGGCCACTTCCAGACCGATGTTGGCTTGCGCCTCGGCAGTGGAACCACCGATGTGCGGGGTCAGGATCACGTTGTCCAGGCCACGCAGCGGGCTTTCGAACTCTTCGTCGTTGGAGCGAGGCTCCACCGGGAATACGTCGATGGCCGCGCCGATCAGGTGCTTGTCCTTGATGGCGGCAGCCAGGTGGTCCAGCTCGACCACGGTGCCGCGCGCGGCGTTGATCAGGATGCCGCCCTTCTT
Organism: Pseudomonas sp. C1C7; assembly: GCF_013359595.1. GTDB lineage: Bacteria > Pseudomonadota > Gammaproteobacteria > Pseudomonadales > Pseudomonadaceae > Aquipseudomonas. Next base: position 178,441 of record NZ_JABFMP010000008.1, on the reverse strand, counting down.
GATGGCGCGGATTTCCTTCTCGCCGATCATCCACTGGGTCGCAGCGGTTTCAGGAACGTGCAGGGTCACGATGTCGGACATGCCCAGCAGCTCGTGCAGGTTGCCGACCTGGGTGGCGTTGCCCAGCGGCAGCTTGGTCACGGTGTCGTAGAAGTAAACCTGCATGCCCAGGCCTTCGGCCAGGACGGACAGTTGAGTACCGATCGAGCCATAACCGACGATGCCCAGCTTCTTGCCGCGGATCTCGAAGGAGTTGGCCGCGCTCTTGATCCAGCCGCCACGGTGGCAGGAAGCGTTCTTCTCAGGGATGCCGCGCAGCAACAGGATCGCTTCGGCCAGCACCAGTTCGGCTACGGAACGGGTGTTGGAGTACGGGGCGTTGAACACGGCGATACCGCGCTCGCGTGCCGCGTCCAGGTCGACCTGGTTGGTGCCGATGCAGAAACAGCCGACAGCGACGAGTTTCTTCGCGTGATCGAAGATCTCTTCAGTCAGTTGAGTGCGGGAGCGAATGCCGATGAAGTGAGCATCAGCGATCTTTTCCTTGAGCTGGGCTTCCGGCAGAGAACCTGTGAGGTACTCGATGCTGGTGTAGCCCGCCGCCTTGAGGACGTCGACAGCCGATTGATGGACGCCTTCGAGAAGAAGGAACTTGATCTTGCTCTTGTCGAGAGAAGTCTTGCTCATCTGCGTAAACCTGTATCCCGGAGAAAAATGGCAGGAAATGGTCAACAGAGGCTGACCGGGACGGCAACCAGGCCGTCGCCGCAGAATCGCCCTTGGGCACTATGCTGCGGGGTCGGTATGCTAGCATACGCCCCCGCTAAACACTCATTCCTGCGACGTGAAGCGTTCTCAGGATGACCATGAATTGTTCGAGAGTTCTGTCGATGACCAGTCCTGCCGTGATTGAAGAGCTGAAGACCCTGGTTGAGCCAGGCAAGGTGTTGACCGATGCCGAATCGCTGAACGCCTACGGCAAGGACTGGACCAAGCATTTCCCTCCGGCCCCCACGGCCATCGTGTTTCCCAAGACCACCGAACAGGTCCAGGCCATCGTCCTGTGGGCCAACAGACACAAGGTCGCGCTGGTGCCGTCCGGCGGCCGTACCGGGCTTTCCGCCGCGGCGGTGGCGGCCAATGGCGAGGTCGTCGTCTCGTTCGACTACATGAATCAGATCCTCGACGTGAACCTCACCGACCGCACCGCCGTCTGTCAGCCGGGTGTGGTCACCGAGCATCTGCAGAACGTCGCCGAAGAAAAGGGCCTGTACTACCCGGTGGACTTCGCTTCCGCCGGTTCCAGCCAGATTGGCGGCAATATCGGTACCAATGCCGGCGGGATCAAGGTCATTCGCTACGGTATGACCCGTAATTGGGTCGCCGGCATGAAAGTGGTCACTGGCAAGGGTGACGTGCTGGAACTGAACCGCGACCTGATCAAGAACGCCACCGGCTACGACATGCGCCAGCTGTTCATCGGCTCCGAAGGCACCCTGGGTTTCGTCGTCGAAGCCACCATGCGCCTGGACCGCGCCCCGAAAAACCTCACCGCGATGGTCCTGGGCACCGCCGATTTCGACTCGATCATGCCGGTGCTGCACGCGTTCCAGGGCAAGCTCGACCTGACCGCCTTCGAGTTCTTCTCCGACAAGGCTCTGGCCAGGATCATGGGTCGCGGCGACGTCCCGGCGCCGTTTGAAACCGATTGCCCGTTCTACGTGCTGCTGGAGTTCGAGGCGACCACTGAAGAAGTCGCCAACCTGGCCCTGGAAACCTTCGAGCACTGCGTAGAGCAGGGCTGGGTGCTGGACGGCGTGATGAGTCAGAGCGAAACCCAGCTGCAGAACCTGTGGAAGCTGCGCGAGTACATCTCCGAAACCATTTCCCACTGGACGCCATACAAGAACGACATTTCGGTCACTGTGTCGAAAGTCCCAGCATTCCTCAAGGAAATCGATGCGATCGTCGGCGAACACTATCCGGACTTCGAAGTTGTCTGGTACGGCCACATCGGCGACGGCAACCTGCACTTGAACATCCTCAAGCCGGATGACCTGAGCAAGGACGAGTTTTTCGCCAAGTGCGCGACCGTCAACAAGTGGGTGTTCGAGATCGTGGAGAAGTACAAGGGATCGATTTCCGCCGAGCACGGCGTGGGCATGACCAAGCGGGACTACCTGACTTACAGCCGTTCGCCGGCCGAGATCGAGTACATGAAGGCGGTCAAGGCGGTGTTCGACCCGAACGGGATCATGAACCCGGGCAAGATTTTCGCTGTTTGAGTTTTGAATTTAAGCGCTACGAACCAGGAGTCGTTCCATGAGCTATCAGCACCAGTATGTCGACGGTACGCGTATTCACTTCCCGCTGGGTAAAGTGGTGTGCATCGGCCGTAACTACGCCGAACACGCCAAGGAACTGGACAATCCGGTGCCTACCGAACCGCTGCTGTTCATCAAGCCGGGCAGTTGTGTGGTGCCGCTGGAAGGTGGTTTCAGCATTCCGACCGAGCGCGGTTCGGTGCATTACGAGGCGGAAATCGCGGTGCTGATCGGCAAGCCGTTGTCGACCAAGCCGAGCCGTGAAGAAGTGCTCGACGCCATTTCCGGCTTCGCCCCGGCGCTGGACCTGACCCTGCGGGACAAGCAGGCCGAGCTGAAGTCCAAGGGCCTGCCCTGGGAAATCGCCAAGTCCTTCGACGGCGCGGCGGTGATCGCCCCGTTCGTGTCCGGCAGCACCTTTGCCGACCTGACGGACATCGGCATTCGCCTGACCATCAACGGCGAAGTTCGCCAGGACGGCAACAGCAGCGCCATGCTCAACCCGATCGTGCCGATGATCCAGCACATGGCCGGCTGCTTTTCGCTGCAGGCCGGTGACGTGATCCTGACCGGCACGCCGGTGGGCGTCGGTCCGCTGAATGTCGGCGATGAACTGGTGCTCGAATTGCCGGGCGCCAGCCGCTTTACCAGCAGCGTTCGCTAGCCCGGATACCCCTGTAGGAGCGAAGCTTGCTCGCGAAGGCGTAGTGTCAGTCGACAACAATGTCGTCTGATGCACCGCATTCGCGAGCAAGCTTCGCTCCTACAGTCGTTTTGGGGTGTTCTTGTTAGTCCCGTTCAGGGCAATCCAGCCATTTCCCGTTTTTTTCACACCCTCTCTGGATAATCCCGGGGTTTTTGGCGTCTGAGCCAAGCTCATTTGTGCTATTACCCGTAGCCTCGATTCCCGGATGAATACCCCATGGCCACCCAACCCCTGCCTTCACTCAAACACGCTCGCCGTTCGCGCTTCGCCCTGCGCTGGTACACCTGGTTGTTGCTGGTGGCCGTGGTTGCCTACGGCGTCGCGTTTGCCATGCATTGGGATGACCGTGGCGTGTTGTGGGTGAAGGAGCGCTTCGAAACCACTGCCCAGAAGCAGGAAAGCATCTGGCTGCCGGATTACCACGCGGTGATCGACGCCAAGCCGCTGCCGGGCATGGAAAAGGACGAGGCTTCGGACGTGGCCTACGATCCGCAGACCAAGACCCTGTTTTCGGTGATGGGCAAAAACCCGTTCCTGGCCGAACTGACTTTGCAGGGCGACGTGCTGCGCAAGATGCCGCTGGTGGGCTGGAGCAATCCTGAGGCTGTCACCGTGCTGGGCAATGGCCTGCTGGCGATCGTCGACGAGCGCGACCACATGGTGACCATCGTCAAGGTCGATGCCACGACCCGTGAACTGAACATCGCCGATTTCCCCAAATACGATCTCGGCCCTTCGAAAGACCAGAACAAAGCGTTCGAGGCTGTCGCCTGGGATGCGCGCAATCAGCAACTGTTGCTGGGCGAAGAGCGTCCGCCAGCACTGTTCACCTGGAAGAGCGACGGCCAGAAATTGATCGGCGACAAGCAGAAACTGGCCAGTGATGAACTGGATATACGCAATCTGTCGGCCCTGGCCATCGACCCGCGTACCGGCCACGCCCTGGTGCTGTCCGCCGACTCCCATCTGCTGCTGGAGCTGGACGAAAAGGGTGAGCAGGTCAGCTTCATGACCCTGCTGCGCGGCTTCAACGGCCTGAAAAACACCATTCCCCGCGCCGAAGGCGTGACCATGGACGAGGCGGGCACGCTGTACATCGTCAGCGAGCCGAACCTCTTCTACCGCTTCGAAAAACAGAAATAACCCCCGCCCCCTGCAGGAGCTGCCGCAGACTGCTCCTGCACGGGAAGGCGTGTTTATTTCAGGTTGTGACCTTTAAGCTTTAATTCAGACAGCCGTGATATTTCATCCGCCTGTTTTGATTCCGAGCTTGCGTCCATGCGCCGATTTACCCGCCCCAGACCGCTGATTCTCTTGGTGTTGATGATTGCGTTGATCCTGTTGATCGCGATCGGTCAGTACCTGCGCCTGTTCGAGCGCGCGTGGTTCAACCTGCAGACGCGCTGGCAGCCGATGAATGCGCAATCCATCGGCCTGGACCAGTACCGGGTGGTCGTGGAGGGGCAGGTCATCGACGGCCTGGACGACGATGTGTCGGCATTGACCTTCGACCCGGTGCGCAAAAGCCTGTTTACCGTGACCAACCAGAACTCGGAACTGATCGAGCTTTCCCTCGACGGCAAGATCCTGCGGCGCATCGCGCTGGTCGGTTTCGGCGATCCGGAGGCCGTCGAGTTCATCAGCGCCGACACCTACGTGATCACCGACGAATATCAGCAGCGCCTGATCAAGGTCCGTGTCGAGCATGACACCACGTTCATCGATGCGGCGGATGCCGAGCAGATGACCCTGGGTGTGCACATGAGCAGCAACAAGGGCTTCGAGGGGCTGGCCTACGATTCGGTGGGCAAGCGCTTGTTCGTGGCCAAGGAGCGCGACCCGATGCTGATCTATGAAGTGCACGGTTTTCCGCACTTCAATCCGGAAAAATCCTACGCGGTGCACGTCATCAACAACCCCAAGCGCGATGCCGGGATGTTCGTGCGTGACCTGTCGAGCCTGCAGTACGACGAGCGCAGTGGTCACTTGATGGCGCTGTCCGACGAGTCGCGGCTGATTCTTGAGCTGGATGTGGACGGCAGGCCGCTGAGTACCATGGCCTTGCGCAAGGGCAGCCAGGGGCTGCAAAAGACCGTGCCCCAGGCGGAAGGGATCGCGATGGATGACGAGGGGACGATGTATCTGGTGAGTGAGCCGAATCTGTTTTACGTCTTCAAGAAACCCGCGCAGCCTTGAAAGCAACCCAAAAACAATTGTGGGGGCGGGCTTGCTCGCCAAAGCGGTGTGTCAGTCGACATCAATACTGCCTGACACACCGCCTTCGCGAGCAAGCCCGCACAGGTATTTCATCAGCCCACAAAAAGGTGGGTTACTTGGCCTTGAGGGTCTTCACGCCCTCACTCGTCCCCAGCAACAGCAAATCCGCCGGCCGCGCCGCGAACAGGCCGTTGGTGACCACGCCCACGATCGCATTGATCCGGGTTTCCAGCTCAACCGGGTTGGTGATCTGCATGTTGAACACATCGAGGATGATGTTGCCGTTATCGGTCACCACGCCTTCGCGGTAAACCGGGTCGCCGCCCAGTTTCACCAGCTGGCGGGCCACGTGGCTGCGGGCCATCGGGATCACTTCCACCGGCAGCGGGAAGGCGCCGAGCACCGGCACCAGCTTGCTGGCGTCGGCAATGCAGATGAAGGTCTTGGCCACGGCCGCGACGATCTTCTCGCGGGTCAGGGCTGCGCCGCCGCCCTTGATCAGGTTCAGGTGTTCGTCACTTTCATCGGCGCCGTCGACGTAGAACTCAAGGTCGCTGACGGTGTTCAGTTCGTACACCGGAATGCCGTGGCCCTTGAGGCGCGCGGCAGTGGCTTCGGAACTGGCCACCGCGCCATCGAAGGCGGCCTTGTGCTTGGCCAGTGCGTCGATGAAGCAGTTGGCGGTGGAGCCGGTGCCGACCCCGACAATGCTCTTGTCGTCGAGTTTCGGGAGGATGAAGTCGACGGCGGCCTGAGCCACTGCCTGTTTGAGTTGATCCTGGGTCATGCGGGCTCCGAGGTGCCGAAGAGGGGAACGAAAGGCCGGCATTATAGGCTTCGGGGCGGGGAAGGTCATTGCCCGATTGGCGGGATGGCTGTGGCTTGCGGTTCATCCCTGTGGCAAGCCCCCTCGCCACAGAAAGCCCACCGCCAAAACTCCTGTGCAGTTTGCCGGGACAAAACCCCCTGTTTAATGTGGTCGTGCAGCCAAAAGCCGGGTTAGACTCCGTGGTCCTGCCCAACCCGCTCAGTGATGCTTTCCGATGCTTGAACAGTACGTCAAAAAGATCCTCACCTCGCGCGTTTATGACGTTGCCGTGGAAACCCCATTGCAGACTGCCCGCCAGCTCTCCGAGCGGCTGGGCAATCAGATCTGGCTCAAGCGTGAAGACTTGCAGCCGGTGTTCTCGTTCAAGATTCGCGGCGCGTACAACAAGCTCACTCAGCTGAGCGACGAAGAGCGCGCCCGTGGCGTGGTCACCGCTTCGGCGGGCAACCATGCCCAGGGCCTGGCCCTGGCGGCCAAGGTGCTGGGTGTGAAGGCGACCATCGTCATGCCCAAGACCACCCCCGAGATCAAGGTCGAAGGTGTGCGTTCGCGCGGCGGCAAAGTGGTGCTGCACGGCGACTCCTTCCCCGAAGCCCTGGCCTACTCGCTGAAACTGGTCGACGAAAAAGGCTACGTCTACATTCACCCCTACGACGATCCCCACACCATTGCCGGGCAGGGCACGGTGGCCATGGAGATTCTGCGTCAGCACCCGGGGCGTCTGGATGCGATTTTCGTCCCGGTGGGCGGCGGCGGCCTGATCGCCGGCATCGCGGCGTACGTCAAATACCTGCGCCCGGACATCAAGATCATCGGCGTCGAGCCGGACGACTCCAATTGCCTGCAAGCCGCCATGGCCGCGGGTGAGCGTGTGGTGTTGCCGACCGTGGGCATCTTCGCCGACGGCGTGGCGGTGGCGCAGATCGGCCAGCACACTTTCGATATCTGCAAGGATCACGTCGATGAAGTGATCACCGTCAGCACCGACGAGATCTGCGCAGCCATCAAGGATATCTACGACGATACCCGCTCGATCACCGAACCTGCCGGCGCCCTGGGCGTGGCCGGGATCAAGAAATACGTCGAGCAGCGCGGCGTCACCGGGCACACCTTCGTCGCCATCGACTCCGGCGCCAACGTCAACTTCGACCGCCTGCGCCATGTGGCCGAGCGCGCCGAGCTGGGCGAAGGCCGCGAAGCCATCATCGCCGTGACCATTCCCGAGAAGCCGGGCAGCTTCAAAGCGTTCTGCGAGGCCATCGGCAAGCGTCAGATCACCGAATTCAACTACCGCTACAACACCGGCAGCGAAGCGCACATCTTCGTCGGCGTGCAGACCCACCCGGACACCGACCCGCGCAGCGCACTGATCGCCAGCCTCGGCGAGCAGGGTTTCCCGGTGGTCGACCTGACCGACAACGAACTGGCCAAGCTGCACATCCGGCACATGGTCGGTGGTCGCGCGGCGCACGTGGTGGACGAAGTGATCCTGCGCTTCGAGTTCCCGGAGCGTCCGGGGGCCCTGTTCAACTTCCTTAATAAGCTGGGCGGACGCTGGAACATCTCGATGTTCCACTACCGCAACCACGGCGCGGCGGATGGCCGTGTGGTCGCGGGCCTGCAAGTGCCCCATGACGAGCGTCATCTGGTGCCGGCGGCGCTGGAAGAGATCGGCTACCCGTACTGGGACGAAAGCGACAACCCGGCGTATCAGCTGTTTCTTGGCTGAACGGCTACGCTTGGGGGCAAGGCATAAGGAAATCGAACCATGGAAACGTTAACTGCCCTGAAAGCGGCGCACATGGTGGCCACGGTAGTCCTGCTGCTTTGTGCGGTGGGCCTGGGCCTCTGGGTCTGGCGTACCAGGCGCAACGGTGATGCCACCGCACCAAGCCGTACCCTGCAAAGCCCGCGGGTGTTCATCTGGCTGTTGATGGGGCTGGCGCTGCTGAGCATGCCCTTCACCGGTTGGTGGATGGTGCACCTGGTGGGCTGGCCGCTGGGGCAGACCTGGCTGCTGGCGTCCAGCGTGCTCTACACCGTAGCGGCGCTGGCGTGGTTCTGGCTGCTGGTACGGCTGAACAAGGCGCGCAAGACGCCGGGCGGGGTGGGGCGGTTCAGCTTTGCCCTGGCGTTGTTCAGTTTTGTCTGTTTTATCGCCATTGCCGGGTTGATGGGCGCCAAGCCGGTTTAAAGTCTGAGACCGTATCGAATCTTCGCGGGCAAGCCTCGCTCCTACAGGGTTCATCACCGACCTGTAGGAGCGAGGCTTGCCCGCGAAGCGGTTTCAGTCGCGCAGACTGATTACCGGCCAGCCACGTTTCTCGGCTTCAGCCCGCAGATTCGGATCCGGATCAACCGCCACCGGATTCGTCACCTGCTCCAGCAGCGGCAAGTCATTCATAGAGTCGCTGTAGAAGTAACTGTCCTCCAGGCTGTGCCCGGTCTCCTCCAGCCAACGATTGAGCCTTGTCACCTTGCCTTCGCGGAAGCACGGCACGTCGGTGCTGCGCCCGGTGTAGCGGCCGTCCTGCATTTCGCATTCGGTGGCGATCAGGGTGTCGACGCCCAGGCGCTCGGCGATGGGGCCGGTGACGAAGCGGTTGGTGGCGGTGATGATCACCAGCTTGTCGCCGGCGGCGCGGTGCTTGGCCAGCAGTTCGATGGCCTTGGGCAGCATCAGCGGCTCGATGCAGTCGCGCATGTAGTCGCTGTGCCAGAGGGCGAGCACGTCCATTTCGGTACGGCCCAGGATTTCCAGGCAGAAGTTCAGGTAGGCATCGTTATCGAGCTTGCCCGCCAGGTAGTCCTGATAGAACTCGTCGTTGCGTGCCTTGTAGGCCACCGGGTCAAGGAAGCCGCGTTCACACAGGTAATCGCCCCAGGCGTGGTCGCTGTCGCCGCCCAGAAGCGTGTTGTCCAAGTCGAATAAAGCCAGCCGCATTGCAGTTACTCGCTGAAAAGTCTGTAGAAAGGCGTCCAGAATACGGACTTTTCACAAGAGTGCACATAAGGTAAGCCGGCGCGTTGCTGCCTTCACGACCTTTGTGGAACAATGCGGCGACATGCGTTTGCGAGGTTGTTGCCGTGATCGACCCCGATGGTTTTCGTCCTAATGTCGGGATCATTCTGACGAATGATGCCGGCCAGGTCCTATGGGCTCGCCGAATCAATCAAGATGCCTGGCAGTTTCCTCAGGGCGGAATCAATCCCCAGGAGACGCCGGAAGACGCCTTGTACCGCGAGCTGAACGAAGAAGTGGGCCTGGAACGCGAGGATGTTGAAATACTCGCCTGCACCCGGGGCTGGTTGCGCTATCGTTTGCCGCAACGTCTGGTCAGGACGCACAGCCAGCCGCTGTGCATCGGCCAGAAACAGAAGTGGTTTCTCCTGCGCCTGATCTCCAACGAGCAGCGGGTGCGGATGGATTTGACCGGTAAACCGGAGTTCGATGGCTGGCGCTGGGTCAGCTATTGGTATCCGCTGGGCCAGGTGGTGACATTCAAGCGCGAGGTGTATCGGCGCGCCCTCAAAGAGCTTGCCCCGCGCCTTTTAGCGCGCGACTGACGACGGAGTTCGACCCCGAGCCATGCTCAATACGCTGCGCAAGATCGTCCAGGAAGTTAACTCCGCCAAGGATCTCAAGGCGGCGTTGGGGATTATTGTGTTGCGCGTCAAAGAGGCCATGGGCAGCCAGGTCTGCTCGGTCTATCTGCTTGACCCCGAGACCAACCGTTTCGTGCTGATGGCCACCGAGGGCTTGAACAAGCGCTCGATCGGCAAGGTCAGCATGGCCCCCAATGAAGGTCTGGTCGGCCTGGTCGGCACGCGTGAAGAACCCCTGAACCTCGAAAACGCCGCGGATCACCCGCGCTACCGCTACTTCGCCGAGACCGGTGAAGAGCGCTACGCCTCGTTCCTCGGGGCGCCGATCATTCACCACCGCCGCGTCGTTGGCGTGCTGGTCATCCAACAGAAAGAACGCCGCCAGTTCGATGAGGGTGAAGAAGCCTTCCTCGTGACCATGAGTGCGCAGCTCGCCGGCGTTATCGCCCACGCCGAAGCCACCGGTTCCATCCGCGGCCTGGGCCGTCAGGGCAAGGGCATCCAGGAAGCCAAGTTCGTCGGCGTGCCGGGTTCGCCGGGCGCGGCGGTCGGTACCGCGGTAGTCATGTTGCCACCGGCCGACCTGGACGTGGTGCCCGACAAGACCATCACCGACATCGACGCCGAGCTTGGGCTGTTCAAGACCGCCATCGAAGGCGTGCGCGCCGACATGCGTGCGTTGTCCGCCAAGCTCGCCACCCAGCTGCGCCCGGAAGAGCGCGCGCTGTTCGACGTCTATCTGATGATGCTCGACGATGCGGCGCTGGGCAACGAGGTGACCACCGTGATCAAGACCGGGCAGTGGGCCCAGGGCGCCTTGCGTCAGGTCGTGACCGATCACGTCAACCGCTTCGAACTGATGGACGACGAATACCTGCGTGAGCGGGCGTCGGACGTCAAGGACCTGGGCCGCCGGCTGCTCGCCTACCTGCAGGAAGAGCGCCAGCAGAACCTGGTCTACCCGGAAAAAACCATTCTGGTCAGCGAGGAGCTGACCCCGGCCATGCTCGGCGAGGTGCCGGAAGGCACACTGGTCGGCCTGGTGTCGGTACTCGGTTCGGGTAACTCCCACGTCGCGATCCTGGCCCGGGCCATGGGCATCCCGACGGTGATGGGCCTGGTCGATTTGCCTTATGCCAAGGTCGACGGCATCGAACTGATCGTCGACGGTAACCGAGGCGAGGTGTACACCAACCCTGGTGACGTATTGCGCAAGCAGTTCGCCGAAGTGGTGGAGGAAGAGAAACAACTGGCCCTGGGCCTCGATTCCCTGCGCGACCTGCCGTGCGTGACCACCGACGGCCACCGCATGCCGTTGTGGGTCAACACCGGCCTGCTGGCGGACGTGGCCCGGGCGCAGAAGCGCGGCGCCGAGGGTGTTGGCCTGTACCGCACCGAAGTGCCGTTCATGATCAACCAGCGCTTCCCGAGCGAAAAGGAACAGCTGGCGATCTACCGCGAACAACTGGCCGCGTTCCACCCGCAACCGGTGACCATGCGTACCCTGGACATCGGTGGCGACAAGGCGCTGTCGTACTTCCCGATCAAGGAAGACAACCCGTTCCTCGGCTGGCGCGGCATTCGCGTCACCCTCGACCACCCGGAAATCTTCCTGGTCCAGACCCGCGCCATGCTCAAGGCCAGCGAAGGCCTGAACAACCTGCGCATTCTGTTGCCGATGATCTCCGGCACCCACGAACTGGAAGAAGCCCTGCACCTGATCCACCGTGCCTGGGGCGAGGTGCGCGACGAAGGTTGCGACGTGCCGATGCCGCCGGTGGGGGTGATGATCGAGATTCCGGCCGCGGTGTACCAGACCAAGGAACTGGCGCGGCAGGTAGACTTCCTGTCGGTCGGCTCCAACGACCTGACCCAGTACCTGCTGGCCGTGGACCGCAACAACCCGCGGGTGGCCGACCTCTACGACTACCTGCACCCGGCGGTGCTGCAAGCCCTGCAGACCGTGGTCCGCGACGCCCATGCCGAAGGCAAGCCGGTGAGCATCTGCGGCGAAATGGCCGGTGATCCGGCGGCGGCGGTGCTGTTGATGGCGATGGGTTTCGACAGCCTGTCGATGAACGCCACCAACCTGCCGAAGGTGAAGTGGATGCTGCGCCAGATCAATCTGAGCAAGTCCCGGGAGTTGCTGGAAGAGCTGATGACCATCGACAACCCTCAAGTTATCCACAGCTCGCTGCAACTGGCGCTGAAAAAGCTGGGGCTCTCGAAGATGACCAATCCGGCTTCGGCCAAGGCTGTCTAGATCTGCGGTGCCCCCATCGCGGGCAAGCCCGCTCCCACAGGTTCTCGAGTGAAACACAGATGGTGTGATCACCGAGAACCTTGTGGGAGCGGGCTTGCCCGCGATGGGGCCAGTCCTGACAGCACAAAACTAAAGCCTGACCTCAACCTCCCCAAGATGCCCGCCATACGGCCCGAAACTCCTTTCGACCAGGTGCCGCGCACCATCAGCCTGCACGATCAACGCCGTACTCGCCCGCGTCCCATAGCTCTGGCTGGCAATAAACACGCTCGACAGCAGTGTTTCTGTCGCTACACCCACTCCAGTGTCTGGCAGATCGGCAATCGGCGCTTGCTGCGCATCGGCGAGCAGGGCCAGTAATGCCTGGGGTTGCGGATCAGCCAGAACTTCACTCAACGCCGCTCTCGCTTTGAGCAGTTTCGGCCACGGCGTATCCAGCCCCGCGTTTGAAAGGCCATAAACCCCCGCCCGCAGCATCACCGCTTCCGACTCCCGGGCATTGAAGTGCCAGAGCTCATGGTTATTACCCACCAGCAGGTTGAATCCGCCATATTCCGCCGAACGTGCGACAACTTCGCTCAAATAGTCGTCAATAGGTACGTCACCGGTGAGGAATCGCGCTACCAGCTCACCCCGTGATTTGCGCCCGGCAGGCCGCTGGGGGTCACGAATATTGGTCAGCGCGGCAAACCTCCCGTTCGTGCCGACGCCAAGCCAGGTGCCGCCGGCCTCCAGGTCACGGCCGGCGTAGACCTGCGGCGATTCCGGCCATTGCGCCAGCGGCAGGGTCGGGCGGGCATAGAACTCGTCGCGGTTGGCCGCCACGATCAGCGGCTGGGCATGACCCGGTCGCCAGGCAAAAACAATCAGGCACATAAGGTGGTCCTTGTGTGTTTTTTGCCCACTCTACGCAGTCATCGTGCGGGTATCCATCGCCATCCAGTGGAGCCCGAGGCCATGCATCCGTTACCATGCCGCTCCGGTTTTGGGGATGGGTGGGCAAACAGCATGGAATTTGTGCTCTATCTGGCGCTTGGCGCCTGTGCCGGGGTGCTGGCCGGGCTGTTTGGCGTGGGCGGCGGGATCATCATCGTTCCGGTGCTGGTGTACAGCTTTACCCTTCAGGGTTTCGACCAGTCGATCCTGACCCACCTCGCGGTCGGTACTTCGCTGGCGACCATCATCTTCACCTCGGTCAACGCCGTGCGCGAGCACCACCGGCGTGGCGCCGTGCGCTGGCCGATCTTCCTGTGGATGACCGTGGGCATCCTGATCGGCGCCGGATTCGGCGCCCTGACCGCCGAAGCGATTTCCGGGCCCAACCTGCAAAAGATCATCGGTGTGTTCGCCCTGGTGATCGCCGCGCAGCTGGCGCTGGACGTCAAGCCCAAGGCCAGTCGAACGGTGCCGGGCAAACTCGGTCTGACCGTGGCCGGCAGTGTGATCGGCTGGGCTTCGGCGATTTTCGGGATCGGCGGCGGCTCGCTGACCGTGCCGTTCCTGACCTGGCGCAGCGTGCCGATGCAGCAGGCGGTGGCGACTTCGTCGGCCTGCGGCCTGCCGATCGCTTTTGCAAGTGCATTAAGTTTCATGATTCTGGGCTGGCACGATCCGCTGTTGCCGGCCCATAGTCTCGGTTTTGTTTATTTGCCGGCGTTGCTGGGCATCGCCCTGACCAGCATGGTGTTTGCCCGCATCGGCGCGCGACTGGCGCACAGGCTGTCGCCGAAGTTGCTGAAACGGCTGTTTGCCGCTTTGCTGTTCTGCGTCGGCTTGAGTTTCCTGTTTTGACGCACGGCGCAATCCTGGCTTAATCCTCGGGTGGCAGCGTCGCCCGGGCATTTTGAAGATTTGAACGCTTTTAAGGAGTCGCAATGCTGCCTTACCCGCAGATCGATCCGGTGGCCCTGGCCATCGGTCCGCTGAAAATCCACTGGTACGGGTTGATGTACCTGATCGGCATCGGTGGTGCCTGGCTGCTGGCCTCCCGCCGCCTGAACCGCTTCGATCCGACCTGGACCAAGGAAAAGCTCTCCGACATGGTGTTCTGGATGTCGATGGGGGTGATCGTCGGCGGACGCCTGGGTTATGTGCTGTTTTACGATCTGCATGCGTACCTGGCCAACCCGACGCTGATCTTCGAGGTCTGGAAGGGCGGCATGTCGTTCCACGGTGGTTTCATCGGCGTGATGCTGGCGGCGTTGTGGTTCGGCAAGAAGAACAACAAGTCGTTCTTCCAGCTGATGGACTTCGTTGCACCGATGGTGCCGATCGGTCTGGGCGCCGGGCGTATCGGCAACTTCATCAACGCCGAGCTGTGGGGCAAGCCGACCGATGTGCCGTGGGCGATGGTCTTCCCGCCATTCAGCGACCCGGCACAACTGGCGCGTCACCCGTCGCAGCTGTATCAGTTCGCGCTCGAAGGCGTGGCGCTGTTCCTGATCCTGTGGATCTTCTCCCGCAAGCCACGGCCGACCATGGCGGTGTCCGGCATGTTCGCGCTGTTCTACGGCATCTTCCGTTTCATCGTCGAATTCGTCCGTGTACCGGACGCACAGCTGGGCTACCTGGCCTGGAACTGGCTGACCATGGGTCAGGTGCTGTGCGTGCCGATGATCCTCGGCGGTCTGTTGCTGATCTGGCTGGCCTATCACCGTGCACCGGCGACGCCCGCGGCAGCCGTATAAATTCGAACCCCGCAGCGAAAGCTGCGGGTTCAAGGACACAGGTAACTCATGAAGCAATATCTCGAACTGGTCGCCCACGTCATCAAGAACGGCACCAAACAGGCCAACCGTACTGGCGTGAACACCATCAGCTTTCCCGGCGCGATGCTGCGCTATGACCTGCAGGAAGGTTTCCCGGCGATCACCACCCGCAAGCTGGCCTTCAAATCAGCCATCGGCGAGATGTGCGGTTTTCTGCGTGGCGTGAACAACGCAGCCGAATTCCGTGCGCTGGGCTGCAAGGTCTGGGACCAGAACGCCAACGAAAACGCCCAGTGGCTGGGCAACCCGTTCCGTCAGGGCGTGGACGACCTCGGCGAAATCTACGGCGTGCAATGGCGCAAATGGCCGGCGTACAAGCAGATCCCGCTGAGCAACCCGGCCGCCATCCAGCAGACCCTGGAACAAGGCTATCGTCAGATCGCCGAAGGCGAGGAA
Organism: Pseudomonas sp. C1C7; assembly: GCF_013359595.1. GTDB lineage: Bacteria > Pseudomonadota > Gammaproteobacteria > Pseudomonadales > Pseudomonadaceae > Aquipseudomonas. Next base: position 163,332 of record NZ_JABFMP010000008.1, on the reverse strand, counting down.
GACGGTAAGGCGTATGTGGTGCTGTACAAGGCCATCGATCAGGTGCGCCAGTGCGTCGACACCATCATCAAGGACCCGGGCAGCCGCCGCATCCTGTTCCACGGCTGGAACTGCGCCCAGCTCGATGAAATGGCCCTGCCGCCGTGCCACCTGCTGTACCAGTTCCACCCGAACGTCGAGACCAAAGAGATTTCTCTCACGCTCTACATCCGTTCCAACGACCTGGGCCTGGGCACGCCGTTCAACCTCACCGAAGGCGCTGCGCTGCTGAGCCTGATCGGCCGCCTGACCGGCTACACGCCGCGCTGGTTCACCTATTTCATCGGTGACGCCCACGTCTACGAAAACCACCTGGACATGCTCAACGAACAGCTCAAGCGCGAGCCATTGCCGGCGCCGAAGCTGGTGATCAATGATCGTGTGCCGGAGTTTGCCAAGACCGGTGTGTATCAGCCGGAGTGGCTGGAGCTGGTGGAGCCGAGCGACTTCACGCTGGAAGGCTACGAGCACCATGCGCCAATGACCGCGCCGATGGCGGTCTGACGCCAAGCCCCAATCAAAATGTAGGAACTGCCGAAGGCTGCGATCTTTTGATCTTGAAAATCAAAGTCAAAAGATCGCAGCCTTCGGCAGCTCCTACAGTGTTTTGGGGAGTTCTTAGTGGCCGTGGCTTCTGCCCACGTGCGAGTGTTCAACCTCCGTCGCCACCACCCCGCCACTCACTTCCAACCGCTGCAAAATCCCGCATTGATCGATGTCCGGCCCTTCGCCACAACGTTGGCGCAGGTCGATCAACTGTGTCTGCAGCGCCATCAGCCCATCAATCCGCGCTTTCACATGGTGAATGTGCTCGTCGATCAGTGCGTTGACGCTTTCGCACTGGTCCTGCGGACTGTCGCGAAAGGCCAGCAGGCTGCGGATCTCTTCCAGGGTCATGTCCAGGGTGCGGCAATTGCGGATGAAGGTCAGGCGTTCGGCGTGGGCCTGGGTGTAGACGCGGTAGTTGCCGTCGCTGCGTGCCGGTTCCGGTAGCAGGCTTTCGCGCTCGTAGTAACGGATGGTCTCTACCGCGCAATCCGTCAGTTTCGCCAACTCTCCGATCTTCATGACGATGATCTCCAAAAAGGGTGCTTGACCCTATAGTCGCTACAGGGTCTTTACTTGGCAACAGGTACTCTTATGGACGCAACCCAATGAGCGATTCCCTGCATATTCACAAACCCGGCGACGGGCACGATCACAGTCACAAACTGCAGCCTGTGCACAAACACTCCCACGGCGGTGATTCCTGCTGTTCCTCGAAGGTTGCAGCTCCGGCGCTGGTCCGGTTGAGCGAAACGCCGAGTGCCGATGCGCGACACAGCAGTTTTCGCATCGAGGCAATGGATTGCCCCACCGAACAGACGCTGATTCAGAACAAGCTAGGAAAACTGACCGGCGTTCAGCAGCTGGAGTTCAATCTGATTAACCGGGTGCTGGGCGTGACCCATAACCTGCCCGGCACCGCGCCGATCATCGAGGCCATCCAGTCCCTGGGCATGCAGGCCGAAGCGCTGGAAGAGGGCGTCGAGGCACCGGCACCCAAACCTGAAAAGAAACACTGGTGGCCCCTGGCGCTGTCCGGCGTCACTGCCTTGCTGGCAGAAGTGATCCACTTCACAAGCGCCGCGCCGAACTGGGTCGTGGCGATCATCGCTCTGGTGTCGATCCTCAGCGGCGGCCTGGGTACCTACAAAAAGGGCTGGATTGCCCTGAAAAATTTCAATCTGAACATCAACGCGCTGATGAGCATCGCTGTAACAGGCGCGGTGCTGATCGGCCAGTGGCCGGAAGCGGCGATGGTGATGTTCCTGTTCACCGTGGCGGAATTGATCGAGGCCCGCTCCCTGGATCGCGCGCGCAATGCGATCAGCGGATTGATGCAGATGACGCCGGAGCAGGCCACGGTATTGCAGGCCGATGGCAGTTGGGTCGAACAGGAGGTGAAAAGCGTCGAACTGGGTGCGCGGGTGCGGGTAAAACCCGGTGAGCGCATCGCGCTGGACGGTGAAGTGGTCAGCGGCAGTTCGACCATCGACCAGGCGCCAATCACCGGGGAAAGCCTGCCGGTGGAGAAAACCGTCGGCGACAAGGTGTTCGCCGGGACCATCAATCAGGCCGGCTCCCTGGAATACGCAGTGACCGCCGCGGCGAACAACTCGACCCTGGCGCGAATCATCCACGCCGTGGAACAGGCCCAGGGCGCGCGGGCACCGACCCAGCGCTTCGTCGACCAGTTCTCGAAAATCTACACGCCCGCGGTGTTTATCCTCGCCTTGGCGGTCGCAGTGATCCCGCCGCTGTTCATGGGCGCCGCCTGGTTCGACTGGATCTACCGTGCGCTGGTGCTGCTGGTGGTTGCCTGTCCTTGCGCGCTGGTGATCTCCACGCCGGTGACCATCGTCAGCGGTCTCGCGGCGGCGGCGCGCAAGGGCATTCTGGTCAAGGGCGGCGTGTACCTGGAGGGCGGTTTCAAGCTCGACTATCTGGCGTTGGACAAGACCGGGACCATCACCCACGGCAAACCGGTGCAGACCGATTACCTGTCCCTCGACCCCACCGCCGAGGCCACGGCCCCGGCAGTGGCGGCCGCGCTGGCCGGGCGTTCCGATCACCCGGTGTCGCTGGCCATCGCTAACGCTGCTGTGGATAAAAACCTCGCGCGGCTGACTGTGGATAACTTCGAGGCGCTGGGCGGTCGTGGTGTTCGCGGCGATATCAACGGCCAGACCTATCATTTGGGCAACCACCGGCTGGTGGAAGAGTTGGGCCTGTGCTCGTCGCAACTGGAAGAGAAGCTGTTCGCGCTGGAGAAACAGGGCAAGTCCGTGGTGCTGCTGCTCGATCAGTCCGGCCCGCTGGCGCTGTTCGCCGTGGCGGACACGGTCAAGGAATCCAGCCGCGAGGCCATCGGCCAATTGCACGAACTGGGCGTGAAAACCCTGATGCTCACCGGCGATAACGTCCACACCGCCCAGGCGATTGCGGCGCAGGTCGGCATCGACCAGGCCCGGGGTGACCTGTTGCCGAGCGACAAGCTGCAAGCCATCGAAGACCTTTATGCACAGGGCCACAGCGTCGGCATGGTCGGCGACGGCATCAACGACGCCCCGGCGCTGGCCCGTTCCGAGATCGGTTTCGCCATGGCTGCCGCCGGCACCGATACCGCCATCGAAACCGCCGATGTCGCCCTGATGGACGACGATCTGCGCAAGATCCCGACCTTCATTCGTCTGTCGCGGGACACCTCGGCCATCCTCAAGCAGAACATTGCCCTGGCGCTGGTCATCAAGGCGATCTTTCTTGGGGTAACCTTCGCCGGGGTCGCTACCATGTGGATGGCAGTGTTCGCCGACATGGGCGTGAGCCTGCTGGTGGTGTTCAACGGTTTGCGCCTGTTGCGCAAATAGACGAAGAGGGAAGGTTGTGCTGAGTGCCGAGCTGAAGGCGTTTTACATGGTTGCCCGCCTGGGCAGCATTACCCTGGCAGCGAAGAAGCTCGGCCTGAGCCAGCCCACGGTGACGACCCAGATCCGCCATCTGGAAAGCCATTACGCGGTGGAGCTGTTTTACCGCGGCGGTCGTCGCCTGAGTGTCAGCGAAGAGGGCGCGCGACTGCTGCCGATGGTCAAGGCGCTGATGCAACAGGAAGCCGACATCGAGTTTTTCCTGCGCAACAGCGGGCAGGTCCAGGGCACGTTGCGCATCGCCGCCACGGCGCCGTATTACATCCTCGACCTGGTGAAGACCTTTCGTGAGCGACTGCCGCAGGTGGAAGTGTCGGTGGAAATCGGCAACTCCCAGCAGGTGCTCGAAGCGTTGGAGGAATACCGGGTCGATGTCGCGGCGTCCTCGCAGTTGCTGGAGGATGCGCGGTTGATTCGACGGGTGCTCGGCAGCGACCCGCTGGTGCTGGCGGTGCATCGCAACCATCCGCTGGCCGCTCACGATCATGTGCCGCTCAGCGCGCTGGCCGGGCATACCCTGTTGATGCGCGAGCCGGGCTCGACCACCCGGCGCATGACCGAAGAATTGCTGGCAGGTGCCGGGGTGAGTCTGGGGCCACTGTTGGAGATTGGCAGTCGCGAGTCGATCCGGGAGGCGGTGCTGCGCAATATCGGCATCAGCCTCATCGCCCGTCAGGAAGTGCCCCATGACCCACAACTGCGGGTGCTGACCATCGAAAATGCGCCCTTGTTGCCGGAATATCTGTACTGCCTCAAGGAGCGAAAAAACGCACGCTTGCCGGCGGCGTTTCTTGGCGTGGCGCAGGAAATGTCGCCGGCCTGAGAGTTGCTGTGACTGCTCGCGAAGAGGCCAGGCCCAACACCACAAAACTTTAAGGCTCAACCAAAAATCCCGAATACGACTATCGGCCGTTTTTGCCTTACTGCCATATGACGGACGCATTACAACTCTAGGATGGCCTGCATCTGTTAGATGAGGCCTGTCCATGAACAACTCGATCGCCACCGCCCTGACCAATCCCGGCGCGCCCATGAAAGTGCGCGGCGTGCACAAGCGTTTCGGTGCCTTCACCGCGCTGGAAAACGTGTCCCTCGACGTGGCGGCCGGTGAGCTGGTGTGCCTGCTCGGCCCTTCGGGGTGTGGCAAGACCACCTTGCTGCGCTGCATCGCCGGTCTGGAAAAGCAGGACAGCGGCGAGTTGTACCTGGGCGAGCGCGACGTTTCCCACCTCTCGCCTCAAGCGCGGGACTACGGCATTCTGTTCCAGTCCTACGCGCTGTTTCCCAACCTCACGGTCGAAGCGAACATTGCCTACGGCCTGGCCAACGCCAGTCGTGACGAAGTGCGCCAGCGCGTCGGGCAGATGCTCGAACTGGTGGGCCTCGGCGGCAGTGAGAAAAAGTATCCCGGCCAATTGTCTGGCGGTCAGCAGCAACGGGTCGCATTGGCCCGGGCATTGGCGCCCGCGCCGTCATTGCTCTTGCTCGATGAGCCGATGTCCGCGCTCGACGCCCGCGTGCGCGAGCACCTGTGCACCGAGCTGCGCCAGCTGCAACGGGAACTGGGCATCACCACCCTGATGGTCACCCACAACCAGGACGAGGCCATGCTGATGGCCGACCGCATCGCCGTGATGAACAACGGCAAGGTCGAGCAGTACGCCACCCCGCAGGAAATCTACAACCGTCCGGCCACACCGTTCGTGGCGGAGTTCGTCGGCCAGGGCAACTGGCTGCCGTTCGACAGCGGCAGCGACAGCCATGCCCGGGTCGGCGGGATGAACATGCGCCTGGCCGACGGCAGCGCCAAGACCGCTTCGGGCCGTCTGTTCTGCCGTCCGGAAGCGATCAACGTCAATCCGCTGGTGCACGAGGAAAACCTGTTCCCGGCCAAGGTTCGCGAGATCACCTTCCTCGGCAACCGCTGCCGCATGAGCTTCGAGCTGGATCATTTGCCGGGCCACGCCCTGCTAGCTGAGCTGGCGCCGGAAGCCATGCCGCGCCTGGGCGCGCAGCAGATCATGGTGGCTTTGCCGCCACGCAGCCTGCAGGTGTTTGCCTGATGAGCGCGAACATCGCGCTGCCGATGCCGCGCAAGCAGGTACGACAGGTGTCCCGTGCCGAGATCGGCGACCGGATTTTCGTGGTCGGCGGCAAGGTCCTGTTGCTGGTGCTGCTCGGTGTCGCCGTGTTGATGCCGCTGCTGGCGATCTTCTGGCGCGGCTTCAGCGCCGAAGCCGGGCAGGGCGGCGGCCTGGCCGCTGCTCGCGAGCTGGTGACCAGTGCCAACTTCCACTGGCTGCTGGGCAACAGTCTGAAGGTTTCCCTCAGCGTCGCGGCCATCGTCGTACCGCTGGCCTACCTGTTTGCCTACGCCCTGCAACGCACGTTGATTCCGGGCAAAGGCATCTGGCGCGGCATCTCGCTGCTGCCGTTGATGGCGCCGTCGATGCTGCCGGGCATTGCGCTGGTTTACCTGTTCGGTAACCAGGGCATGTTGCGCGGACTGCTGTCGGACAACATCTACGGCTTCTGGGGCATCGTTTTGGGCGAGGTCATCTACACCTTCCCGCACGCTCTGATGATTCTGCTGTCAGCCCTGTCCCTGGCGGATGCGCGCCTGTTCGATGCCGCGTCCAGCATGGGTGCCAGTCCAGCCAAGGCCTTTCGCAGCATCACCTGGCCGGCCACCCGTCAGGCGGTGTTCGCCGCGTTCTGCCTGGTCTTCACCCTGACCATCACCGACTTCGGCGTGCCGGTGGTCGTGGGTGGCGACTACCAAGTGCTGGCGCTGGAAGCCTACAAGGCCGTGGTCGGTCAGCAGCAGTTCGGACGCGGTGCCTTGATCGGCATGGTGTTGCTGCTGCCGGCGCTGTTCAGCTTCGGTGTCGATGCCTGGCTGCGTCGCCGTCATGGCGACTCCATGAGCGGTCGGGCGCAGGTCTACAAGCCGGCGCCATCGAAACTGCGTGACGGTTGCTACATGGCGATCGTGCTGCTGATCAGCGCCGCATTGCTGCTGGTGTTCGGCATGGCGGTGTTCTCGTCGCTGGTCAAATTCTGGCCCTACAACCTGTCGCTGTCGCTGAACCATTACCAGTTCAACGATACCGCCGGCGGTGGCTGGCTGGCCTACGGCAACAGCGTGAAGATGGCCTTGTACACGGCGTTGATCGGCAGCGCGTTGATCTTCACCGGGGCGTACCTGATGGAGAAAACCAGGGGCCAGCGCGGCCTGAACCTTGCGCTGCGCATGCTCAGCTTCGTGCCGATGGCGGTGCCGGGGCTGGTGCTCGGTCTGGGTTACGTCTTCTTCTTCAACCTCACCGGCAACCCGCTGCACGTGTTCTACGGGAGCATGACCCTGCTGGTGGTCTGCACCATCGCTCACTATCTGACCACCGCGCAGATGACTGCCACCACGGCCCTGCGCCAACTCGACGCGGAGTTCGAAGCCGCCGCGCTGTCGCTCAAGGCACCGCTGTATCGACACTACCTGCGGGTCACCGTGCCGATCTGCCTGCCGGCGCTGCTGGACATCGTGCGCTACCTGTTCGTCTCGGCCATGACCACCGTCTCGGCGGCGATCTTCCTCTACAGCCCCGACACCATCCTCGCGGCGGTGGCGGTGCTGAACATGGACGACGCCGGCAACGTCGGCGGCGCGGCCGCGATGTCGACCCTGATTCTATTCACCTCGGCGGGCGTGTCCCTGCTGCTGGCCGGGGCTTCGCGCGGCTTGCTGCGCCGCTCCCAGGCCTGGCGGCAGACCGCGCCCGGTCATTGATTCGCTGCACACCCAACCCAAAGCGTCCTCAACTCAATAACAGGAAAAGATCATGTTCAAGCCTATGGCCCTGGCCGCTGCTGTCCTCACCGCTTTCAGCCTGAACGCCTTCGCGGCGAAAACCGAGTTGACGGTCTACACCGCCCTCGAAGCCGAACAGCTGAAGACCTACAAGGAAGCCTTCGAGAAAGCCAACCCGGACGTCGAGATCAAATGGGTACGCGATTCCACCGGCATCATCACCGCCAAGCTGCTGGCAGAAAAAGAGCGTCCGCAGGCTGACGCGGTGTGGGGCCTGGCCGCTTCGAGCCTGGCGATCCTCGACCAGCAAGGCATGCTGCAAAGCTACGCACCGAAGGACCTGGGCAAGATCGGCGGCAACTACCGCGACGCCGCCAACCCGCCAGCCTGGGTCGGCATGGACGTCTGGGCGGCGACCATCTGCTTCAACACCGTCGAAGCCGAGAAACAGGGCCTGACCAAGCCGGTGAGCTGGCAAGACCTGACCAAGCCTGAGTACAAGGGCAAGATCGTCATGCCGAACCCGGCCTCGTCCGGCACCGGTTTCCTCGACGTCAGCGCCTGGCTGCAGACCTTCGGCGAGAAGCAGGGCTGGCAGTACATGGACGACCTGCACCAGAACATCGGCCAGTACGTTCACTCCGGCTCCAAGCCGTGCAAGCTGGCGGCGGCGGGCGAATTCCCGATCGGTATTTCCTTCGAATACCCGGCCGTGCAGTTGAAGCGCCAGGGCGCGCCACTGGACATCATCCTGCCGAAGGAAGGCCTGGGCTGGGAGATCGAAGCGACTGCCGTGATCAAGGGCACCGCCCATGAAGAAGCGGCGAAGAAACTCGCCGACTTCTCGGCCAGCCCGCAGGCAATGGAGCTGTACAAGGAAAACTTCGCCGTACTCGCCCAGCCGGGCATCGCCAAACCGCAGACCGAATTGCCGGCCGATTACGAGCAGCGCCTGATCAAGAACGACTTTGCCTGGGCCTCGAAGAATCGCGACGAGATCCTGACCGAGTGGCGCAAGCGCTATGACGGCAAGTCCGAGAAAGTGGCGGCCAAGTAAATCTTTGTAGGTTTATAGGGCCTCATCGCGGGCAAGCCTGCTCCCACATAACCTGTGGGAGCGGGCTTGCCCGCGAAAGCGGTCTACCCTTCAACGCAAATCCCACTTCATCGAGAGACTTCTGATGAGCCCCAACGAACAAACCGTCGCCAAAGTATTCGCCCTGTACGAACGCTTTGGCGAGGCCGATTACATCGGCGAGCCGGTATCGCAGATCGAGCACATGTCCCAGGCCGCGCAATGCGCCATGGCCGAAGGCTTCGACGACGAAGTGGTGCTCGCCGCGTTCTTCCACGACATCGGCCATATATGCGCCGAAGACGCGGAAAACATGGGCGGGTATGGCGTGGTCAGCCATGAACGGCTGGGCGCCGACTACCTGCGTAGCGCGGGTTTCAGTGAACGCATGGCGCGTCTGGTGGAGTACCACGTTCAGGCCAAGCGTTACCTGACGCTCAGGGAGCCGGGCTATTACCAGCGCCTGAGCGAAGCCAGCCGCCGAACCCTGGAATATCAGGGCGGGGTGATGACTGAGGCCGAAGCGGATGCTTTCGAGCAGGACCCGCTGTGCGCAGTAAGTTTGCGCATGCGTCAGTGGGATGAGCTGGCCAAGGAGATGCATGTGCCAGTGATGGATATGGGGCTTTTGAAGGAAAAGGCATTGCGGTTGCTGGCGGCGTAAAACCCTTGCACCGATTGGCTGCTTTCGCGAGCAAGCCCGCTCCCACATTGGTTCTGCGTTGAACCCAACATTTGGACTCACTGAAGGTCAAATGTGTGCGGGCTTGCTCGCGAAGAGGCCGGCCAGAACAACACATTTCTCGACGGCTACAACTGCTGCGCCAACACCTCAACCTGCTCCTGCCGCTCCGCCTGATTCAATTTCGCCTGTCCGTTGAGTGACGACCACTGTGGATGCGCTCGCGCTCGGTTCAAGGCTTCTGGCAACTTGCCCTCGCGCCAGGATTTGTCCTGGGGCGTCGCCACCTGAATGCTCTCCATCGCCGCATGCCCACGGGCTTCCAGTGCTTGCAGCAACTGCCGTTGGCGCAACGCCAACAATCGCAACACACTGTCATCGACCGTCAACTCGCGCTGGCCCTTGATCTTGCCCAGCAACCGGCTGCCATAACTGCGCGCTGTTTGCAGCGCACCGCCGGCAATGGCACCCGCCAGTGCAGCAGCACCGAGGGTCAAACCGCCCACCAGCAAATCCACACCCGCCCCGGCCGCCGCACCCGCTGCAATCCCGCCGCCAACCCGCACGCCCAATTGCTTGAGGGTTTCCGGATTGAACAGATCATCGCCCCAACGCCCGTCGAGCAGCGGCAAATCGCTGGCGGCCGCGTCCTGCGGGCGGAAGGCGTAGAGCTTGAGCAGGGCTTCGACACAGCGCTGTTCCCGCTGGCGCACGGCCTGGCGCAGTTCGCTGATGGCCTGCTGTTCCTGCTCGGCCTCGCTGGCCACGCTGCGCCGGCATGCCGCGCAGTCGATCAGCAGTTCCGCGATCAATCGCCCGGCACTCTGATGACGCGCCTGGCGTTGCGCCTGTTGATCGGCAATCAGCCGCTCCAGTTGTGGCCGCGCGTGTTCGAGCAAGAGCGCGAGGCTTTCATAGAGTCGACGTTCGCCATCCTCCGGCGGCGCCACGCTGTCGAAACGCACCAGCGCATGCAGGCCGAGTCGCGCCAGGGCTTCACGCCAGGCTGGTTCGCGGTGGTTGGCGCTGCTGACGAAATTCAGTACCGGCAGCAGTGGTTTGCCGCAGCTGGCCAGCACTTCCAGCTCATCGCGGTACTTGGCCAGCACCGGTTCGCGGGCATCGATCACGTAGAGACCGGCATCGCAGGTGAGCAACTGGCGCAGCACCTTGGCTTCCTGTTCGAAGCGCTGCCGCGCCTCGCTGCCATCGAGGAAGCGCGCCAGTCGAGCCGGGCCATCAAGGCGTTCGCCAGGACGTTCCACGCGCTCGAGGTATTCGAGCAGGGCGATGGCGTCTTCAAGGCCCGGCGTGTCGAACAGATCGAGCAACGGCTCGCCGTTCACCGACAGCCGCGCACCCTCGACATGCCGCGTGGTACTGGGGCGATGGGAGACTTCGCCAAAGCCGACGTCGCGGGTCAGGGTGCGCAGCAGGGAGGTTTTGCCGACGTTGGTGTGGCCGACCACGGCCAGTTTCAGCGGCGCGTTTTTGCCATCAGTCATGACCGCTCTCCAGCCAGTTCAGCGGCCCGCTATCGGCGAATGGAATGTCCAGCTGTTGCAGCGCCGCATGCCAGTCGCCGAGGCGGTCAGCATCCAGCGCTTCGCCGGGCGGCGCCTGCAGCAGCCAGACCCGGGTGGCCGCGGCGCTGCGGGCCAGTTCGGCGATCAAGGCAAGGCTGCCGCGATCCGGCGAGCGCTGGGGATCGCAGGCGATGGCCAGTCGGGCCGGAGGGAAGCGGCTCAGTTGCTCGAGCAGTCTATGCCGTGATTCGCGGCTGTCGAGAACGCCGGCGTTGCTGACGTTTTTCGGCAACTGCGGCGGCCACGGGCGCTGATCGTCCAGCTCGATGGCCACCAGCAGCGCGCCATCGGCTTGGGCCTCGCTGACGCCGCTTTCCACCCGATGAAGCTGCTCGGGCGCCGCATCGCTGATGCCCAGGCGTTCGCTGGTGGGCATCAGTCGTTCACGCAGTTGCGCGTAGCCGGGCAAGTTCAGGTCCAGGTGCAAGGCCGCCTTGCCGGACTTCCAGCGCCACAGGCAAAACAGCGCGAGCAGCAGGCGCGGCAGCACGCCGTACACCAGCAGCACACCCACCAGCCACCCGGCCCAGGCTTGCCGTGCGCTTTCGATATTCAGCGCGGCGTCGCCACTGGCGCGGATCATCTCGGTCGTGGGCACGCTTAAGCCGAACAGGGACGGCAGGGCGCCGAGGCCTTGGGTCAGGGCGACGAAGGTGTCGCCGCCGAGGATGGTGGTTTCCCAGACGAAACCGTAGCGCCGGGTGGCCATCAACGTCAGCAGCATCACCAGCGCGCTGAGCATCGCCAGCAACCACAAGCCGTTGACCAGAATGCCGATGGCCCAGCGATTGAGTTTCTGCCGTTGCAGCATCAGGAGCAACGCAGGGGCCAGTTGTGCGGCCTTGGCGTCCCGGGCGAGTTTTTCGCTGAGCCACAGCCACAAGCGGCCGAGGCTGGCGCCGTGCTCGCCGGCGAACAGCAGGCCGCAAGCCCAGCTCAACAGCAGAACCAGATTGAGCCCGAGCAGGCTGCCCAGGGCCCAGAACACATTGACCGGCGTCTGCCCGTCGCCCAGGGCGGCAAACGCCAGGCCGGCGCCGCTGACCACCGCCAGCACCGCCAGCACGAGCAGCGCCAGCCGCGCCCCTTGCAGCCAATGGGTGAGCGCACAGCTCAAGCCATCCCGCTCGGCCAGCCACAGGGCCCGGCGTTGAATGCGGGTCGGCAGATCGCCGCCGGCGCTGCGGGCCAGGCGATTGGCTTCCAGATCTTCCAGGGGACCTGCGTGCTCTTCGCGCAGGCGAATGGTTTCCGTGAGCCAGAGGTTATTGAGTTCAGTCACGCGGCATCCCGTCGCTTAATTGAGCTGTGAGCATAACCGCTGTGGCGCTTATCGGGGTACGGACGCCTCTGGTATCCTCGCCGGCATGACTAAATCACTCCCCCTCAGCCTGATCGCGGCCCTCGGTGAAAACCGCGTGATCGGCGTCGACAACAGCATGCCCTGGCACCTGCCGGGGGACTTCAAATACTTCAAGGCCACCACCCTGGGCAAGCCGATCATCATGGGTCGCAAGACCTGGGATTCCCTCGGCCGCCCGCTGCCGGGCCGCTTGAACATCGTGGTCAGCCGTCAGGCCGGTCTGCTGCTCGAAGGCGCCGAGGTCTACCCGTCGCTGGAAGCCGCCGTGGCCCGCGCCGAAGAATGGGCGAAGGCGCAGGGCGTCGATGAGCTGATGCTGATTGGCGGCGCGCAGTTGTATGCGCAAGGGTTGGCCCAGGCCGATCGCCTGTACCTGACCCGCGTGGCGCTGAGCCCGGAAGGGGATGCGTGGTTTCCGGAGTTTGATCAGCAACAGTGGAAACTGGTGTCGAATGTTCCGAATCCGGCGGAAGGTGACAAGCCGGCGTACAACTTCGAAGTCTGGGAAAGGGCTTAAAAGCATCGCTGGCAAGCCAGCTCCCACAGTGTTTAAGGTGAATCACAAATCGTGTGAACACCGAAGATCCCTGTGGGAGCGGGCTTGCCCGCGAAGGGCCCGCTCAGTCGCTGAAAGACTTAAGCGTGCGCCAAAGCGGAATGCTCATCCGCCTCCAACAGCGCCTTATCCGTCTGCTGCATCGCCTGGCTGGCAATTGCACCGGCGGTGATCGAACCGCTCACGTTCAACGCCGTGCGCCCCATATCGATCAGCGGCTCAACCGAAATCAGCAACGCCACCAGTGACACCGGCAAGCCCATCGCCGGTAACACGATCAGTGCGGCGAAGGTCGCACCGCCACCCACACCGGCCACCCCGGCCGAACTCAAGGTCACAATCGCCACCAGCGTCGCGATCCACAGCGGGTCCAGCGGGTTGATGCCGACAGTGGGCGCCACCATCACCGCGAGCATTGCCGGGTACAAGCCGGCGCAACCGTTCTGGCCGATGGTCGCGCCGAACGAGGCGGCGAAACTGGCGATGGCCTGTGGAATGCCCAGGCGGCTGGTCTGCGCTTCGATGCTCAACGGAATGGTCGCGGCGCTCGAACGGCTGGTGAAGGCGAAAGTCAGCACCGGCCAGATCTTGCGGAAGAAGCGCAGCGGGTTGATCCCGGCGGCGGACACCAGCAGGCCGTGGACCACGAACATCAGGCCCAGGCCGATGTAGGACACCACCACGAAACTGCCGAGCTTGATGATGTCCTGCAGGTTCGAGCCCGCCACCACCTTGGTCATCAGCGCCAGCACGCCGTACGGGGTCAGCTTCATCACCAGGCGCACCAGACGCATCACCCAGGCTTGCAGGGTGTCGATGGCGTTGATCACTTTCTGACCTTTTTCTGCGTCGTCCTTCAGCAGTTGCAGGGCTGCGACGCCGAGGAAGGCGGCGAAGATCACCACGCTGATGATCGACGTCGGCTTGGCCCGCGCCAGGTCGGCGAACGGGTTTTGCGGGATGAACGACAGCAGCAATTGCGGCACATTCAGGTCGGCGACCTTGCCCGCATAGTCGGTCTGGATGGTTTGCAGGCGGGCCATTTCCTGGGTGCCGGCCACCAGGCCTTCGGCGGTCAGGCCGAACAGGTTGGTCAGGCCGATGCCGATCAGCGCCGCGATGGCGGTGGTGAACAGCAGGGTGCCGATGGTCAGGAAACTGATTTTGCCCAGCGATGATGCGTTGTGCAGGCGGGCCACGGCGCTGAGGATCGAGGCGAACACCAGCGGGATGACGATCATTTGCAGCAACTGCACATAACCGTTGCCCACCAGATCGAACCAGCCGATCGACGCCTTCAGCACCGGGTTGCCGGTGCCGTAAATGGTGTGCAGCGCGACACCGAACACCACGCCGAGTACCAGCGCGAGCAGGACTTTCCTGGCCAGGCTCCAGTTGGTGAGGCGGGTTTGTGCCAGGCCCAGGAGCAGGGCGAGGAACACCAACAGATTGAGAATCAGCGGCAGATTCATTGGAACTCCCATTAGACATGTGCCAGCTGCCTTGCGGGGCAGCTGCGAACCGGCAAGCCTAACAGCTTGATTTCCAATGAATTAATACCGAAAACGTCTTGAAACTGTCGTTTTGGGAATAAGCGCATGTCGCTCTCGGGATGCAATTGGCGCGATAGGCGTGTTGGCGGTCGCTGACAGACGAGGACTGTCACACTGATTTGCTAGCGTTGATCTCTTTGAATCAGGGAGATCTGCAGATGAAGTTCGCACCGAAACTGCTCGCTGCTGCACTGTGCCTCGGCCTTGCCAGCCAGGCCTTCGCCACGGACCTGAAGCACTGGCCCGCCGATCAGGCCAAGGCGCTGGACGCGATGATCGCGGCCAACGCCAACAAGGGTAACTACGCGGTGTTCGACATGGACAACACCAGTTACCGCTACGACCTCGAAGAGTCGTTGCTGCCGTTCATGGAAAACAAGGGCCTGATCACCCGCGACAAACTCGATCCCTCCCTGAAACTCATTCCGTTCAAGGACACCGCCGACCACAAGGAAAGCCTGTTCAGCTACTACTACCGTCTCTGCGAAGTCGACGACATGGTCTGCTACCCATGGGTCGCCCAGGTGTTCTCCGGCTTCACCCTCAAGGAACTCAAGGGCTACGTCGACGAGATGATGGCTTCGGGCAAACCGGTGCCGGCGACCTACTACGAAGGCGACGTGGTCAAGAAGCTCGACGTCAACCCGCCGAAAATCTTCACCGGCCAGCAAGAGCTGTACAACAAGCTGATGGAGAACGGCATCGAGGTCTACGTGATGACCGCCGCTTCCGAAGAGCTGGTGCGCATGGTCGCGTCCGATCCGAAGTACGGCTACAACGTCAAGCCGCAGAACGTGATCGGCGTGTCCCTGCTGCTCAAGGACCCGAAAACCGGCGAACTGACCACCGCGCGCAAGCAGATCACCGCCGGCAAATATGACGAGAAGGCCAACCTCGGCCTGGAACTGACCCCATACCTGTGGACCCCGGCAACCTGGATGGCCGGCAAGCAGGCAGCGATCCTGACCTACATCGACGAATGGAAAAAACCGGTCCTGGTCGGCGGCGACACCCCGAGCAGCGACGGCTACATGCTGTTCCACAGCGTCGACGTGGCCAAGGGCGGCATCCACCTGTGGGTCAACCGCAAGGACAAGTACATGACCCAGATCCAAGGCATGATGGCCAAGAACGCCGCGGCCCAGGCCAAGGAAGGGCTGGCGGTGACGGCAGACAAGAACTGGGTGATCGTGAAGCCTGAAGAAATCCAGTAAGACTGGTTGAATTCCTCTGTAGGAGCTGCCGAAGGCTGCGATCTTTTGATCTTGCTTTTAAACATCAAAATCAAAAGATCGCAGTCTTCGGCAGCGCCTACAGGGGATCGGCGAAAATAAAATACCCCGCACTTGGCGGGGTATTTTTTGTTCAGCGATCAGGCATCAAAGCCCGTCCAGCATCGCCTTGTTACGCACAGCGCCCTTGTCGGCGCTGGTCGCCAGCAGGGCATAGGCCTTCAGCGCAGTGGTCACTTTACGTGGACGCACTTCAACCGGTTTCCAGCCCTTCTTGTCCTGCTCGACCCGGCGCGCGGCCAGTTCTTCGTCGCTGACCAACAGGTTGATCGAACGGTTCGGAATGTCGATCAGCACCTTGTCGCCGTCCTTCACCAGACCGATCGCGCCACCGGCAGCGGCTTCAGGCGAAGCGTGGCCGATGGACAGACCCGAAGTACCGCCGGAGAAACGGCCGTCGGTGAGCAGGGCGCAGGCTTTGCCCAGGCCCTTGGACTTCAGGTACGAGGTCGGGTAGAGCATTTCCTGCATGCCCGGGCCGCCTTTCGGACCTTCGTAGCGAATGATGACGATGTCGCCTTCCTTCACTTCGTCCGCGAGGATGCCGCGCACGGCGCTGTCCTGGCTTTCGAAGATCTTGGCGTTGCCTTCGAAGACGTGGATCGACTCGTCGACGCCGGCGGTTTTCACCACGCAACCATCCAGCGCGATGTTGCCGTACAGCACGGCCAGGCCGCCTTCTTTGGAGTAGGCGTGCTCAAAGCTACGGATGCAGCCGTTTTCACGGTCGTCGTCCAGGGTGTCCCAACGGGTCGACTGGCTGAACGCGGTCTGCGTCGGGATGCCGGCAGGACCTGCCTTGAAGAAGTGGTGAACCGCTTCGTCGTTGGTCTGGGTGATGTCCCACTTGGCGATGGCTTCTTCCATGCTGCGGCTGTGCACGGTCGGCAGCTGGGTGTGCAGCAGGCCGCCACGGGCCAGCGAGCCGAGAATACTGAAGATCCCGCCGGCACGGTGCACGTCTTCCATGTGGTACTTCTGGATGTTCGGCGCGACCTTGCACAGTTGCGGCACTTTGCGCGACAGGCGATCGATGTCACGCAGGTCGAAAGCGATCTCGGCTTCCTGGGCAGCGGCCAGCAGGTGCAGGATGGTGTTGGTCGAACCGCCCATGGCGATGTCGAGCATCATGGCGTTTTCGAAGGCTTCGAAGTTGGCGATGTTGCGCGGCAGCACCGACTGATCGTTCTCGCCGTAGTAGCGCTTGCAAAGCTCGACGATGGTACGGCCGGCCTGCAGGAACAGCTGCTCGCGGTCGCTGTGGGTGGCCAGGGTCGAACCGTTGCCCGGCAAGGCCAGGCCCAGGGCTTCAGTCAGGCAGTTCATCGAGTTGGCGGTGAACATGCCGGAGCACGAACCGCAGGTCGGGCAGGCGCTGCGCTCGTACTCGGCAACCTTCTCGTCAGAAGCGCTGGAGTCGGCGGCGATCACCATGGCGTCGACCAAGTCCAGACCATGGCTGGCCAGTTTGGTCTTGCCGGCTTCCATCGGGCCGCCGGACACGAAGATCACCGGGATGTTCAGGCGCAGGGCGGCCATCAGCATGCCAGGGGTGATCTTGTCGCAGTTGGAGATGCAGACAATAGCGTCGGCGCAGTGGGCGTTGACCATGTACTCGACGGAGTCGGCAATGATCTCGCGGCTCGGCAGCGAATACAGCATGCCGTCGTGGCCCATGGCGATGCCGTCGTCCACGGCGATGGTGTTGAATTCCTTGGCGACACCGCCAGCGCGTTCGATCTCGCGGGCGACCAGTTGGCCCAGGTCCTTGAGGTGGACGTGGCCCGGTACGAACTGGGTGAAGGAGTTGGCAATGGCGATGATCGGCTTTTTGAAGTCGTCATCTTTCATCCCCGTGGCGCGCCACAGTGCGCGGGCACCGGCCATGTTGCGGCCGTGGGTGGATGTTTTCGAGCGGTAATCAGGCATGAAGCACTCCGGGCGGCTAATCAGGTATCAAAAGGGAAGTGAGCTTCTATTGACGTCTGGAGTACTCGGTAATGGCCGTGTGTCCAAAGGTTGCCGATAACTTTGCGGGATCGCCGCGCGCTTCAGCTTGAGCTCATAAACCCGCCGGGGATGACTGGCGATGAATGTTCGCGATTCTACACGGCTGGCGGCTGGAGGGAATGCCGGGAAGTGCTGATCCAGTGTGGACGAAGCGTGCGGGATGACGACCGGCAGTGCTCAACTCGATTTCAGCGCCGAATCCTGTCGTTCGATAAGTGTATTCAGGACAAGGCCCGCGGCACTCAAAACCAGGAAACACAGGCCGAGCGCAGTGGTCGTGTTTTCGGAGGCGACATTGATCACGGCACTGATCAGGCCGCCACACATGAAAATCAACAGGCTACCGGCCGAAGTCGCGGTGCCGGCGTGCTGTGGATAAAGGCCCATGGCCCTGGAGTTGGCGATGGGCCGGCAGATGGTGGTGCCGGCGGTACAGATCAGCATCGGAATGAGTACGGTGCCAACGGATAAGCCGGACACCCGGGCCAACCACAGCATCACCAGCCCCGAAAGCGCGATAACACCCAGGCCGACAGTGATTTGCATGGCGCCTTCCAGCCGTCGGTGCAGCATGGTGGCAACAAATCCCCCGGCCACATAGGCCAAACCATACAGGGACAGTATCCAGGCGAAGTCATAGGGCGAAAGGTTCAGTTGTTCAATGAACACAATCGGAGAAATGGCGATGAACGAGAAATGGCAGGCGAAAGCCAGTGCGGAAATGAGCCAGTAACCGATAAATCGAATATCGGTGCAGAGCAACCAATAAGAACCGAAAAATTGCCTCGTCAGCGGACTGCTGCTGCGAGTTTCCTCAAGCAGAAACCAAGCCCTCAGCCAGACAATAACCGCCAGGGTGATGAACACGTAAAAACTCCCCCGCCAGCCCAGATGCAATTGCAGCCAGGTGCCCATCAATGGAGAGCACGAAATGAAAATACCCCCGGCAGTCGCCATCCAGATCCGCAGCCGCTCCAGCTCTCGACCGGCGAACAAATCCTGCAATAGCGCCTGGGACAAGGCAAACGCCCCACAACCCACTGCCTGAACAACACGAAAGCTGAGGAACCATGCGTAATCGTTCGTGAACAGACAACCCGCTGCACCCGCCGTCGCCAGTGCAATTCCCCCCAGTAGCAATTTTTTACGGCCGAACATATCGGATAAAGGCCCGATCAGCAGCAGCGAAAATGCCAGAGCGATGGCAAAGACACTGACGGAAAGGGAGATATTGGCGGTAGGGGTACGAAAGTGTTCAGAGAGGGCAGGGAAGGAAGGGAGGACGACGTCTAGAGGGAAGACGGCAAGCAACGTCATCGTCATCAACAGAAGGATGATGGAAGATTTTTCTGTATTGCCCGGCAGGTGACTCATTCAGGGGTGTACTCGGTCCGTGAGGGGTGACCGAGGATTCATTTGAGGCGAGGTCAAGTCAATGGAAGTGCTGCAGGGCTTTTCTGAGATTGTTGTAGGAGCGAACTGATTCGCTCCTACAACCAGCGAGCGGTTTAGCTATTGGGGAGCAACCGGCAAGTAATGCTCTTGATGTAGCGAGTTTCAGGGATGGCCGGATGTACCGGATGATCCGGGCCCTGGCCGCCGCGTTCCAGCATCTGGATGTTGCGGTCCAGGTGGCGGGCGCTGGTCAGGAGGATGTTTTGCAGGTCGTCTTCCGGCAAGTGCATCGAGCAGGAGGCGCTGACGAGGATGCCGTCCTTGGTGAGCAGGCGCATGGCTTGTTCGTTCAGGCGGCGGTAGGCGCCTTCGCCGTTTTTCATGTCTTTCTTGCGTTTGATGAAGGCGGGCGGGTCGGCGACGATCACGTCGAAGCGTTCTTCGCTGGCCTTCAGTTCCTTCAGGGCTTCGAAGACGTCGCCTTCGATGCAGGTCATCTTGTCGGCGAAGCCGTTCAGCGCGGCGTTGCGCTCCACACCGTCCAGAGCGAAGCCCGAGGCATCGACGCAGAACACTTCACTGGCGCCGAAGGCGGCAGCCTGCACGCCCCAGCCGCCGATGTAGCTGTACAGGTCCAGTACGCGTTTGCCCTTGGCATACGGCGCCAGGCGGGCGCGGTTCATGCGGTGGTCGTAGAACCAGCCGGTTTTCTGGCCCTGGATGACCGGGGCTTCGAATTTCACGCCGTTCTCTTCCAGCGCCACCCACTCCGGCACCACGCCAAACACCGTGTCGACGTAACGCTCCAGACCTTCGGCGTCGCGGGCAGCCGAGTCATTCTTGAACAGGATGCCGCTAGGCTTGAGCACCTGGGTCAGCGCGGCGATCACGTCGTCCTTGTGCGCTTCCATGGTTGCGGAGGCGATCTGCACCACCAGAATGTCGCCGAAACGGTCGACCACCAGGCCCGGCAGCAGGTCGGAGTCGCCGTAGACCAGGCGGTAGAACGGCTTGTCGAACAGGCGATCGCGGATCGACAGCGCCACGTTCAGGCGATGCACCAGCAGCGACTTGTCCAGCGGCAGCTTGATGTCGCGCGATAGCACGCGGGCGCAGATCAGGTTGTTCGGGCTCATGGCGACGATGCCCAGCGGCTTGCCGCCGGCGGCTTCGAGGATCGCCTGATCACCGGCCTTGAAACCGTGCAAAGGAGTAGCGGCTACATCGATTTCGTTGCTGTAGACCCACAAATGACCGTTGCGCAGACGACGGTCGGCGTTGGCTTTGAGGCGCAGGCTAGACAGGGACATGACGTCGCTCCGGAAAAAAAGAGCGGGAGTATAGCGCGTTGCAGGGCAGGCGGGTTCGGCACTGGACATGTGGTGAAGAGAGGCCAACCGGAGATTTGGTATGTCGGATCCAACTTTTAGAAGCTAGAATCTGCGCCTGGCCCAGAGTGTGTACTTATGTCCCAAGAGTTGACTCCAGAACAGATCCATCAATCCCTGCAAGGCATCAGTGTGCCTGCCCAACCGCAGATCATGGTGGATCTGCAGATGGAGCAGTACATGCCCGATCCGGATCTGGATGTGATTGCCAAACTGATTTCCCAGGATCCGGGCCTCTCCGGCTCCCTGCTGAAGATCGTCAACTCGCCGTATTACGGCCTGACCAACAAGATCGCCTCGATCAAGCGCGCGGTGAATCTGTTGGGCAGCCGCTCAATCATCAACCTGATCAACGCGCAGTCGATCAAGGGCGAGATGAACGATGAAACCATCGTCACCCTGAGCCGTTTCTGGGACACCGCCCAGGACGTGGCGATGACCTGCCTGACCCTGGCCAAGCGCGTCGGCGTGCAGGCCGGCGACGAAGCCTACGCCCTGGGCCTGTTCCACGACTGCGGCGTGCCGCTGATGCTCCAGCGTTTCCCCGACTACATGACGGTGCTCGAGCAGGCCTACGCCAACGCCGGCCCGGAATGCCGGGTAGTGGACACCGAAAACCAGGCCTACAACACCAACCACGCCGTGGTCGGCTATTACACCGCCAAATCCTGGCGCCTGCCGGAGCACGTCACGGCCGCCATCGCCAATCACCACAACGCCCTGGCGATCTTCAGCGACGAGTCCTCGCGCAACAGTTCGCTGAAGAACCTGCTGGGCATCCTGAAGATGGCCGAGCACATCTGCGCGTCCTACCGGGTGCTGGGCAACCAGACCGAGGACCATGAGTGGGAAACCATCGGGCCGCTGGTGCTCGATTACGTCGGCCTGTCCGATTACGATTTCGAAAACCTCAAGCAGACGATCCGCGAGCTGGGCGCTCACCGCTGATTTAGAGAGTCACCATGCCTGAATTGCCAGAAGTCGAAACCACCCGTCGCGGCATCGCCCCGCACCTGGAGGGCCAGCGCGTCAGCCGGGTGATCGTGCGTGACCGTCGCCTGCGCTGGCCGATTCCCGAAGACCTCGATGTGCGCCTGTCCGGCCAGCGCATCGTGCTGGTGGAGCGCCGCGCCAAGTACCTGTTGATCAACGCTGAAGTCGGCACCCTGATCAGCCATCTGGGCATGTCGGGCAATTTGCGTCTGGTGGAGGTCGGCCTGCCGGCGGCCAAGCACGAGCATGTGGACATCGAACTGGAGTCCGGCCTGGCCCTGCGCTACACCGATCCACGGCGCTTTGGCGCGATGCTCTGGAGCCTCGATCCGCTCAACCATGAACTGCTGATTCGCCTGGGGCCGGAGCCGCTGACCGACCTGTTCGACGGCGAGCGCCTGTTCCAGCTGTCCCGCGGGCGTTCGATGGCGGTCAAGCCGTTCATCATGGACAACGCGGTGGTAGTGGGCGTCGGCAACATCTACGCGACCGAGGCGCTGTTCGCCGCCGGGATCGACCCGCGCCGCGAAGCCAAGGGCATTTCCCGGGCGCGCTATCTGAAGCTGGCCATCGAGATCAAACGCATCCTGGCCGCCGCCATCGAGCGCGGCGGCACTACGTTGCGCGACTTTATCGGCGGTGACGGGCAGCCCGGATATTTCCAGCAGGAATTGTTCGTGTATGGCCGCAACGACGAGCCGTGCAAGGTCTGTGGAACCACGTTGCGGGAAGTGAAACTCGGGCAGCGCGCCAGCGTGTTTTGCCCGCGCTGCCAGACCTGAATGGCTGACGGTCTATAGTCAGTGTTCTGACTGCCAGCCGAAGGACCGTGCCATGAAGCTGTATAAATCCCTCGCCGCCGCTCTGCTGTTGAGCGTCGGCACCAGCGCCGTGGCCAACAACGGCAGCGGCGATCCGCTCTACACCATCCATAACCCACCGGCGTACGCCATGATCGGCGACCTGCTGATCGCCCGACCGTTGCTGGTGGTGGCGACGGTGCTTGGCGCGGGCGTGTTCGTGGTCTCGTTGCCGTTTACCGCGATGGGCGGTGGCGTGGGCGATGCAGGGCAGGCGCTGGTGGTGGACCCGGCGAAAGCGGCGTTCGTGCGGTGTCTGGGGTGTATCGGGGAGGGGTTCGAGCAGACGGAATGAAAGGCAAAATCAAAAGATCGCAGCCTTCGGCAGCTCCTGCAGGATGTACGTATTCCAGGGTAGGAGTTGCCGAAGGCTGCGATCTTTTAAGGCTTCAAGCCTTACCGGTAATCTTCCGGTACTTCTCCATCAACTGCTCTTCAGTCTCCGGATGAGCCTCGTCCAGCGGGATGCAATCCACCGGGCAGACCTGCTGGCACTGCGGTTCGTCGTAGTGGCCGACGCACTGTGTGCACAGGTTCGGGTCGATCACGTAGATCTCTTCGCCTTGGGAAATGGCGGCGTTCGGGCATTCGGGTTCGCAGACGTCGCAGTTGATGCAATCGTCGGTGATGATCAGGGACATGCTAACTCCAGCCAGGGCGGTAGGCCCGGGCGCAATAAACCAATGCGCGCAATTGTGCCGCATTGGCGCTGCGGGAGCCAGCTTGCCGGCGACAGACGAGCGGCTGCCGCGCTTTGCGAGCCGGCAGCCCCTGCATTTTCGGGTATTACTTCTTGAAGCGTTCTTTCAAGGCGTCCGCCACCGCAGGGTGGACGAACTTGGTGATATCCCCGCCCAGGGCTGCGATTTCGCGCACCAGCGTCGAGGAAATGAACGAATAACGCTCGGACGGCGTGAGGAACAGGCTTTCCACGTCCGGGGCCAGTTGCCGGTTCATGTTGGCCAGCTGGAACTCGTATTCGAAGTCCGACACCGCGCGCAAACCACGCAGGAACACGTTGGCGTTCTGCTCCTTGGCGAAATGCGCCAGCAGGGTCGAGAAGCCGACGACTTCAACGTTCGGCAAATGTTTGGTGACCTCGCGGGCCAGCTCGACACGCTGTTCCAGGGGGAACAACGGGTTTTTCTTGGGGCTGGCGGCCACGGCAATGATCACGTGATCGAACAGGCGCGAGGCGCGTTCGACCAGATCGCCATGGCCCTTGGTTATAGGGTCGAAGGTACCTGGGTACAACACTCGGTTCATCGCGGCGTCCTGGCGGGAGTGCGTTGGGGAGTCGGATGGTATCGCAGCCTTACCGGTCGGGAAAGTCGACTGTTGGGTAAGTCAGCACTATAGACGATGGGAATGTTCGTCGTTTTCATGGGTTTTTTAAACGTTCGGCCAGGGAAGTCGCCAGTTGCGCCGTCAGTCCGTAGACCGACAATTGCGGGTTTGCGCCAATGCTGGTGGGGAACAGCGAGCCGTCGTGAATCGACAGGTTGCCCAGCTGATGATGCCGGCCGAGGCTGTCTGCCACGGCGTTCTTCGGGTCTTCGCCCATGGCGCAGCCACCCATCACATGGGCGCTGCCAAGCCGCGTGCGGTACAGCTCAAGGCTGAGTCCGTCGATCAATTGGCGTGCTTCGCCCAGGGTTTTCACGTAACCGGCATCGGCGTGCATCGGCATCACCGCCCTGGCGCCACCGGCGAACTGGATCTCGGCCATGCTGTGGAAAGCCCGGCGCAAACCGTCCCAGACATAGGGTGAAACCTGGTAATCGAGGACCGGCGAGCCATCGCCGCGCAACTCGACGCTGCCGCCGGGGCTGTCCGGATGGAAACCGTCGCGCAGCAACGCGAGCATGGCGTGGGTGTGCGGCAGGTTGGCCATGTGCTGCGCGTTTTCCTGGCCAAAACCGCCGAGCAGCGTCGCGGCCAGCGCCGGGTGCAGCGGTGGAACCTCCAGTTTGTAGCCGATCTGTCCGGTGGTGCCGTCCTGCCATTGGAAATGGTCGGAGTAGATCGACTGCGGCGCGCCGTAGAACGGGTTGATCACCTCCTCGAACTGCCCGGCGGACATGTTCACCAGGTGCAGGAACGTCCGTTTGCCCAGCCGTTTGTGCGGGTCCGGGGCGTCGGAACGCAGCAGCAGCGCAGGACTGTTGATCCCGCCGCCGGCCAGCACATAGTGCCGTGCCTTGACCGTAACTTTGCGGCCAGTAGGTTCCACGCAGCGGGCGTCCATCGCCACGCATTGCAGCCCGGTGACCTTGTCGCCGCTGATCAGCAGTTTCTCGGCGTGCGCCAGGTAGAGCAGCTCGCCGCCTTTTTCCAGCGTGGCCGGAATGGTCGTGACCATCATCGATTGCTTGGCGTTGGTCGGGCAGCCCATGCCGCAGTAACCCAGGTTCCAGCAGCCGCGCACATTGCGCGGGATGACATGCCAGCTGTAGCCGAGCTGTTCGCAGCCCTTGCGGATCACGTCGTTGTTGGCGTTGGGCGGAACCATCCAGGGGGCGACGCCCAGGCGCTGCTCCATTTTTTCGAACCACGGCGCCATGTCCGTGGGGCTGTGGCCCTTGACGTCGTGCTCTTTGGCCCAGTGTTCCAGGGTCTGCTGCGGGGTGCGGAAGCTGGAGGTCCAGTTGATCAGCGTGGTGCCGCCCACGGCCCGGCCCTGAAGGATGGTGATCGCACCGTCCTTGCTCATGCGGCCGATGCCTTCCTGATAGAGGCTGCTATAGGCCTGGTCTTCGAGCAGCTTGAAATCACTGCTGGTCTTGAGCGGGCCTTCTTCGATCAGCAACACCTTGTAGCCGGCCGCGCTGAGGATTTCCGCCGTGGTCCCGCCGCCGGCGCCGCTGCCGATGATCGCCACATCCGCTTCGAGGGTCAGGTCCTGGGTCAGTTGCGAGCCGTCATGGGTTTTCCAGCCACGGGCCATGCCTTCGCGGAACGGGTCGGGTACGGGCATCTTCGGGTTCTCTTCTTATTTTTTGAATGTGTGGTGGGGCGGCTGACGTCTTCGCGGGCAAGCCTCGCTCCTACAAGGAATACACAACCCCCTGTAGGAGCGAGGCTTGCCCGCGAACAGGGCGACTCGGCCTTAAACGGTGGGCGGCCCGGGATACCCGCAATGCGCCCACGACTCCCTGCGCCCATACCAGGCCATCATCACCAGTTGCACCAACGAGCTATGCCCCATGCGCAACAGGCTCAACGCGCTGTTCTCCCAGCGATCGAGAAACCGCCGGATATCGTCGGCGCTGGCATTTTCCCAACTGCCCCAGATACCCGTCAGCGGTCCTCGGGTGACGGCCATGCCCAGCACGTCGAACAGTTGCCGGGTCAACTTGAGCATTTCCGGCGACAGGTGATCGAGGTTGTAGTCCAGGCTTTTCAAGGTGCCGTCGACGGCTGCGGGCATGCGCTCGGCGCTCACCGCGCCGTCGAGCATCACCGGGATCAGTGCCCGCAGGAACAGCAGGTCGCCGCCGCGCAGCGCCGCGAAACCGCTTTCCGGAATGCTCGATGAGCAGCCGCTCAGGCTCGCGCCCAACCCGGCCGTCGCGAGAAAGGCGCTGGCGCCCAGGCTGAATTTGAGCAGGCCGCGCCGTGACAGCGCGGGCGTATCGGACAGGCTTTGGCCCATTATTGTTGTTATCCGTTGGCGTTGAGCGTTAGCGAATGAACAGCTTCTGGATCAGCTTCTGAATGGATTTGCCGTAGGGCGGATAAATCAGTTTCGCCGCGTTGAAGCGCTGTTTAACCAGCACGCTCTTGGCCTTGCTGAACGTCAGGAAGCCCTCGCGACCGTGATAGTGGCCCATGCCCGAGGGACCGATGCCGCCAAAAGGCATGTCGTCCTGGGCAACGTGAAGCAGAGTGTCGTTCAGGCACACGCCGCCGGAATGGGTTTCGTTGAGCACGCGCTGTTGTTCGCGTTTGTCGTAGCCGAAGTAATACAGCGCCAGTGGGCGAGGGCGCTGGTTGATGTAGGCAAAGGCCTGATCGAGATCCTTGTACGGCACGATCGGCAGCAGCGGGCCGAAGATTTCGTCCTGCATCACCGTCATCTCGTCGGTGACATTCAGCAGCAGGCTATGCCCCATGCGGCGTCCCTGACCCTGATCGAACAGCGGAATCAGCAGCGCGCCCTTGCTGGTCGCATCGCTCAGGTAGCCGTTGAGCCGCGTCAGTTGTCGGTCATTGATGATGGCGGTGTAGTCCGGGTTGTCCGCCAGTGTCGGATAAAAGCCGCGCACCACCTGGCGATAGGTCTCGACGAACTCGCCGATGCGTTCGTCCGGCACCAGCACGTAGTCAGGGGCGACGCAGGTCTGGCCCGCGTTGAGGGTCTTGCCGAAAGCGATGCGTTCGGCGGCGTCCTTGAGTGGCACGTCGCGGGACACGATGGCCGGGGACTTGCCGCCCAGTTCCAGGGTGACGGGGGTCAGGTTCTCCGCCGCCGCGCGCATCACGTGCTTGCCGATGCTGGTGGCGCCGGTGAACAGCAGGTGATCGAAACGCAGCCTGGAGAACGCAACGCCGATATCGGCCTCGCCCAGCACCACGCATACCAGGTCTTCGGGGAAGATGCGCGCCAGCAGCTGCTTCATCAGAAGTCCCGTGGCGGGGGTCGATTCACTGAGCTTGAGCATCACCCGGTTGCCCGCCGACAGCGCGCCCACCAGCGGACCGATGGCCAGATACAGCGGGTAGTTCCACGGCACGATCACCCCGACCACCCCCAGCGGCTGGTAAACCACCTTGGCCGAAGCCGGCTGGAAGGCCACGCCGACCTTGCGTCGCGACGGGCGCATCCAGCGCTTGAGATGGCTGCTGGCGTAATGAATGCCGTGCAGGCTGGGCATCAGTTCGGCGAGCAGGGTTTCATCGGCGCTGCGATTGCTGAAGTCCTGGCTGATGGCGTCGATCAGGGCCTGGCGTTCGCTGTCGAGCAGATCGCGCAGCGCCTTGAGCCATTGCAGGCGCTGGGCGGCGGGCGGCATCGGGTTGGCGGCATAGGCGGCGCGCTGCGCTTCGAACTGTGCCTGGAGCTCCGCCAGCGGTTGCTGCAGATCTTGCAGGTAGGAAATTTCAGCAGTCATGGTCGGCTCCGTATTTATTGTAATGAAGCACTTTTTAGAGTCTATGCTCTACAAAGTCAAATGACATACTGGCGCAGCTTTGTTTTATCCATTTCCGGATAGGTCGTAAGATGCCCGTCAACGCACTCTGAATTTAAGCTCAAGCCATGGCCCCACGAATAAAAACCAGCGAGCGCATCGTGCAGAACAGCCTGGAGCTGTTCAATCAACAGGGCGAGCGCAGCATCAGCACCAACCACATTGCTGCCCATATGGAGATTTCTCCGGGCAACCTGTACTACCACTTCCCCAACAAGCAGGCGATCATCGCCGTGCTGTTCAGCGAATACGAAAGCCTGGTGGACAGCTTCCTGCGTCCGCCCCAGGGGCGCGCGGCCACGGTCGAGGACAAGCGTTTCTACCTCAAGGAACTGCTCTCGGCGATGTGGCGCTACCGCTTCCTGCACCGCGACCTCGAGCACCTGCTCGACAGCGACAGCGAGCTGGCCGCGCGTTATCGGCGCTTTTCCCAGCGCTGCCTGATCCAGGGCGCCGCCATCTACAAGGGCTTCGTCGCCGCCGGCATCCTGACCATGGACAAGGTGCAGATCGAGTCCCTGACCCTCAATGCCTGGATCATCCTCACTTCCTGGGTGCGCTTTCTGTGCACCACCCGGGAAAACTCCAGCCACCTCAGCGAGCAGGCGATCAAGCGCGGCGTGTACCAGGTGCTGGTGCTGGAGGCCGGGTTCGTCACCGATCAGGCCCGTGATGAGGTCAATGCGCTGTTCGAAGAGTTTTACGTGCCGCTGGCACAGGCGCTGGAAGAAGTCTCGCGTTAAAAAGTGAAGTAGCATCCAGACCCGGTTTATTCACAGGAGCCCGTTATGCCCATTGCGCAGTTGATCAGCCCGCAAGCGTTGGACCTGAAAAAGGACCAGCCGGGGCTGGTGATTCTCGATTGTCGTTTTGCCCTCGAAGACCCGGATTACGGTCAACGCAGCTATGCCGAAGGCCATATCGCCGGGGCGAGCTTTGCCGATCTGGAGCGGGATCTGAGCGGGAAGGTGGTCAAGGGCGTGACCGGCCGACACCCGTTGCCGGAGCCGGCCGAGCTGATCGAACGTCTGCAGGCCTGGGGCATCAACAACGACAGCGAAGTGGTTTTGTATGACGACGGCCCCGGTGCCTATGCGGCGCGGGCCTGGTGGGTGCTGGCGTGGCTGGGCAAGCGCGAGGGGGTGTTCATCCTCGATGGCGGGCTCAAGGCCTGGCACGGGGCGGGTCTGCCGCTGAGCCTGGATGCGCCGACGATCACCCGTGGCAGCTTCAGCGGAGCCCCGGACCATTCGCTGCTGCTCAGTGCCGAACAATTGCAGAAACGCCTGAGTCGACCGGAACTGACCTTGATCGATGCCCGCGCTTTGCCGCGTTTCAAGGGTGAAGTCGAGCCGATCGACCCGGTGGCCGGGCATATTCCCGGCGCGCAATGCGCGGCGTTCACCGACAACCTGGGTGCCGACGGGCGTTTCCTGCCGGCCGATCAGCTCAAGCAGCGGTTCGCTCAGAAGCTGGCGGGGCGTTCGCCGGATGATCTGGTGGCGTACTGCGGTTCCGGCGTGACGGCTTGCCACAACCTGTTCGCGCTGTGTCTGGCGGGTTATCCGTTGGGATCGTTGTATGCCGGTTCGTGGAGCGAGTGGATCAACGATCCTGCGCGGGGGATCGCTACCGGGGAGTAACTGTAAATCCCACATTTAGAGATGTGTTGTGAGTGATTGCCGGGCGCTGCGATACGCCCCCGGCCCCACCCCATACACCTGCTTGAACTGCCGACTCAGATGGCTCTGGTCGGCAAAACCCAGTTGCATCGCGACTTCCAGCGGCAAACACCCCCCTTGCAACAAGGCTCGCGCCCGGGCGATGCGCTGTTGCATCAGCCAGGTGTGCGGCGGCATGCCGGTGGCGCGGCGGAACACGCGGGCGAAATGGAAGGGCGACAGATTGACCGCCGCCGCCAGCTCTTCCAGCGAAGGCGGCGCTGCCAGTTGTGCGTGCAACAACTCCTTGGCTCGGGTCACCGCCCGATGTTCCTTGCCCGGCTTGCCGGCTTCGCCCACCGCCGCATGACGCTGCAACAACGCCAGCGTCAGTTCACGCCAAGCGGTCTGCTGCTGCAGTGCGGTGGCCGGGCTTTCCAATAGCCGATGCAATTGGCAGAAACCGCTGACCAGGTCCGGATCGCGGTAAAGCGTGGCACCGAACGCCGGCAGGTGGTGGGTTGGCAGTTCGAGCTCGTCCAGCAGAGACGTGATCTGCCCGCTTTCCGGATAAAACGCCCGATACAGCCAGCCGTCTTCCGTGCCCTTGTGGCCGGTGTGCAGTTCATCGGGGTTGATCAGCACCAGGGTGCCGCTGCCCGCCAGATGTTCGGCGCCGCGATAGCGGTAGCGCTGGGCGCCGGCCATGATCATGCCGATCACATAGCCATCGTGCACATGGGGCGCGAAGCGATGGTCGATGTAGCGCGCCGACAGCAGTTCGATCCCGGCCAATGGCGCGGTTTGCCAGAAGTGGATCGACTCGCCCTGATTGACGTCCATGACCTATGTCAGCCCTACAGAGCTGAGCCATTGCGGAATCCGCCGCTCAAGGTAGTAACCCGGTTGCCTGACCGAGCCGTCGACGAATCCCACATGTCCGCCCCGTGCCTGCAACTCGAATTGCGTGGAGGGCGACAGCTCTTCGGCTTGCGGCAGGCTGTGGGGAAACACGAAGGGGTCGTCGGCGGCCTGGATGATCAGGGTCGGGGTGCGGATTTTACCCAGGAAATAGCGGCTCGACGCCCGGCGGTAGTAGTCCTCGGCATCGAGGAAGCCGTTGAGCGGCGCCGTCACCCGGCCATCGAAATCCCAGAAGGTGCGCAGGTTCTCCAGCGAGCCCAGGGCCGCCAGTGCCGCCAGGCCATCTTCGCGCCCGTCATGCTGGAACTGGCGCTGCTTGTTCTTGATGTAGGCGAGCATCTCGCGCATGAAATGCGCCTGATAGACCTTGGAGAAACCCTGGCCGATGCGGTCGGCGCACTGGTCCAGACGAAACGGCACCGACACCGCCACGGCGCCGAGCACGCCGCTGTCACTGCCGGTTTCGCCCAGGTGCTTGAGCAGGACATTACCGCCCAGCGAATAACCCACCGCGTACAGCGGTGCCAGTGGTCGCTTGGCCCGCAGGTGGCTGATGGTTTCGGCCAGATCTTCGCTGGCGCCGGAATGGTAGCTGCGTGGCAGCAGGTTGGGTTCGCCTGAGCAGCCGCGCCAGTTCAGCGCGACGCTGGCCCAGCCACGGTCGCCCAGCGCTTTTTGCATGCCGGCCACATAAGGCGAGTTCGACGAGCCGGTGAGCCCGTGCAACACCAGCACCAAGGGCGCTTCGGCGCTGTGCGGGCCGTGCCAGTCAAGATCCAGGAAGTCGCCGTCTTCGAGCCACAGACGCTCGCGTTCGCGCTCGATATGGGTGGTTTTACGCCACAGCGGTCCCCACAAGGTCTGCAAGTGCGGGTTGCCGAGGCCGAAGGCGGGAGTGAAGCGTTCTGACGGATGGGACACGATTGCTCTCGAAGCAGCAACGCGCACCCGGATCAAGGTGCGCGCCTTGTACAGGCCGGCCGATCAGCCGGCGATCTCTGCCATACGTTGCCACAACGAATAATAGACCTGCCCGGATTTTTGCTCCCGGTGCAGGCGCCAGTTGCCGGGCAGACTGAGGGTCGAGGGGGCGGTTTCGCTTTCGGTGTAGACCCAGGCGTCCTCGGCCAGCCACTGGCGCTCTTCGAGCAGCTTGCAAACGGCTGGCAGCAGGTCCTGGTGGAACGGTGGGTCGAGGAATACCAGGTCATAGGCGATGGCCGGCTGGGTTTCCAGATAACGCAGGGCGTCGGCGGTCTGCACATGACCGTTGGTGCAGCGCAGGGTGCCCAGGTGTTCCTTCAGGCTGGACACCGCCAGACTGCTGGCATCCAGCGCCTGACCCGTGGAGGCGCCACGGGACAGGGCTTCGAGGAACAGCGCGCCACTGCCGGCAAACGGGTCGAACACCTTGGCGCCGGGCACGTAGGGGGCGAGCCAGTTGAACAGGGTTTCACGCACCCGGTCCGGCGTCGGGCGCAGGCCCGGGGCGTCGGGGAAGCTCAGCTTGCGGCTGCGCCATTCGCCGCCGATGATGCGCAGCTGGTTCACGCCGTTGTGCTGTCTTGGGGCAGGTTTTTTCGCACGAGTGGCCATTAATGCTCCGGAACCCCGAGCGGTTGCTCGGCAGGTTTATCAGATGGGGCCGGTAACGGCTTTTGCGGCACGGTCGGACCAGCGCTGACGATGACCATTTTATCCGTGCTCAAGTGTTTGTTCAGCGCATCCCTGACTTGCTCGACGGTCAGGTTCTGCGACTGCTGCATGAAGTCTTCCAGGTGACTCAATGGCAGATTGTAGAAGCCGATCGCACCCAGCTGGCCGACGATATCGGCGTTGCTGGCGGTGGACAGCGGGAAGCTGCCGGCCAGTTCGCGCTTGGCATCGTCGAGTTCCTTCTGGGTCGGGCCGGTCTTGAGGTAGTCGGCAAGCACGTCCTGCACCAGTTTCAGGGTGCCTTCGCTCATCTCGGCGCGGGTCTGCAGGTTGATCATGAACGGGCCGCGCGCCTGCATCGGGGTGAAGCCCGAATACACGCCATAGGCCAAACCACGTTTCTCCCGCACTTCGCTCATCAGTCGCGTGCCGAAACCGCCGCCGCCAAGGATCTGGTTGCCCATGGACAGGGCCGCGTAATCCGGATCGTCACGGTCGATGCCCAGTTGCGCGAGCATCAGGTTGGTCTGCTTGGACGGGAACTCGATGTGGCCGATGCTGGCCTTGGGTTCGATCGGTTGCGCGATCTTCGCCAGGGCCGGGCCTTTCGGGAGGGCGGCGGAAACCTGGGCGGCAATGGCTTCGGCCTCGGCGCGGGACAGGTCGCCGACCAGCGCGATCACCACGTTGCCGGCGGCATAGGCTTTCTGGTGGAACGCCCGCAGTTGCGCCAGGGTGACGGCCGGAACGCTTTTGGCCGTGCCATCGCTGGCGTGGGCGTACGGATGATCGCCATACAGGCGGTTCATCAGCTCAAGGCTGGCCAGTTTGCCGGGGTTCTGCTTCTGGTATTCGAAACCGGCGAGCATCTGGTTCTTGATGCGGGTGAAGGAGTCCTCGGGAAAGGTCGGCTTGCCGACGACTTCGGCGAACAGTTTGAGCGCCGGTTCGCGCTTGTCCGCGGCACTGAGGCTGCGCAGGGACGCCACCGCCATGTCCTTGTAGGCACCGTTGCCGAAATCGGCGCCCAGGCCTTCGAAGCCCTGGGCGATGGCGCTGACATCCTTGCCGGCCACGCCTTCGTTGAGCATGGCGTTGGTCAGCAGGGCCAGGCCAGGAGCGTCGCCGTCCTGGCTGCTGCCGGCGGCGAAGATCAGGCGCATGTCGAACATCGGCAGCTCACGGGCTTCGACGAACAGCACCTTGGCGCCTTCGGCGGTGTTCCAGGTCTGTACGTCGAGTTTGCGATGGCTTGGCGCCTTGCCGTTGAGTTCGGCCAGCGATTGCAGCTTCTGGCTGGCCTTGGCTTTGTCCAGGGCTTCGCTGGCGACGGTGTCGCCGGTCTTGGTGAAATAGAAGGCAGCCGAGCCGATCAGGGCCACGGCGACCAGGCCGAGCAAGGCGCGGCGCGGTTTCTTGTGATCACTCATGAGGCGTCTCCTCCGGCAGTACATGGGCGACGCTGAGACGTTCGCGGGTGAAATACAGCTTGGCGGCGTTCTGGATGTCTTGTGGGGTCACGCTTTCCAGGTCGGCAAGTTCGGTGTCCATCAGTTTCCAGGACAGGCCGACGGTCTCCAGCTGGCCGATGGCGGTGGCTTGGCTGGTGATCGAGTCACGCTCGTAAACCAGGCCGGCAATGACCTGGGCGCGTACACGCTCGAGTTCTTCGGCGGACGGCGCGGTAGTCTTCAGCTGTTCGAGCAGCTTCCACAAACCGGCTTCGGCCTGGGCCATGGTCTTTTTCTTCTGGCTGTTGGGCGTGGCCGACAGGGTGAACAGGCTGTCGCCGCGGGTGTAGGCGTCGTAGCTCGACGAGCCGCCGGACACCAGTTCCTCGCCGCGCTCCAGTTGTGTCGGGATGCGCGCGCTGTAGCCGCCGTCGAGCAGGGCCGAGATCAGGCGCAGGGCGTTGACCGAGCGTTTGTCTTCGGCGGTGGCGATGCTCGGCACGTTGAACGCCAGCATCAGGCTGGGCAGTTGGGTCTTCACGTGCAGGGTGATCTGGCGCTCGCCGGGTTCGGCCAGTTCCAGCGGGATCTTCGCCGGCGGCACATCGCGTCTGGCGATCGGGCCGAAGTAGCGCTGGGCCAGGGTTTTGACTTCGTCCGGGGTCACGTCGCCGACCACCACCAGGGTTGCGTTGTTCGGCACGTACCAGGATTCATACCAGTGACGCAGCTCTTCGACTTTCATGCGGTCCAGGTCCGCCATCCAGCCGATGGTCGGCGTGTGGTAGCCGCTGGCGGGATAGGCCATGGCCTTGAAGCGCTCGTAGGCCTTGGACATCGGCTTGTCGTCGGTGCGCAGGCGGCGTTCTTCCTTGATCACTTCGATCTCGCGTGCGAACTCGTCAGGCGGCAGGCGCAGGCTGGCCATGCGGTCGGCTTCCAGTTCGAAGGCCACGCCCAGACGGTCGCGGGCCAGCACCTGGTAATAGGCGGTGAAGTCATCGCTGGTGAAAGCGTTCTCTTCGGCGCCGAGGTCGCGCAGGATCAGCGACGCTTCGCCGGGGCCGACTTTTTCGCTGCCCTTGAACATCATGTGTTCCAGGGCGTGGGACAGGCCGGTCTGACCCGGCGTCTCGTAGCTGGACCCGACTTTGTACCAGACCTGGGAAACCACCACCGGCGCGCGATGGTCTTCGCGCACGACGACCTTCAAGCCATTGTCGAGGGTGAATTCGTGGGTGGGTTGCGGATCGGCAGCCAGGGCCGAGAGGGGCAGACAAACTGTGCTGAGCAGCAGGCCTGCGGCGCGGCGGGCTAGAGCATTCATTCGTTTTTAAACCTGTTGGGCTGCCCGCTTGGTCTTAGCGTCTGCGGGCGAGAGGGTGCTAGGATACTGATCCGTTTTAGCGGCGGCCACGCCTATCAGGCCTTTATGCTTGATCAGGTTGAATGGGTTTGCGACGAAAGGTGGATATTTATCAACCGATTTCTGCTTTTTCGCCGATTTTGCTGCTTTAGTCCATTGAGAAATCGATTCCTTGAGGCGCCGATCAGCACCTCGACAAAATGTTGCGCGTGAACAAGCTCGATCAATCGCAGTCTGTTCTGCATCGAATATTTATTACCGGGGCGCCCCTTGGCGCGTCGCTACCGTGAGATAGCCGTCCTCCATGTTTGGTTCCAACGACGACAAGAAGACCCCAGCTGCGGCTGGCGAGAAAAAAAGCCTGTTCGGATGGCTGCGCAAAAAGCCGCAGGAACCCGTCGTCGAACAGCCCCAACCAATTCCCGAGCCGGCTCCCGCGCCAGCTGTAGAAACAGCAGAACCGGCACCGGTGGTATTGCCGATCGCGGAGCCGGTGCTCCAGCCGGTGGTCGAAGCGGAGCCTGCCGTTGCCGTCGAACAGCCTTTGACGCCAGCTTCCGAGCCATGGCTGACCTTGCCGGTGGCGGAAGAGCCGGTGGCACTGGTTGAAGATGAACAGGCGCCGCACGTTACTCCACCGATTCCCGCGCCGAGCGCGTTTGCACCCGAGCCGGTTCAGGCGCCGGTCGCAGCGCCCGTTGTCCAGGCCGAGCCTGTTGCTCCCGAACCTGTCGTTCCTGCCTTCGTGGCCCCGCCTGCACCGGTAGTCCAGGCGCCTGCGCCCGTAGCTGCTGCCCCTGTCGCTCCCGTCGAAGCGCCTGTCGAAGCTCCTGTCGAAAAGCCTGCCGAGCCACCGCGCGTCGAAGAAGCCAAAACCGGTTTCTTCGCCCGTCTCAAGCAGGGCCTGTCCAAGACCAGTGCCAGCATCGGCGAAGGCATGGCCAGCCTGTTCCTGGGCAAGAAAGCCATCGATGACGAGTTGCTCGATGATCTCGAAACCCGCTTGCTGACCGCTGACGTTGGCGTCGAAGCCACTTCGGTGATCATCCAGCGCCTGACCCAGAAGGTCGCGCGCAAGGAGCTGGCCGATTCCGATGCGCTGTACAAATCCCTGCAGGGCGAGCTGGCGGCGATGCTGCGGCCTGTCGAGCAACCACTCAAAATCCACTCGCAGAACAAGCCGTTCGTGATTCTGGTGGTCGGCGTCAACGGCGCCGGCAAGACCACCACCATCGGCAAGCTGGCGAAGAAGCTGCAGCTGGAAGGCAAGAAAGTCATGCTGGCCGCCGGCGACACCTTCCGCGCCGCGGCGGTGGAGCAATTGCAGGTCTGGGGGGAGCGCAACAAGATCCCGGTCATCGCCCAGCACACTGGCGCCGACTCGGCTTCGGTGATCTTCGACGCCGTGCAGGCCGCCAAGGCCCGTGGCATCGACGTGCTGATCGCCGACACCGCCGGTCGTCTGCACACCAAAGACAACCTGATGGAAGAGCTGAAGAAGGTTCGCCGGGTGATCGGCAAGCTCGACGCCGACGCGCCGCACGAAGTGCTGCTGGTGCTCGATGCCGGTACCGGCCAGAACGCCATCAACCAGGCCAAGCAATTCAACCAGACCGTCGAACTGACGGGCCTGGCGCTGACCAAACTCGACGGCACCGCCAAGGGCGGGGTGATTTTTGCCCTGGCCAAGCAGTTCGGCCTGCCGATCCGCTACATCGGTGTCGGTGAAGGCATCGACGATTTGCGCACTTTTGAAGCTGAACCCTTTGTCCAGGCACTGTTTGCCGAGCGGGAGCGTTCATGATTCGTTTCGAACAGGTCGGTAAGCGCTATCCGAACGGTCACGTCGGCTTGCATGAGCTGAGCTTTCGAGTCCGTCGTGGCGAGTTTCTGTTTGTCACCGGCCATTCCGGCGCCGGTAAAAGCACCCTGTTGCGGCTGTTGCTGGCCATGGAGCGCCCGACCAGCGGCAAGCTGCTGCTCGCCGGACAGGACCTGAGCACCATCAGCAACGCGCAGATTCCATTCCTGCGCCGACAGATCGGCGTGGTGTTCCAGAACCACCAACTGCTGTTCGACCGCACGGTGTTCAACAACGTCGCGCTGCCGTTGCAGATTCTCGGCCTGTCCAAGGTCGAAGTCGCCAAGCGCGTGGATTCGGCCCTGGAGCGCGTTGCGCTGTCGGACAAGGCCGATCTGTATCCCGGCGATCTGTCCACCGGTCAGCAACAGCGCGTCGGCATCGCCCGCGCCATCGTTCACCGCCCGGCACTGCTGCTGGCGGACGAACCGACCGGTAACCTCGACCCGCGTCTGGCGGCGGAAATCATGGGTGTGTTCGAAGATATCAACCGCCTGGGCACTAGCGTGCTGATCGCCAGTCACGACCTGGCACTGATTGCGCGCATGCGCCACCGCATGCTGACCTTGCAGCGCGGTCGATTGATCGGCGACGGGGAGGCCGGGGTATGAGTGCGACACGCAGTCCAAAGGTTTCCGAGCGCGTGGCCCCCAAGGCCGCCGATCCGCAGCCTGCCAAGAAAAAACACGACGACGATGACGGCCCGGACTTCGCCACGCTGTTCCGCGCCTGGATCGAAAGCCATCGCGCCAGCATGGCGGACAGCCTGCGCCGCCTGGGCAAGCAGCCCATCGGCAGCTTTTTCACCTGCATGGTGATGGCGGTGGCCCTGAGTCTGCCCATGGGGCTGTCACTTTTGCTGAGCAACGTCGAGCGTCTCGGTGGTTCCAGGCAGCGTGCGGCGCAGATTTCCCTGTACCTGCAACTCGAAGCCAGCCCGACGGAAGGCGAAGCGCTGCGCGAGCAGATCAAGGGCATGCCCGGTGTGGCTGATGCCGAATATGTGGGGCGCGATCAGGCGCTGGAAGAGTTCCAGCAGCAGTCCGGCCTGGGTGAGGCGCTCAAGGAACTGCCGGAAAACCCGCTGCCCGGTGTGGTCCTGGTGACGCCGAAGGAAGTCGACAAGTCGACGCTTGAAGCATTAAGACAAAAACTTTCCGAATTGCCCAAGGTACAACAGGCGCAGCTTGATCTAGTCTGGGTCGAGCGTCTGGCAGCCATCCTCAAGCTGGGCGACCGATTTGTCTTCGGTCTGACCGTGCTTCTGGTTTCCGCATTACTTTTGGTGATAGGCAATACCATTCGTCTTCATATTGAAAACCGCCGCACAGAGATAGAAGTGATTAAACTCGTCGGCGGCACTGACAGCTATGTGCGCAGGCCCTTCCTCTATATGGGCGCGCTGTATGGCTTTGGTGCGGGGATTCTTTCCTGGGGCGTGCTGGCGTTCGGCCTTGATTGGCTGAACGACGCGGTAGTGGGACTGGCCGGTTTGTACGGCAGTGATTTTGCGCTGGCCGGCGTGCCGGTCGCCGACGGTCTGTCTCTCTTGCTTGGCGCGGTACTGTTGGGGTATATCGGTGCATGGATTGCAGTCGCTCGCCATTTGCGGGAGCTTGCACCCAAGTAATGTCATTTTGCTCGTATTGACCTTTCATTTTTTGTGGGAACTTGTTCTTCGGTTTCCGGTCAATTCTGGCAGTGCTTAACGGCACGAGTTTGTAAGTCGGAGGTTTTTTCGTATGACCAATTCTTTGCAGCCTGCGTATGCGCTGGTCCCGGGTGCGAACCTGGAAGCCTATGTGCACACCGTCAACAGCATTCCATTGCTGTCGCCGGAGCAGGAGCGTGAACTGGCCGAGAGTCTCTATTATGAGCAGGATCTTGAGGCGGCTCGGCAGATGGTGCTCGCCCACTTGCGTTTTGTCGTACATATCGCCCGTAGCTATTCCGGCTACGGTCTGGCTCAGGCTGACCTGATCCAGGAAGGCAACGTCGGCCTGATGAAGGCCGTGAAGCGTTTCAACCCGGAAATGGGCGTGCGTCTGGTTTCGTTCGCCGTGCACTGGATCAAGGCTGAAATCCACGAATTCATCCTGCGCAACTGGCGCATCGTGAAAGTGGCCACCACCAAGGCCCAGCGCAAGCTGTTCTTCAACCTGCGCAGCCAGAAGAAGCGTCTGGCCTGGTTGAACAACGAAGAAGTGCATCGCGTGGCCGAAAGCCTCGGCGTCGAGCCGCGGGAAGTGCGCGAGATGGAAAGTCGCCTGACCGGCCATGACATGGCCTTCGACCCGGCTGCCGAAGCCGACGACGACAGCGCTTTCCAGTCGCCGGCCAACTATCTGGAAGACCACCGGTACGACCCGGCCCGTCAACTGGAAGATGCCGACTGGAGTGACAACTCCAACCACAACCTGCACGAAGCGCTGGAAGTGCTGGACGACCGCAGCCGCGACATCCTCTACCAGCGCTGGCTGGCAGAAGAAAAAGCCACGCTGCACGACCTGGCGCAGAAGTACAACGTGTCGGCCGAGCGTATTCGTCAGCTTGAGAAAAGCGCGATGAACAAGCTCAAGTTGTCGATCGCCGCGTAAGCGGTGGGATGGACATGAAAAACGCCCCGATCATTGATCGGGGCGTTTTTGTTTGAAGATCAAAAGATCGCAGCCTTCGGCAGCTCCTACAGGGGGCACACCATTCCATGCAGGAGCTGCCGAAGGCTGCGATCTTTTGCTTTTATCGGGACCACGGCGCCCGGCGCGAATCGTTGAGCCCCACCAGATAGCTGTCGCCACCCAGCTGACTCATCTGCCGCCGAATCCACCCGGCACGCCGCGCCACATAGCTGGTAGGGTGGCTCGCGCTCCAGACCCGCGGGTTCGGCAATACCGCCGCCAGCAGACTCGACTGTTGGCGACTGAGATTTTTGGCGCTGACGCCGAAGTGATGCCGCGCCGCCGCTTCTGCGCCAAACACCCCGTCATCCCACTCGGCGCTGTTCAGGTAGACCTCGAGAATCCGCTGCTTGGGCCAGAACACTTCGATCAGCCCGGTGAACCAGGCTTCCAGCCCTTTGCGCAGCCAGCTGCGGCCGGACCACAGGAACAGGTTTTTCGAGACTTGCTGGCTCAGGGTGCTGGCCCCGCGTACCGAACCGCCCAGCTCGTTGTGGGCCAGCGCCGCGCGGATGGCGTCGATGTCGAAGCCCCAGTGCTCGGGAAACTTCTGGTCTTCGCCGGCGATCACCGCGACTTTCAGATCGTCCGAGATCTCTTCCCAGGGCTTCCAGGTGCGCTGCAGGTCGATGGGTTCGCCGTCGATCCAGGATTCGATCTTGCGCTCGACCATCAGCGCCGTGCCGGGCGGTGGCACGAAGCGAAAGATCAGCACCAGCAATACGCTGCCAGCCATGAACCAGAGCACGGCTTTGGTGAAGCGACGGAAATAGATACGCAGCATAGAGATGGCTTGGCCGAACCCGTTGAAGCGGGCCATTATACAGACCCTGTTGATCGAGTCTGACTGGAGTTATTCATGCTGCGTGGCTTTCTGATGCTGGCCGCTTTCTTCGGATTCACCGGTGTCGGCCTTGGGGCCTTTGCCGCCCACGGCCTGAAAAACCGCCTGAGCGCCGAGTACCTGGCGATTTTCCACACCGGCGTCACCTATCAACTGGTGCACACCCTGGCGCTGCTGGGCGTCGCGCTGCTGGCCACGCAGGTCCCGGGGCGTCTGGTGACATGGGCCGGCGCATCCTTTGCCATCGGCATCCTGCTGTTCTCCGGCAGCCTGTATGTGCTGACTCTCACCGGTTTCAGCAAGCTGGGGATCATCACCCCTTTCGGTGGCCTGTGCTTCCTCGCGGGCTGGCTCTGCCTGGGCCTCGCCGCCTGGCGCTTGCCGCTGACCGCCTGACGCTTATTGCTGACCTTTAGGTCACGATCGGGCTAGAATGCCAGCCCTTTAAAATGATGGCGGCATTTGGCATGCGCATTCAGTTGAACGGCGAATCCTTTGAACTGCCCGACGGTGAAACCGTTGCGGCCCTGCTGACCCGTCTGGACCTGACCGGACGCCGGGTGGCGGTCGAACTCAATCTGGATATCGTTCCGCGCAGTCAGCACGCAGACACCGCGCTCAACGACGGCGACTCCGTCGAAGTGGTGCACGCCATCGGCGGCGGCTAGTCGTCCGGCAAAAGGCCTGCGGCCTCAGCATCAAGCATTCCGCAAGAACCTCACCCCTACAGAGGATTTCCCATGAGCATCGTTCGTAGCGACAAGCCTTTCGTTCTGGCCGGTCGTACTTACCAGTCGCGTCTGCTGGTCGGTACCGGCAAATATCGTGACATGGAAGAAACCCGCCAGGCCATCGAGGCGTCGGGTGCCGAGATCGTCACCTTCGCCGTGCGCCGCACCAATCTGGGCCAGATCGAGGGCGAGCCGAACCTGCTCGAAGTGCTGTCGCCGGATCGCTACACCTTCCTGCCGAACACCGCCGGGTGCTACGACGCCGTCGAAGCCGTGCGTACCTGCCGCCTGGCCCGTGAGCTGCTCGATGGCCACAACCTGGTGAAACTGGAAGTGCTGGCGGACCAGAAGACCCTGTTCCCCAACGTGATCGAAACCCTCAAGGCCGCCGAAGTGCTGGTCAAGGAAGGCTTCGACGTGATGGTCTACACCAGCGATGACCCGATCATCGCTCGCCAACTGGCGGAAATCGGCTGCATCGCGGTCATGCCGCTGGCCGGTCTGATCGGTTCGGGCCTGGGGATCTGCAATCCGTACAACCTGCAGATCATCCTCGAAGAAGCCAAGATTCCCGTGCTGGTGGATGCCGGTGTCGGCACCGCATCCGACGCCACCATCGCCATGGAACTGGGTTGCGAGGCCGTGCTGATGAACTCCGCCATCGCCCACGCGCAGCAGCCGGTGATGATGGCCGAAGCCATGAAACACGCGATCGTCGCAGGCCGCCTGGCCTACCTCGCCGGCCGCATGCCGAGAAAACTCTACGCCAGCGCCTCTTCGCCGCTGGATGGTCTGATCAAGTAAGAGCCATTGATGACTGAATCGAACGACACGCCTATCCAGACGGAAGAAGGCGACGAGCGCCAACACCGCCGCATCAAGAGTTTCGTGATGCGTGCCGGGCGCATGACCGAAGGCCAGCAACGCGGCCTGGAGCAGGGCGCGCCGCTGTACGTGCTGCCGCTGGCCGATGCGCCGGTGGATTACGACCAGGTGTTCGGCCGCTCGGCACCGCGCTCGCTGGAAATCGGTTTCGGCATGGGCCATTCGCTGCTGGAAATGGCGGCGGCCTCGCCGGAGCAGGATTTCATCGGTGTCGAAGTTCACCGTCCGGGTGTCGGTGCGCTGCTCAATGGCGTGCTGACCCAGGGCCTGACCAACCTGCGGGTCTACGATTGCGATGCGATCGAAGTGCTCAACCGTTGCGTCGCCGATAACAGCCTCGACCGCCTGATGCTGTTCTTCCCGGACCCGTGGCACAAGAGCCGTCACCACAAGCGCCGCATCGTGCAGGCTTCGTTCGCGGAGCTGGTGCGCAGCAAGCTGAAGGTCGGCGGTGTCCTGCACATGGCCACCGACTGGGAGCCGTACGCCGAGTACATGCTGGAAGTGATGAATGTCGCGCCCGGTTATCGCAACCTGGCCGAAGACGGCAAGTGCGTCCCGCGCCCGGCCGAACGCCCGATCACCAAGTTCGAACGCCGTGGCGAACGTCTTGGGCATGGGGTTTGGGATCTGAAGTTCGAAAAGCAATCCTGAGCAACACCCAATCTGTAGGAGCGAGGCTTGCCCGCGAAGAGAACGCTGCGGTGTAACTGATACACCGCGTTATCGTTCTTCGCGGGCGAGCCTCGCTCCTACAGTTGTTTTA
The DNA here is from genome assembly GCF_013359595.1 of Pseudomonas sp. C1C7. Lineage (GTDB taxonomy): Bacteria > Pseudomonadota > Gammaproteobacteria > Pseudomonadales > Pseudomonadaceae > Aquipseudomonas. The sequence goes on along the minus strand of NZ_JABFMP010000008.1, from coordinate 121,250 downwards.
GGGTGTGGCTGAAATCAGCGGCGGTCAGCTACTACGCCAATCAACACCAACACCACCAACAACACCGGCGCCAGGCTGTAGTTGTTGAACTGGCTCAGCCCGCGCACGACCCAGGGCGTGGCGTAGATCAGGGCGGCGCCGCTGCCGATCATGCACAGCAAGGCCATCAGCGGGACGCGCAGGGCGCCGGCGATGCTGCCCAGGCGTTGTTCGACCCAGCCTTTGAAATCCGCGCCGAACAGCACCAGCAGGCAACCCACCAGGGCCAGGGCGATTTCCGAGAGATTGCTGCGGCTCCAGCGAGACACGGTGGCGAGCAGGTCGAGTACCAAATCCATTCGAAGTCCTTATGTCAGAAAATTCTGCAGCAAGTCGTTGAGGAATAGCTGTCCGCGCTCGGTGGCCACCAGACGTGACGGTTCGACCTGCAACAGGCCGCTTTGTTCGGCGTCGCGGCGGCTTTCGGCGAGGCTGTCCAGGGGCATGCCGGTGCGTTCCGGATAGAGCCGCGCTTCGACGCCTTCAGTCAGGCGCAGGGCATTCATCAGGAATTCGAACGGCATTTCATCATTGGCCAGTGCCTTTTCGCCAGCCTTGAAGCTCTTCGCCGGGTTCAGGTAGTCCTTCGGCAGGCGGGTCTTCCAGGTGCGCACGATGCGCCCGTCCGGATGGCTGAGCTTGCCGTGGGCGCCAGCACCGATGCCGATGAAGTCGCCGAAGCTCCAGTAATTGAGGTTATGCCGCGCCGCCCGGCCGGGCTGGGCGTAGGCCGACACCTCGTACTGCACGTAACCGTGTTCGGCCAGCAAGGCTTGCCCGGCTTCCTGAATGTCCCACAGCGTGTCGTCTTCCGGCAGCGTCGGCGGCTGGTTCCAGAACACCGTGTTCGGCTCCAGGGTCAGCTGATACCAGGACAGATGGGTCGGCTTCAGGGCGATGGCGGTGCGCAGGTCGCCCAACGCATCCTCCAGGGACTGATCGGGCAAGCCGTGCATCAGGTCCAGGTTGAAGTTGTCGAACCCGGCCTGACGCGCCATGCCGGCGGCACGCACCGCTTCGTCGCCGTTATGAATCCGCCCCAGCGCCTTGAGCTTGTCCTGCTGGAAACTCTGGATGCCGATCGAAAGGCGATTGATGCCCAGCGCCCGGTAAGCGACGAACTTGTCCTGCTCGAAGGTGCCCGGGTTGGCTTCCAGGGTGATTTCGATGTCGTGGGCGAACGGGATGCGCTGTTCGACGCCCTTGAGCAGGCGGCCCAGGGCCGGGGCGCTGAACAGGCTTGGCGTGCCGCCGCCGAAGAAGATCGAGCTGAGCTCGCGACCGTAAACCGCGTGCAGGTCCTGATCGAGGTCAGCCAGCAGCGCCTCGACGTACTCCTCTTCCGGCAGTTCGGGGCTGGCGGTGTGGGAGTTGAAGTCGCAATAAGGGCATTTGCGCACGCACCACGGGATGTGGATGTACAGCGCCAGGGGCGGCAGCACAGGCAGGGCCGCCCGAGGTGATGGGGCGCCGCCACCGTAGATCAGCGGCGACGCGGATGATTCATGGGTCATTTCAAGCCCAGACGCTGGCGCAGCAGATCCATTGCACGGGCGCGGTGGCTGATCTGGTTCTTGTCGACCGGGCTCAGCTCGGCGCTGGAGCAATCGCGCTCCGGCACCCAGAACAGCGGGTCGTAGCCAAAACCGTGTTCGCCGCTGGCCTGGGTCAGGATGCGACCGTGCCACAGGCCTTCGCAGAGGATCGGCAGCGGATCATCGGCGTGACGCACCAGCGCCAGCACGCAGACGAACTGTGCGCCGCGCTCTTCCTGCGGCACGTCCTTCAGCACGTCGAGCAGCTTGGCGTTGTTTGCCGCGTCGCCCTTGCCGTCGGCATAACGCGCCGAGTAGATGCCTGGCGCGCCGCCGAGGAAGTCCACCGCCAGGCCCGAATCGTCCGCCAGTGCCGGCAAGCCGGAAATGCGCGCGGCATTGCGGGCCTTGAGGATAGCGTTCTCGACGAACGACAGACCGGTCTCTTCAGGCTCGATCTTGCTGAACTCGCCGATCGAGCGCAGTTGCACCGACTGGCCGAGCATGGCCTGGAGTTCCTTGAGTTTGCCGGCGTTGTGGCTGGCCAGTACGAGTTGGGTGAAGTTGATCATTCGCCGGGAAAGAGCTCTTGGTTGAAGTTGATGGTGTTGATTTTGTCACCGTTCTGCACCTTGATCTCGAAGGTGCGGGTTTCCTGCTGCGGAACCGGGTACTGGGCGATGTAGTAGATCGCGCCCTGTTCGGTGATCTGCCGGAAGTTCAGAGGCACGCTCTGGCTGGTCAGGTCTTTGACCGTGCCGCTGACCTGGGCCATCTGCGGCTTGCCGTCCTTCATTACCGAAATATTGATCACGCCCTGGTTCTTGCTGCGGGTGAGCTGCGCCGCCTTGGCGACTTCCGGCGTCAGGTAGGTGGAGTTGAAGGTGTTGTAGTGCACCGTGGTGTCGCCGAATTGTTCCTGGCGATCACTTTTGATTGCATCAGCGGCCATGGCCGTGACGCTCAGGCAGGCGGTAAGTACAAACAGCGCAAGACGACCCATGATCGTTCTCCTGGAAATAGGGCGGTTCAGACCGCGACTTTGTGGTCTGTGAGCCCCGGGCTGCTGACGCGGTAAATGCCGATCTCACCTAACAGATTAGGCCATAGCTTGCTGGCCCACCCGTGGCGATGCTGTTGATCCACTGCCAGCCGATCAATGACCTTCGCTTCACGTTCGCGGCACAAGGCTTCAAAGTCCGCGAAGGTGCAGAAGTGAATGTTCGGCGTGTTGTACCAGGTGTAAGGCAGGAACTCGGAAACCGGCATCCGGCCCTTGCTCGCCAGGTACCAGCGGCAGCGCCAGTGACCGAAGTTGGGGAAGGTGATGATGCACTGGCGACCGACCCGCAGCATTTCGTCGAGGATCTTGTCCGGGTAGTGCACCGCTTGCAGCGCCTGGGTCATGACCACGATGTCGAAACTGTTGCTGGCGAAGTTGCCCAGGCCCTTGTCCAGGTCCTGCTCGATGACGTTGATGCCCTTGGCCATGCACTCGGCGATGTTGTCGGCGTCGTTTTCCAGGCCATAACCGGTGACCTGCTTGTTGTCGCGCAGCCAGGTCAGCAGTTCGCCGTCGCCGCAACCCAGGTCGAGCACGCGGCTGCCGGCGGGGATCCATTCCTGGATGATTTCCAGATCAGCTCTCATGGCTATCTCACACGGTAATTCGGTTCATGTAGTGGCCGAACGCCTGCAAGTAACGCGGGATCGGAATCAGGAAGGCGTCGTGGCCTTGCGGTGCGTCGATTTCCAGGTAGCAGACGTCCTTGCGCGCCGCCATCAGCGCATCCACCAGTTCCCGCGAGCGGGCCGGCGAGAAGCGCCAGTCGGTGGTGAACGACATCACGCAGAACTTGGCGGTGGCGTTGGCGAAGGTTTTGGCCAGGTCATCGTCGAAGTTCGCCGCCGGATCGAAATAGTCCAGGGCCTTGGTCATCAGCAGGTAGGTGTTGGCGTCGAAACGTCCGGAGAACTCCTCACCCTGATAGCGCAGGTAGCTTTCGACCTGGAACTCCACACTGTGGAAGTCGTAGTTGAGCTTTTCGCTCTTGAGGCCACGGCCGAATTTCTCGCCCATGGAGTCGTCGGACAGGTAGGTGATGTGCCCGACCATCCGCGCCAGCATCAGCCCGCGCTTGGGAATCACGCCCTGTTCCTGGAACGAGCCGCCGTGGAACTCGGGATCGGTGAGGATCGCCTGGCGCGCCACTTCGTTGAAGGCGATGTTCTGCGCTGACAGCTTGGGCGCCGAGGCAATGGCCAGGCAGTGACGGATGCGGTCGGGGTAGGTGATGCTCCATTGCATCGCCTGCATGCCGCCCAGGCTGCCGCCGATGACCGCTGCAAATTGGCTGATACCGAGACGATCGGCAAGACGCGCCTGGCTGTGCACCCAGTCTTCCACGGTCAGCACCGGGAAGTCGGCGCCGAATGGCTTGCCGGTCTCCGGGTTGATGCTGCTCGGGCCGGTGGAGCCGTTGCAGCCGCCGAGGTTGTTCAGGCTGACCACGAAGAACTTGTTGGTGTCGATCGGCTTGCCGGGGCCGATGCAGCTGTCCCACCAACCGGGCTTGCGGTCGTCGGGGCTGTGGAAGCCGGCAGCGTGGTGGTGGCCCGACAGCGCGTGGCAGATCAGCACGGCGTTGCTCGCCGTGGCGTTCAGCGTGCCGTAGGTTTCGTAAATCAGGTCGTAGGCCGGGAGGGAGCGACCGCAGGCCAATGCCAGGGGATCGCTGAAGTGCGCCACTTGCGGCGTCACCAGACCAACAGAATCGGGGGGAAAGGCAGCTGGCATCGACCCTGCTCTCGTTGAAATGAGGCGTAAGTCTAAAGACCGCTGGGGTTAGCGGCAAGCAAAGGCCGGGCCTGATTTTTCTTCAGTTGGACCGAGGCGCGGCATTCGCGAGCAAGCCCGCTCCCACATTGGAATGCATATCCCTGTGGGAGCGTGGCTTGCCCGCGAAGAACGATAACGCGGTCTGAATACTAGATCAGGCCAAACAGCTCACGCGGCATCAGCGCGTACATCGCCAGGCGCGGGATCAGCCAGCTTTGCAGCAATTGCAGCACGATGAAGGCGAAGATCGGCGAGATGTCGAGGCCGCCCAGGTTCGGGATGATCCGGCGGAACGGCGCCAGGACAGGTTCGGTGATCTGCTGCACCAGCTCCGCGCCAGGGTTGTGGCTGCCCGGTGCGACCCAGGACAGGATCACGCTGATGATCATTGCCCAGAACAGCACCTTCAGGAACAGCGCGAAGATGCCGATCAGCGCCCAAGGCACCAGGAACAGCACGTTCACTTCGTAACCCTGCAGCAGCAGGATCACCGCGAACAGCGCCATCTGCACCAGCAGGGCCAGCACCAGCGACGACATGTCCAGGCCGAACATGCTCGGGATCACCCGGCGCAGTGGCTTGAGCAGTGGCTGGGTGGCGCGCACGACGAACTGGCAGAGCGGGTTGTAGAAGTTCGCCCGCACCAGTTGCAGGATGAAACGCAACAGCACGATCAGCAGGTACAGGCTGCCCAGGGTTTGAATCACAAAAATGGCAGCGTCATTGAGTCCGAGCATTATCGATTCCTTTTTAAGTGCTGATTAGCGGCCGAGTTGCTCAGCCATCTCGGCGGAACGGTGTGCGGCGGCGCCCAGTGCTTTTTCGACCAGAGCTTCAAAGCCGTCAGCCTGGAACGACTTGATGGCCGCTTCGGTGGTGCCTGCTGGCGAGGTCACGCGGCGACGCAATTCAGCCGCGTCGACGTCGCTGGACACCGCCATGTGCGCGGCGCCCAGAGCGGTCTGCAGGGTCAGTTGCGCGGCGACGTCCGCTGGCAGGCCGAGCTTCACGCCGGCAGCGGTCATGGCTTCGATCAGCAGGAAGAAGTAGGCCGGGCCGGAGCCGGACACCGCGGTCACGGCATCCAGTTGCTGTTCCTCGTCCAGCCACAGGGCGATGCCCACGGCCGACAGCAGTTCCTGGGCTTGCTGGCGCTGTTCGGCGCTCACCTGGGCGGTGGCGAACAGGCCGCTCACGCCCTGGCGCAGCAGCGCTGGGGTGTTGGGCATGCAGCGCACGATCGGCTGGGCGCCGAGCCAGTTGTTCATGCTGGCGCAGGTGATGCCGGCGGCAATGGAAACCACCAGCTGGCCCGGCGTCAGGCTTGGGCGAATGGCTTCGCAGACGGTCTTCATGGCTTGAGGCTTGACCGCCAGCACCACCACATCGGCACCCTGGATGGCCTGGGCGTTGTCGGCGAACACTTCGATGCCGTGCTCGACGCTCACACGGGCGCGGGTTTCTTCACCCGGATCGCTGGCGCGGATCTGCGCGGCGTCCAGGCCCTTGGCCCGCAGGCCGCCGATCAAACTGGCGGCCATGTTGCCGGCACCGATAAAGGCAATACGCGTCTTGCTCATGTCAGGTCCTTATAAATGAGGTCACGGGTGACCGTAGTCGCGAGCGCCGAACAGGGCCGTACCGATACGAACCCAGGTAGCGCCCTGGGCAATGGCCGACTCGAGGTCGTGGCTCATGCCCATGGAAAGTGTGTCGAGTGGCAGATTCAGGCTGGCTTGCAAACTGTGTACGGCAGCGAAGGCGGCATCCTGGGCGGCGCGGTCGTCCGTCGGCTCGGGAATGGCCATCAGCCCGCGCAGTTTAAGACGCGGCAGGGCGTTGATGGCATTGGCCAGGGCCGGCAGGTCGGCCGGGGTGCAGCCGGACTTGCTGGCTTCACCGCTGACGTTGACCTGGATGCAGATGTTCAAAGGTGGCAGATCGGCGGGGCGTTGCTCGGACAAGCGTTGTGCGATTTTCAGACGATCCACGGAGTGCACCCAGGCGAAGTGCTCGGCGATTGCGCGAGTCTTGTTCGACTGAATGGGGCCGATGAAGTGCCAGATCAAGGGCAGGTCGGCCAGTTCCACTTGCTTGGCCAGTGCCTCTTGCAGGTAGTTCTCGCCGAAGTCACGCAGGCCGGCGGCATAGGCTTCACGCAGGTCCTGCGCGGGCTTTGTCTTGCTCACGGCCAGCAGCTGGACGCTGTGTTCATCACGGTTGGCGGCGAGGGCGGCGGCGCGGATGCGCGAACTAACCAGTTCAATGTTGTCTGCTATGGTGGACATTCAAGAGGCGCCAGCGGGTCTGAGGTTGGCGGCATTCTACTGGAATTGAGAGCTTCTGGATTGGGGCTTCTGGAACGAGAGGTGTTATGGATATCACTGAGCTACTGGCGTTCAGCGCCAAGCAGGGCGCTTCCGACTTGCACCTGTCCGCCGGCCTGCCGCCGATGATCCGCGTTGACGGCGATGTGCGACGCATCAACCTGCCGGCGCTGGACCACAAGCAAGTGCAGGCTTTGATCTACGACATCATGAACGACACCCAGCGCGTGGAGTTCGAAAAGAATCTGGAAACCGACTTTTCCTTCGATGTGCCCGGCGTGGCGCGTTTTCGGGTCAATGCCTTCAACCAGAGCCGCGGCGCCGGCGCGGTGTTTCGTACCATCCCGTCGAAGATCCTGAGCATGGAGGATCTGGGCATGGGCGACGTGTTCCGCAAGATGACCGACGCGCCCCGTGGCCTTGTGCTGGTGACCGGGCCGACCGGTTCCGGCAAGTCCACCACCCTGGCCGCGATGATCGATTACCTGAACAACCATCGCCATCACCACATCCTCACCATCGAGGACCCCATCGAGTTCGTCCACGAATCGCGCAAATGCCTGATCAATCAGCGTGAAGTCCACCGCGATACCCGCAGTTTCGCCACGGCGCTGCGCTCGGCCCTGCGGGAGGACCCGGACGTGATCCTGGTGGGTGAGATGCGCGACCTGGAGACTATCCGCCTGGCGCTGACCGCCGCCGAAACCGGGCACCTGGTGTTCGGCACGCTGCACACGACATCGGCGGCGAAAACCATCGACCGGATCGTCGATGTGTTTCCGGGGGACGAAAAGTCCATGGTGCGCTCGATGCTTTCCGAGTCGCTGCTGGCGGTGGTGTCGCAGACGCTGGTGAAGAAAATCGGCGGCGGGCGGGTTGCGGCCCACGAGATCATGCTCGGCACATCGGCGATCCGTAACCTGATCCGCGAGGACAAGGTGGCGCAGATGTATTCATCGATTCAGTCGGGCGGGTCGCTGGGGATGCAGACGCTGGACATGGGCCTGAAAGACCTGGTGAACCGGGGATTGGTCACCCGCGAGCAGGCGCGGGAGAAGGCGCGAACGCCGGATAATATTTGATGGCCTTCAAAGCAAAAGATCGCAGCCTTCGGCAGCTCCTACATATGCATTTCTCTGTAGGAGCTGCCGAAGGCTGCGATCTTTTGATCTTGCTTCTATCAGCGCTGAACAACCCGCATCGCGTTCTGTTCTTTCGGCAGAACCCGCTTGGCAACCACGTAGTGCTGTTCCCAATACGGCTTCTTCAAGGTATCGATGGTCACCGACTTGCCACGGCGAGGTGCGTGGATGAAGCGGTCGTTACCCAGGTAGATGGCAACGTGATTGACTCGACGGCTCTTGATGTTGAAGAAAATCAGGTCGCCGGGCTTGAGGTCGGCGCGCTCGACTTTCTCGCCGTGACCGCTGGCCATGGCGTTGGACGTGCGTGGCAGGTCGAAGGTGGCGTCGTTGAACGCGTATTTCACCAGACCGCTGCAGTCGAAACCTTTGCTCGGGCTGCTGCCGCCCCAACGGTACGGAGTACCGAGGACATTAACGGCGCGGCTCAGCACGTTGCTGCTTTCCTTGGTCGCCATTGGCGGAACCAGGCCGCTTTTGCTGCTGCTCAGTTGAGGAGCGGTTTTGACCGACTTCTTGCTTTTGCTCGAAGGAGCCGAAGCATGGGATTTTGGGGTGTAACCATTAACGTTCGGAAGACGTTGCTCACGATTGGTGGCGTGGGCGGCCAGTGGCAATAATAGGCAAATGGTTAGCCATGTCTTAAAAAATGGACGCATCAGGCAGGGCTCGTATGGGTTAGCGCGAAACTTTATAACAGCTTTTTTTTGATTCCCGAGGCCGTTGGTCGATTCCACTTTGGTCTAACGGAACCAAATAAGCGTCAAATTGACGCAATTGTCGGACAGAAGTCAGGCGGCACAAGGGTTTCACGGGGCAGAAGGTAGCACCTGCCATCCGTCGGCCACTCGTAAAAAAGTCACAAAGATTTAAAGAATATTTATCTATCGCGTGAATTGAGGTCATTCATGAACCCCTATCAGCAGTCCGCTGCACAGCAAGACACCCACAGCAAAGTGATCGGATACCTGCTGTGGATTTTCGGATTTACCGGCGCTCACCGCTTCTATTACGGCAAGCCGGTGACCGGGACGATCTGGTTTTTCACCTTCGGTTTGCTGGGCATTGGCTGGCTGATCGACGTGTTCCTGATCCCGGCCATGGACCGTGAAGCGGACCTGCGTTTCACCGCCGGGCCCATCGAATACAACGTGGCGTGGATCCTGCTGACCTTTCTCGGGGTGTTCGGCGTGCACCGGATGTACCAGGGCAAGTGGATCAGCGGCTTGATCTATCTGGTGACGGGTGGGTTGTTCTTCATCGGGGTGCTGTATGACTTCTGGACGCTGAACGACCAGGTTTCCCTGCGTAACGCTCAGCGGCGCTAATGATTGGGGTGAGGGGGTAACCCCTCACCCCAAGGTTTTAAGCCTGGTGACTGACGCGCCCATCCACCAGCGTGTAGCGCACCACGCCCGGCAGGCTGTGACCAATGAACGGGCAGTTCTCGCCCTTGGACAGCCAGGTCTCACCGGCCACGGTCGAGGCCGCCGGGTCGAACAGTACGATATCCGCCGCACCACCCACTGCCAGGTTGCCCACCGGCAGGCGCAATGCTTGGGCTGGGCCGGCGCTCAGGCGTGCCAGCAGCGTCGGCAGGTCCAGCAAGCCATCTTCCACCAGCGTCATCGCCAGCGGCAGCAGCAATTCGACGCTGCTGATGCCCGGTTCGGTGGCACCGAACGGCGCCAGCTTGGCGTCCCGCTCGTGGGGTTGGTGATGGCTGGAGATGGCCGTGACCACCCCGGATTTGACCGCCTCGCGCAGGCCGTCGCGGTCGGCGCGGGTGCGCAGCGGCGGCTGGACGTGATAGAGGCTGCTGAAGTCGATCAGCGCTTCATCGGTCAGGATCAACTGGTACAGCGCCACATCGGCGGTGACCTTCAGGCCGCGAGCCTGGGCCTGGGCGATCAGGGCGACGCCGCGAGCGCTGGTGAGCTGGCTGAAGTGCGCACGCACGCCAGTCTGTTCCACCAGCAGCAGATCCCGGGCCAGGGCCACGGTCTCGGCGGTTTCCGGAATGCCCGGCAGGCCGAGGAAGCTCGCGGTCGGGCCTTCGTGGGCCAGGCCGCCATCGGCCAGATCATGATCCTGGGAATTGAAAATCACCGTCAGGTCGAAGGTCGCCGCGTATTCCAGCGCCCGGCACAGGGTGCGGGTGTTGCGGAAACTCTCCAGGCCGTTGCCGAAGGCCACACAACCGGCATCGCGCAGGGCGACCAGTTCGGCCAGCTGTTCGCCGTCCAGGCCTTTGCTCAAGGCGCCGATTGGGAACACTTTGGTGTTGCCGGCTTCGCGGGCGCGGTCGAGGATCAGCTCGGCCACGGCCGAGGTGTCCAGCACCGGTTTGGTCTTTGGCGGGCAGCACAGGCTGGTCACGCCACCGGCCGCGGCGGCGCGGGTTTCGCTGACGATCGAGCCCTTGCGGCTGTAGCCTGGCTCGCGCAGGGCGACATTGAGGTCGACCAGGCCAGGGGCGGCCACCAGGCCTTTGGCGTCGATGGTGTCGACCGCGACGAAGCCGGCTGGCGCGGCGCCCAAGGCGACGATCTTGCAGGCTTCGATGTGGATATCGGTGACTTGATCCAGGCCGCTGGCCGGATCGATGACGCGGGCGCCAAGAATGCTGAGCTTCACTGCACGTTCTCCTGCTCGAATTGACGCTGCGCGGTCTGCCCGCTCATGGCCATGGACAGCACGGCCATGCGAATCGCGATGCCGTAGGTCACCTGGTTGAGGATCACCGAGTGCGGGCCGTCGGCCACCGCCGACTCGATCTCCACGCCCCGGTTGATCGGTCCCGGGTGCATCACGATGCAATCGGGCTTGGCGCCGGCCAGGCGCGCGGTGGTCAGGCCGAACAGGCGGTAGAACTCGCCTTCGCTCGGCAGCAGGCCGCCGGTCATGCGCTCACGCTGCAGGCGCAGCATGATCACCACGTCGACGTCTTTCAGGCCTTCGGTCATGTCGGTGTAGACCTTCACGCCGTATTGCTCGACGCCGATCGGCAGCAGGGTTTTCGGCGCGATCACGCGAATGTCCGGGCAGCCGAGGGTTTTCAGGGCCAGCATGTTCGAGCGCGCCACCCGCGAGTGCAGGATGTCGCCGACGATGGCCACCGACAGATTTTCGAAACTGCCCTTGTGCCGGCGGATGGTCAGCATGTCGAGCATGCCCTGGGTCGGGTGCGCGTGACGGCCGTCGCCGCCGTTGATGATTGCCACCTGCGGGCAGACGTGCTCGGCGATGAAGTGCGCAGCACCGGAATCACCGTGGCGCACGACGAACATGTCGGCGGCCATGGCTTCCAGGTTGCGCAGCGTATCGAGCAGGGTTTCCCCCTTGCTCGCCGACGATGTCGACACGTTCAGGGTGATCACGTCCGCCGACAGGCGCTGGGCCGCCAGTTCGAAGGTGGTGCGGGTGCGGGTCGAGTTCTCGAAGAACACGTTGCACACGGTCTTGCCGCGCAGCAGCGGGACTTTCTTGACCGCCCGGGCGCCGACTTCGAGGAAGGAGTCGGCGGTGTCGAGGATTTCCGTCAACAGCTCGCGGCGCAAACCGTCGAGCGAGAGGAAGTGGCGCAGCTGGCCCTGGTCATTGAGCTGCAGCGGGCGCTTGGTTTCTGGAGGCGTCATCGCGAGGGGGACTCTCAATAGGGCGGTTTAAAGGGCAAGGTCCTGGATTTCGAGCTCAAGCTCAGGTCCAGACAGTTTCACCCGCTCGTGGGCGGCCAGGGACAGGGTCGCACCCAGCACGTTCGGGCGGATCGGCAGCTCGCCGGCGTCCAGGTCGAGCAGGCAGACCAGGGTCACGCTGGCCGGGCGGCCGTAGTCGAAGAGTTCGTTCATGGCGGCGCGGATGGTCCGGCCGCTCATCAACACGTCATCGATCAGCACCAGATGCTGGCCTTCGATCTCGAACGGCAGGGCCGAGGGGCGCACTTGCGGGTGCAGGCCATTCTGGCTGAAGTCGTCGCGGTAGAAGGAAACGTCGAGCGTGCCGAGGGGCTCATCGCTGCCCAGCTCCTTGAGCAGGGCCTGGGCGACCCAGACGCCGCCGGTGCGGATACCGATGTAACGCGGTTCGCTGATGCCACGGTGTTCCAGGTGTGCCTTGAGGCTGATCGCCATCTGGCTGATCAGTTCGGCGGGATTGGGCAGGCTCATGGTTGCTCCTTCTTGGGCCCCAGGCCGGTGCTGCTGGAAGTGGCTCGGGGTATCACTAAAAGAGCCGCTAGGCGGCTCTTCGGGTTTAAGTGCATCAGGTTTCGAACAGCGCGCCGTTTTCGTCGAGCCAGCCTTGCAGCAGCAGGGCGGCGGCGATGGCGTCGACCGGGTTGTCGCGGTAGCTGCCTTTCTGTCCGCCACGGGCCAGGCGCTCGCCTTTGGCCTCGAAGGTGGTCAGGCGTTCATCGTGGGTATAGAAGGGCAGGTTGAAGCGGCCGTTGAGACGGCGGGCGAATTTTTCCGCGCGGGCGCACATCTCGCTGGGCGTGCCGTCCATGTTCAGCGGCAGGCCGACCACCACGGCGTCGGGTTTCCACTCTTTGATGAGGGCTTCGACCTGATCCCAGTCGGGAATGCCGTTCTGCGCCTTCAAGGTGCACAGCTCGCGGGCCTGGCCGGTGATCACCTGGCCGACCGCTACGCCGATCTGTTTGGTGCCGTAATCGAAACCCAGGATCAACCGCAGGGCCATCAGGCGTGCCCCGCCTGGCTGGTGAGCAGGCTCAAGTTGATGCCAAGGTGTTTGGCCGCCGCTTCCAGACGCAGTTCGCTGCTGGTGTTGAACAGGATGTTGGCGTCGAACGGGCAGGTCAGCCAGGCGTTCTGGGCCAGTTCCGATTCCAGCTGGCCCGCTTCCCAGCCGGCGTAACCGAGGGCGATCACGCTTTTCGCCGGGCCCACGCCATCGGCGATGGCGAACAGCACGTCTTGGGAGGTCGACAGCGACAGGTCGCCTTCCAGATCAACGGTCGCCTGATAGGACTGTCCCGACGGATGCAGGACAAAACCGCGATCGGTCTGTACGGGCCCGCCGACGAAGATCGGCACGTGCTGACAGATGGCTGGCGGTTCGATATCGGGGCGCAGTTGCTCGAGGATGTCGGCCAGGTTCAGGTCCTGCGGACGGTTGACCACCAGCCCCATGGCGCCATTGGCCGTGTGCTCGACGATGTAGGTCAAGGTGTGGGCAAAGTTCGGGTCGACCATGTGAGGCATGGCGATCAGGAAGTGATGCTTGAGGTAGCTGGGGCTGACGTTTTTCATGACCGCTAGTGTGGCGTTCGAGGGGCGAACTGACAAGCTGGGGATGGCGCAATTTGGCTGGCGACGCGGATCAAATGTGGGAGCGTGTGGGGCGATGTGCGGGATCAGTTGCTGGAAAGGCGGTCGCCCCGGGCGAATTTCCAGGTCCGGATGATTTCCAGGCGGTCGATGTCCGACAAGTCGCCGGTGAACGGCGCAAAAGGTGCCGCCAGCCGTACGATGCGCTGGGCGGCCTGGTCCAGCAGCGGTTGCCCGGAGGACTCCAGCACCAGCACTTCGTACAGAGAGCCATCGCGGTTGATGGAGACCATCAGGCGCAGGTTGCCGTAGATCTGCTTGCGCCGGGCTTCGTCGGGATAGTTGAGGTTGCCGATACGTTCGACTTTCTTGCGCCATTCGTCCTTGTACCAGGCGCCCTTGTCGCGCATGGTCGAGGCGGCGCTCAGGCGGTGGATGCGCGGACGCTTGGCGTACAGCTGTTGTTCGTTGGCCAGTTCCGCTTCCAGGCTGGCGATGTCGCTGGACAGTTGTTCGCTGTCGAACGTCGGCGCGGCCACCGCAGGTTTGGTGACCGGCTTGGGTTCTTCGGTCTTGGTGGCGGCTTTTTTCGGCTTCGGTGCAACGGTGGTCACCGCCGCCTTGGGCGCGGTCTCCTGGACCTCGGGCTTGGCAGCGGGCGGAGGAGTGACCTTCTGCACCTTGTTGTCCTGGAAAGGCGCGACCTCGGTGGTTTTGGGGATGGCCTTCTTATCCAGGGTGCCGCTGCCCTGCTGGTTCTCCTGGGCGAGGAAGTCGGCTTTCTCCGGCTTCTTTTCGCTTTTGAAGGTGGCGAGGGTGATTTCCAGGGTTTTGCTGATCTGCTTGGGCTCGACCATCGTGAAGCCGACGCCCAACAGCAGCGCCAGGTGCACCAGCGCCGCCAGAAACAGGGTAAAACCGAGACGATCAGCCGCGCGCACGCCCTTATGGGCAAATTCGGCGGGCAGATCGGATGGGAGGGTCATGGCAAAAAACCAACATCGCGTTTTTAGAGGCTCGGCATGATAACGCAATGTTGGTTTTTAGCTTCAAGCTACGAGCTTCAAGCGACAAGATGTAGGCGTTGAGCTACAAGCTACAAGCTTCAAGCTTCAAGCTTCAAGCGACAAGCTGTAGGCGTTGAGCTTCAAGCTTGCGGCTTGCGGCTTGCAGCTTGCAGCTTCTTCTCAATGACCTCCATCAACATGCCGCCGATGTCGGTGCCGAAGGCGTTGTCGATTTCGCGGATGCAGGTCGGGCTGGTGACGTTGATTTCGGTCAGGTGCTCGCCGATCACGTCCAGGCCCACGAACAGCAGGCCTTTTTCGCGCAGGCTCGGGCCGACCTGGGCGGCGATCCAGCGATCCTTGTCGGTCAGCGGACGGGCTTCGCCACGGCCGCCGGCGGCGAGGTTGCCACGGGTTTCGCCTGCGGCCGGGATGCGCGCCAGGCAGTAATCCACAGGCTCGCCGTCGATCATCAGGATGCGCTTGTCGCCATCGACGATGGCCGGCAGGTAACCCTGGATCATGATCTGTTGCTGACCGTGCAGGGTCAGGGTTTCCAGGATCACCGACAGGTTAGGGTGGCCGGCGGTGTGACGGAAGATCGAAGAACCGCCCATGCCGTCCAGCGGCTTGAGGATCACGTCACCGTGGTGATCGGCGAATTCGCGCAGCACGTCCGGGCGACGGCTGACGATGGTCGGCGGGGTGCACTGCGGGAACAGCGTGGCGAACAGTTTTTCGTTGCAGTCGCGCAGGCTCTGCGGCTTGTTGACCACCAGCACGCCGGCGCTTTCGGCCTGTTCGAGCAGGTAGGTGGAGTACACGAACTCCATGTCGAACGGCGGATCCTTGCGCATCAGGATCACGTCCAGGTCGCTGAGGAGCTTGTCTTGCTCGGCGTCCAGTTCAAACCATTTTTCCGGGTTGGCGAACACCTTCAGAGGACGCATGCGCGCCCGGGCCTGGCCTTCGCCCTGGTAGAGGTCGCGCTGTTCCATATAGAACAGTTCCCAGCCGCGTTTCTGCGCGGCCAGCAGCATGGCCAGCGAGCTATCCTTTTTATAGGAGATGCTGGCGATAGGGTCCATGACAATCCCAACGCGAACGCTCATGGGTCTTTCCTCAAAATTTGGGGGGCATGTGATGACCTGTAGGAGCGAGCTTGCTCGCGATGGACTTCAGGGCGCCGCGTTCATACAGCCTGCCCGCGTCATCGTTAGCGACCATCGCGAGCAAGCTCGCTCCTACAGAAGATCGGCGTGAAAATTGGCGTCAGAGTGGCGCCGAGTGTGTTCCCGGTCAAGGAAAAACCACCGCACCGGTCGGCCGATAGATTGGCATGGGAGACTGTGCTAAAAAGGCTGCCACGTGGTACTGGCCCTTGCGTATCAAGGGCTTCGAGCCTTCCGGTTACCGGAAATGGACAAATAGATTCGCAAAGGCGACGGCAGAGCATTTATGGAACGGCACCCCAGCGCCTTGAAGGTTATGGTGATCGACGATTCGAAGACGATTCGCCGCACCGCCGAAACGCTGCTCAAGAACGTGGGTTGTGAGGTCATCACGGCCATCGACGGTTTCGATGCGCTGGCCAAGATTGCCGATAACCATCCCGGCATCATCTTCGTCGACATCATGATGCCGCGCCTGGATGGCTATCAGACCTGCGCCCTGATCAAGAACAACAGTGCCTTCAAGTCCACGCCAGTGATTATGCTGTCGTCCAAGGACGGGCTGTTCGACAAGGCCAAGGGGCGCATCGTCGGTTCCGATCAGTTTTTGACCAAGCCTTTCAGCAAGGAAGAACTGCTCAACGCGATCCAGGCCCATGTTCCGGGCTTCGCCGCCGTTTTGCCGCAGTAAGACACCTACAGTGACGCTCGGCCAACGGGCCCTGCGTCGACAAGAATGGGGAAGACCATGGCACGTATTCTGATCGTCGATGACTCGCCGACTGAAATGTACAAACTGACCGGCATGCTGGAAAAGCACGGTCATGAAGTCCTGAAAGCCGAAAACGGCGCGGACGGCGTGGCCCTGGCCCGCCTGGAAAAACCCGATGCCGTGCTGATGGACATCGTCATGCCTGGCCTGAACGGCTTCCAGGCCACCCGCCAGCTGACCAAGGACCCGGAAACCGGGCACATCCCGGTGATCATCATCACCACCAAGGATCAGGAAACCGACAAGGTGTGGGGTACTCGCCAGGGCGCGAAGGACTACCTGACCAAACCGGTGGACGAAGAAACCCTGCTCAAAACCCTGAACAACGTACTGAACGGTTGATCGCGCGGTCATGACCGAGTCGCTGACGGCTTTCGAGTTGCTGCTGCAGATCGACCAGCGCTGTCGCCTGCTGGCGGCCGAATTGCCGTCGCAGGCCACCGGTCAGGAACACTGGAGCGGCATCGGTTTTCGCCTGGGCGATCACTGCTACGTCGCGCCCATGAGCGAAGTCAGCGAAGTGCTGCACGAACCGCGTTTTACCCAGGTGCCGGGGGTCAGGTCCTGGGTCAAGGGCGTGGCCAATCTGCGCGGGCGTCTGCTGCCGATCATGGACCTGGGTGGTTTCCTGGGGCATGAGCTGTCCACGGCACGCCGGCAGCGGCGGGTGTTGGTGGTGGAGCATCAGGAAGTGTTCGCCGGGCTGATGGTCGATGAAGTCTTCGGCCTTCAGCATTTTGCCCAGGACAGCCTGGAGCCGGTGGATACGCTGGACGGCCCGATGGCGCCGTTCATTCAGGGCCGTTTCGAGCGCGAGCAGAGCTGGCAGGTGTTCAGCCCTTTTGCGCTGGCGCAGTCACAAGGGTTCATGAACATCGCGGTATAACGAATATGCAGGGCCTCCTGTAGCAGCTGCCGAAGGCTGCGTCCGAGGGCGAAGCCCTCGCAGAATCAGGCTATGCAGTTTTCCAGATGTACCGCGATATCAAGATTTACGACCGCTGCGCGGCCGGACGCAGGCTTCGCCAGCTGCTACAAGGGTTCGTCGTTTCGGGTGAGTAATCGCGTCAGAAAAATCAGCAGTCAGGCGAAGACCGATGATAAAAGCTAAAACAGGCAAGCCAATGGAAGGGTCGCGCAGTCGTTCGCAGATCATCGCGCTGTTCATTGCGTTGATCATCTTCATCATGTTGCTGTTCGCCAACTTCGCCTACCTCAACACCCAGGCCACGTACGACAAGCAGTACATCGGCCACGCCGGCGAGTTGCGCGTGCTGTCCCAGCGCATTGCCAAGAACGCCACCGAAGCCGCCGCCGGCAAGGCCGCGGCGTTCAAGTTGCTCAGCGATGCGCGCAATGATTTTGCCCAGCGCTGGAGCTATCTGAAAAAAGGCGACCCCGCCACCGGCCTGCCGCCGGCACCGCCAGCCGTACGCCCGGAAATGCGCGCGGTGCAACTGGACTGGGAACGCCTGCTGAAAAACACCGACGCCATCCTCACCAGCGAGCAGACCGTGCTCTCGCTGCATCAGGTCGCCGCAACCCTGGCCGAAACCGTGCCGCAGTTGCAGGTCGAATACGAAAAGGTCGTGGAAATCCTCCTGCAGCGAGGCGCTCCCGCGGCCCAGGTGGCCATGGCCCAGCGTCAGTCGCTGCTGGCCGAGCGCATCCTTGGCGCCGTGAACACGGTACTGTCCGGCGATGAGAACTCGCAGCAGGCCGCCGATGCCTTCGGTCGCGATGCCGCGCGTTTCGGCCAGGTGCTCAACGGCATGCTGAACGGCAATGTGGCGTTGCGAGTCAGCCAGGTCGAAGACCGCGATGCGCGGGCGCGCCTGATGGAAATTTCCGAGCTGTTCGAATTCGTCTCCGGCTCCGTGGATGAAATCCTCGAAACCTCCCCCGAACTGTTCAAGGTCCGCGAGTCGGCCACCAACATCTTCAGCCTGTCGCAAACCCTGCTCGACGAAGCCTCGCACCTGGCCAGCGGTTTCGAAAACCTCGCCGGCGGGCGCGACACCGACACCATCGGTGGCTACGTGCTGGGCCTGGCGGCACTGGCGTCGATCATCCTGATCGGCATGGTCATGGTCCGCGAGACCAATCGCCAGTTGCAGGAAACCGCCGAGAAGAACGAGCGCAACCAGAACGCGATCATGCGTCTGCTCGATGAGATCGAGGACCTGGCCGACGGCGACCTGACCGTGACCGCTTCGGTGACCGAAGACTTCACCGGAACCATCGCCGATTCGATCAACTATTCCGTGGACCAGCTGCGCGATCTGGTGGCGACCATCAACCTCACCGCCGGACAGGTCGCCGCCGCCGTGCAGGAAACCCAGGCCACCGCCATGCACTTGGCGCAGGCCTCCGAGCATCAGGCGCAGCAGATTTCCGAAGCCTCCACCGCGATCAACGACATGGCCGAATCCATCGATCAGGTCTCGGCCAACGCCGCCGAATCCTCGGCGGTGGCGGAGCGCTCGGTGGAAATCGCCAACAAGGGCAACGAGGTGGTGCACAACACCATCCACGGCATGGACAACATTCGCGAACAGATCCAGGACACCGCCAAGCGCATCAAGCGCCTGGGCGAGTCGTCCCAGGAAATCGGCGACATTGTCAGCCTGATCGATGACATTGCCGATCAGACCAACATCCTGGCCCTCAACGCGGCGATCCAGGCGTCCATGGCCGGCGATGCCGGGCGCGGTTTCGCGGTGGTGGCCGACGAAGTACAGCGGCTGGCGGAGCGTTCATCGGCGGCGACCCGGCAGATCGAAACCCTGGTGCGGGCGATCCAGACCGACACCAACGAGGCGGTGATTTCCATGGAGCAGACCACCACCGAAGTGGTGCGCGGCGCGCGTCTGGCGCAGGATGCCGGTGTGGCCCTGGAAGAAATCGAAGGCGTTTCCAAAACCCTCGCGGCGCTGATCCAGAGTATTTCCAACGCCGCACAACAACAGACGTCGTCTGCCGGCCAGATTTCCCTGACCATGAACGTGATCCAGCAGATCACCACGCAGACGTCGTCCGGTTCCACCGCCACCGCCGAGAGCATCGGCAACCTGGCGAAAATGGCCAGCCAGCTGCGCCGCTCGGTGTCCGGTTTCACCTTGCCGGCCACCAAGGAAGCGGTGGCGGACAACGCTTGAACCGCCCATGGGCGCTTGAACCTTGAATGAAGTGGGATGTGGAGTGGTTATGGGTGATCGGCACGACTATGTGGCCCTCGAATGGGTCAAGGGCGAGATTGCCGAAACGCTGAAGCAGGCTCATCACGCGATCGAAACCTTGCTTGATGACCCGCAGGCGACGCATGCCCTGAGCGATTGCCTGGCGTGCATCCATCAGGTTCACGGCAGTTTGCAGATGGTCGAGTTCTACGGCGCGGCCCTGCTCGCCGAAGAAATGGAGCACCTGATCGTCGCCCTGCAGAACGATCGCGTCAGCCATCGTGACGAAGCGCTGCACCTGATGCTGCAAGCCCTTGGCCAACTGCCGATCTACCTCGACCGGGTGCAGGCCGCGCGCCGTGACCTGCCGCTGATGTTGCTGCCACTGATCAACGACCTGCGCAGCGCCCGGGGCGAAGCCCTGTTGTCGGAAACCAGCCTGTTCAGCCCGCAGCTGCCGGACTTGCCGCCATTGAACGACGAAGCCCTGGCGCTGCTGGAGCCGGCCGATCTGTCCAATGTGCTGCGCAAGTGGCGGCAGATGCTGCAAATGGCCCTGGCCGGTCTGTTGCGCGAGGAAGACGGCGACACCAACCTTGGTTATCTGACCAAAGTCTTTTCCCGCCTCGAAAGTCTTTGCGGAGACGCGCCGCTGGGCCCGCTGTGGCAGGTCGCCTCGGCGCTGGTCGAAGGCATGCGCGACGGGGTGATCGCCAACAGCCCGGCGCTGCGCAGCCTGTTCAAGGACGCCGACAAGGAACTCAAGCGCCTGCTCGAACACGGCATGGCCGCCATCAATCAGCCCGCGCCGCCGGAGCTGCTCAAGAGTTTGCTGTTCTACATAGCCAAGGCCGAACACCCCACCGGGCAGATGCTGACCATGAAAGAACGCTATGGACTGGATGACGCGCTGCCCGACAGCGCGATGGTCGATGAAGAGCGCGCACGCCTGGCCGGTCCCGACCGCGATGCCATGCGTTCGGTGCTCGCGGCCCTGTGCGAGGAACTGGTGCGGGTCAAGGAGCGCCTGGACCTGTTCGTGCGCAGCGACCGCCAGCACACCTCGGACCTCGACAGCCTGCTCGCGCCCTTGCGGCAGATCGCCGACACCCTGGCGGTGCTGGGTTTCGGCCAGCCGCGCAAGGTCATCATCGACCAGCTGGCGGTGGTGCTGAGCCTGGTCCAGGGCCAGCGCGCCCCTGATGACGCCACTCTCATGGACGTCGCCGGGGCCTTGCTCTACGTCGAGGCGACCCTGGCCGGCATGGTCGGCACCGTGGAGCCCGAGAGCCAGGAAGAGGACGCCCTGCCGACCACGGACCTGACGCAGATCCATCAGATCGTGATCAAGGAAGCACGCATCTGCCTGCAACAGGCCAAGGACATGATCGTCGACTACATCGACGCTGACTGGGACCGTCAGCATTTGCAGCCGCTGCCGGCCTTGCTGACCCAGGTGCGTGGCGCGCTGGCGATGATTGCGCTAAGCCGCGCGGCCAGCCTGGTGGAAACCTGCAATCACTTCATCCGCGAGCATCTGTTGCTTGAACGGGGCCAGCCGGACTGGCAGGAACTGGACAGCCTGGCGGACGTCATTGCCAGCCTCGAGTACTACCTCGAGCGCCTCAACGATGACCCGCAAGCGCCTGGGGAACAGCTGCTCGACATCGCTGAACAAAGTCTTGCGACCCTCGGCTTCTTTCCTAATGAAGAGCCCAGCGAGCAACAGGTTCCGGTGCTCGAGGATGTGCTCAGCCCCAGCGAGGCGCAGACCCTGCAGCACCAGCAGGAACTGGACGCCTCGGAAGTGGCCCGGTCCCTGGCCGATGTATTGGCCAGCCCCGTATCGGCCCTCAATCCCCCGGCCCAGACCACTCCCGGCAGCCTGTTGCCGCCGCCCGCCGGCGAGGAGCCGGTGGACGATGAATTGCGCGAAGTGTTCCTCGAAGAGACCGACGAGGTGCTGGAAATCCTTCGCGAGTACCTGCCGCGCTGGTCGATCAATCCCGACAACCGCTCGGCCCTGAGCGAACTGCGCCGCGCCTTCCACACCCTCAAGGGCAGTGGCCGGATGGTTCGCGCGCTGGTGATCGGTGAGCTGGCCTGGGCGGTGGAAAACCTGTTAAACCGGGTGCTCGAAGGCAGCGTCGAACCGGGCGCCACGGTGCAGCAACTGATCGGCGATGTGCTGCGTGTACTGCCGGAACTGGTGGCCGAATACGCCGCCCATGCCCAGCGCCAGCGCAGCGATGTCGATCAGATGGCCGCCCGTGCCCATGCCCTGGCCAAGGGTGAAGAGCCGCTGTCCGACGAGGACACGCAGGACGTCTCGGCCCTCGATCCGCTGCTGCTGGAGATCTTTCGCAAGGAAGCCGAAACCCATTTGAGCAGCCTCAATCGCTTCCTCGACGAGGCCGCCGAGCATGTACCGCTGCCGGCCAGCGATGCGCTGCTGCGCGCCCTGCATACCCTCAAGGGCAGCGCCTCGATGGCCGGGGTCTTGCCGATCGTCGAACTGGCGGTGCCGCTGGATCAACTGGTGCGCGAGTACAAGGCGCACCAGATCGCTCTGGATCTGGACGAAGTCGAAGTGCTGCTGGAAGCCGAAGGCTTGTTCCTCCTCGGCTTGCGCCAACTCAAGAAGGATCCGCTGGCGGAAATTCCCCACGCCCACGAGCTGATCGAGCGCGCCAAGGCTTTGCTCGCCGAACGGCTGCAAAGCCTGGTGGACGCGCCCAGCAGCAGCCTGCGGATCAAGCGTGATCCGCAGTTGATCAACAACTTCCTGGCCCAGGGCATGGACATCCTGCTGGACGCCGAAAGCCTGTTGCAGCGCTGGCAGCAGCACCCCGGCGAGCGCCAGGAACTCAGTGCGCTGCTGGACGAATTGACCACCCTGGGCGAAGGCGCGCACCTGGCCGATCTGCACCCGGTGGATGAACTGTGCGAAGCCTTGCTCGACCTCTACGGTGCCGTGGAAGAGAGCAGCCTGGCGGTCAGCGAGGTGTTTTTCCGCGAAGCGCAAAGTGCCCACGAAGCGCTGATCGACATGCTCGACGAACTGGCGGCGGGCCAGGAAGTCAGCCCGCGTCCGGATCGGGTTCGGGCCTTGCAGGGCTTGCTCAACGAGAGCCTCGACCCGTCGGCCATGGGCCTGATTCGCAGTGACGGCAGCCGCACCCTGAGCATTCGCGAACTGGGCGATGTCACCGCTGATCTGGCGCAGACCGCGACCGATGTGGTGCTGGACGACGAGATCGTCTCGATCTTCCTCGAAGAAGCCGTGGATATCCTCGACAGCGCCAGCCAGGCGTTGCAGCGCTGGTTGGCCGATCCGCAGAACCCGGCGCCGCTGTCGTCACTGCAACGGGATTTACACACCCTCAAGGGCGGCGCGCGGATGGCCGAGGTCGAGCCGGTGGGCGATCTGGCCCATGAGCTGGAAGGTCTCTATGAAGGTCTGGTGGACCGCCGCTACAGCTACAGCGAAGGGCTGGCGCTGCTGCTGCAGAACAGTCATGACCACTTGGCGCAGCAGCTCGAGCAGTTGCAGAGCCACCAGTCGCTGGACGATCCCGCCGAGCTGATCGAGGCGATTCACGCGTTCCGTCAGGGCCATGGCAGTGCTGTCGAAGTGATCGAGCCGGAGGCCGACGACTCGCCCCATCACGACAGCGATTTGCTGGAGATCTTCCTCGAAGAAGGTTTCGACATCATCGAAAGCTCCGGCGCGGCGCTGTCGCGCTGGCAGGCCGAACCTTCGAACCGCCAGGAAGTGGAAACCCTGCTGCGCGACCTGCACACCCTCAAGGGCGGTGCGCGCATGGTGGAAATCACGCCGATCGGCGATCTGGCCCATGAGCTGGAGTTTCTCTACGAAGGCTTGTCCACGGGCCTGCTGAAACCTACCGGTGCGTTGTTCGAGCTGCTGCAGCGCAGTCATGACCGGCTGGCGCAGATGCTTGACGCGGCCCGAGCCGGGGAGCCGTTGCCGCCGGCCGACCGCTTGCTCGATGCTATCCGCAATTTCAGCCATCCCTCGGTTCCCGAGTTACCGGTGCCTCAAGCCGCGATCCCTGAAACGCCGACACCGGTCGCGCAGCCAGTCGCGGTCAAGGCCGAAACACCGTTGCAACCGGCGGACCCCAACGCGGACATGGTCAAGGTCTCGGCGGAGCTGCTCGACGATCTGGTCAACCTGGCGGGCGAGACATCGATCTTTCGCGGCCGCATCGAACAGCAGGTCAACGATGCGCAGGTGGCGTTGAACGAGATGGAAACCACCATCGAGCGGATGCGTGATCAGTTGCGTCGCCTCGACATCGAAACCCAGGGCCGGATACTCAGCCGGCAGCAGGAAGCCGAGCGCCTGGGCTACGAAGAATTCGACCCGCTGGAGATGGACCGTCACTCGCAGTTGCAGCAACTGTCGCGAGCCTTGTTCGAGTCCGCCTCCGACCTGCTCGACCTCAAGGAAACCCTCGATCGGCGTAATCAGGACGCGGAGAACCTGCTGCAACAGCAGGGCCGCATCAACACCGAATTGCAGGAAGGCCTGATGCGCACGCGCATGGTGCCGTTCGAACGCATGCTGCCGCGCCTGAAACGCATCGTGCGTCAGGTGGCGGGCGAGCTGGGCAAGGATGTGGAGTTCATCGTCGGCAACGCCGAAGGCGAGATGGACCGCAACGTCCTCGAACGCATGGCCGCGCCGCTGGAGCACATGCTGCGCAATGCCGTCGACCATGGCCTTGAGTCCGCCGAAGTGCGCGCCGCGGCGGGCAAGCCGGCGCAGGGGCGGATCACCCTCGATCTGCTGCGCGAAGGCGGCGACATGATTTTCGACATCCGCGACGACGGTGCCGGTGTGCCCATGGACGCCGTGCGGCGCAAGGCGATCAAGCGTGGGCTGATCGAAGAGCACAGTGAAATCAGCGACCGTGACGTGTTGCAGTTCATCATGCAGCCGGGCTTTTCCACCGCCGAGAAAATCACCCAGATCTCCGGGCGCGGCGTCGGCATGGACGTGGTGCATGAAGAGGTGCGGCAACTGGGTGGCAGCATGAGCATCGACTCGGTGCCGGGGCAGGGCGTGCATTTCCGCATACGCCTGCCGTTCACCGTGTCGGTGAACCGGGCGCTGATGGTGCAATGCGGCGAGGATCAGTATGCGATTCCGCTGAACACCATCGACGGCATTGTCCGCGTGTTGCCGAACGAACTGGAAGGGCATTTCCGCCTCGATCCGCCGGCCTATGAATACGCCGGGCAGCGCTACGAGCTGTGCTATCTGGGCGATCTTCTGAAAACCCATCCGCGGCCGAAACTACCGGCCCAGAGCCTGCCGTTGCCGGTGCTGCTGGTGCAGTGCAACGATCGTCATGTCGCGGTGCAGGTCGACGCCATGGCCGGCACGCGGGAGATCGTGGTCAAGAGCCTCGGCCCGCAGTTCGCGGCGGTGCAGGGGGTTTCCGGGGCGACCATCCTGGGGGATGGCCGGGTGGTGCTGATTCTCGATCTGCTGGCGCCGATCCGCGCCATGCAGGCCCACGTGCCGCAGCGCCCGCCGGTGCAGGACAGCGAATTCGAACCGCAAAAGCCGTTGCTGGTGATGGTGGTCGACGACTCGGTCACCGTGCGCAAGGTCACCAGCCGTCTGCTGGAACGCCATGGCATGAACGTGCTGACGGCCAAGGACGGGGTCGACGCGATGCTGCTGCTCGAAGAGCACATGCCGGACATCATGCTGCTGGACATCGAAATGCCGCGCATGGACGGCTTCGAAGTGGCGACGCAGGTGCGCAACGATGAGCGCCTGCAACACCTGCCGATCATCATGATCACCTCCCGCACCGGCCAGAAACACCGCGACCGGGCCATGGCCATCGGCGTCAACGACTACCTCGGCAAGCCGTACCAGGAATCGGTCCTGCTCGAAAGCATTGCCCTGTGGAGCAAAACCCATGCATGAGCGGCGCCTCAACCAGCGCAGCATCAACCTCACCGGCCTGCTGCTGCCGCTCGCCGACCGTAACCTGATCCTGCCCAACGTCGCGGTGGCCGAACTGATCGACTACCAGCCTGCCGCCTTCGACCTCGACACCCCGCCCTGGTACCTGGGCCGGGTCACCTGGCGCAACCGACAGATCCCCCTGCTGAGCTTCGAATCGGCCTGCGGCAACAAGATCGTCATCGGCGACCGTGCACGCATCGTCATCCTCAATGCACTGGGCGGGCGGCCGGAGCTGAAATTCATCGCCATGCTGGTCCAGGGGATTCCGCGGTCGTACAAGCTCGACAGTCAGTTGAGCTATGTGGATGTGCCGCTGTGCCGGCTGGAAAAGGCGGCGGTGCAAGTGGCGGATCAAGTGGCCCGGGTGCCGGATTTGTTGGGGATGGAAGAATTGTTGGTGGGGGCGGGGTTGGGGGCCTGATCTGGCTTCTGCGCTGACCCCACCGGCCCCTTCGCGAGCAAGCCCCCCACAGTGATTGTGGGTGGATGCGAAATTTGCAGGCAACCGAACCTCCTGTAGGAGCGAGGCTTGCCCGCGAAGGCGTCTGCCCGGCCAACCATTACTCTGACCGTAACGATCCGCCTCGCTGCTTGATTGATGCCCCCACCCAACACTCCTAAGGTGACTCCCACGACAGCGAACCCGTGGAGTGGTCATGACAACAACAATATCCCCCGACTCGCGATGGACGCGGCGGCGCAGTGAGAAGCAGCGGCGGCTCGAGCAGGTCAAGGGCCTGGCTGATGGTGTGGTGCTGCCCACCGAGAACATTGTGGCGGCGCTCGAGGCGCTGATCCTGCCGGGCGATCGTGTGGTGCTGGAGGGCAACAACCAGAAGCAGGCGGATTTCCTCTCCCGCTCGCTGGTCAAGGCCGATCCGGCCAAGCTCCATGACCTGCACATGATCATGCCCAGCGTCGGGCGGGCCGAGCATCTGGATCTGTTCGAGCGCGGTATCGCCCGAAAGCTCGACTTCTCCTTCGCCGGCACCCAGAGCCTGCGCATCAGCCAGTTGCTCGAAGACGGGCTGC
Source organism: Pseudomonas sp. C1C7 (assembly GCF_013359595.1). Lineage (GTDB taxonomy): Bacteria > Pseudomonadota > Gammaproteobacteria > Pseudomonadales > Pseudomonadaceae > Aquipseudomonas. The sequence goes on along the minus strand of NZ_JABFMP010000008.1, from coordinate 94,902 downwards.
TGGAAATCGGCGCGATCCATACCTACATCGAACTCTACGCCCGGCTGGTGGTGGACCTGATCCCCAACGTCGTGCTCTCGGCCGGTTTCATGGCCGACCGCGCCGGCAACATCTACACCGGCCCCAGCACCGAAGACACCCCGGCCCTGATCGAACCGGCCGCCTTCAGCGACGGCATCGTCATCGTCCAGGTCAACCAGCTGGTGGACGACGTCACCGACCTGCCGCGGGTCGACATTCCCGCGTCCTGGGTCGATTTCGTGGTGGTGGCCGACAAGCCGTTCTACATCGAACCGCTGTTCACCCGCGACCCCCGCCATATCAAGCCGGTGCACGTGCTGATGGCGATGATGGCGATCCGCGGGATCTACGAAAAACACAACGTCCAGTCCCTGAACCACGGCATCGGTTTCAATACCGCCGCCATCGAACTGATCCTGCCGACCTACGGCGAATCTCTGGGCCTGAAGGGCAAGATCTGCCGCAACTGGACCCTCAATCCGCACCCGACCCTGATCCCTGCCATCGAAAGCGGTTGGGTCGAAAGCGTGCATTGCTTCGGCACCGAGCTGGGGATGGAAAACTACATCGCCGCCCGTCCCGACGTGTTCTTCACCGGACGCGATGGCTCCCTGCGCTCCAACCGGATGTTCAGCCAGCTGGCCGGGCAATACGCCGTGGACCTGTTCATCGGCGCCACCCTGCAAGTCGATGGCGACGGTCATTCCTCCACCGTGACCCGTGGCCGCCTGGCCGGTTTCGGTGGCGCGCCGAACATGGGCCACGACCCACGCGGTCGCCGTCACGGCACGCCGGCCTGGCTCGACATGCGCCACACCGACTCGGCCGAACCGATGCTCGAACGCGGCAAGAAGCTCGTAGTGCAAATGGTCGAGACCTTCCAGGAAGGCGGCAAACCGACCTTCGTCGAGACCCTCGATGCCATCGACGTGGCGAAGAAGAGCGGCATGCCGCTGGCGCCGATCATGGTCTACGGCGACGACGTCACCCACCTGCTCACCGAGGAAGGCATCGCCTACCTGTACAAGGCCCGCTCGCTGGAAGAGCGCCAGGCGATGATCGCCGCCGTGGCCGGGGTGACCGCCATCGGCCTGCGGCACAACCCGAAAGACACTGCGCGCATGCGCCGCGAAGGCCTGATCGCCTTGCCCGAAGACCTCGGCATCCGCCGCACCGACGCCACCCGCGAGCTGCTCGCGGCGAAAAGCGTGGCCGATCTGGTGGAGTGGTCCGGTGGTCTCTACAACCCGCCCGCCAAGTTCAGGAGCTGGTAAATGCACGCATTCAACCTGCAACCCAAACCCGTCAGCCTGGCCGAATACCTGGCTGACCTGGCGGTGGACGCGCTGATCGACGAAGCGGACCTGTCGCCGAAACCGGCCTTGGTCGACCGTCGTGGCAGTGGCGCCCATACCGATCTGCACCTGGGGCTGATGCACGCTTCGGCACTGGCCCTGTGGCCGGCGTTCAAGGAAATGGCCGAGGCCGCCATCGAGATCGGCGAAATCGGTCTGCCGCTGCGCGAAGCCATCGGCCTGGTCGGGCGCGAAGGCGAACAGGCGATGCTCGCCACCACCGACGGTGTGAATACTCACCGTGGCGCGATCTGGGCCTTGGGCCTGTTGGTCGCCGCCGTGGCCCTGGAGCCAAAATCCAACGCTGCCGGTTCCATCGCATTGCGTGCCGCCCGCCTGGCCCTGCTCGATGATCGCCACGCCCCACGCCCGCTCAGCCACGGCGCGCAAGTCGCCCAGCGCTACGGCGCACGCGGTGCCCGTGAAGAAGCACAACTCGGCTTCCCCGCGGTGATCGAACGTGCCTTGCCGCAACTGCAACGCAGCCGCGCCGCCGGCCATGGCGAACAGAACGCCCGGCTCGATGCGCTGCTGGCGATCATGACCCGGCTGGCCGACACCTGCGTGCTCTACCGCGCCGGCGAAGAGGGCCTGCACACCATGCAGCGCGGCGCCCAGGCGGTGCTCGACGCAGGCGGCAGTGCCAGCCTCGCCGGCCGTCGTCGGCTACATGAACTGGACCAACAATTAATCGCTTTGAATGCCTCGCCCGGTGGCGCTGCCGACCTGCTCGCAGCCTGCCTGTTCATCGACCGTATCGACGCGGGCGACAGCCTCATCCAGGGAGCTTTCTGATGGAAACCTTATCCTTTGAATTCCCCGCCGGGCAGCCGCCACGCGGACGCACGCTGGTCGGTTGTGTCGGCTCCGGCGATCTGGAAGTGCTGATCCAGCCGGGCCAACCCGGCAAGCTGACCATCACCGTGCAGACCTCGGTCAACGGCAGCGAACAGCGCTGGCAGCATCTGTTCGCGCGGATGTTCGACGGCCAGACGCCGTCGGCGATGGACATCGACATCCACGATTTCGGCGCCACCCCCGGTGTGGTGCGCCTGCGCCTGGAACAGGGCTTCGAGGAGATCGCTCATGGCTGACAGCACCGCGTTGCTCAACAAGCACAGCTTCATCGAACTCGGTGCGCGGCAGCGGGCCAAGGCCCTGCTCGACACCGGCACTTTTCGAGAACTGATCGACCCGTTCCAGCGCGTCATGTCGCCGTGGCTGGCGCGTCAGGGCGTGGTGCCGCAGGCCGATGACGGCGTGGTGATCGCCAAGGGCAGCCTCGACGGTTCGCCAGTAGTGATCGCCGCCATCGAAGGCGCTTTCCAGGGCGGCAGCCTTGGTGAAGTCGGCGGCGCGAAGATTGCCGGCGCGCTGGAACTGGCCGCCGAAGATAACCGCAAGGGCATCCCGACCCGCGCCGTCCTGCTGCTGGAAACCGGTGGCGTGCGCTTGCAGGAAGCCAACCTTGGCCTGGCGGCGATTGCCGATATCCACGCGGCGATTGTCGATCTGCGCCAGTACCAGCCGGTGGTGGGTGTGATCGCCGGCAGCGTCGGTTGCTTCGGCGGCATGTCGATCGCCGCCGGATTGTGCAGCTACCTGGTGGTGACCCAGGAAGCGCGTCTGGGCCTGAACGGTCCGCAGGTGATCGAGCAGGAAGCCGGTCTTGAGGAATACGACTCCCGCGACCGGCCTTTCATCTGGAGCCTGACCGGCGGCGAGCAACGCTTCGCCACCGGGCTGGTGGACCGTTACGCCGAGGATGATGTGGCGCAGATTCGCCGACAGGTCGGCGAGTTGTTCAAGCTAGGTTTGCCGGCGCGGCAACGCAGCACCCAGGCCGATCTGTACCTGCAGCGACTGGCGCAACTGAACGCCGAACCGCAAATCGAACCGGCCACGGTTCGCGACCTGTATCAAGGAGCGCGCTCATGAGTTCGTATTCCCTCCGGGGCCTGCACTGGTTCAACGCGCTGGCTGCCGAAGCCAAGGCGGTCGACGGCTTGCCGGCTTCGTTGAAAGTGGCCGATGGATTTCTGGGCGATCAGGCCGTGCGCTTTATCGCCGTGGTGGCCGACCCCGACAACCGCTTCGCCCGCGCTCGCAATGGCGAGGTCGGCCTGCTGGAAGGCTGGGGCCTGGCCAAGGCGGTGGATGAAGTGATCACGGCCGATCAGGGCAAGGCGCACAAACGCGCACTGATCGCCATCGTCGATGTACCGAGCCAGGCCTATGGCCGGCGCGAAGAAGCGCTCGGCATCCATCAGGCATTGGCGGCCGCCGCAGACAGTTACGCCCGCGCCCGACTGGCCGGGCATGCGGTGATCGGTCTGCTGGTGGGCAAGGCAATGTCCGGGGCGTTTCTGGCCCACGGTTATCAGGCCAACCGACTGATCGCCCTGCGTGATCCGGGAGTGATGGTGCATGCCATGGGCAAGGCCTCGGCCGCGCGGGTGACCCTGCGCAGTGTCGAGGAACTGGAAACCCTGGCTGCCAGCGTGCCGCCGATGGCCTACGACATCGACAGCTACGCCAGCCTCGGGCTGCTCTGGGAAACCCTGTCGGTGGAACAGATCGAAACCCCAACCGCCACCGATGTGAGCCGCGTGACGGAGTGCCTGTCCCAGGCGATCAGCGATGCCGCCGGTAGCCGGGACCTGAGCAGCCGTCTGGGTGCCAGCAACCGCGCGGCCTCCAGCCACGTCCGCCAACTGTTGAGAGCGCAGTGGTGAGCACGCTCATGGCCCACGACCTGCTCTGGGGTATGTCCCCGGAGCAGCTGCCGGCGGACGCGCCTGCCTGGGTGATCGACTCGCTCAGCGCCGGCCAGCCGGTGGTGGTACGGCGTGCGGTTTCGGTGGCGGGGCAGGTGGCGGTCGGCGTGCGTGGGCGGTTGCGCGAGCAGCGGTATGCGGCGTCGATGGCGATCGATTCGATGACGCGCCGGGTGCAGCCCGAAGCGCTGTGCCATGTCGATAGCCCTCGGGATTTGCCGGCGCTGCGGGCGCTGAAACAACTGCGTCCACTGCTCGACCGTTGCGGTTGGACATGGGGTGTCAGTGGCAGTGCCGGGTTTGAATTGGCCAGCGGTTTTGAAGCCTTGCATGAAGGCAGCGATCTGGATTTGATCCTGCGTACTGCGCAGCCTTTGTCTCGTGTTCATGCACGTGCGCTGGTGGCTCAACTCGATGCGGCGCAGTGCGTAGTGGACATGCAGTTGCAGACACCGTTCGGCGCCGTGGCCTTGCGCGAGTGGGCCGGTGCTTCGAGTCGAGTACTGCTGAAAAACGCCAGCCAGGCTTGCCTGGTACTCGATCCTTGGAACCCGCAGGAGCAGGCAGCGTGAGCAGCTTGCTGGTGTTCCCGGGCCAGGGCGCGCAGCAGCCGGGCATGCTTGAGCGTGTGCCTCGCGAAACCCTGATCGAGGCCAGCGATGTACTCGGTGAGGACGTCTCGCGGCTGGATTCTGCCCAAGCGTTGCAATCGACCCGCGCGGTGCAGCTCTGCCTGCTGATCGCCGGTGTGGCGGCGGCGCGGCAACTGGCGATGTCGGCAGATTATGTCGCCGGCCTGTCCATCGGTGCCTATCCGGCGGCGGTGGTGGCCGGTGCCCTGGGGTTCAGCGATGCACTGCATCTGGTCAGCCTGCGCGGTGAGCTGATGCAGAAGGCTTATCCACAGGGCTATGGCATGACCGCGATCACTGGCCTCGAACTGGCGACGGTAGAAGGTTTGCTGGCGCAGGTTCACAGCGATGCTTCACCGGTTTACCTGGCGAACATCAACGCCGACAACCAGGTGGTGATCGCCGGCAGCGACGGCGCAATGAAGCGGGTGGCCGAACTCGCAAGAAGCCGTGGTGCCGGCATGGCCAAGCGGTTGGCGGTGAGTGTGCCGTCCCACTGTCCGCTGCTGGATAAGCCTGCTAAAACCCTGGCCGAAGCCTTCGCCGGCGTTAAGCTGCAAACCCCGAAAATCGGCTACCTGAGTGGCAGCCGCGCACGGCCGATCATCAACCCCGAGGCCTTGCGCGACGACCTGGCTTTCAACATGTGCCGCGTGGTGGATTGGCGCGGCACGGTACAAAGCGCCTACGAGCGCGGCGTACGCCTGCACATCGAACTGCCGCCCGGTGCGGTGCTGACCGGGCTGGCGCGCCGGGTGTTCGAGCAAGGCACCGTGATGGCTTTCGACGGTGCGCGGCTCGATACCCTGCAGGCGCTGTTGCGTGAGGAGGGAAGCCGCCACTTCTAGATCACCGACTCAGGCCTTCGAACAACAAAAACAACATTCGACGATGCACTTTGAGGACAACGACAATGATTATTTACGGTGTGGCGCTGTTGGCGATTTGTACGCTGGCAGGAGTGATCATCGGTGACATGCTCGGCGTGTTGCTGGGCGTCAAATCCAACGTCGGCGGGGTCGGGATCGCGATGATCCTGCTGATCTGCGCGCGCTTGTGGATGCACAACCGCGGCGGCATGACCAAGGACTGCGAGATGGGCGTCGGCTTCTGGGGCGCCATGTACATTCCGGTGGTGGTGGCGATGGCGGCGCAGCAGAACGTGGTCACGGCCCTGCACGGCGGCCCGGTGGCGGTGCTGGCGGCGATCGGTTCGGTGGTGGTCTGCGGTTGCACCATTGCCCTGATCAGCCGGACCCACAAGGGCGATCCGTTGCCTGACGAGCCGACCGAGTTATCGGTGGCCGGCACGCCAGCAGGAGGTCGCTGATATGTGGGATCTCATCGAGAAAGGTCTGGAACACAACGGTCTGGTCACGGCATTCGCCTTCGTCGGCGTGATCATGTGGGTGTCGGTCATCCTGTCGAAGCGCCTGACCTTCGGGCGCATCCACGGCTCGGCGATTGCCATCGTCATCGGCCTGATCCTGGCCTGGGTCGGCGGCACCCTGACCGGCGGGCAAAAAGGCCTGGCGGATTTGACGCTGTTCTCCGGCATCGGCCTGATGGGCGGCGCCATGCTGCGGGACTTCGCCATTGTCGCCACGGCGTTCGAAGTGCAGGCCACCGAAGCGAAAAAGGCCGGGCTGATCGGCGTCATCGCGCTGCTGCTGGGCACGGTGCTGCCGTTCATTGTCGGGGCCTGCATGGCCTGGGCGTTCGGTTATCGCGATGCGATCAGCATGACCACCATTGGTGCGGGGGCGGTGACCTACATCGTCGGCCCGGTGACGGGCGCGGCGATTGGTGCGACTTCTGATGTGATGGCGCTGTCGATTGCCACCGGCCTGATCAAGGCGATTCTGGTGATGGTCGGCACACCGGTAGCGGCCCGCTGGATGGGCCTGGACAATCCACGCTCGGCGATGGTCTTCGGCGGCCTGGCCGGGACCGTGAGCGGGGTGACGGCGGGGCTGGCGGCGACGGATCGGCGGTTGGTGCCTTATGGGGCGTTGACGGCGACTTTCCATACCGGGCTGGGCTGCCTGTTGGGGCCTTCGGTGCTGTACTTCATTGTTCGTGGGATTGTTGGTTAAGCCTTAAATCATTCATTGAATGTTCCGACGCCTTCGCGAGCAAGCCCGCTCACACATTGGAATGCGATCCCATGTGGGAGCGGGCTTGCTCGCGAATGGGGCGACTCCGTCTCAACCCTGCCGATTGGCATACATCCGACACTCCGCCAACAACGCCAGCAGATTCGGATCACGCTCCTTGGCCTTCAGGAACACCACCCCGATGTGCTGCTGCAACCGGTACTGTTCCTGCAATGGAATCAGCTTCACCCGGTTCTCATACACCGCCGCAATCCTCCCCGGCAGCAACGCATAACCCACGCCCGAACTGACCATGCTCAGCAGGGTGAAGATGTCGTTGACCTGCATCGCCACCTTCGGCTCGAACCCCGCCTGGTTGAACACCCGATTGCCGTCCTGATGGGTGGCGAAGCCCTGGGTCAGGGTGATGAAGGTTTCGTCGCGCACCTCGGCCAGGTCCACTTCAGCACGATGGGCGAACTTCGAGTCGGCCGGGGTGGCCAGGAAGATGTCGTCGGAAAACAGCGGCAGGTGCTCCAGGTCCGGGTCGTTGATGCTGTCGTCCAGGGACACCAGAATCGCGTCGACTTCCATGTTCTTGAGCTTGTAGAGCAGGTCGAAGTTGGAGCCCAGGATCAGGTCGATGTTGAGCTCGCTGCGGCGGATCTTCAGGCCCATGATCAATTGCGGCACGGTCTTCACGGTCAGTGAATAGAGTGAGCCGAGCTTGAAACGCTCGGCGGAAAACCCCGCGGCCTCGCGGGTCAGACGCACGCTTTCGACCACGTCCTGAATCAGCTTCTGCGCGCGCTCTTCCAGCACATAGGCGCTCTCCAGAGGCGTCAGGTTGCGCCCCTCATGCTTGAACAGCGGGCAGCGCAGGGCGCTTTCCAGAGAATGAATCGCCCGGTGCACGCTGACGTTACTGGTCTGCAACTCGGCCGCGGCCCGGGCCAGATTGCCGGTACGCATGAAGGCCAGGAACACCTCGAGTTTTTTCAGGGTCAACTCTTCGTCGATCAACATGGGGTGGACTCTTTTTGGAATCTGTCGATTGTGCCCAATTCCGTTGTCCTGCGCCTTGGCTTGTTCATGCCGACGTGCCGGGGCTGTGCAGGAGCTGTGTACGAGCGTGTAGGAGCTGTCGAGTGAAACGAGGCTGCGATCTTTCAAAGGCAAAATCAAAAGACCGCAGCCTTCGGCAGCTCCTGCAGGGGATGCGATGGACGGACATGTTGGGGTTTTATGCTTGAGGCTGGCTGTAGCGAAATACGAGGTAGGTAAACGATGTATCACGGGGAAAAACTCAACGCCTGGACGCATCTGGTCGGGGCGATTGCGGCGTTTGTCGGGGGGGTGTGGCTGATCGTGGTCGCCAGCCTGGATGGCAGTGTGTGGAAGATCGTCAGCATGGCGATCTACGCCTTTACCTTGCTGGTGCTCTACAGCGCGTCGACCGTGTACCACAGCGTGCGCGGGCGCAAGAAGGCGATCATGCAGAAGGTCGATCACTTCTCGATCTATCTGCTGATCGCCGGCAGCTACACGCCGTTCTGCCTGGTCACGCTGCGCGGGCCGTGGGGTTGGACGCTGTTCGGGATTGTCTGGGGGCTGGCGCTGATCGGCATCCTGCAGGAGATCAAACCGCGCTCGGAAGCGCGGGTGCTGTCGATCGTGATTTATGCGGTGATGGGCTGGATCGTGCTGGTGGCGGTCAAGCCGTTGCTGGCGGCGTTGGGGCGCGCGGGGTTTACCTGGTTGGCCATGGGTGGGGTGCTGTACTCCGTGGGCATCATTTTCTTTGCACTCGGGGATCGGCTGCGGCATGCCCATGGGATCTGGCATCTGTTCGTGATTGCCGGGAGTTTGCTGCACTTTGTGGCGATCTGGTTCTACGTGTTGTGAACCCAACCCCCTGTGGGAGCAGTCAGGTCGGTGTCGGGATCAAGTGATCCAGTTGCTCCTGCGCCCGCCGACTGAACACTTGCAACAAATCATTCAAGGTATGCGGCGGTGGTTCGCTGGCGCGGGTGACGGCGTACAGGGTGATGGGCAGCGGCGGTGCCAGCGGGCGGATGGTGGTCGTGGCGGGAGACGCGCCAAGGGCCGTGAACGGATCGATCACCGCCAGCCCTGCACCCGACTCCACCATCGCCCGGGCCAGTGAATAAGTCTGCACGGCAATGCGCACCCGGGGAGGCGGTTCGACTGCTTCCAGATAACTGTCGAGCCGTGCGGCCAACGGGTCGGCGCTGGAAAGCCCAATCAACGGCGCATCCGCCAACGCCATCAGCGGCAACGGCTGGCCGACTTCCGCCTCCGGCCAATGCCCCTTTGGCGCCAACGCCACCAACACCCCGCGAGCCAGTTCCTGAGCCTTCAACCCCGGATGATCCGGTCGCTGCAACGTCAGGGCGACATCCACTTCGCGCATCAAGAGGTTCTGCACCAGCTCCCGGCTGTGGGCGCTGGACAGTTCGCAGGCGATATCCGGGTAACGCCCGGTCCACTCGTGAATGGCCGGTGGCAGCAGTGACAGAGCCAAGGCCGGGGTGGCGCCGATGCGCAGGCTGTGGCCCGGCTGGCGACGCAGGCTCTGCGCCAGGCGCCGCACGCCTTGCAGGCTCTCGCTGACCTTGTCGACCTCGCGCTCCAGCTCCAGCGCTTCGGGGGTGGCCTGCAACTTGCCGCGCACCCGCAGGAACAGCGGGAACCCAAGCTGCTGCTCGGCGTGTTGCAGCACCTTGGTCACCGCCGGCTGGGAGACGTGCAGCAATTGCGCGGCGGCGCTGATCGATCCGGTCTGGCGGATGGCCTGGAAAATCTCGATGTGACGAAGGCGCATGGCGAGTCCATAACCTTTGTTTATGGGTTTGGCATCTTTATTCATTGTTCGACGCCTGTCACCTGGCTCTAACCTCGGGCGCATCTTCACAACGGTTTTGGAACGGCAATGGCTCAGCGTGTGTGCATCATCGGCGGCGGTGTGATTGGTCTGGCAACGGCTTATGCGCTGGTGCGCGACGGTTTCGACGTGACAGTGATTGAGGCCCGGGACGCGTTGGGCAGCCAGACCAGTTTCGCCAATGGCGGCCAGCTCTCCTATCGCTACGTCGCGCCGCTGGCCGATGCCGGCGTGCCGTTGCAGGCGATCGGCTGGATGCTGCGCGGCGATTCGCCCCTCAAGCTGCGCCCGCGCCTGGACCCGGCGCAGTGGCGCTGGATGGTCTCGTTCCTCGCCGCCTGCCGTAGCTCGGTCAACCGGGAAAACGCCGCCCATCTGTTGCGCCTGGCGCTGTTGAGCCAGGACACGCTCAAGCACTGGCGCGAAGACGACGGCCTGGCCGACTTCCAGTGGCGGCGCAATGGCAAGCTGGTGACGTTTCGCAACAGCGGCAATTTCGAGCATGCGCGCAACAAGCTGGCCGATCCGCAACAGCAGCGGGTGCTGTCGGCTGCCGAGTGTGCGCAGCTCGAGCCAGCGCTGGCCGAGGGTGCCTTTGTCGGCGGGATCCATACCCCGGACGAAGAGGTGGGCGATTGCCATGCCTTCTGCCAGGTGCTGGCCGAACGGCTCTCCGCTTCCGGCCGCTGCGAATGGCGCATGGGGCAAACGGTGACCGGCATTCGCCACGCCAATGGCAGCGTCAATGCCATCGAGCTGGGCGAGCAGGTATTGGCGGTCGATCAACTGGTGATCGCCGCCGGCCACCGCAGCCCGCTGCTGAACCTGCCGGGCCTGCAACTGCCGCTGTACCCGCTCAAGGGCTACAGCCTGACCGTGCCGATCGGTGCCGGCCACCGGGCGCCGGACGTGAGCATCACCGACTACGACCGCAAGATCGTCTATGCGCGCATCGGCGAGCAACTTCGGGTGGCGGCGATGGTCGACATCGTCGGCTTCGACCCGGCCGTCGACCCCAAGCGCCTGGCCCTGATCAAGCGCCAGGCCCGCGACACCTTCCCCAATGCCGGCGACTACGAGGCTGCCGTGGAGTGGGCCGGCATGCGTCCGGCAACGCCCAGCGGCGTCCCGCTGCTGGGGGGCACGGCGTATCGCAACCTGTGGCTCAATCTTGGCCATGGCGCGCTGGGCTTCACCCTCGCCTGCGGCAGCGCACGCCTGCTCAGCGAGCTGATCGGCCAGCGCCAACCTTCCATCGACCTGCACGGCTTCAATCACCGTGCGGCGTGAACGCCTGTTTCACATGAGGAGTCAGTCATGACCATTGAACGTCTGCACAGCAACCCGCGCCTGTCCGGCGCCGTGACCTTCGGCGACCTGGTATTTCTCTCCGGCCAGGTGCCGGGGGATGCCACAGAGGTCGGCGACCAGACCCGCGAAGTGCTGGCGAAGATCGACGCCTTGCTGGCCGAAGCCGGCAGCGACAAGGATCATCTGCTCAGCGCGACCATTTACCTGAAAAACATCGGCGAGGATTTTGCCGCGATGAACGAAGTCTGGTCGGCCTGGCTGTCGCCGGGACAGGCGCCCAGCCGGACCACGGTGCAGGCCGAACTGGCCCGCCCGCAGGTGCTGGTGGAAATCACCGTCATCGCTGCTCGTTCGTGAAACACACCAACACCCACAACGGAGAATAACAATGCAAAAAATCACGTTGCTCGGCTGCACCCTCGGGCTGTTGCTCGGCAGTCAGGTTCAGGCCAACGAGGCGCCGCTGACCGGCACCCTGGGCAAGATCGCCAACAGCCACAGCATCACCCTGGGCTATCGCGATGCGTCGGTGCCGTTCTCTTACGTGGGGGATCAGAGCGGCAAACCGATGGGCTATTCGGTGGATCTGGCGAGCAAGATCGTCGAGCGCATCCAGCAGCGACTGGCCTTGCCGGACCTGAGGGTGAAGTACAACCTGGTGACTTCGCAGACGCGCATTCCGCTGGTGCAGAACGGCACCGTGGATCTGGAATGCGGCTCCACGGGCGTGACTGCCGAGCGCCAGAAGCAAGTGGCGTTCTCCTACGGTTTCATCTACGTCAAAGGCCAGTTGCTGACGGCCAAGGACAGCGGCATCAAGAGCTTCGCCGACCTGCGTGGCAAGAATGTGGTGACCACCGCCGGCACCACCAACGAGCGCTTCCTGAAGAGCTACAACGTCGACAACAAGATCGACATGTTCGTGATCAGTGCCAAGGACCATGGCGAAGCGTTCCAGATGCTGCAATCGGGGCGAGCGGCGGCGTTCTACATGGATGACGCGCTGCTCTACGGCGAACGCGCCAAGGCCCATGATCCGCACAAGTGGGTGGTGGTCGGAGAAGAGCAATCGCGGGAGATCTACAGCTGCATGGTGCGCAAGGACGATCCGCAGTTCCTTGCGCTGGTCAACGGGGCGTTGGGGGATCTGTACAGCTCGGGGGAGATCAATGGCATTTATCAGCGCTGGTTCGAACAGCCGATTCCGCCGAAGGGTTTGAATCTCGAGTTTCCGATGACCAGTGAGTTGAAGGCGATCATTGCCAAGCCGGTGAGTCATCCGGTGCAGTAAGGTCAAGATCAAAAGATCGCAGCCTTCGGCGGCTCCTGCAGGGGAATGCGTACTCCTGTAGGAGCTGCCGCAGGCTGCGATCTTTTTTTAGAAATCACCCCAAAGCTGCTGGGCCACAGAAAGCGCCACAACCGGCGCAGTCTCTGTGCGCAACACCCGCGGCCCCAGGCGGGCAGCACGAAAACCGCTGGCTTTGGCCTGCTCAACCTCGACATCCGACAACCCACCCTCCGGCCCGATCAGAAACGCCAGCGTCGATGGCTTGGCATGACTGACCAGGGGCTCTGCCACCGGATGCAGCACCAGCTTCAACTCGGCCTGAGTCTGCTTCAACCAATCGGCCAACAACACCGGCGGATGGATCACCGGCACCCGCGAGCGACCACATTGTTCGCAGGCGCTGATCGCCACCTGGCGCCAGTGCAGCAGGCGTTTGTCGGCGCGTTCGTCCTTCAGGCGGACTTCGCAGCGTTCGCTGAAGATCGGGGTGATTTCGCTCACGCCCAGCTCGGTGGCCTTCTGAATCGCCCAGTCCATCCGCTCGCCACGGGACAGGCCCTGGCCGAGGTGGATCTGCAACGGCGACTCGACCTGACCGGCGAAGCTTTCATCGATCTGCACCACGACGCGTTTCTTGCCGACCTCGACCAGCCGGGCCCGGAATTCCTGGCCCGAACCGTCGAACAGTTGCAACGCATCGCCCTCGGCCATGCGCAGCACCCGGCCGATGTAATGGGCCTGGGCCTCGGGCAATTCGTGCTCCCCGGTGCTCAGGGGGGCGTCGATAAAGAAGCGGGACAGTCTCATTTCTTGTCTCTGGAAAAGTGTGAATCAGTTGAATCGGTGGCGACTTCATCGCGGGCAAGCCCGCTCCCACAGGTTCATTGGTGTTCACATGATTTGTGTACGACGCAGATCCTTGTGGGAGCGGGCTTGCCCGCGATGAGGCCCGCCCAGGCACTACAACAAATCAGCCCGGATCCCGGAACCCCGGATGAAAGTCCTTCGGCACCGCCACGCTGACACTGTCACGGGTAGCGATATCGATCCCCTCACTGGCCACTTCAGCCAGGAAATCAATCTGCTGCGGCGTAATCACATACGGCGGCAGGAAATACACCACGCTACCCAGTGGCCGAAGCAGCGCACCACGCTCCAGCGCATGCTGGAACACCTTCAGCCCACGACGCTCCTGCCACGGATAAGCCTCTTTGCTGGCCTTGTCCTTGACCATCTCGATCGCCAGCACCATGCCGGTCTGGCGGATCTCGGACACGTTCGAATGCTCGGCCAGGTGCGCCGTGGAGGAGGCCATGCGCGCGGCCAGGGCCTTGTTGTTCTCGATGACGTTGTCTTGCTCGAAGATATCCAGCGTCGCCAACGCCGCCGCACAGGCCAGCGGATTGCCGGTGTAGCTGTGCGAATGCAGGAAGGCACGCAGGGTCGGGTAATCGTCGTAGAAGGCGCTGTAGACCTCGTCGGTGGTCAGGCACGCCGCCAGCGGCAGATAACCGCCGGTCAGGGCCTTGGACAGGCAGAGGAAGTCCGGGCGGATGCCGGCCTGTTCGCAGGCGAACAGGGTGCCGGTGCGGCCGAAGCCCACGGCGATTTCGTCGTGGATCAGGTGCACGCCATAGCGATCGCACGCTTCGCGCAGCAGCTTGAGGTATACCGGGTGGTACATGCGCATGCCGCCGGCGCCCTGGATCAGCGGCTCGACGATCACCGCCGCGACGCTGTCGTGATGCTCGGCCAACGTCTGTTCCATGGCGGCGAACATATTGCGCGAGTGTTCTTCCCAGCTCATGCCCTCGGGGCGCAGGTAGCAGTCCGGGCTCGGCACCTTGAGGGTGTCCATCAGCAGGGCTTTGTAGGTTTCGGTGAACAGCGGCACGTCGCCCACCGACATCGCCGCCATGGTTTCGCCATGGTAGCTGTTGGTCAGGGTGACGAAGCGTTTCTTGTTCGGCTGGCCTCGGTTGAGCCAGTAGTGAAAGCTCATTTTCAGCGCGACTTCGATGCAGGACGAACCGTTATCGGCGTAGAACACCCGGTTCAGGCCCTCAGGCGTCATCTTCACCAGGCGCTCGGACAGCTCGATCACCGGTTGATGGCTGAAACCGGCGAGGATCACGTGTTCCAGCTGATCGACCTGATCCTTGATGCGCTGGTTGATCCGCGGGTTGGCGTGGCCGAACACGTTGACCCACCAGGAGCTGACGGCATCGAGGTAGCGCTTGCCTTCGAAGTCTTCCAGCCAGACGCCTTCACCGCGCTTGATCGGGATCAGCGGCAGCTGTTCGTGGTCTTTCATCTGGGTGCAGGGATGCCACAACACGGCGAGATCGCGCTGCATCCACTGATTATTCAGGCCCATTCTCAGTCTCCTCGAGGCTGTCCGTGACACACGCGGACATACAGTCGCGCAAGCCTATGCAATGCGTGCCCTGCGAACAACCCATTGTGTCGATTGAGCTACTTTTTACGGGGCGATAGACGTTGCTGGCGAGCATCGGAAGCCTGACGTATCCTTCGCGCTTCTTTGAGCCGTCTGGCTCGCAAAACAGATTTTTCCTACGTGTTTTCCGGAGTTCGCTGAATGTCTGTCGGTTGGCTGCGCGCCTGTGCGCTGGTGATGTTGGGGCTGTTCAGCGTGTCTGCGCTGGCCAAGGATAAAACCGCGATCGTGATCGGCGGCGGGGTTGCGGGCCTTACCGCGGCCTACGAGCTGCAGACCAAGGGCTGGCAGGTCACGCTGCTGGAGGCCAAGCCAAGCCTGGGCGGCCGCTCCGGCATGGCCACCAGCGAGTGGATCGGCAACGACAAGACCCAGCCGGTGCTCAACAAGTACGTCTCGACCTTCAAGCTGAGCACCACGCCGGCCCCTGAATTCGTGCGGACTCCGGGCTACCTGATCGACGGCGTGTATTACAGCGCGGCGGACCTGGCCACCAAGGACCCGGTCACCGCCGAGGCACTCAAGCGTTACGAGAAAACCGCCGATGATCTGGCGCGCTCGATCGATGACCCGCTGAACCCGGCGGCCAACAACACCCTGCACGCCCTGGACCAGATCAACGTGTCCGGCTGGCTCGACAAGCAGAACCTGCCGCCGACCGCGCGTCAGCTGGTCAACCAGCAGATCCGTACCCGCTATGACGAGCCTTCGCGCCTGTCGCTGCTGTATTTCGCCCAGCAGAACCGTGTTTATCGTGGCGTCTCCGACCGCGACCTGCGCGCTTCGCGACTGGTGGGCGGCAGTGCGGTGCTGTCCCAGGCCTTCGTTAAACAGCTGAAGACCATCAAGACCGATTCTGCGGTGTCGGCCATCACCCAGGACAAGGACGGCGTGACCGTCAAGGTCGGCAGCGTTGGCTACCAGGCTGACTACGTGGTCCTGGCCGTGCCGTTGCGCGCCCTGAACAAGATCCAGATGACTCCGGCGCTGGACGCCCAGCACCTGGCCGCGATCAAGGGCACCAACTACGGCTGGCGCGACCAGATCATGCTCAAGTTCAAGACGCCGGTGTGGGAAAGCAAGGCGCGCATGTCCGGCGAGATCTACAGCAACACCGGCCTTGGCATGTTGTGGATCGAACCGGCCCTGAAGGGCGGCGCCAACGTGGTGATCAACCTGTCCGGCGACAACGCGCGGGTGATGCAGGCCTTTGGCGACAAGCAGATGGTCGATCAGGTACTGATTCGCCTGCACGCGTTTTATCCACAGGCGCGCGGCTCGTTCACCGGTTATGAAATCCGTCGCTACAGCACCGATCCATCGACCGGCGGCGCCTACCTGGCCTTCGGTCCTGGCCAGATCAGCAAGTTCTGGCGCCTGTGGGAACGTCCGATCCAGCGCGTCACTTTCGCCGGCGAACACACCGACGCCCTGTACCCGGGCACCCTGGAAGGCGCACTGCGTTCCGGCCAGCGCGCGGCCAGTCAGGTCGAAGACCTGGCGGCGGGCAAGTCGTTCGAGCCAGCCAAAACCGCACCAGTGGCGGCCGCCGCAGCAGCCGGCGCGGTCGCGGCGAAGAAGGGCAACTTCTTCACCAACCTGTTCGGTGGTTCGGATGACGAGAAGAAGCCGGAACCGGCCAAGGCACCAGAGCCTGCCCCGGCACCTGCGCCGACTCCAGCACCTGCGCCAGCGCCGGCCCCTGCTCCGGTAGAAGCGCCGAAGCCTGCTGCGGCACCGGTAAAAGCAGAGCCCGCCAAGAAGACGCCAGCCAAGGCACCGGCCAAGAAACCGGCGGCCAAGACCGAAGCGAAAAAGGCCCCGGCAAAAGCTCCGGCGAAAAAGGCTGAACCGGCGAAGAAGCCGGCGGCCAAACCGGCGACTGAGACCAAGGCTCAGTAAGGCATTGGGTTGAACAAAAAAGCGCGGCTTACAGGCCGCGCTTTTTTATTGCCTGGACTAATGCCTTCGCGGGCAAGCCCGCTCCCATAGATCCTTGTGGGAGCGGGCTTGCCCGCGATGGCGTCGGATGGGCTGCGACAAATTTCCGTCTGATCGCTAACACCTGGTCAAACTTTCGCCTTTAATCTTTTCTTAACTCACCCATTTCAGACTCTTGATCGCATTTCTCGATCTTTCAGAGCGAAATTTTCGGCTTTAATTCGATAGGTAAATCGATAGTCTTGGCCCAGCACTTACAGGAACCCGGCAATGCAGCTACGTAACTCTACTTCCCGCTACGGCTGGGTCAGCATCTTCATGCACTGGGGTGTGGCTCTGGCAGTGTTCGGTTTGTTCGGCCTGGGGCTGTGGATGGTTGGCCTCGGCTACTACGATCCGTGGCGCAAGGCAGGTCCCGACCTGCACAAGAGCATCGGTCTGATTCTGCTGGCGGTCATGATTTTTCGGGTGTTGTGGCGCTTCATCAGCCCACCGCCGCCGACCCTGGACAGCTATAGCCCCATGACGCGCCTGGGCGCGAAATTCGGCCATGCCTTTCTGTATCTGTGTCTGTTCGCCGTGATGATTGCCGGTTACCTGATTTCCACCGCAGAAGGTGTCGGGATACCGGTGTTTGAATGGTTTGAAGTGCCTGCGCTGATTTCCGGGCTACCGGATCAGGCGGATAACGCCGGCGCGATTCACCTCTACCTGGCGTGGGCGCTGGTAATTTTTTCCGGCCTCCATGCGTTGGCAGCATTGAAGCACCACTTTATCGACCGCGACGTGACCCTCAAGCGCATGCTGGGTCGCAAAGACTGAAGTTCAACCTCGACTACCAAGGAAAACAAAGCATGTTGAAAAAGACTCTCGCCGCTCTGGCAATCGGTTCCGCCCTGTTGTCCGCCAATGTGATGGCCGCCGACTACGTGGTCGACAAACAAGGCCAGCACGCCTTCGTTGACTTCAAGATCAGCCACCTGGGCTACAGCTACATCACCGGTACTTTCAAGGACATCGATGGCAAGTTCAGCTTCGACGCTGCCAAGCCTGAAGACAGCAAGATCGAGTTCAACGTCAACACCGCCAGCGTTTTCACCAACAACGCCGAACGTGACAAGCACATCTCCAGCAAAGACTTCCTGAACGGCACCAAGGCCACCTTCGTCTCCACCAGCGTCAAGCCAACCGGCAAGAACGCTGCCGGCAAGGACACCGCTGACGTGGCCGGCGACCTGACCATCCTGGGCGTGACCAAGCCAATCGTGGTCAAGGCCACTTTCCTGGGTGAAGGCAAGGATCCATGGGGCGGCTACCGTGCAGGCTTCGAGGGTACCTTCAGCCTCAAGCGCTCTGATTTCGGCAAGATGATGGACCTGGGTCCACAGTCCGACGCGGTCGACATGTACGTTTCGTTTGAAGGTGTCAAAGCGAAGTAATGCTGAGACTGTAGGAGCTGCCGTAGGCTGCGATCTTTTGATTTTGTTTTTTAAGATCAAAAGATCGCAGCCTTCGGCAGCTCCTACACAAGCAATTTGATGTGCATAAAAAAATGCCCCGGACCTTTCGGTACGGGGCATTTTTTATTTCAGCGACAGCTCAGCGATTACGCGTCAGCAACGCCGGCTTTTCACCGCGCGGACGGCTTGGCAGTTGATCCAGCTGCTCAGGCGTCGGGAAGCGGTCGACCTTGGACTCCTTGTGCATGATCTTCGGCGCATTGCCCCGAGGGTTCTGCACGGCCGGTTCCGAACGGGACTGGTCGTCACGGGACGGGCGGCGATTGCGCGAGTCTTCACGACGGCCCTGGCCATCGCCACGTGGTGCACCGTTGCGTGGGCCATTGCGCTTGGCGCCTGGGGTGCCGCTGCTGGCACCATCGCTGTTGCGCGGGCCGTTCTGGCGACCCTGGCCCTGTGGCTTGCCGCCACGTGGCGCGCCGGAACCGGCGGCTGCGCCTTGTCCCGGAGTGCCTTGGCGACGGCCACGACCCTGGGCCGGCTTCTGCTGCGGCACGTAGTCGACGCGGTTACCGAAGTTGTCGATATCGTCGTCCAGAAACTCTTCCGGATCACGATCGGCTGCGGCACGTGGCGGCTGGCTTGGACGCTGTTCGCGAGCCGGGGTGCCTTCCCGTGGTTTTTGCTGACGGGCAGGGCGGTCGCCACGCTCACCGCGTTCACCACGTTCGCTGGCGGATTTTTCCTTGCCTTTGTCCTTGCCCTTGTCCTTGCGACCGCCACTGCCGGCGTTCGCGCCTTCACCGCGCGGGCCACGGGCGTTGCGCGGGTTGCGCATGTCCGGACGTTCGCGGGCTTCAGGTTTTTCCGCTTCCACGGCGCTGGCATCGAAGCCCATCAGGTCGCCGTCGGCGATTTTCTGCTTGGTCATGCGTTCGATGCTTTTCAGCAGTTTTTCTTCGTCTGGCGCGACCAGCGAGATGGCCTCGCCCGAACGGCCGGCACGACCGGTACGGCCGATGCGGTGCACGTAGTCTTCATCGACGTTCGGCAGTTCGAAGTTGACCACGTGTGGCAACTGGTCGATGTCCAGGCCGCGAGCGGCGATGTCGGTGGCGACCAGGATGCGCACTTCATTGGCCTTGAAGTCGGCCAGGGCCTTGGTGCGCGCGTTCTGGCTCTTGTTGCCGTGGATCGCCACAGCCGGCAGGCCGTGCTTGTCCAGGTACTCGGCCAGGCGGTTGGCGCCGTGCTTGGTGCGGGTGAACACCAGCACCTGTTCCCAGGCGCCGGCGGTGATCAGGTGGGCCAGCAGCGCACGCTTGTGGCTGGCAGGCAGGCGGAACACGCGCTGTTCGATGCGCTCGACCGTGGTGTTCGGCGGCGTGACTTCGATGCGTTCCGGGTTGTGCAGCAGCTTGCCGGCAAGATCGGTGATGTCCTTGGAGAAGGTCGCCGAGAACAGCAGGTTCTGCCGTTTGGCCGGCAGGCGCGCGAGGACTTTCTTCACGTCATGGACAAAACCCATGTCGAGCATGCGGTCGGCTTCGTCCAGCACGAGGATTTCCACGTGGGACAGGTCGACACTGCCTTGGCCGGCGAGGTCCAGCAGACGGCCGGGGCAGGCCACCAGCACGTCCACGCCACGGGACATGGCCTGGATCTGCGGGTTCATGCCGACGCCGCCGAAGATGCAGGCGCTGACGAATTTCAGGTCACGGGCATAGACCTTGAAACTGTCGTGAACCTGGGCTGCGAGCTCGCGGGTAGGGGTCAGGACCAGGACGCGCGGCTGGCGCGGGCCGTGGCGCTGGGATTTGTCCGGGTGACCGTTGGGGAACAACCGCTCCAGGATCGGGAGGGCGAAACCGCCGGTTTTACCAGTACCTGTCTGTGCGGCGACCATCAGGTCGCGGCCCTGCAACACGGCGGGAATGGCCCGCTGTTGCACCGGAGTAGGCTCGGTATAGCCCGCGTCTTCGATAGCGCGGACCAAAGCCTCGGAGAGACCGAGGGAAGCAAAGGACATGAGTAATCCTGTTTTTAGTTAGGGCGTTGCCCAATGGGAGTCTTGCCTGGCGCGAATGGCGTTTGAGAGGACGCAATCCCGTCCGGTCCTGCCGGGTTTCGAAAGCTCGTCTGGAGTGCTCGCGCGGGCTGAAGAGCTGCGCTGTAGCGGGGTCAAGATGCCTTGAACGATTCCGGGCGTCCGGGCGTGAGCCTGGCGGGAACGCGGGAGTATAACAGAGCAATCACTGCGCGCCGCTTTCCTGCTGCTCAACGGTTTTGCCGCGGATGGCGGTGGCATTCGCGCCATTGGTCGCGCTTGCCGGATCGGCGGGCGCGGCACCGTAACGGGCGCTCAGTTCCGCGTAGGCCGGCTCGCGCTTGAAACGCTTGAGTTCGGCGCCGAAACGCTGCACCAGCAAGTCCATGCCGGCATTGCGTCGCACCGCCAGAAACTGGCTCTGCTGGCTGATGATGGTGGGGTTTTCGGTGATCTTGTCGCGGATCTTCAGTTCGTCGAGCAAATGCTGGCCGACCCGGCGGTCGGTGATCAGCAGGTCGATCCGTCCGCGAAGCAGCTTGCCGAAGTTGGCTTCATGACTCGGCGCAGGTTCCCGGGTGAACAGCGTCGAGTCGCGAAAATCCTGGCTGTACAGGTAGCCCGGCGAGATGCCTATGGTCAGGCCGCGCAGTTCGTCGAGGGTGCGAAAGGGGTGAGGGCGCTCGTTGGCGTAGAACATCACGAACTGCACTTGCGACAGCGGTTCGCTGGGGTAGAGCAGGGTCGCGTCGCGCTCTGCACTGTGGAAGATGTCCAGCGCACCGTCGGCCTGACCGGTTTCGAGCATCGACAGGCAGCGTTTCCACGGCAGGAATTGCCATTCGACTTCGATGCCCAGACGCTTGAAGACGATGGCCGTAGTTTCGTAGTCCAGGCCCAGGGCCTTGCCATTTTCCTCGTAGACGTAGGGCGCCCACGGTTCGGTGACAATGCGCAATTTCTCGCCCCGGGCAGTGAAGCTCAGGCAAGTGATAAGCACAGCGGTCAGAAGCTGGAAAATGACAGGCATGGCCTGAGGTTAGTACGCCCAACGCTTAATGAGAAGCTCTGGCTTGCATGTTTAACGAAGACTTGAGCAGATTGGGCGCGACGTCTCTATTTCGCTGGCGTGTTGAGCAAGTGTTCATGAATCGCCGCGCATCGCTGCCCCAGAATCAGCCTGACCGACCGGTGGGTGAACCAGTGTTCCAGCACCTTGTGGCAAACGGGCGTACCGACGCGTTCCTTCTGGTTTTGCAGCGCCTTTTCCCACCAGACCGGACCGCAGGCCTTATCGAATTCGTTGGGGTGGTCGTAGCAGCCGTATAGGATTTCGCGAATGAACTGACGCAGGTGCACGGGTAGCGCCAGCGTGATGAGCTTGTAGAGCATTCGCTGGGAGCGAGGGGGGCGTGGCAGTCGATCCGTCACTTGATGGGTATCGGCCAGGGCGGCCACACTGGTCGGTTGCGCGGCATGTTTGGCAACCCAGGCCTGGACCTTGGCCCGGAACAGCTGCTTGCGGCTCCAGTAGTGATGGATCAGGTCCGGGCACTTGGTGACTTTCAGCGTGCGGTAGGCCGCGACCGACAGGCAGAACTCTTCGAGGGTGTACGCGCCGCGCACGGACGGATACAGCTCGTCGATCAGGGCGATCGAATGATCCAGGATGTGCGCATCCTTTTGGTGCAGGCCGATGACGCCGGAATTGAGCAGCGTCATCTGATCGTCCGCCAGGCCTCGCTCCTTCAGCGTGGTCGCCAGCGCGCTGTAAAGCACGTTTTCCTTATTGTTGCCGTAGGTGGTGTAGTAGTCGTTGCACAGCAGCGTGCCCGGTTGCACGCGCTCGAACAATTTGAGCGGCGAGCAATGGAAGAAGGTGTCGGTGTCGATCAGCAGTGCAAGTTCGGACTCTTGCAGGACTTCGCGCAGGGCAACATGTTTGGCGCGAAAGTGATAGCCATGGGGTTCGTTCCAGCGACGGCGGGTGGCCTCGTCGAGCGGGCGAACGCGCACCGGCAGTTTTTCGTAGGGCTGCGGGTTGTCGCTGAAGACCTGGATATCCAGGGCGGCGTCCGGCGTTCCCTCTAGCCACGCCAGGGCACTGGCAATGCTGAAGACGGCTTCCTGGTGATAGGTTTCGGAACCAAAGACCAGATAGACCAGTTGTGGGCGTGGGGTGGCGGGCATCATTGCTGCAGCATTCCATGTTTTTGTTTTCAAAAAAAAGACCCTCCGAAGAGGGCCCTTGTTCCTGCGGGGATAACGATCAGCGGGGCAGCTTCAGGTTATTCCACACAGCCAGGCTGGCGTCGGCCTGGTTCAGGGTATAGAAGTGCAACCCTGGCGCGCCACCCTGTAACAAACGTTCACACATTTCGGTGATGACTTGCTCGCCGAAACGCTGAATGTTCTGGGTGTCGTCGCCGTACGCTTCCAGTTGCTTGCGGATCCAGCGTGGGATTTCCGCACCGCAGGCGTCGGAGAAGCGTGCCAGTTTGCTGTAGTTGGTGATCGGCATGATGCCTGGCACCACTGGAATGTCGACGCCCAGCGCCTGTACGCGATCGACGAAGTAGAAGTAGCTGTCGGCGTTGAAGAAGTACTGGGTGATCGCACTGTTCGCGCCGGCCTTGGCCTTGCGCACGAAGTTGGCGATATCGTCTTCGAAATTGCGCGCTTGCGGGTGCATTTCCGGGTAAGCGGCGACTTCGATGTGGAAATGATCGCCAGTCTCTTCACGAATGAATTCAACCAGGTCATTGGCGTGGCGCAGTTCGCCGCTGGCCATGCCCATGCCCGATGGCAGGTCACCGCGCAGCGCGACGATACGGGTAATGCCGGCGGCCTTGTACTGGCTCAGCAGGCCACGCAAGTCGTCCTTGCTGTCGCCCACGCAGGACAAGTGCGGTGCGGCAGGGATTTTGACTTCGCTTTCGAGCTGCAACACGGTGTTGAGGGTGCGATCACGGGTCGAACCGCCAGCGCCGTAGGTGCAGGAGAAGAAATCGGGGTTGTAGGCAGCCAGCTGACGGGCAGTGGCGAGCAGCTTCTCATGCCCAGCGTCGGTCTTGGTAGGGAAGAACTCGAAGCTGTAGCGACGATCTTGTGACATGGGGGAGGTCTCCAGCTTCAAGCTGCAAGCCACAAGCGGCAAGAGAGGCGGAGGTGCGCTCGTCTCTCGTTCCTGAAACTTACAACGGTGAGCTGTGATAGCAAGTTTGGGGCAAAGTGTTGAGCTTCGTGCGGCAAGGTCGGCTTTTGACCTCGCTTGCCGCTTGAAGCTCATCGCTTGCAGCTGCTCTTAGTAGCGATAAGCGTGCGGCTTGAACGGACCTTCGACGGTCACGCCGATGTAGTCGGCCTGGGTCTTGGTCAGTTGAGTCACGACGCCGCCGAAACCGCGGACCATTTCCAGGGCCACTTCTTCGTCGAGTTTCTTGGGCAGTACTTCAACGGTCAGGCGCTCGGCTTTCTGGGCCGGCGACAGGTCGGCGTACTTCTGGCCGAACAGGAAGATCTGCGCCAGCACCTGGTTGGCGAACGAACCGTCCATGATGCGGCTCGGGTGACCGGTGGCGTTGCCCAGGTTCACCAGACGGCCTTCGGCCAGCAGGATCAGGTAGTCGTCGTTCTGCGGATCGAAGCTGCCAGCGCCGGTACGGTGGATCTTGTGCACCTGTGGCTTAACTTCTTCCCATGCCCAGTTCTTGCGCATGAAAGCGGTGTCGATTTCGTTGTCGAAGTGACCGATGTTGCAGACAACGGCGCGCTTTTTCAGGGCCTTGAGCATGTTCGCATCGCAAACATTGACGTTACCGGTGGTGGTCACGATCAGGTCGATCTTGCCCAGCAGGGCCTTGTCGATGCTGGCTTCGGTGCCGTTGTTGATACCGTCGATGAACGGCGATACCACTTCGAAACCGTCCATGCAGGCCTGCATGGCGCAGATCGGGTCGACTTCGGAGACCTTGACGATCATGCCTTCCTGACGCAGGGACTGGGCCGAACCCTTGCCCACGTCACCGTAGCCGATCACCAGCGCCTGCTTGCCGGACAGCAGGTGGTCGGTACCGCGCTTGATGGCATCGTTCAGGCTGTGACGGCAGCCGTACTTGTTGTCGTTCTTGCTCTTGGTCACCGAGTCGTTGACGTTGATGGCCGGGATCTTCAGCTCGCCCTTGGCCAGCATGTCCAGCAGGCGGTGCACGCCGGTGGTGGTTTCTTCGGTCACGCCGTGGACGCGATCCAGAACCTGTGGGTATTTCTTGTGCAGCAGCTCGGTCAGGTCGCCGCCGTCGTCGAGGATCATGTTGGCGTCCCAAGGCTGGCCATCCTTGAGGATGGTCTGCTCCAGGCACCACTCGTACTCTTGCTCGGTTTCACCTTTCCAGGCGAAAACCGGAATGCCGGCAGCGGCGATGGAAGCGGCAGCCTGGTCCTGAGTCGAGAAGATGTTGCAGGACGACCAGCGTACTTCGGCACCCAGGGCAACCAGGGTTTCGATCAGCACGGCAGTCTGAATGGTCATGTGGATGCAGCCGAGGATCTTCGCGCCCTTGAGCGGTTGCTCTTCGGAGTACTTGCGGCGCAGACCCATCAGGGCCGGCATTTCGGATTCGGCGATGATGGTTTCGCGACGGCCCCAGGCGGCCAGGGACATGTCGGCGACTTTGTAGTCGGTAAAATCTGCAGGCGTGATTACAGCGCTCATGAAGAGCCTCCATTCGTAGTTATGCGAATGGGCGCCGTTGTGCGTTTAGTGTCGGGCCGTTCAAGGCCTGGCAACGCCCCATCCGAGCCTGACAGGTTTTACCTGCTGCAGCGCCCCTCGGACAGGTGGCGGGAAACGGTAGCAAGTAGAAGTTACCGTTTTGAAACGGGGGCGATTATAGCTTTCTTTGAGCGACAAGTTGCAAGCGACAAGCGACAAGCGAGAACGGGTCGGCTTTTACTTGCAGCTTGAGGCTTGAAGCTTGAAGCTGGGGGCCATTCACCACCTTCGTCCAGACACCTCGGAGACCCCCCATGAATTTCCACACCCGCAAATGGGTCAAGCCCGAAGACCTCAACCCCAATGGCACGCTGTTCGGCGGCAGTCTTCTGCGCTGGATCGACGAAGAAGCGGCGATCTATGCCATCGTTCAGCTGGGCAATCAGCGCGTCGTCACCAAGTACATTTCCGAGATCAACTTCGTCAGCGCCTCGCGCCAGGGCGACATCATCGAACTGGGTATCACCGCCACCGAGTTCGGCCGCACCTCCATCACCCTGACCTGCGAAGTGCGCAACAAGATCACCCGTAAAAGCATCCTGACGGTGGAGAAAATGGTCTTCGTCAACCTCGGCGAAGACGGCCTGCCGGCACCCCACGGGCGGACCGAGATCAAGTACGTCAAGGACCAGTTCAAGGACGACGCCAGCGTCGAATGACGCCGACTTGAAGCGGTGGCAGCGAGTCTGCTCGCGATGGCAGCCTGACATTCAACATCTTCGTTGAATGTACCGACCTCATCGCGGGCAAGCCCGCTCCCACAGTGGTTTTGGTTGATCCGCCTATTTTGCGTACCCCCTGAAACTGTAGGAGCGAGGCTTGCCCGCGAAGACGGTGTGTCAGTCACCAAAATTGCTGGATTTGCCGGCCTCTTCGCGGGCAAGCCTCGCTCCTGCCGGGGGGGAGCCTGCTCCCGCACAGAACCGATGCCGGTGGCCACGGTCGTAGCTAAATGACCCGCCACCGGTGTTCGTGCCATGACTACTCCCATTAGTGGAAAGACCCCCGATCTCTCGGCCAAGGAAAAGCGCGAGGTCGAAAAGAATCAGCCACCGCGTGCGGCGGTGTTGCATGAAATCATCAGAAAACAGGGCGATCAGGAGCTTGAGCGCAGCATCGCCGCGCTGTGGTGGTCGGCGCTGGCGGCCGGGCTGACCATGGGGCTGTCGTTGATGGCCATGGGGTTGTTGAATTCGCGTCTGCCCGATGGCGAGGGTTTCAAGGTGGTCGCCAGTTTCGGCTACTGCGCTGGCTTTCTCGCGGTGATCCTTGCCCGTCAGCAATTGTTTACCGAAAACACCCTGACCGCGGTGTTGCCGGTCATGAGCGAACCGACGTTGCGCAATTTCGGCCGCTTGCTGCGACTGTGGTCGGTGGTGCTGGTGGGCAATCTGTGCGGCACCTTACTGGTGGCCTACGTGATGCTGGAACTGCCGATTTTCGACAGCAAGACCGACGTCGCCTTTCTTGACATCGGCCGCAAGGTCATGGAAGGCGACCGCAGCCAGATGTTCTCCAAGGGCATCATTTCCGGCTGGATGATCGCCACCATGGTCTGGATGATCCCGTCCATGGAAAGCGCCAAGGTGTGGATCATCGTCCTCATCACCTATTTCATGGCGCTGGGGGATTTCACCCACATTGTGGTCGGCTCACTGGAGGTTTCGTACCTGGTGTTCGCCGGTGAGTTGCCGTGGAAGGATTTCTGGACCGTGTTCGCCGGGCCCACGCTGGTGGGGAACATCATCGGCGGCAGCTTCATCTTCGCGCTGATCAGTCATGCGCAGATTCGCAGCGAGAGCGGCCCCCCGAAAGAGTCGGCGGATCAGGAAGAAAAACCTGAATAACGCGGTCCATGTAGCAGCAGGCTTCGCCAGCTGCTACAGAGAGCGTGATTCGGTTTCAGCTTGGCGCGTTGAGGACTGCTACGGAGCGCCGCTGACGGTAGATGAAGAACAGCGCTGTCAGCACCGTCAACCCGCTGACCAGTGCGCCGGTCCATGGCAGGTCCGCCAGATCTGCGCCGCTGGCGACCACCAGCCCGCCGATCCAGGCGCCGGTGGCGTTGCCGAGGTTGAAGGCGCTCTGGTTCAGGGTCGAGCCCAGATTCGGCGCTTCGTGGGCCTGGTCGATGATCAGCAGTTGCAGGATCGGGCACAGCGCGAAGGCAAAAATCCCCCACAACACCAGGGTAATCGCCGCCGGGATCACCGAGTGGCTGGTCTGGCTGAAGGCAGCCAATACCAGCACCACGGCCAGTGCCATGCCCGTCAGCGAGGGCAGCAGGCGACTGTCTGCCAGGCGCCCGCCGAGCATGCTGCCCGCAGTCAGGCCGACGCCGAACAACAGCAGCATGACGGTCACGCCGTGGGGGCTGACGCCGGTGACGTCCTGCAGGATCGGCGCGATATAGGTGAAGACGCTGAACAGGCTGGTCGACGCCAGCACGCTCATGCCCAGCGCCAGCAGCACGTTGAGCTTGCCCAGCACCCGGAATTCGCTGGCAAGGTTGGCCTTGTCCATCGCGATGTTTTTCGGCAGCCACAGCCACTGCGCAATCGCGGCGATCACGCCAATCACCGACACCGCCCAGAACGTCGCGCGCCAGCCGGCGTATTGCCCGAGCGCCGTGCCCAAAGGTACACCCAGCACATTGGCCAGAGTCAGGCCAGTGAACATCATCGCAATCGCCTGTGCCCGCTTGTTCGGCGCCACCAATCCTGCGGCCACCACCGAACCGATGCCGAAAAACGCCCCGTGGCACAGCGCGGTGACCACTCGGGCGGCCATCAGCGTGGCGTAGTTCGGTGCCAAAGCGCAGAGCACGTTGCCGAGGATGAACATCAAGGTCATGCCCAGCAGCGTGGCCTTGCGCGGCATGTTCGCGGTGCCCACCGCGAGGATCGGCGCCCCGAACACCACGCCCAGCGCGTAGCCGGTGATCAACAGGCCGGCGTGGGGAATGCTCACCGCGAGGTCGCGGGCGACGTCGGGCAGCAGGCCCATGATGACGAATTCAGTGGTGCCGATGCCGAACGCGGCAACAGCGAGTGCAAGCAAGGCGAGTGGCATGCGCAGGGTCTCTGTCGTTAGTCTGGACGCGGTGATCAGGCATACGCAGGCCGGCGCCCGATCTCGACGAGAGCGGGCGGGGCAGGATTTTTATTGGAATTAGTCTGTGCGCAACTGAGTGCGGCGTGGTCGGTTTGCAGTATAAACAGCTGCTGACATATCGCGAATCAATTCTCTGCGCGCTTTATGTAGGAGCTGCCGAAGGCTGCGATCTTTTAATCTTGATCTTTAAAGTCAAAAGATCGCAGCCTTCGACAGCGCCTGCAGAGGACCGTGCGGCAACAAAAAGGAGTGTGCCGTGCTTGCGACGGCTCTGGTGTTGGTGGCGGCGCTGTTGCATGCGGCGTGGAATACCCTGATCAAATTCAGCGCCGAACGGCTGCTGGTGGTGGCCTGCATGGACAGCGTGGCGCTGCTGTTCGTGGTCGTGATGTTGCCATTCGTGGAACTGCCGCCTCTGGAGATCTGGCCGTGGATCCTGGCGTCGGCGGCCTTCGAGTTGCTCTATCGCTATCTGTTGATCCAGGCCTATCGGGTGGGCGATCTGGGGCTGGTCTATCCACTGATGCGCGGGTTGTCACCGCTGGTGGTGCTGGCGTTGACGCTGATCTTTGCCGGAGAGGTGCTGACCCATCAGCAGATCTTCGGGATCCTGCTGATCCCATTGGGCAT
This sequence comes from Pseudomonas sp. C1C7, assembly GCF_013359595.1. Classification (GTDB taxonomy): domain Bacteria; phylum Pseudomonadota; class Gammaproteobacteria; order Pseudomonadales; family Pseudomonadaceae; genus Aquipseudomonas. The sequence goes on along the minus strand of NZ_JABFMP010000008.1, from coordinate 66,090 downwards.
GTTGTGCCTGCTGTGGCAGGGCGGAGGCGGTGCGCGCTTGCCGTGGTCGATGCTGCCGGTGGTGGCGCTGATCGGCCTGTGCATCGGCTGCTACACCTTCATCGATGGTCAGGCGCTGCGGCGCTGGTCGCATCCTCTGGATTATCTGGTCTGGGTGACACTGCTCAGTGCCTGGCCGTTCCCGTTGCTGGCCTGGGCGCGCAAGCGACCGGCGTTCCGGTTGTTCTGGCGCGAGCAATGGCGATTGGGCCTGGCGGTCGGGTTCTGCGTGTTGTTCAGCTACGCTCTGGTGCTGTGGGCCATGCAGTTGGGCTCGATTGCCGAAGCGGCGGCCCTGCGCGAGATCAGCGTGATTCTGGTGGTGCTGTTCGGCATGCGATACCTGAAAGAACCTTTCGGCCGGCCGCGGCTCTTAGCCTGTGGGCTGGTATTGATCGGCATGCTGGTGATGAAATTCTGAAAACCTGAAGAAGGGATTGCTCTATGACGGTTGCTCTGTGGTGCATTTTGATCGCGATTTTCCTGCCGTATGTGTGCACGGCCGTGGCCAAGATCGCTGGCGGTTACCGCCTGGACGACAACCACGATCCCCGGGATTTCCTCGAGTCGCTGAACGGCCTGGCCCGGCGCGCCCATGCGGCGCAATTGAACGGCTTTGAAATCACCCCGGCATTCGCCGCGGCCGTCCTGGTGGCGCACCTGGTGGAAAACGCCGAGCTGGTGACGATCAATGTGCTGGCGGTGCTGTTCATCACCAGCCGGCTGCTCTACATCATTTGCTACCTGGCGGACTGGGCGATCCTGCGGACGCTGGTCTGGTTCGTTGGGTTGGGGCTGATCGTGGCGTTTTTTGTGGTGTCGATGTAACGGCAAAAGCAAAAGATCGCAGCCTTCGGCAGCTCCTGCAGGGGCTGCGATCTTTTGATCTTTTGATCTTCAGGGCCTCAAGGCTTATCAGCAACCTGAGGCACCTGCGGCAACGCCGCCCCCTTAGGCCACAACATCCAGATCTGCCCCTGCTGCTTCATGTCCCCGGCCAGTTGCCCAGCTGCATCTCCAGTCCCCCAGAACAGATCCGCACGAACCTCGCCGGCAATCGCCCCACCGGTGTCCTGCGCCGCCACCGGCCGCACCAGCGCGCTGCCATCCGGACGGGTCGTGGACAGCCACAACAGACTGCCCAACGGAATCACCTTGCGATCCACCGCCGCGCTGTAACCCGCCGTCAGCGGCACGTTCAGCGAGCCGCGAGGGCCCTCGTTGCTGTCGGGGTTGCGGGTGAAGAACACATAGCTCGGGTTGCTGCCCAGCAGTTCCGGAATACGCGACGGGTTGGCCTTGGCCCAGGCGGCGATGGTGCCCATGGTCACGTCTTCTTTCTTCAGCTCGCCCTGTTCCACCAGCCAGCGGCCGATCGGTCGATAGGGGTGACCGTTCTGGTCGGCGTAAGCGATGCGCAGCTGGCGACCGCTGTCGAGCTGGATGCGCCCCGAGCCCTGGATCTGCAGGAATTGCAGGTTCATCGGATCGGTCAACCAGGCCACCACCGGCGCCTTCACGCCCTTGCTTTCAATGGTTGCCGCATCGTCGTAGGGCTTGAGCACCCGGCCTTCAAGGCGACCGCGCAGACGTTTGCCCTTGAGTTCCGGATAGATGCTGTCCAGGGAGACGATGATCATGTCCTCAGGCACGCCGTACACCGGGATGTTGGCGCTGGCGGTCTGCGTCAGGCTGCCGGGATAGACCGGTTCGTAGTAGCCGGTGATCAGGCCGTTGGGGTTGTCGTTGGCGGCGCGCAGGCCGTAGACATCGAGGTTCTGCTTGAGGAAGCCGCGAATATCGTTGGCAATTTGCGGCACGTTCGCCGCCGCGGCGCAGGTGCCGCCCCAGACCGGGTCGGCTTTGAGCCGCGTACAGGCGCTGCGCCAGGAGCCGAAACCGGCGACCAGGTCGTTATCGCTCACGGCCGGCAGGGCCTCCCAGGTACCGGCGGAGTAAGTGGCCAGGGCGTGGGTTTTCGGAGGCTGTTTTTCACCACCGGTGCAGCCTGCGAGCAGGGCCACCATCGGCAGGGCTGCGATGGGCAGGGTGCGGGCAAGGCGCTGGCGCCAGGCCTTGAAACGGCTGTTCATGGAGTAATTCCTTTGCCGGCTGCCCGAGTGCTCCATGCACTCAGACAACCCGTATTAATGTTAGGGCTATTGGTGTTTGCCGAGGACACGAGGATACTGGCCGCCGTTTCCCGTGACCTGAAGCCACCATGACTCTCAAAAGACTTTCTGTTGTATTGCTGGCCTGCCTGACGTTGTCCGCGTGCGGCGGGATCGACCCCAATTCGCCGCTGGGTCAGCGCAAGGCGATTTTCAAGCAAATGCTCAAGACCGGTGAAGACCTGGGTGGCATGTTGCGTGGCCGCATTCCGTTCGACGGGCCTAAATTTGCCGAAGGCGCGGTGAAACTCGACGCCTTGTCCCACGAACCCTGGAAACATTTCCCGCAGGTTCGAGAGGAAGACCACACCAGTGCGACCAGCGATGTATGGGAACAGCAGGCACGCTTTCAGGCAATGGCTCGCGATCTTGAAAGCGCCACCGGCGAACTGGTGATCGCCAGTCAGATCCAGCCCTACAAGGCCAGCAACCTGGGGCCGGCGGTGCAGAAGGTCGAGGATGCTTGCAGTGCATGTCATAAGGCGTTCAGGGATCATTGATCGGTGCGCTGCCTCTGGAGCAGCTGGCGAAGCCTGCGTCCTGCTGCGCAGCCGGACGCAGGCTTCGCCAGCTGCTACATGGAGCGTTTAGTCCGGATTATTTATCGAGCTCGTCCACCGCTTCCTGCAATTCCTTGCGGGACTGGGCCAGTTTTTCCTTGCGCTTGTCGATCTTCTCCGGGTCGCCTTTTTTCATGGCCTTGTCCAGGTCTGCCTGACGCTTGCTGACTTCATGCTTGGCCTCGAGCACCTTGTTCTCCCGCTCTTTCTTCAGCGAGGCGTCGGTGCAGTTGGCCTCGACTTCGCTCAGGGCTTTTTCCAGACCGGCCAACTGACTGTCGTTGCCGCGGGACTTGGCCAGTTCAATCTGATTGATGATGCCTTGTTTCTTGGCGGCGCAGCCGGTCAGCCCGGGCGCTTCTTCATCGGCCATCAATGGGGTGGACAGCACGCTGCAAAGGGTCAACAGGGCGAGCGGTGAAAGTAATTTCATAAAAGCTCCATGTGAAAAGGCAGTCGGTTCTCTGCGGCAATGGCTTGTTTGAGCTCATCGGTACTGGCGGGTTCCCGGACACTAAAAACCGTCGATGCCGGCTGCTTTCAGGGTTTCACTCAAGGCCAGCACCTGCGGATCGCGGAAAAACGCACTCAATTGCGCGGCGCGTCCCGGGCCGATTCCGGCTTCAGCCTGCCATTGTTCAATACTTCGTTGTGTCAGGTCCTGCCATGAGTCGGCGAGGCGCGCCTGGCCTGTCGGCGGCATGCCCAACGCCTTGAGCCAGCGGGCAAAAGGGCGCTGTCGGGCGTCGTCGAAACTGGTCGAAAGGCGTGCGCCACTGCGCTCGCCCAAGCCGTCAATATTAGCAAGCTCTTGGGCATCGAGGGTCAGCCAATCCAGCAGGCCGTTCAGGCGACCTGCGTTGAGCAGTTTTTCCCAGGTGCCCGGGCCGACTTGGGGCAAGGCCAGCCCCTGTTTGCCACTGAGCCAGGCCAGCCGCGCGAGAAACTGGCTTTCGCATCCCGGTGTCGGCTGCCAGCAGCTCAGGGCATGGAAGGCCGTGGCGTTGGGTGCGTTCATTTCCGCGCGCTCGCTGCTGCGCAACACCACGCTGTCGAGCCGGGGAATGGTCAGGCCGGCGAGGCTGATGGCGACCTGGTCGCCCGGCCGGATGTCCAGCGCCTGCCAACGTTGCAGGGAGCTGACGCTGACGCGTTTGATCTGCCGGTCATCGAGCATTACCGGTGACAGTTCCAGTACCGGGGTGATTCGTCCGGTTCGGCCGATCCTGAAGTGGACCTTGCGCACCTCGGCCAGCGCCTGGGCGAAGGGGTATTTCCAGGCGACGCTCCAATAGGAAGGTTTGGCTTGCCAGCGTTCGGCGGGTGGGCGTTGTGCCTGGCGCAGGACGATGCCGTCGCTGGCGAAGGGCAGGGGCGAGCGATACCAGTGATCGCGCCAGCGTTGCGCGTCTGCCAGTGTGTTGATCGATTGGCTGTAGAGGGTGGTGTCGGGGAAGCCCAGTTCATTCAGGGTTGCGGTGCGTTCCGGCAAGCTGGCGGGGCCTTCCGGCCAGTCCCAGGCGAACAGGCCGATGCCATTCGCCTGCTCTGTATTCAGGATTTTGCGCGCCATCAGGCCGGCGACTGTCGAGCGGGCATTGAGGCTGCCGGCCTGGGCCTGAACGTGCTCGGTCAGCCGCCAATAGAGTTCGCCTTGAACCAGCAGGTCTAGTGGCTGAGTGAGTTGCCGGGGGATGGCCGCGATCTGGCGCGCCGAAGCCGTCCAGTCCTGGCCCTGTGCACCGTCACCGCGGCTGATCGCCTTGGTCAGCAGGCCGCCTTGGTAGATCAGCGTCACGGCGACACCGTCGACCTTGGGCTGCACCCAGACGTCCTGGCGATGACGCAACCATTGCTCGACGGCTTTTTCGTCCTGCAGTTTGTCGAGACCGGTATGGGCGATCGGATGAACAATCGTGCCGCGCGCCGTGCGCAATGGATCAGCGGGGGACTTGCTGTTGAAGCATTGGCGCCATTGGGCGAGGCGCTCGCGGGATTGATCGTAGAGTTCATCGCTGACCAGGGATTTTCCTTCGCGGTGGTAGCTGTCGTCCCAGAGGTCGACCCGGTTTTGCAGGGCGGTCAGTTCGTTTGCGGCGCGTTCAGGTGGCCAGTCGGGGCATGGGGTGGCCTGGGTGTTCAGGCTGGCGAGGGTGATCAGGCAAGTTAAGAAAAGGCGCAGGTAGAGGGGCATCGTGAGCGTCCTTGCTCATTGGGGTGCCTGAAGGTTAGGTCGGCTATCGAATGCTGCTCGGATAGAAGGTTTTCCGAGTGTTGCGAAGAGCAAAGTCAAAAGATCGCAGCCTTCGGTAGCTCCTGCAGGTGCAAGCCGATCCAATGCAGGAGTTGCCGAAGGCTGCGATCTTTTGATCTTCTGCAACAAAAAAAGCCCCACACGGCAAAACCGTGCGGGGCTTCTGGTACCGCCAGGGAAGCCTTACAGACCAGCAGCAGTACGCAGAGCGTCGGCGCGGTCGGTTTTTTCCCAGGTGAACGTGGTGAAGGTGTCGTCGCCCACGGTCTTGGTTTCCGGGGTGCGCCCGAAGTGGCCGTACGCCGCGGTTTCGCGGTACATCGGGTGCAGCAGGTCGAGCATGGTGGTGATCGCGTATGGACGCAGGTCGAACACTTCGCGCACCAGCTTGACGATCTTGTCATCGCTGATCTTGCCGGTGCCGAAGGTGTTCAGCGAGATCGAAGTCGGCTGGGCGACGCCGATGGCGTAGGACACCTGAATCTCGCAGCGCTCGGCAAGGCCGGCTGCAACGATGTTCTTGGCCACGTAACGACCGGCGTAGGCTGCCGAACGGTCAACCTTGGATGGATCCTTGCCGGAGAACGCGCCGCCGCCGTGGCGAGCCATGCCGCCGTAGCTGTCGACGATGATCTTGCGGCCGGTCAGGCCGCAGTCGCCCACCGGGCCACCGATGATGAACTGGCCGGTCGGGTTGATGTGGAACTGGGTGTCCTTGGACAGCAGTTCGGCAGGCAGCACGTGCTTGACGATCAGCTCCATCACGCCTTCGCGCAGGTCGTTGTACGACACTTCAGGGTTGTGCTGGGTCGACAGAACCACCGCGTCGATGCCGACAACCTTGCCGTTCTCGTAACGGCAGGTCACTTGCGACTTGGCGTCCGGGCGCAGCCAAGGCAGCAGGCCGGATTTACGGGCTTCGGCCTGGCGCTGAACCAGCTGGTGCGAGAAGGTGATCGGTGCCGGCATCAGCACGTCGGTTTCGTTGCTGGCGTAGCCAAACATCAGGCCCTGGTCGCCGGCGCCCTGATCTTCAGGCTTGGCGCGGTCGACACCCTGGTTGATGTCAGGGGACTGCTTGCCGATGATGTTCATCACGCCGCAGGTCGCGCCGTCGAAGCCGACGTTGGAGCTGGTGTAGCCGATGTCGGTGATCACGTCACGAACCAGCTGTTCCAGGTCGACCCAGGCCGAAGTGGTGACTTCGCCGGCGATGATCGCCACGCCCGTTTTCACCAACGTCTCGCACGCAACGCGGGCGAACTTGTCTTCAGCAATGATTGCGTCCAGCACCGCATCAGAAATCTGGTCGGCGATTTTGTCCGGATGCCCTTCAGACACGGACTCGGAGGTGAAAAGGGAGTATTCGCTCATCTCGATGTTTTCCTGAAGTTACCGATGGTGAGTGTCGCCAGTCGGCCGCTGAAAGTGGCGGACCTGAATCTGGAAACCATTACGTAAACCTACATAGAGGCTTTCTCCGGGAGCGAGTCCCGCGGCGGTGGCCCAACGGGCCAGATCGTCCTGTTCAAACCCCAACCAGAGATCACCGCAGGCTTCCCTGGCCCAACTCTGGTTGTGGCTGCATAACTCTGTCACCAGCAGGCTGCCCCCTGGTTGCAGCAAATTGGCCATGTGCTTGAGCGCATCGGCCGGTGCGGCGAAGTGGTGCAGCACCATGTTCAACACCACGCAATCGGCCTTGAAACTCACGCCGTTCAAGGCATCGGCCAGTTGCAGGGTGACGTTGCCCAGTGCCTGGCGTTCGCACAGCTGGCGCGCCAGTTCGAGCATCGCCTGGCTGTTGTCCAGCGCCGTGACTTGCGTGAAGCGGCGCGCCAGCTCGGGAAGAAAGGCGCCGTCTCCGGGGCCGACTTCGATGGCGGTCGCGCCTTCGCTGAAGCCCAGCTTGTCGAGCAGGGCCACCACGCTGTCGCCGTATTGCGGCAGACCGGCGATCAGGTCCTGCTGGGCGCGAAACTTCTCCGCGACCCGTGAGAAAAAGTCCTGGCTGGCCGCAGCGCGTTGCCCATGGACCTGCGCGATCCGCGCCTGCACATCGGCCGGCAGCGTCAGCTCGTCCACTTCTTCGAGCAGGGCCGCGTGCAGCCTGCCGCCCGGCAGATCGGTGTGGGGCAGGGCGCGGCGGTAAAAAATCGCGTTGCCTTCGCGGCGGGTCGCCACCAGGTCGGCCTGAGCCAGGACCTTGAGGTGATGGCTCATGCCCGACTGGCCGATGCCGAAGATCTGCGCCAGTTCCAGCACGCCAAACGAATCGTTGGCCAGCGCGCGCAAGACATTCAGGCGCAACGGATCGCCGCCGGCCTTGCAAAGGGCCGCCAGCTCGTCGCAATCGTCATGGCGAATGGAAGGCACGCGTAGGTTCATGGGCCGGCAGTCTAGTCACGCACCGGTAGCATCGCAAGAGCAATATCAAAAAGTTTTGATATTGCTCGATAGATGGCACTTCCTGGCGTTAGCTTCAGTCAACAAACGGAAGGCGGAAAGGTTTCACCCGCCAAAAGCGCCGTTATCGATTGGAAAAACGCCTTCAGATGACTATCTGTCATTGCCCCGAGGCGGCCCGGTGAGGGAAAATGCTCGCCTTTTTTCCGTTTCGTTTTATTAACTCTCGATTCAGACCCGCAGGAGAACAGCGATGCCTAGCCGTCGTGAGCGCGCCAACGCCATTCGTGCCCTCAGCATGGATGCCGTGCAAAAAGCCAACAGCGGCCATCCCGGTGCCCCTATGGGTATGGCGGATATCGCCGAAGTGCTGTGGCGCGACTACCTCAAGCACAACCCGAGCAATCCATCGTTCGCCGACCGTGACCGCTTCGTGCTGTCCAACGGCCACGGCTCGATGCTGATCTATTCGCTGCTGCACCTGACCGGCTACGACCTGTCGATCGAAGACCTCAAGCAGTTCCGTCAACTGCACAGCCGCACCCCGGGCCACCCGGAATTCGGCTACACCCCGGGTGTTGAAACCACCACCGGCCCGCTGGGTCAGGGTCTGGCCAACGCCGTGGGCTTTGCCCTGGCTGAAAAAGTCCTGGCGGCGCAGTTCAACCGTCCTGGCCACAACATCGTCGATCACCACACCTACGTGTTCCTGGGTGATGGCTGCATGATGGAAGGCATTTCCCATGAAGTCGCTTCCCTGGCCGGCACTCTGGGCCTGGGCAAGCTGATCGCCTTCTACGATGACAACGGCATCTCCATCGACGGCGAAGTCGAAGGCTGGTTCACCGACGACACGCCGAAGCGTTTCGAATCCTACAACTGGCAAGTGATCCGCAACGTTGACGGTCACGACCCGGAAGAGATCAAGACCGCCATCGAAACCGCTCGCAAGAGCCCGCTGCCGACCCTGATCTGCTGCAAGACCACCATCGGTTTCGGCTCGCCGAACAAGCAAGGCAAGGAAGACTGCCACGGCGCCCCGCTGGGTGAAGCGGAAATCGCCCTGACCCGTCAGGCGTTGAACTGGAACCACGGCCCGTTCGAAGTCCCGGCCGACATCTATGCCGAGTGGGATGCCAAGGAAGCCGGTCGCGCGGTGGAAGCCGAGTGGGAACAGCGCTTCGCTGCCTATGATGCTGAATTCCCTGCGTTGGCCATCGAATTCAGGAGCCGTCTGAATGGTGATCTGCCACTCGATTTTTCGTCGAAGGCTGATGAATACATTGCAGAAGTGGCGGCCAAAGGCGAAACCATAGCCAGCCGTAAAGCCAGCCAGAACGCGCTGAATGCATACGGCCCGTTGCTGCCTGAGCTGTTTGGTGGTTCCGCCGACCTGGCCGGCTCCAACCTGACCCTGTGGAAAGGCTGCAAAGGCGTCAGCGCCGAGGATGCCAGCGGCAACTACATGTACTACGGCGTGCGCGAGTTCGGCATGACTGCGATCATGAACGGCGTTGCCCTGCACGGCGGCCTGGTGCCTTACGGCGCGACCTTCCTGATGTTCATGGAATACGCCCGTAACGCCGTGCGCATGTCGGCCCTGATGAAGCAGCGTGTGATCCACGTCTACACCCACGACTCCATCGGTCTGGGCGAAGACGGCCCGACTCACCAGCCGATCGAGCAACTGACGGCCCTGCGCAGCACGCCGAACCTTGACACCTGGCGTCCAGCCGATGCCGTCGAGTCGGCCGTGAGCTGGAAGCACGCTCTGGAGCGCAAGGATGGTCCTTCGGCCCTGATTTTCTCGCGTCAGAACCTGCAGCACCAAACCCGTGATGCCGGCCAGATCGCCGATATCAGCCGTGGTGGCTACGTGCTCAAGGACTGCGCGGGCGAGCCTGAGCTGATCCTGATCGCCACAGGTTCCGAAGTCGGTCTGGCCGTTCAGGCCTTCGACAAACTGACCGAGCAAGGCCGCAAGGTGCGCGTGGTTTCCATGCCTTGCACCAGCGTGTTCGATGCCCAGGACGCCGGTTACAAGCAAGCGGTCCTGCCGCTGCAAGTCGGTGCCCGTATCGCCATCGAAGCTGCCCATGCCGACTTCTGGTACAAGTACGTCGGTCTGGAAGGTCGCGTGATCGGCATGACCACTTACGGCGAGTCGGCCCCTGCGTCGGCCCTGTTCGAAGAGTTCGGCTTCACCCTGGAAAACATCCTGGGTCAGGCTGAAGAGCTGCTGGAAGACTGATCCAACATAGGTGTCGCCTGGACTGACGTCTTCGCGAGCAAGCCCGCTCCCACAGGGGAATTGTTGTGTGGCCAGATGGTGTTCACAACAATGGCCCAATGTGGGAGCGGGCTTGCTCGCGAAAGCGATAGATCGGGCGCCGCCGCGTTAACGGATTCACCACGGTAATCGAGACCCCCCATGCCCCAACCGCGTCCCTACAAAGTTGCACTCAACGGCTACGGCCGGATTGGTCGTTGCGTCTTGCGTGCTTTGTTCGAGCGAGGCTCGGCGGCTGGGTTCGAGATTGTCGCGATCAACGATCTGGCCGACATGGCCAGCATCGAATACCTGACGCGCTTCGACTCCACCCACGGGCGCTTTCCCGGTGAGGTGAAGGTCGACGGCGATTGTCTGCATATTAATGGCGATTGCGTGAAGGTCCTGCGCAGTGCCACCCCCGAAGGCATCGATTGGGCGTCCCTTGGCGTCGATCTGGTGCTGGAATGCTCCGGCGCTTACCACACCCGTGAAGACGGCCAGCGTTTCCTCGACGCGGGTGCGCCACGGGTGCTGTTTTCCCAGCCGATGGCCAGCGAGTCGGATGTCGACGCCACCATCGTCTACGGCGTGAACCAGGAGTGCCTGACCGGCGACGAACTGCTGGTGTCCAACGCCTCCTGCACCACCAACTGCGGCGTGCCGCTGTTGCGCCTGCTGGACCAGGCCATTGGCCTCGAGTACGTCTCGATCACCACCATTCACTCGGCGATGAACGATCAGCCGGTGATCGACGCCTATCACCACGAAGACCTGCGCCGCACGCGCTCGGCGTTTCAGTCGGTGATTCCGGTGTCCACCGGTCTGGCGCGAGGCATCGAACGCCTGTTGCCGGAACTTGCCGGGCGAATTCAGGCCAAAGCCGTACGCGTGCCGACGGTGAACGTGTCTTGCCTCGATATCACGATGCAGACTGTGAGTGGCACCGACGCCGCCGAGGTCAACCGGATCCTGCGCGAGGCTGCCACCAGCGGCCCGCTCAAAGGCCTTCTGGCCTATACCGAGTTGCCCCACGCCAGTTGCGATTTTAACCACGACCCACATTCGGCCATCGTCGATGCCAGTCAGACCCGCGTTTCCGGCCCACGGCTGGTGAACATCCTGGCCTGGTTCGATAACGAATGGGGTTTTGCCAACCGAATGCTGGATGTTGCGGAACACTATCTGCAATCAGCTATTTCAAAAAAACCTGCTCTCTAAGAACAGCTATTCAGGAAATGCGACCCATGACCGTGTTGAAGATGTCCGACCTCGATCTGCAAGGTAAGCGCGTACTGATTCGCGAAGACCTCAACGTCCCAGTCAAGGACGGTGTAGTCACCAGCGATGCGCGAATCCTGGCTTCGCTGCCGACCATCAAGCTGGCCCTGGAAAAAGGTGCGGCCGTGATGGTCTGCTCGCACCTTGGCCGTCCGACCGAAGGCGAGTTCTCCGCCGAGAACAGCCTCAAGCCAGTCGCCGACTACCTGAGCCGCGCCCTGGGCCGCGAAGTGCCGCTGGTGGCCGATTACCTGGGCGGCGTTGACGTCAAGGCCGGCGACATCGTGCTGTTCGAAAACGTGCGCTTCAACAAGGGCGAGAAAAAGAACGCCGATGAACTGGCCCAGCAATACGCCGCGCTGTGCGACGTGTTCGTGATGGACGCCTTCGGTACCGCACACCGTGCCGAGGGTTCGACCCATGGCGTGGCCAAGTTCGCCAAAGTCGCTGCTGCAGGTCCCCTGCTGGCTGCCGAACTGGACGCATTGGGCAAGGCCCTGGGTGCCCCGGCCAAGCCAATGGCTGCGATCGTTGCCGGTTCCAAGGTGTCGACCAAGCTGGACGTGCTGAACAGCCTGAGCCAGATCTGCGACCAGCTGATCGTCGGCGGCGGCATCGCCAACACCTTCCTGGCCGCTGCCGGTCACCCGGTCGGTAAGTCCCTGTACGAGCCGGACCTGCTGGACACCGCTCGCGCCATCGCCGCCAAGGTCAGCGTGCCGCTGCCGGTGGACGTCGTGGTTGCCAAGGAATTCGCTGAAAGCGCCGAAGCCACCGTCAAGCTGATCGCCGACGTTGCTGCTGACGACATGATCCTGGACATCGGCCCGCAGACCGCGGCGAAGTTCGCCGACCTGCTGAAATCGTCGAAAACCATCCTCTGGAACGGCCCGGTGGGCGTGTTCGAATTCGACCAGTTCGGTAACGGCACCAAAGTCCTGGCCCAGGCCATCGCGGACAGCGCGGCGTTCTCCATCGCTGGCGGCGGCGACACCCTGGCGGCCATCGACAAATATGGTGTTGGCGAGCAAATCTCCTACATTTCTACCGGCGGTGGCGCGTTCCTCGAATTCGTCGAAGGCAAGGTGCTGCCAGCCGTTGAAGTCCTGGAAAGCCGGGCCAAGGCCTGAGGTCTGCCGTTTGACCAGGCAAGGGAGTGTTCAGATGGTCAGAACGTTTGCGCTGTTGATCGTCGCGGGTGCGCTGGCGGCTTGCGGGAGTAACCCCAAAGCCCCCGAGGTGCCCGAGACGCCGGCACAGGACAAGGGCTGCTACCAGGCCGACTGGCAGGCGGAAACCAATCCTGTGCTCAACAAGCGTTCCGGGCCTGACGGCCTGGATAAATACGAGACACAGACTCCCGCCAAGGAACATGGTTGCCCTTGACGGGTCTGACTCTTTACTCAGGGCCGGCGGCGTGCGCTGCCGGTCGAGGAACACGGATGAAAGGATTGATCGCCATTACGGCGCTGGCATTGCTGGCCGGGTGCTCCAACTTGAACCCGTTCCAGTCGTCCGCCCCGGCAGACAACTGGACCACCTGGACCTGCGACAGCCAGGCCAAAGTGGTCTGGCGCTTCGCCGACGAGAGCCGCAGTCAGGTCGACGTGCGACTCGGTGGCGCCGATCAGGTCTACCGCTTGAAGCAGGAGCCGGGCGCGTCGGGTGTGCTGTACAGCAACGACATGCTGGCGTTTCACATAAAAGGTGAGGAAGGCCTGGTTTACTGGGTCGCCACCAATGATTTGATTGGGCGTGGGTGTAAGGCCGAATAACAACGCAGCCCTCTGTAGGAGCAAAGCTTGCTCGCGATGAGGCCAGCACATTCAACACCTGTGTTGGCAGTTGAACCGCTATCGCGAGCAAGCTTTGCTCCTGCAGGTTCTGCGTCGGCATTCAGATTTTTTCGTAACACCGAATCCGCAGCCCGGGCTCAACCCCCGATCTGCAATAACTTGAATAGCCGCCGCCGCTCCGGCAGGCTGGCACGATTAACGACTTCAACCGGGAGAGACCCTAACAATGGCACTTATCAGCATGCGCCAGATGCTGGACCACGCAGCCGAGTTCGGCTACGGCGTTCCAGCCTTCAACGTCAACAACCTTGAGCAGATGCGCGCCATCATGGAAGCCGCTGACAAGACTGACTCCCCGGTGATCGTCCAGGCTTCGGCCGGTGCCCGCAAATACGCCGGTGCCCCGTTCCTGCGTCACCTGATCCTGGCGGCCATCGAAGAATTCCCGCACATCCCGGTGTGCATGCACCAGGACCACGGCACCAGCCCTGACGTCTGCCAGCGTTCCATTCAACTGGGCTTCAGCTCGGTGATGATGGACGGTTCCCTGGGCGAAGACGGCAAGACCCCGACCGACTACGACTACAACGTCCGTGTCACCCAGCAGACTGTGTCCATGGCTCACGCCTGCGGCGTTTCGGTAGAAGGCGAACTGGGCTGCCTGGGTTCGCTGGAAACCGGCATGGCCGGTGAAGAAGACGGCATCGGCGCCGAAGGCGTTCTGGATCACAGCCAGATGCTGACCGACCCTGAAGAAGCCGCTGACTTCGTCAAGCGCACTCAGGTCGATGCCCTGGCCATCGCCATCGGCACCAGCCACGGCGCCTACAAGTTCACCAAGCCGCCTACCGGCGACGTACTGGCGATCGACCGCATCAAGGAAATCCACAAGCGTATTCCGAACACCCACCTGGTCATGCACGGTTCGTCTTCGGTTCCGCAAGAGTGGCTGGCGATCATCAACCAGTACGGCGGCGACATCAAAGAAACCTACGGCGTACCGGTTGAAGAAATCGTCGAAGGCATCAAGCACGGCGTGCGCAAGGTCAACATCGACACCGACCTGCGTCTGGCATCCACCGGTGCGATGCGTCGCCTGATGGCCACCAACCCGAGCGAGTTCGACCCACGTAAATTCTTCGGCGCCACCGTCACCGCCATGCGCGACGTCTGCATCGCTCGCTACGAAGCCTTCGGCACCGCCGGCAACGCCTCGAAGATCAAGCCGATCTCCCTGGAAGGCATGTACCAGCGTTACCTGAAGGGTGAGTTGAACGCCAAGGTCAACTAAGACCTCCGCGTTTGAGTCATATGAAAAACCCGCCGTGAGGCGGGTTTTTTTTGGGTGAAGATCAAAAGATCGCAGCCTTCGGCAGCTCCTGCAGGAAGCGCGTTCCAATGTAGGAGCTGCCGAAGGCTGCGATCTTTTTGCGTTTATTTGTTGTGATCGATATCCAGCCGGCTGAACGTCACTTTCCCGCCCTCGCTGGTGTAGCCGGTGTTGTCCTGCACATATACCCCGGCCTTGAAATACAGCGGCTTGACCCGCCATGTCGCGCTGATCCGGGTGTCCCATTGGTAACCTGCGGCACTCAGGCCCAGGGCGCCGCCGGGGCTCAAATGGATCAGGTAGGAGAATTCGCGGTCCAGTTTCACGCCCGTGGCGATGGTGATTACCCGGCCTTCATCATCATCGGGATGCATGCGCACCTTGGCGACGATGTTGCCGGTTTCGGTCTTGGTCTTGTATTGATACTCGAGTTTGACCAGCGGCTTTTGGCTTTCATAGGCATGAATCTGGCCTATGACGATCTTGCCCGAGCTGGGCACCTGATTCACTGTGAGGGTGGCATGCAGCAGGTTGTCGGCGTCCGGGTAGTACCAGTTTTTCAGGGTGCCATTGCTGTAGGTTTCCCGCAGTTCAGTGCGCGGATAGATCGCGTTTTCAGTGCGCGAACCGGTCACCGGGGACCAGAAAAACAAGGTGCCGGTATCGGAATGGAAATACTGATTCTTGTAGCCTTTGACCAGTTTCGAGGTTTCAACGGTGTACGGCGGGTTGCCGACCGGAACGCTGAGGTTCCAGGATGCGAGGTCAATCATTGGCTAAGCTTCCACAGGAATTTGCAGTACGGGCGTACCAGAAGCTCTAACACGCGCCTTTGACGGCGGCCTTTATAAACATAGAAGGGTTTTTTGTTAATGCTGGCATCGCCGGATCCATGGCGTCAAAAAACTGTTAAAAGGCCATCCTTCGCGGTTTTAGTGGCTTTCAGAGGTGACCGTTAGTCGGTAAATTAATACCTTGGTTAAATGATGGCGCACTGACAGCTTCAGCTTTTTTGGATCCAGGTCTAGAGTGAAGCCATAGTATCTGTCCGGTTTTCACGAGAAACCGGTCTCGTCCCGAACAAAGAGAAGCAGCATGGAATGCGCGCAACCCCCGCCAATTGACGGCAACTCAACGTTATTGATCGTCGACGACTACCCTGAAAACCTGATCAGCATGCGCGCGTTGTTGCAGCGCCAGGACTGGCAGGTCATCACCGCGGCCTCGGGTTTCGAGGCGCTGAGCGTGTTGCTCGAACAGGATGTCGACCTGGTTCTGCTGGATGTGCAGATGCCGGGCATGGACGGTTTCGAGGTGGCGCGCCTGATGCGTGGCAGCCAGCGCACCCGGCTGACACCGATCATTTTCCTGACCGCCAACGAGCAGTCCCAGGATGCCGTGATCAAGGGTTACGCCAGCGGCGCCGTGGATTACCTGTTCAAACCTTTCGACCCACAGATCCTCAAGCCCAAGGTCCAGGCGTTGCTGGAACACCAGCGCAACCGCCGCGCCTTGCAGCGCCTGAGTCATGATCTGGAAGTCGCTCGCGCCTTCAACGCCTCGGTGCTGGACAACGCCGCCGAAGGCATCCTGGTGGTGAACGAAGACGGCCTGATCCGTTTCGCCAACCCGGCGATGTCGCGCCTGCTCAATGCCACGGTGCAGGAGTTGGAGGGCAAGGAATTCCTGGATTTCATGCAAAAGCCGCACATTCCGGTGTGGGCGGAATCCGAACTGCTGAGCGGCTACAAGCGCGGCGAGACCTTCCGCCTGCACGATGCGCTGCTGCGGACCGCACGGGGGCAGCAGGTGCCGGTGGCATTGTCCTGCGCGCCGCTGCCAGCCGAGCAGCATGCGATGGTGGTGACGGTGCAAGACATGTCGGTGGTGCGCCATCTGCATCAACAGCTGGAATACCAGGCGGTCACCGACCCGCTGACGGGCTTGCTCAACCGCCGCGGCTTCTATCAGACCGTGGAAAACCTGCTGCTGCGCAGTGAGCACAACGACAGTGCCTGGGTGCTGATGTACCTGGACCTCGATGGGTTCAAGCGGGTCAACGATTCCCTCGGTCACGAATCGGGGGATCGCGTGCTGCGCTGGGTGTCCGAGCAGTTGAAGGCCTGTCTGCGGCCGTTCGACATTCTGGCGCGCATCGGCGGCGATGAATTCACCGCCTTGCTCGACCTCGAATTCCCCGAGCAGGCCTCGCGAATTGCCGAGAAGCTGATCGAGCGGGTGTCGATCTGTCAGCAGATCGACGGCCTGGATATCGCCCTGGGCGTGAGCATCGGCATCGCCACCTACCCCGATTGCGGGGCCAACCTGGACGGTCTGCTGCGGGCATCGGACATCGCGATGTACGAAGCCAAGCGCGCCGGTCGGCAGCAATACCGCTTCTACGATCACGAGATGAACGGCCGCGCCCGGTCGCGGTTGATGCTCGAAGAAAGCGTGCGCAGCGCCATCGAGAATCGCGACTTCAACCTGGTCTATCAGCCGCAGGTGGCCATCGCCGACGGGCGGATTCGTGGCTTCGAAGCCTTGCTGCGCTGGCAGCACCCGAGTGTCGGCGATGTGCCGCCGGGGCTGTTCCTGCCTTTGCTGGAAGAGGCGCGGTTGATCAGCCGCCTGGGCAGCTGGATCTATCAACGCGGCGCCGGGCAGCGCAAAGCCTGGGAAACCCTGTTCGCCGAAGATCTGGTGCTGGGCGTCAGCCTGAGCAGCACCCAGTTCTCCATGCCCAATCTGGTGACCGAACTGCGCCAAGTGCTGGAGCGTCATGGCCTGCAACCCCGGCATCTGGAAGTGGAGGTGACCGAAGAGGCGCTGATGCGTCATCCGGAGGAAACCCGCAAGCAGCTGCGATTGCTGCGTAACCTGGGGGTCAGGGTGGCGCTGGATGATTTCGGTTCCGGGCCGTGTTCGCTGGCGCATTTGCGGGATCTGGAACTGGACACGCTCAAGCTCGACCGCCACCTGATCGCGCGGATTCCGCAGTCCTCACGGGACGCGGCGCTGGTGTGCAACATCATCGAGCTGTGCAAGCGCTTTGGCATGCTGGTGATCGCCGAAGGGGTGGAAACCGTCGAGCAGTACCAGTGGCTGCAAGCCAATGGCTGCGAGTACGTGCAGGGTTTCCTGGTGGCGCGGCCGATGATGGCCGAAGACACCGAGCGCTTTGTGCAGCCTTTCGACTGGAGCGCGCTCAGCGGTTGAATTCGCTACACTGGCGACCTTTTCGTCATGTGTGTTGCCTGCGATGACCGCGTTGAAATACCTCCAGGCTTATCCTGCTTCGCTGCAGGATCAGGTGCGCCAGCTGATCGCCGAAGGTCGGTTGGGCGACTACCTGAGCAAGCGCTACCCCGAGCAGCACGGTGTGCAGAGCGACAAGGCGCTGTACACCTACGCGCTGGACCTCAAGCAGGAATACCTGCGCAACGCCCCGGCCATCGACAAGGTGCTGTTCGACAACCGCCTGGACCTGACCCATCGTGCCCTCGGCCTGCACACCACCATCTCGCGGGTGCAGGGCGGCAAGCTCAAGGCCAAGAAGGAAATCCGCATCGCCTCGCTGTTCAAGGAAGCGCCCGCCGAATTCCTGAAGATGATCGTGGTTCACGAGCTGGCGCACTTCAAGGAATCGGATCACAACAAGGCGTTCTACAAGTTGTGTGAACACATGCTGCCGGGCTATCACCAGATCGAATTCGATGTGCGGGTGTACCTGACCTGGCGGGACATGCAGTAAACAGATCTTCCGGACTTTTCATCTTCTGAAACCGAGGCGCATGGATGGACGTAAGCAAGACCAAAAGCAGCTTCTACCGCCGCCTGTACGTGGCGTACCTGATCGACAGCGGCCTGGCCAGCAGCGTTCCGGCACTGACCGAAGTCACCGGCATGCCACGGCGCACCGCCCAGGACACCATCGCGGCGCTGGCGGATCTGGATATCGTCTGCGAGTTCGAACAGGAAGAGGGCGCCCGCAACCATGCCGGGCGCTATCGGATTCGTGACTGGGGGGCGATCGATCGGGGGTGGATCGAGCGGCATTTGCGGGGGATCAAAGAGGTGTTGGAGTACCCCTAATCTGCGGTGATTGATCGATCTCATCGCGAGCAGGCCCGCTCCCACATTGGATTTGTGAACGACGCAAATCCAATGTGGGAGCGGGCTTGCTCGCGAAGAGGCCCTCAGGAACGACGCATACCTATGTGCGCAATCCCATCCTCGACATACTCCTCACCCGCCACCACAAACCCGTACCGCCCGTAGTACCCCTGCAAATGCGCCTGGGCCGAGAGATAGATCGGCATGTCCGGCCAGCGCTTTTGCGCCTGTTTCAGCGCCTGTTCCATCATTTCATGCCCCAGACCCTGGCCACGGGCCGCCGGCGAGGTCACGACCCGTCCGATCACCACGTCACCGCCCTGCATTTCCGGATCGAGCAGGCGCAGATAGGCCACCAGCCGGTCCTCGTCCCAGGCCATCAAATGGCAGGTTTCACCTTCCAGATCCTGGCCGTCGATGTCCTGGTAGAAGCATTGCTGCTCGATGACGAACACCTCGGCGCGCAGCTGCAAAATCGCATACAGCTGCTGTATGCCCAGATCGCTGTGGTGTTTGCAGACCCATTCGATTGTCATGTTTTGATTCCCTGAAAACGTCCTGGTGATACTAAGCGCCCGCACGATGGAAGTCTTTATGGCGGAGAAATCTGTGACAAAGACCAAAATGCCATCAATCATCTCGCGCGGCGCCGGCTTCTTTGTGTAATCTGGATTCCAGCCATCTGCAGTGGCTTCAATGAACTGAGATTTTGCACCTGGGCGTGCCGGTAAGGAGCTTGGAGATTTAGCTGAAAACACGTCGGGCACCTCGCCCGCTAAGGATGTTCGAGCATGCCGCGATTGCATCGAGTCTTTGCTCTGATCGTTTTGCTGTTGCTGGCCCAGCACGCGGCAGCGGACAAACTGCGTCTGGTCGCCGATGCCTGGCCGCCCTTTACCGATGCCACGCTGGTCAATGGCGGGTTGGCCACCGACATCGTCAGTACCGCCCTGGCGCGAGCCGGTTATGCCAGCGAGTTTGAACAGGTGCCCTGGGCCCGGGCGTTGCTGGGGTTGGGGGAAGGGCGCTACGACGTGCTGGTCAACGCCTGGTACGCCGAGGATCGCACCCGGCTTGGCCAGTTTTCCGCTGAATACCTGATCAATCGCATCCGCTTCATCAAGCGCAAGGATGCCCCCATCGAATACAACAACCTGCAGCAGTTGCACACCTACCCGGTGGCTATCGTGCGCGGTTACGCCTATTCGCCGGCGTTCGATGAAGATGAATCACTGCAGAAGGTGCCGGTCCACAACTTCGCCCTGGCCGTGCGCATGGTGGCTGCCGACAGGGTCAAGCTGACCCTGGAAGACGAATACGTCGCCCGTTACTACCTGGCCCGGGAATCGGCCAAAGTGCGCAATGCCGTGGAGTTTTTGCCCAGGCCCTTGAGCGAGAACAGCCTGCATATCCTGGTGAGCCTGAAGAATCCGAAGCATGAGCAGATCGTCGCCGGTTTTGACCGGGAGATTGCCAGGATGAAGGCGGATGGGAGTTATGCGCGGTTGCTTCGCCAGCATGGGATGTAGAGGGGCAGCTGCAAGCTTCAAGCTGCAAGAGTTGGTTATGTGGTGTCTGGTCTGGCGCCTTCGCGGGCAAGCCTCGCTCCTACGGGGCGTGGTGATTCTCTGTAGGAGCGAGGCTTGCCCGCGAAGAGGCCCTGTCAGGCGCTACACCTCTGCACGGGTGTCCTTGATCAAATGCGCCGCCAACGTCCGCAACGGCCCCAGTTGCCGGCAGATCAGCGCCAGTTGCGTCTGCACCAGCCGCTGTCCCTCATCGATCTCATCGGGCATCTGCTCCAGCTCATTGGCCAGGGCTTCTTCCTCGTCGCTCTGAATTGCAATCGCCGACTTGCTGGCCAACCCTTGGGCGATTTCGTCGATGCTGGCTGCCAGCTTCACCCCGGCGCCTTCGATCAGATGCTCGCGCACCTCGGCTGGCAGGCGGGTTTCACGGTGTGCGCCGAGGCCTGACAAATAGCTGAGCAGCGTGTGCGACAGCACCAGGAAGCGGAAGCCCACGTCCGCTTCCTTACGGAAGTGCCCCGGCTCCATGAGCATGTTGGCCAGGGTGGTCGACAGCGCCGCGTCGGCGTTGTGCGCGTTGCGTCGGGCCAGGCGGTAGGCCAGGTCGTCGCTTTTGCCGGCGGCGTATTGCTGCATGATCTGGCGCAGGTAAATGCTGTTGCAGGTCAGGGTGTTGGACAGCACCTTGTTCAGGCTGCGGCCCTGCCAGTCCGGCAGGAACAGGAACACCGCGAGCCCCGCGATCAGGCTGCCGAGCAGGGTATCGAACAGCCGCGGCAGGAACAGCCCGTAACCGTCGCCCACCTGGTTGAAGCAGAACAGCACCATGAGGGTGATCGCCGCCGTCGCCAGCGTGTAGCGGGTGGTACGGCTGATAAAGAACACCACACCTGCGGCAATCGCGATGCACGACTGGATCAGCGGGTTGGGGAACAGGTCGAACAGCGCCCAGGCCAGGGTCAGGCCGACGGCGGTGCCGATGATCCGCTGGCCCAGCTTGCGTCGTGTCGCACCGTAGTTGGGCTGGCAGACAAAGAGCGTGGTGAGAATGATCCAGTAGCCCTGGGACGGGTGGATCAAATGCACCATCGCGTAGCCGATGCTCAGGGCCAGGGGCAAGCGCAGGGCATGGCGGAACAGCAGCGAAGTCGGCGTCAGCTGCGTGCGCAAGCGCACCCAGACGTCCCTGAGGTTGCGTGGCGAACGGTCGAGCAGGCTGCTGTCGGTGGCGTCGGCCAGGGCATCGGGGTTGCTCGCATCACTGAGCAGGCGGTCGAGGGTGGAAAGGTTCGCCGCCAGCGCCCGCAACGAACGCAACAAGCCGCGCCAGGCCGGATTGCTCTGGATGCGCAGGTGTTCGAGGGAGGCATTCAGATCGCCCAGGGCTTCGGCGAAGCTGGCGTCGTAGATAAACGGCTGGCGCATCTGGATCGATTCGGCCAGCGCCCGGCAGGCCTTGCCCTGCTGGCGCAGCAGGCGCTGGCAGCGGAACAGCACGTCGCTGTGGAAAAACGCCTCGGCCAGGGCGTTGTAAGGGTAGTGCGAAGAGCTGGCGCGTTCGTGGATGTCCTGGGCGAGGAAATACAGCTTCAGGTAGCGGCTCAGTTTCGAGCCCGGGCGGCCGTTGCCGACCCGGTGCAGGATGATTTCCTTGGCGGCGTTCAGTGCGGCGACGACACGGCCGTTCTGCTGGGCCAGTTCCAGGCGCCGGGCTTCCACGTCCAGCTGGCGAATCGGCTCGAACAGCGACGATTTCAGCTTCAGGTAGTAGCCCAGCTCGCGAAACAAACGCGCCAGGCTCTGCTGCACCGGCTGGTTGGAAAACAGCGCCTGCCACAGCACCGAGAGCGCCCCGTACCAGGCCGCGCCAGCCACCAGCAGCAAGGGTTCGTGCCAGACGTCGATCACCGCGCCGCCGCGCTGGTCCACGCCGATCATGGTGTACACCGACAGAATCAGCGTCGCCGAGGCAATCGCGCCATAACGTTCGCCCAGGGCGCCAAGCATCGTCAGGCAGAAGCTGGCGAGGGCGAAGGCGATGATGAAGACGATCGGGTAGGGGAACAGCAGCTCCACCGACAGCGCGGCGACGGCGAAACAGACCAGGGTCACAGCCAGCGCATTGAGGCGGCCTTGCCAGCTGTCGTCGGTCTCGGCCAGGGCGCTGGCGATAATCCCCAGGAACAACGGGATCAGCAGCCCCATTTCATCCTGATACCAACACAGTGCCATGGTGCCGGTCAGGGCGATGAACACCCGCACGCTGTAGCTGAACTTGTCCAGCGCCCACAGACGCCGCAGAGACTGACGAAACGAAGTCGATGACATGAAATGCGAAGGCCTTCCGAGGCGATGCCGCTAAATTGAGCCAGTAATGACGCCGACGCAATGGCGGCGATCACATCGGGCAGCAAAAACTGTTCCTTCCCTGGCAAACACGACCTTCTTTTGTAGGAGTGTCAGACGTACTGCGCCGCCGCGTACCCCGAGGCCCACGCCCACTGGAAGTTGAAACCGCCCAGATGCCCGGTCACGTCCAGCACTTCGCCGATGAAGTACAGGCCGGGACTTTTCAGCGATTCCATGGTCTTGGACGACACTTCATTGGTGTTCACGCCACCCAGGGTCACCTCGGCGGTGCGGTAGCCTTCGGTGCCGGCGGGCACGATTTTCCAGCTCGCCAGTTTTTCGGCGATGCCGGCGATTTCCGCGTGGGTGTACTGCTTCATCGGTTTGGACACGAACCAGTTGTCCGCCAGCAGGTTGGCCATCTTCTTGGTGAAGATCTCCCCGAGCAGGGTTTTCAGTTCGCTGTTGGGGCGTTCGGCCTGTTGCTGTTGCAGCCAGGTCGGCACGTCGTGGTCGGGCATCAGGTTGATCTCGACCGTATCGCCCGATTCCCAGAACGAGGAAATCTGCAGAATCGCCGGACCGCTGAGGCCGCGGTGGGTGAACAGGATGTTCTCGCGGAAACTCTGCTCGTTGCAGCTGACCAGGCAATCCACCGACGTGCCGGACAACTCGCTGCACAGCGCCTTGAGCTGATCGGTGATGGTGAACGGCACGAGGCCGGCGCGGGTCGGCAGCAGTTCATGGCCGAATTGCTTGGCCACCTGATAGCCGAAACCGGTGGCGCCCAGGGTCGGGATCGACAGGCCGCCGGTGGCGATCACCAGCGACTGGCAGGTGACCTGACCGAGGGTGGTGTCCAGCAGATAACCCTGTTCGAGCTTCTCGATGGTCTGAATCGAGGTGTCCAGGTGCAGGCTGACGCCGGCCTGATCGCACTCGTTCAGGAGCATTTCGAGAATGTCGCTGGATTTGTTATCGCAGAACAGCTGGCCGAGTTTTTTCTCGTGGTAAGGCACGCCGTGCTTGGCCACCAGGCCGATGAAATCCCACTGGGTGTAGCGCGCCAGGGCGGATTTGCAGAAGTGCGCGTTCTGCGAGAGGAAATTGCCAGGCTCGGTGTACATGTTGGTGAAATTGCAGCGCCCACCGCCCGACATCAGGATTTTCTTGCCGGCCTTGTTGGCATGGTCGAGCAACAGCACCTTGCGCCCACGGCCGGCGGCGGTCAGTGCACACATCAACCCTGCGGCGCCAGCGCCAATGATCACGACTTCGGTAGAGCGCAAAACGGTGTCCTCACACAAATTTTCAATTCACCGACGGTCCATGTGGGAGCCTTAAAGAATACGCACCCGCAACGACCGGCCCTTGATCTTGCCGTCGTTCAGGCGCTGCAGGGCCTGTTTGGCGATGCCGCGCTCCACGGCCACGTAGGCCTGGAAGTCGAAGATCGCGATCTTGCCGACCTGGGCGCCCGGGATGCCGGCGTCGCCGGTCAGGGCGCCGAGGATGTCGCCCGGGCGTACTTTGTCCTTGCGCCCGGCGGCGATGCACAGGGTGCTCATCTGCGGCAGCAGCGGACCGCCGCCCTGGGACTTGAGGTTGTCTACCTGATCCCAGTTCAATGGCGACTTCTGCAACTCTTCGATCGCCTGCGCACGCTGCGCTTCGGACGGCGCCACCAGGCTGATCGCCAGGCCTTTCTCGCCGGCACGACCGGTACGGCCGACGCGGTGGATGTGGATTTCCGAATCGCGAGCCAGTTCGACGTTGATCACCATGTCCAGGGAATCGATGTCCAGGCCGCGGGCCGCCACGTCGGTGGCCACCAGCACCGAAGTGCTGCGGTTGGCGAACATGGCCAGCACCTGATCGCGGTCACGCTGTTCCAGGTCGCCGTGCAGGCCGACGGCGGAGATGCCCTTGGCGGTCAGGTGATCGACGGTTTCCTGGACCTGCTGCTTGGTGAAGCAGAACGCCACGCAGGACGCCGGACGGAAGTGGCCCAGCACCTTGGTCACCGCGCTCATGCGCTCTTCCGGGGAGATTTCGTAGAAACGCTGCTCGATCTGCGAGTCGTCGTGCAACGCCTCGGCCTTGACCTGCTGCGGGTTGCGCATGAACTTCGCCGCCAGTTGCTTGATGCCGACCGGGTAGGTGGCCGAGAACAGCAGGGTCTGGCGACGTTCCGGTGCCTGCATGATGATTTCTTCGATCGAGTCGTAGAAACCCATGTCGAGCATGCGGTCGGCTTCGTCGAGGATCAGGGTGTTCAGGCCGTGAAGCACCAGCGAACCCTTGCGCAGGTGCTGCTGGATGCGCCCCGGGGTGCCGACGATGATGTGCGCGCCGTGCTCCAGCGAAGCGATCTGCGGGCCGAGCGACACGCCGCCGCAGAGGGTCAGGACCTTGATGTTGTCTTCGGCGCGGGCCAGACGGCGGATTTCCTTGGCGACCTGGTCGGCCAGCTCACGGGTCGGGCACAGGATCAGCGCCTGGCAGCCGAAGTAGCGCGGGTTGATCGGGTTCAGCAGGCCGATGCCAAAAGCCGCGGTCTTGCCGCTGCCGGTCTTGGCCTGGGCGATCAGGTCCATCCCCTTGAGGATCACCGGCAAGCTCTGCGCCTGGATCGGCGTCATCTGGGAATAACCGAGGGAGTCGAGGTTAGCCAGCATGGCGGCGGACAACGGCAGAGTATTGAATTCGGTGGCGATGGTGGTCACGGGACTGGCCTGCAAAACAAAATGTCGCGCAGTGTACCAGTCCGATGGCCATTCGCCTTTTGTTTCCGGACGAATAGTTGAAGCGATGGCGAACGATCAATGCCCGATATCGTGCTCGCGGCTGACTATTCGGCGTCCGTCTTTGGGTGACAGCTGGGAAAAAATCGTCGCCGCCAGCATCGCCATGATGCCTACAGTGACGAACGTCAGCTGGAACGCCCCGAGCACCGTTTCCACGCCGTCATTGCCAACCTCGGCGGTAAAGCCGCCAAGCAGCGCACCGGCGCAGGCCACCCCGAGGCTCAGGGACAATTGCGCGACCACCGACAGCAGGCTGTTGCCGCTGCTGGCGCTGGCGTCGTCGAGGTCGATCAGGGTCACGGTGTTCATCGCGGTGAACTGCAGGGAGTTGATCGCCCCCAGGATCGCCAGCAGGCATAGCAGCAGCCAGTACGGCGTCTGCTCGCTGACCAGGCCCATGCTCGCCAGCATGATCCCCAGCGCCAGGGTGTTGCCGGTCAGGACGATGCGGTAGCCCAGGCGCTCGATCATCGGCCGCGCCACCCACTTGGCGACCATCGCCGCGGCAGCCAGCGGCAACATGCTCATCCCCGCCAGGGACGGCGAGTAGCCCAGCGCCACCTGCAGCAGCAACGGCACGAGGAACGGCAGGGCGCCGCTGCCCAGGCGGGCGAACAGGTTGCCGAGAATGCCGACGGCGAAAGTCCGGGTCTTGAACAGCGACGGCGAGAACAATGGATTTTCGATGTGCCCGGCGCGCAGCCAGTACGCCGCCAGACAGGCCATGCCGCCGAACAGCAGCAACATCACGCGCAGGTGCGGCAGGTGCAGTTCGCCCAGGCCCTCCATGGCGATGGTGATCAGGATCATCGCCGCGCCGAACAGCACGAAGCCCAGGCCATCGAATTTCGTGCGTTCCGAGCCACGCAGGTCGGGAATGAATTTCCACACCGCATAGCAACCGACCACGCCCACCGGCAGGTTGATCAGGAAGATCCAGTGCCAGGTCAGGTACTGCACCATCCAGCCGCCCATGGTCGGGCCGATCAGCGGGCCGAGCAGGCCGGGGATGGTGATGAAACCCATGATCCGCACCAGCTCCGAGCGCGGGTAGGCGCGCAACACCACCAGCCGCCCGACCGGTAGCATCAGCGCGCCGCCCAGGCCCTGAATGACTCGAGCGCCAATAAGCTGGGTCAAGCTACTCGACATGGCACAGAGTAATGAGCCGATGCTGAACAGCAGAATGGCGCTGAAGAAGATTTTTTTGGTGCCGAAGCGGTCGGCGATCCAGCCCGAGGCCGGGATCAACAAGGCGACCGTGAGCATGTAGGCGATGATCACGCCCTGCATGCGCAGCGGGTCTTCAGCCAGATCCGCAGCCATGGCCGGCAGCGCGGTGTTGAGAATCGTCCCGTCGAGGGACTGCATGAAAAACGCAATGGCGACGACCCACGGCACCCAGCGGGCGGTGACAGCGTCGAGAGGCGGGCGGTTGGGCATGGGACCTCTTGTCAGTGTGAATCAGGCAATCCGGGGTGACTTCTTCGCGGGCAAGCCTCGCTCCTACAGGTTTTTCGCATATCCGAAATTGGCGCAAAACCTGTAGGAGCGAGGCTTGCTCGCGAAGCTTTTCAAAGGGTCAAAGTCAGTTTGCTGACCAGCGCCCCCGGCAGCAGCGCCGAAGCCGTCGCGCGCTGGCTGTAGGTGCTGGCCGACAGCAGCATCTCGCGCTCTTGGGTCAACGCTTCGAGCTGCGAGCCGAGCAGGCTGAAGGCGCTGTCGTCAAAGCGCATGGTGCTGACCGGTGCCTGGATTTCGCCGTTCTCGACCCAGAAGGTCGCGAAGCGGGTCATACCGGTCAGGCGGGCTGCCGGCTGGTCGGAAAAATTCAGGTACCACAGGTTGCTGATGTACAGGCCCGTGCCCAGCTGCTTGAGGACGTCCGCTTCCGCCAGGACCCCGGCCTGCATGTTCAGGGCGCTGGGCCATTCGCCGGCGCTGGCGCCGTTGGCGGTCAGGCCGTATTCGGCGGCGCTGCGCGAACCGACCAGCTGTGCCTCGGCCTTGCCCTCGACGATCAACCGAAGATCGCTGCGCGGATAACCTTCATCGGAAAACGCCGGACTCAACGAACCACTGACTTTCTCGTCCAGCGACACCAGCGGACTGAAGTGCTGATCACCGCCATACAGCTTCTGCAGCGGACTGCTCTTGCTGGCGATCGACTGTGCGGAAAACCCGCCCCAGCACAGCATGCCCATGATCTCTTCCAGCGCCGCCGGTGCCAGGTAAGCGCGGTACTGTCCCGGCGCCAACGTACGCAATGGCCGCCCGAGAAGCTCCAGCTGCTCGCGGGCCTGCTGGAAACGTTTGGCGAACGCCTCGCTGTTCCAGTCATGGCCGGCAAAGCTGGCTTTCACCGCCTGGCCGTTTTCGTGGAACAGGCTGAAGTCGAAGTTGAAACTGTTGGCCTGATGCCAGCCAAAGGCTCCGGCGGAACTGGCGAAACCACGGCTGATAGGCCCGGCCGCGTAGAAACCGACCAGATCCAGGCCTTCGGCGCAACGGGTGATTTCGGCGACCACCTGCTCGGTGTCCGGCAGCGGATGCTCCTGCACATTGTTGCTTTGCCAGCCGTTGTGGTTGAGCAACAGATACGGATCCTGCGGCAGCAACGGCAGGGTGTCGCGCAGCTGTTGCAGGCCTTCGGCCAGACGCTGCTGATCCACCTGCGGATCGCCGGAGAGGGTGATGTCGAGGTCGGCGTGGCGACCATCATTGATCAGTTTCAGAACGATGCTCGCCTGCTGCACCTGCCCGGCCTGACGCACCTTGGCGTGGTTGAAACGCACGAAGGCCGAGGACTCGGCGGCGTAGCTCAAGGTGAACCGTTCCGGTTCGTGCAGGGCCTCGCGCAGTCCGTTGACCAGCGCCTTGAACGACTCGCCCTGGTTTTTCGAGGTGCTCGCGTGAGTAGTCATCAGGCGTCTCCTCCAAACACATCAACGTTGCTGAACACGCAGGCGGGCGACGCATGGCCGACGCGGATCACCTGGTTGGGTTCGCCCTTGCCGCAGTTCGGCGTGCCGAGGACCTGGAAGGTGTTGGCATCGCCGACGGCGCTGAGGCTCTTCCAGAACTGCGCGGAAACGCCCCGGTAATTCGGGTTCTTCACCACGCCCTTGAGTTCGCCGTTTTCGATCAACTGGCCCCATTCGCAGCCGAACTGGAACTTGTTGCGCGCATCGTCGATGGACCAGGAGCGGTTGGTGCTCATCAGGATGCCGTGTTCGATGTTGCCGATCAGGCGCTCCAGCGGTTGATCGCCGGGCTCGATGTTGAGGTTGGCCATGCGGTCGATCGGCGGACGGTTCCAGCTGCAGGCGCGGCTGTTGGCGACACCGCAAAGGCCCGTGCGCAATTGCGACAGCGCACCGCCCAGCGGGCGCAGCAACAGGCCTTCTCGGATCAGGAATTGCTTGCTCGCGGCGGTGCCGTCGTCGTCATGGCCGTAGCTGGCGAGCTGCTCGGGAATGTCCGGGTCGAAGGTCACGTTGAGCAGTTTCGAGCCGTATTGCAGATGACCGAAGTCTTCGGCCTTGACGAAGCTGGTGCCGGCGTAATTGCGCTCGTCGCCCAGGATGCGATCCAGTTCCAGCGGGTGTCCGATGGATTCGTGGATCTGCAGCATCATCTGGTCGGGCATCAGCAGCAGGTCGCGCGGGCCTTGCGGGGTGTTCGGCGCGAGCAGCAGTTGCAGGGCCTGATCGGCGACTTTCGGGCCGGCGCCGATCAGTCCGCAGCGGCTGATGACATCGGCGCCGCCCTGCTGGCCGAAGTTCTCGCGGCCCAGGCTGCGGGTCTGGCTGTCGTTGCCGTCGTAGGCGGTGACGTCCAGGCCCGGGTAGACGAAACGCTGGGCCTGGCGCAACTCGGCGCCGGCGCTGTTGAGGTAGATCTGCTCGACGTGGGTGATGCCGATGCTCACCTGCCAGTTCACCAGACGATCGTCCTTGGGCACGGCAGCGGATTCGGCGCCGAGCAGTTCATAGCACTGGCTCAAGGATGGGAACGGCTGGTCGAGGTTCGGCGAGAAATAATCGGCGCGCTCCTCCGAGACGGCCTGATCGTGCAGGTCGAGCAGGGCATGGGGCTTGAGCCGGCGCGCCTGATGTTCGGCGCGTTCGAGGGCCGCTTGCAGGCCTTGCTGCGACAGGTCGTTGGTGGCGGCATAAGCTTCGACGCCATTGACCCGCACGGTCAACATCGCGCCTTCGTCACGTCGCAGGCTCGGCGGTTCGGCGACATTTTTGCGCACCGACAGGTACTGGCCGGACTCGCGTACATAACGCAGGGAAAAGAACTCGGCGCCCGTGCGCAAGGCAGCGAAGCGCTGCTTGAGCTGGGGGTGGAAATCGAACATTCGGGGGGCCTCCTTGGTGTGGAGCATCGGTGCTGCGAGGGAGGGGGTGAAACGATTGCGTGGCGCTAGATTAGGCCTGCGAGGGGGGAGGATCAAGTTTGGAGCGGTAGAGGTGTGTTGTTTGTGAGGGCCTCATCGCGGGCAAGCCCGCTCCCACAGGATCTCGGTTGGACTACAGATTTGTATTCCAACCCAAAAACCTGTGGGAGCGGGCTTGCCCGCGATTGGCCCCGACGCGGTATTACGCGGTCTGAGGCACTTCCCGCACCGCCTTGCCCTTCACCGGCGCATCACCGGCCACGTAGTAGGCGGCCTTGCTGCGCGGCAGCGGCTGGCGACCGCGGATCCGGTCGGCGATTTTCTCGGCCATCATGATGGTCGGTGCGTTCAGGTTGCCGGTGGTGATGATCGGCATGATCGAGGCGTCGACCACGCGCAGGCCCTGCATGCCATGCACGCGACCCTGACCGTCGACCACCGCCATCTCGTCGGTGCCCATCTTGCAGGAGCAGGACGGGTGGAACGCGGTTTCGGCGTGCTCGCGGATGAACTTGTCCAGCTGCTCATCGGTTTGCACTTCGATACCCGGGCTGATCTCGCGACCCCGAAAGGCGTCCAGTGCCGGCTGCTGCATGATTTCACGGGTCAGGCGGATGCCGTCGCGGAATTCCTGCCAGTCCTGCTCGGTGGCCATGTAGTTGAACAGAATGCTCGGGTGCTGGCGCGGGTCCTTGGATTTGACCTGGATCCGACCACGGCTCGGCGAACGCATGGAACCCATGTGCGCCTGGAAACCGTGCTCCTGCACACCGTTGCTGCCGTTGTAGTTAATCGCCACCGGCAGGAAGTGGTACTGGATGTTCGGCCATTCGAATTCCGGACGGGTGCGGATGAAACCGCCGGCTTCGAACTGGTTGCTGGCGCCGATGCCGGTGCCGTTGAACAGCCATTCGGCACCGATGGCCGGCTGGTTGTGCCACAGCAGCGACGGGTACAGCGACACCGGCTGGGTGCAGGCGTATTGCAGGTACAACTCGAGGTGGTCCTGCAGGTTTTCACCTACGCCAGGCAGGTCGTGGACCACCGGAATATCGAGGCTTTGCAGCAGCTTGGCCGGGCCGACGCCAGAACGTTGCAGCAGTTGCGGCGAAGCGATGGCGCCGGAGCAGACCAGCACTTCCTTGCGCGCTTTGACTTCAACGCGCTCTTCAGCGGCGCCCACCAGGTAACGCACGCCGACCGCACGCTTGCCTTCGAACAGAATCTTGTCGGTCAGGGCGTGGGTGACGATGGTCAGGGTCGAGCGCTTCTTGGCCACGTCCAGGTAACCACGGGCGGTGGATGCACGACGGCCTTTGGGGGTCACGGTGCGGTCCATCGGGCCGAAGCCTTCCTGCTGGTAACCGTTGAGGTCTTCGGTGCGCGGGTAACCGGCTTGCACGCCGGCTTCGACCATGGCGTGGAACAGCGGGTTGTTGCCGGCCTTTGGCGTGGTCACGCTGACCGGGCCTTCGCCGCCGTGGTAATCGTTGGGGCCGATGTCACGGGTTTCCGCCTTGCGGAAATACGGCAGGCAGTCGAGGTAGGACCAGTCTTCCAGGCCCGGCAGTTTCGCCCAGCCGTCGTAGTCCATGGCGTTGCCGCGGATGTAGCACATGCCGTTGATCAGCGAGGAGCCACCCAGGCCCTTGCCGCGACCGCATTCCATCCGGCGACCGTCCATGTGCGGCTCCGGATCGGTTTCGTAGGCCCAGTTGTAGCGACGGCCCTGCAGCGGGAACGCCAGGGCGGCCGGCATCTGCGTGCGGAAGTCCATGCGGTAGTCCGGACCGCCCGCTTCGAGCAGCAGGACGGTGACGCCGGCGTCTTCGGTCAGACGGGTAGCCAAGGTGTTGCCTGCCGATCCTGCGCCAACAATGATGTAGTCGTATTCTTGAGTCATGGGGGCTCCTTGAGAGCTGCGAGCTCTAAGCTTCAAGCTGCAAGAAAAAGCAGCGAGCGGTGTATCGAAGAGATGCGGCAAACCAAACTGCTTTTACTTGCAGCTTGAAGCTTGCCGCTTGTAGCTGGATCAGCTAATCAAAATACTGAAACATACTCACCGAGTTCGACTTGCACGGACTTGATGCGCGTGAAGTTATTGAGAGAGCTGATCCCGTTCTCGCGGCCCACGCCCGACTGCTTGTAGCCACCGACCGGCATCTTGGCGTCGGATTCGCCCCAGGCGTTGATCCAGCAGATGCCCGCTTCCAGTTGATGAATGATGCGGTGGGCGCGGTTCAGGTCCTTGGTGACCACACCGGCGGCCAGGCCGAAGTCGGTGTCGTTGGCGCGGCGGATCACTTCTTCTTCGGTTTCGTAGCTCAGGATCGCCATCACCGGGCCGAAGATTTCTTCGCGCACGATGGTCATGTCGTCGGTGCAGTCGGTGAACACGGTCGGTGCCACGAACGCGCCCTTGGCGAATGCGCCGTCAGTCAGACGATCGCCACCGCACAGTACGCGTGCGCCTTCTTCCTTGCCCTTGGCGATGTAGCCCAGCACGCTTTCCATGTGGGCGAAGCTGACCAGCGGGCCGAAGTTGGTGTTTTCGTCCTCAGGGTTGCCGATGCGGATGCGCGCGACGCGCTCGGCGATCTTGGCTTCGAAGGCGGCCTTCATGTGGCTCGGCACGAACACGCGGGTGCCGTTGGTGCAGACCTGACCGGAGCTGTAGAAGTTGGCCATCATCGCGGTGTCGGCGGCGCGATCCAGGTCGGCGTCGTCGCAGATGATCAGCGGGGATTTGCCGCCCAGTTCCATGGTCACGTCCTTGAGCGAAGAGCTCGAGGCGCTGGCCATGACTTTCTTGCCGGTGTCGGTGCCGCCGGTGAACGAGACTTTCTCGATGCGCGGGTGCTCGGTCAGCCAGGTGCCGACTTCGCGGCCGCTGCCGGTCAGGACGTTGAACACGCCGGCTGGCAGGCCCGCTTCGGTGTAGATCTCGGCCAGTTTCAGGGTGGTCAGCGAGGTGACTTCGCTTGGCTTGAAGATCATCGCGTTGCCGGCAGCCAGGGCCGGTGCGGATTTCCACAGGGCGATCTGGATCGGGTAGTTCCACGCGCCGATACCGGCCACGACGCCCAGCGGCTCGCGACGGGTGTAGACGAAAGAAGTGGTGCGCAGCGGAATCTGCTCACCTTCGATGGCCGGCACCAGGCCTGCGTAGTACTCCAGCACGTCGGCGCCGGTGACGATGTCCACGTAGCGGGTTTCGGAGTAGGCCTTGCCGGTGTCCAGGGTTTCCAGGGCAGCCAGTTCGTCGTTGCGCTCACGCAGGATTTCCACGGCGCGACGCAGGATGCGAGAACGCTCCATGGCGGTCATGGCGGCCCAGATTTTCTGGCCCTTTTCGGCGCTGACGACAGCGCGCTCGACGTCTTCCTTGGTGGCACGTTGTACTTTTGCGAGGACTTCGCCGTTAGCCGGGTTGATGGCTTCGAAAGTGGCGTCGCTGCCAGCGTCGGAGTAAGCGCCATCGATGTAGAGTTTTTGCAGTTCGAAACGGGCCATAAAGTCCTCGCAAGTGCATGAGTGGCGGCACGGTGCGGGTGTCGAGCGTTCTTTTGTGCTCTAGCTCACCCGCTTGGCCAATTGGAAATCCATGTATTCGTAAGCGATCTGTTGCGCCTGCTCGGTGTCGAAAGCGTCTCCCGACAACGCACCGCGCAACCACAAACCGTCAATCAACGCCGCCAGGCCACGGGCTGCACTGCGCGCATCTTCGAGCGGCAGTACGCGGCGGAACTGGCAGCACAGGTTGGAATACAAACGGTGATCGTTGATCCGCTGCAACCTGTGCAAAGACGTCTGGTGCATGCTGGTGGCCCAGAAGGCCAGCCAGGTTTTCATTGCAGGGCCATTGACCTGGCTGGCGTCGAAGTTGCCTTCGATGATCACCTGCAGATGCGCCCGGGGGCTGTCATCTTTGAGCGCCTGACGGCGCGCGGTGACGTTCTCGCTCAGGACGCTCATCAGGTACCCCATGGTGGCGGCGATCAGGCCATTCTTGTCCTGAAAGTAGTGACTGATGATGCCGTTCGAGACACCGGCCAAACGGGCGATCAGCGCAATGCTGGCGTCCCCCATTCCGACCTGATCGACCGCCTGCAAAGTGGCTTCGATCAATTGCTGGCGGCGGATGGGTTGCATACCGACCTTGGGCATCTTGCACATCTCCTTGGGCCCTTGCGGCAGACGACGAGCGTCTACCGGCTTGTGGGCCAGTCTATTTTGTTTTGATTGAACGTTCAATCAACAAAGAATAAGATCCGCGACAATTCGTCGCTCCTTACAGATTTTTCCTACGTGTAAATGGCGGCTAACCGACATCCAAATCAGCTCGAAACCAGTACGCCACGGCGTCCCCAGGCTTCGGGCTTTTTTCCGGCTGTCTTTATATCACCCGCTGGTCGGCTGCCCACTAACCGATTGGTCGAGTGACTCGTTTGTCTTGCGTTCTTCATCTCGCACTGCCCGGAGCATCTGTGCCATGAGTTCTGCCTCGCTAATAAAGACCCCACCGCAAAAGGTGACGGTCAACGGTTGGGTGTTCTACACCTCGACCGCGTTGATTCTGTTGTTGACCGCCATTCTGATCATCGCCCCGCAAGAGGCCGGCAGACTGCTCGGTACGGCGCAAGCCTGGTTGTCCCGCAGTTTTGGCTGGTACTACATGGTGGTCATTGCCGCCTACCTGATCTTCGTCGTGGGCCTGGCGTTCTCGTCCTACGGCAAACTGAAACTGGGCACCAAGGACGACACCCCGGACTTCAGTTACGGCGCCTGGGCGGGGATGCTGTTCTCCTCGGGTATCGGCATTTCGCTGCTGTACTTTGGCGCTTCCGAACCGCTGGATCACTTCTTCAACCCGCCCGAAGGCGCGGCCGGCAGCAACCAGGCGGCGCGTCAGGCGGTTCAGCTGACGTTCCTGCACTGGGGCCTGCATGGCTGGGCGATCTACGCGCTGGTCGGTTTGGCCGTGGGTTACTTTGCCTATCGCCACAACCAGCCGCTGGCATTGCGTTCGGCGCTGTACCCGCTGGTGGGCGAGCGTTGGGTCAAGGGCGCGGCGGGGCATGCGGTGG
This sequence comes from Pseudomonas sp. C1C7, assembly GCF_013359595.1. GTDB lineage: Bacteria > Pseudomonadota > Gammaproteobacteria > Pseudomonadales > Pseudomonadaceae > Aquipseudomonas. Next base: position 31,691 of record NZ_JABFMP010000008.1, on the reverse strand, counting down.
ACGGCTTCGGCATGTTCGTGACCCTGCTGGGGCTGGTGACCAACCTGGGGATCGGTTCGCTGCAAGTGGCGTCGGGTCTGGAAAACCTGTTCGGCATGGAGCACAGCAACACCAATCTTTTGATCGTGATCATCGTGATGAGCACCGTGGCGACCATCGCCGCCGTGTCGGGTGTGGAAAACGGCATCCGCCGCCTGTCCAACCTCAACATCATGCTGTTCAGCGGCTTGCTGATTTTCGTGCTGCTGTTCGGCCCGACCCTGCATTTGCTCAACGGCTTCGTGCAGAACGTCGGTGACTACCTCAACGGCGTGGTGCTCAAGACCTTCGACCTGTACGTCTACGAAGGCGACAGTGAGAAGTCCGACCGCTGGCTGGGCCTGTGGACCCTGTTCTACTGGGCGTGGTGGATTTCCTGGGCGCCATTCGTGGGCATGTTCATCGCGCGTATCTCCCGTGGTCGCACCGTGCGTGAACTGGTGGCCGGCGTGCTGCTGATTCCGCTGGGTTTCACCCTGGCGTGGCTGTCGATCTTCGGTAACTCGGCGCTGGACCTGGTGATGAACCAGGGCGCGTTGGAGCTGGGCAAGACGGCGCTGGAACAGCCGTCGATGGCGATCTACCAGTTGCTGGAGCATTACCCGGCGTCGAAGGTGGTGATCGGCGTTTCGATTTTCGTTGGTTTCGTGCTGTTCCTGACGCCGGCGGATTCCGGTGCGGTGATGATGGCCAACCTTTCGTGCAAGGGCGGTACCGTCGATGAAGACGCGCCGCACTGGCTGCGGATTTTCTGGTCGGTGGTGATCACCCTGGTGACCATCGGTCTGCTGTTCGCCGGTAACTTCGAAGCCATGCAAACCATGGTGGTGCTGGCGGGTCTGCCGTTCTCGGTGGTGCTGGTGTTCTTCATGTTCGGCTTGCACAAGGCGATGCGCCGGGACGTGCAAATCGAGCAGGAACAGGCGGAGTTGGCGGCGCGTAGTCGTCGGGGGTTCAATGAGCTTCTGACCGAGCTGGACCTGGAGCCGGGGCAAGCGCAAGTGCGTCGAGATGGTGTTTCGGTCTGAAGCACCGCGTTGAGTTCTTCGCGGGCGAGCCTCGCTCCTACAGATCATGTGTGCTCTTGTAGGAGCGAGGCTTGCCCGCGAAGGGGTCATCAAGTCTGTAACCAATCAAAAGATCGCAGCCTTCGGCAGCTCCTGCAGGTGTACGCTTTCCAATGTAGGAGCTGCCGAAGGCTGCGATCCTTTGATCTTTGCTCCACAAACAAAAACGCCGCGATCTCTCGCGGCGTTTTTTGTCTGTTGCCTTACCCCAGGTTCTTGCCGAGCAGTGCGTGGTACAGCTCGCTGTCGCCCAGGATGCCGACGACTTTGTTGTTGTCGTGCAGCACCAGTTTGTTGCCGGTCTGGTAGCGGATCTGCAGCGCGTCGCGCATGCCGATGTTCGAATCCACCAGGGTCGGACGACGACCCAGTCCTTCCACGGCCTGGCCCGGTGCCCAGTTCTGCAGGTCCAGTACCGAACCGTTCTGGCGAGCACCCTTGATGGTGTTGCCTTCGGCCAGGTCGAGCCAGGAGTCGCCGCCCGGATCCAGGCACACCGAACCGTTGATGCGCTTGCAGTTGTCCAGGGTGCGCATCAGGCTGCGGCCGCACAGTACGTTGAGCGGGTTGGTGTGGGCCACGAAGGTGCGCACATAGTCATCCGCCGGGTTGAGGACGATGTCCTCGGCCTTGCTGTACTGAATGATCCGGCCGTCTTTCATGATCGCGATACGGCTGCCCAGCTTCAGGGCCTCGTCGAGGTCGTGGCTCACGAACACGATGGTTTTGCTCAGCTTGCGTTGCAGCTCCAGCAGCTCGTCCTGCAGGCCCTGACGGATCAGCGGGTCGAGTGCCGAGAACGGTTCGTCCATCAGCAGGATGTCGGCATCCATCGCCAGCGCACGGGCCAGGCCCACGCGTTGTTGCATACCGCCGGACAGTTCATCGGGCTTCTTGTTGCGCCACTGGGTCAGGCCCACCAGTTCGAGCTTGTCGTCGACCAGCTTCTTGCGTTCCTTCTCCGGACGACCCTGCATTTCCAGACCGAAACTGATGTTCTCGCGCACCGTCAGCCAAGGCATGAGGGCGAACTTCTGGAACACCATCGCGATGCGCTTGGTGCGCATCATTTTCAGTTCCGCGGCGGTGCAGGACGCGATGTCGATCTGCTTGCCTTCGTGCTCGACGAACAGCTTGCCGCGGCTCACGGTGTTGAGGCCGTTGATGCAGCGCAGCAGGCTGGACTTGCCGGAGCCGGACAGGCCCATCAGCACGCAGATTTCGCCTTTCTCGATATCCAGGCTGGCCTTTTCCACACCGACGATCTGGCCGGTCTTCTTCAGAATCTCGTTACGGGTCAGGCCCTGATCCAGCAGCTTGAGCGCCTCGCGCGGATCCTTGGTGAAGATAACGTCGACGTTATCGAAGCGAATAATGCTCATGCGTCACCCCCTACTTTGGCGTCGGGTTGTTTGCAGATACGGTCGAGCATGATCGCCAGCAGTACGATCGCCAGGCCCGCTTCGAAGCCCAGGGCGATATCAGCAGTGTTCAGTGCGTTGACCACCGGTTTGCCGAGTCCGTCGGCGCCTACCAGTGCCGCGATCACCACCATCGACAACGACAGCATGATGCACTGGGTGATGCCTGCCGCGATGCTCGGCATGGCGTGGGGCAGTTCGATCCGTGTCAGCAGTTGGCGACGCGAGCAGCCGAAGGCCTTGCCGGCGTCCATCAGTTCTTGAGGGACATCGCGGATACCCAGGTAAGTCAGGCGGATGGGCGCGGCAATCGCGAACACCACCGTCGAAATCAGGCCCGGGACCACACCCAGACCGAAGAGGGTCAGGGTAGGAATGAGGTACACGAAGGTCGGTACGGTCTGCATCAGATCGAGTACCGGACGCATTAAAGTGTAGAACATCGGTTTGTGCGCGGCGACGATGCCCAACGGCACGCCGATCAATACGCAGACCAGGGTCGCGAACATCACCTGGGCGAGGGTTTCCATGGTTTCCTGCCAGTACCCCAGGTTCAGGATCAGCAGAAAGGAGGCAACGACAAAGGCGGTCAGGCCCCATTTACGCTGGATGAAGTGGGCCAGAAGGGCGATGAGGCCGATCAGGACCAGCGGGTTGAACCAGGTCAGCGCAAACGTCACGCCGTGGATCATCGTTTCCAGTGTCACGGCAATGGCGTCGAAGGTGCTGGCGCCGTGTTGCGTCAACCATTCGACAAAGCTCGCGATGTGCTGGCCTAGAGGTATTTTCTGATCAATCAGCATGGTAGTGAACGTCCGCATGCAAGGTAATAAACAGCCCGGACGGCCGGAGCCGTCCGGCATAAGCGATTACTGATTCAACTTGGCTTTCACGGCGTCCACGCCAGGTTTACCGTCAATGGTGGTCACGCCAGCGAGCCAGGTATCGAGCACCTGTGGATTCTTTTTCAGCCAGGCCTTGGCGGCCGCGTCAGGCTTCATCTTGTCGTCCAGGATGTTGCCCATGAGTTCGCTTTCCATGTCGACGGTGAACTCCAGGTTTTTCAACAGCTGGCCCACGTTGCTGCATTCCTCGGCATAGCCCTTGCGGGTGTTGGTTGCCACGGTGGCGGCGCCGAAATCCGGGCCAAAGAAATCGTCACCACCGGTGAGGTACTGGATCTTGAAGCGCTTGTTCATCGGATGCGGCGCCCAGCCGAGGAAGACCACGGCGGTGTCGCGTTTCTGTGCGCGGTCGACCTGGGACAGCATCCCCGCTTCGCTGGATTCGACGACCTTGAAGCCGGCGTCTTTGAGGCCAAAGGCGTTCTTGTCGATCATGCTCTGGATCAGACGGTTGCCGTCGTTGCCCGGCTCGATCCCGTAGATCTTGCCGTCGAGTTCCTTCTTGAATTTGGCGATGTCGGCGAAGTCATGCAGTCCTTTGTCGTAGAGGGCCTGAGGAACGGCCAGGGTGTACTTGGCGCCCTTGAGGTTGGTGCGCACGGTGTCCACGGTGCCGGCGTCGCGGTAGGCCTTGATGTCGTTTTCCATGGTCGGCATCCAGTTGCCGAGGAAAACGTCCATGTTCTTGCCGTCGGCCAGGGACTTGTAGGTCACCGGCACGGAAATCATGGTGGTCTTGGTCTTGTAGCCCAGCGCGTTGAGCACGACGCTGGTGGTGGCGGTTGTCGCGGTGATGTCGGTCCAACCGACATCGGAGAAGTTCACGGTACTGCATTGTGCCGGTTCTGCGGCTTGAGCCAGAACCGGCAGGCTAAGCATGGCGGCCAACAACAACGACGGGGAACCTTTCATGAATGGACTCCTTGGTGTTTTTTTTTGGCAGTGTTCCGACTTGGACTACCGCACTTATAGGTTGCGGTTGGGTGGCGTTCTTGTGACAGCTCTACCGCAGCGCCTTTGCAATCGAGTCGAATAAGATCATGTACCAGTGAAAATCTGACGCCTACAGGGTGCGTCGTAACCAGTACAGGGATGGTCGCATCCAGTGTCGGTGACGTCGTTTACAGATTTTTTCGCCCCTTTTCCCCCGTCTGCACCGCCCAAAACCGCGAAAACATGGCGTAAAACGCACACGGCGCTGGTGGACAAGAGTGCGTCGGTCCGAGACGTCGAGCGACACGATAAAAGCCGGATGATGCGGCCATCTCGGCGGATTGCAGCTTGAGCGTAGCAGCTCCGCCACCGGGCGCTTTGGGCGCCTGGATCAGGCTCATCCAGGAGTTCGGCAGTCATGGCTATCAGCGTTTTCGACCTGTTCAAAATCGGCATCGGCCCCTCCAGTTCGCACACCGTGGGACCCATGCGCGCCGCGGCGCTGTTCGTGCAGGATCTGCGCGCACGCGGGCTGCTGGAGCAGGTGCGGCGCGTCGAGGTTCAGCTTTATGGTTCGTTGTCCGCCACCGGCATCGGCCACGGCAGCGACAACGCGGTGATCATGGGCCTGATGGGCGAGTGGCCGGACGCGATCGATCCGTCGCAAATCGGCATCCGCATCGCGACCCTGCGTGAAACCGACACGCTGCTGCTCGATGGTCGTCTCGAGGTGCCTTTTATATGGGCGCGGGACATGCGCCTGATCGACGAGAACCTGCCGTTTCACCCCAACGCCATGACCCTGGTCGCCGAGGGTGATGACGGCGAGTTGCATCGCGACACTTATTATTCGGTCGGCGGCGGTTTTGTCGTCGATCAAGCCCAGGCTTGCAGCGGCGTCGTCGACCTGGACAGCACCGTGTTGCCGTATGACTTCTCCAGCGCCGCCGAACTGCTGGAGCTGTGCAAGAAGCACAACCTGAGCGTGGCCCAATTGATGATGGCCAACGAGAAGGTCTGGCGCAGCGAAGAAGAGATCCGCAGCGGCCTAATGAAACTCTGGCGCGCCATGCAGGATTGCGTCGATCACGGCCTCAAGCACGAAGGCATCCTGCCCGGCGGTCTGAACGTGCGCCGTCGCGCGGCCAAGTTGCACCGCAGCCTGCAGGAGCTGAACAAGCCCAACGTGATCGGCTCGACCTTGAGTGCGATGGAGTGGGTCAACCTTTATGCACTGGCGGTCAACGAAGAAAACGCCGCCGGCGGGCGCATGGTCACGGCACCGACCAATGGCGCGGCGGGGATCATCCCGGCAGTGTTGCACTACTTTATGAAGTTCAGCGAAGACGTGACCGACGCCAATGTCGTCGACTACTTCCTGGGCGCGGCTTCCGTGGGGATCCTGTGCAAGAAGAACGCCTCGATCTCCGGCGCCGAAGTCGGTTGCCAGGGTGAAGTGGGTTCAGCCTGCGCCATGGCTGCCGCGGGTCTGGCGGAGATCCTTGGCGCCACGCCCGAACAGTTGTGCAACGCGGCGGAAATCGGCCTGGAGCACAACCTCGGCCTGACCTGCGACCCGGTGGGCGGCCTGGTGCAAGTGCCGTGCATCGAGCGCAACGCGATTGCGGCGGTGAAGGCGATCAACGCGGCGCAGATGGCGTTGCGTGGCGATGGTCAGCACTTCATCTCGCTGGATCGGGTGATCCGCACCATGCGCGATACCGGCGCCGATATGCATGACAAATACAAGGAGACATCGCGGGGCGGGTTGGCGGTGAGTGCGGTGGAGTGTTGAGACCGCATTGACCCTGTTCGCGGGCAAGCCTCGCTCCTGCGGACAGTGGTGTCGGTAGGAGCGAGGCTTGCCCGCGAAGGGGCCGGACCAGTCAAAACTGCGCGTAAATCGAACACCCGCACCAAAACGCGCCATCTTTTGGCGCGTCGCTCACAGATAAATGGCCTCATCAAAGGTCGGGTACAATCACCGCCACGACCACCCGTCATCCCGTGCCTTGGGTGACACTCTTGCCGGGTTGCCCGCAGCCCAGTTCCCACAAGTGCTACCGATCTGCTCACACCTGTCGCAGAAGGGCACTTTCCCGCATTGATAGCACCTATATCCCCTACTCGCCGCGCGTCATATTTAGACACGTGCGACGTCGTTTTCAGGAGTTATTGAATGCCTATTCAATTTTAGGCATGGCAATTGCTCTGTCATTACAAAGCCCGTCTCCCACGCGAGAACGATGGCAATAACAAGAGCCTGCGCCTGAGGCCATTACCTGCTTGTGTGAGGAGATACCGCGATGACGTCGTTCAACTCCGGGGCCCAACCCCAGAACCGTGCGCCTCAATCCATCGGCTTTCTGCTGCTGGACAATTTCACGCTGATTTCCCTGGCTTCCGCAGTCGAACCACTGCGCATGGCCAACCAGTTGTCCGGTCGCGAGTTGTATCGCTGGACCACCCTCACAGTCGACGGCGGCCAGGTCTGGGCCAGTGACGGCCTGCAGATCACCCCCGACGCCTCGATGCACAAAGCCCCTCCCATGGACACCGTGATCGTCTGCGGTGGTATCGGTATCCAGCGCACTGTTACCCGCGAACACGTGTCATGGCTGCAAAGCCAGGCGCGTCAGTCCCGCCGTTTGGGCGCGGTCTGCACCGGCAGCTGGGCCCTGGCCTGCGCCGGCCTGCTCGACGGTTTCGATTGCAGCGTGCACTGGGAATGTCTGGCGGCGATGCAGGAAGCGTTTCCACGGGTGGCCATGAGTACCCGTCTGTTCACCCTCGACCGTAACCGTTTCACCAGCTCCGGCGGCACCGCGCCGCTGGACATGATGCTGCACCTGATCAGCCGCGATCACGGCCGTGAACTGTCCGCCGCGATCTCGGAGATGTTCGTCTACGAGCGCATCCGCAACGAACAGGATCACCAGCGCGTGCCGCTCAAGCACATGCTGGGCACCAACCAGCCGAAGCTGCAGGAAATCGTCGCGCTGATGGAGGCCAACCTCGAAGAGCCGATCGACCTGGACGAGCTGGCGGTGTACGTCTCGGTGTCCCGTCGCCAGCTCGAGCGCCTGTTCCAGAAATACCTGCACTGCTCGCCGTCGCGTTACTACCTCAAGCTGCGCCTGATCCGCGCTCGGCAGCTGCTCAAGCAGACGCCGATGTCGATCATCGAAGTGGCGTCGGTCTGTGGTTTCGTCTCCACGCCGCACTTCTCCAAGTGCTACCGCGAATACTTCGGCATTCCGCCGCGTGACGAGCGCGTAGGCTCCAACACTACCCAGCAAGTGGCGATGATGCCGCTGCCGCAGGCCATGGTGCTGTCGCCGCTGTCGGGGCCGTTGTCGGCGCTGAGCCAGGCGCGCAATGAGTCGACGTTTGCCAGTGTAAGGCTGTAAACCGAGGCGTTTTCATCGCGGGCAAGCCCGCTCCCACAGGGTTCTCGGTTGGATTGCAAATGTATGATCCAACCGAAATCCTTGTGGGAGCGGGCTTGGCCGCGATTGCGTCTTATCGGCCGGAATGGCTCTGCTGGTACTCGGCCAATGCCGGCAGCAACTGCTTGTCGATGGCCTGGCGTACGGCCGGCAGGATGGTGGCGCTGCTGGTATACATCTGCTTGACCATGGTACGCAGCACGATGGCCCGTTCGTTGTTCAAACCGCGTACCGCGAACTCACAGGCCTGCTCGGCGGTCGCACCGTTCGGCACTTGAAAGCCCAATGCAATCAGGTGGCCCAACAGGTCTTCCTGGTCAATCAAATCGGCGTGCATCATGGCGCTAATCCTTCTTCTGGGAACGGGTCTGGCTCGATTCTGGTAGTGGCATGCAGTGGCATCAAGGGCGATTTGTCGCAATGTCATAACTGACTATGAGCACGTCGTTTTCGGGCATCTTTGCACAAAGGGGAGTGGGCACACTGGACTCAGCTCGCTTCACGAAGGTTTGGTCACCCGAGCGTTGCAGCTCCTCAACAGTACCCTCTGCCTCGGTCATGTCACGGCTTGATCGGGGCTTTTTTTGCCTGTGTGTCCTTGAGAAATCTGTCGCCTGAACTGACGCCTTCGCGGGCAAGCCCGCTCCCACAGGGGCCGGAGTGGTCACAGATTTTGTGTACGACGCCGAACCTGTGGGAGCGTGGCTTGCCCGCGATGAACGATGACACGGTCTAACGCTGCAACACCAAAATGCGCGACAACAACTCATCCCGGTCGACGTAGCAGCCCTGGAAATGCCGCGCCCCGGTCGCCGGATCGAAGGCGTTGCGGGCATGCAGGGTGCGGCGGTTGTCGAAGCACCACAGCTCGCCCGGATTGAGCTTTTGCATCACACGAAAGCGGGCCTCGCGGGTCATCTCGATGAAGCGGCGATAGGCGCGATAGAGCTTGGGCATATCGTCCACTGACGCGTCGAACGGACCGCGCAGGAAGTTGGCCATGCGGATTTCCGACACTTGTCCCAGGGCATCCAGGGCGATGATCGGCGCCAGGCAGCGATAGTCGCTGTGGCGGTCCTTGTTGCGAAATTCCACCGGGATCTCGCACAGGCTTTTGAACGACTGCGGATCTTCCCGGCGCAGGGCGTCGGCGATGGCAAAACCGTCGACGAAGATGCTCTCGCCACCCTCGGCGTCATTGACCAGGCAATGCAGGAATTGCAGCCCCGGTTGCAGCTCGCGGGTCGGCAGGTCGGTGTGCAGCGGCAGGTTGAAAGCGGTGTAGGCGTTGCTGTCCGCATCGGCCTTGGATTGCACATTGAACAGCACGCCGAAATTGCTCTCGCGGATGAACGAAATGCGCTGGGCGATCAGCTTCAGCGAGCCGGGCTCGGTGGGCACGCCGCGCACCTGGGAAAGCCCGGTATCGCGCACGGCCAGCAGCCATTGCAGCAGGGCGCTGTTGTCGTTCATCAGCGCCTGGTATTCGAACACCGGCAGCGTCAGGTCGCTGTGCCACAGTTTGGCCCGAGGCTTGCCGGCCAGGCGTTCGGCGCGGGATTCGTCGTCATAGGCGTGGGCCCGCAGCCAGCCGGGGTCGAAGCGACTGAGGTGGCCGTCCTGCCACTGGATGCTCAGGCAGCCTTCAACGTCGACGCTGCACTGTTCCGGCAGCAGGTTGTCCGGAACGTCGACGATTTCCAGTACCTGTTCGCGGGTCACGGTGTAGACGCATTGCGGGCACGGGCAGTTGTCCCGCAGCCATTGATGGTGGAAGGGGCTGACCCGTTGATCGGCCCACTTCACCAGAACACGATCCGCCATCGCCTGCACGCCTGTCAGCGCGCTGATCAACGGATACGTACGAAAATCGGCTAAAGCGGCGGCGGTGTTCATGCAATCTCCTTGTTATTTTTTTTGGGGTAATGCGATCACTCGTCCAATGTACGCGGGGGCCGGCAGATCGGCCTGATCGGCGACAATGGCTTGCAGTTTGCTCAAGGTCAATTCGCTGAACGGCGTGGAGCGCGGGCCGGCGAGATCGACGTGCGTCAGCATCTGCTCGTTGCCCGACAGCTCCTTGTCGTCGCCCACCAGATGCAGGCTGTGGTAGAGGTGCAGGCGCTTGGCGTCGTGGCCGATGATCTGCGTGCGCACTTCGACATCGGCGTCGAGCTTCACTTCGTGCAGGTAGTTGAGGTGAAGCTCCAGGGTGAACAGCGAATTGCCGCTGGCTTCGCGGTTGTTGCTGTCCATGCCGAGGCGATCCATCAGTGCGTCGGTGGCATAGCTGAAGATCAGCAGGTAGAAGGCGTCGCGCAGGTGGCCGTTGTAGTCGACCCAGTCGGGGATGATGCGGGTTTGATAGGTGGTCAGTGCGGGCATGTTTCAGGTTCCAAAAAATGTGGTGACAAGGCCGCCGTCATCGCGGGCTTGCCCGCGATGAGGCCAGTACTGCTGGCCTCAAAGCCTGAGTCTTACTCGCTGAACGCCATCCCATGCTTCTCTTTGGTGGCCTTCACCGCATCCAGCACCGCCATCAGGCAGTCATCACGATAGCGCTCCAGCGCAGAAATGCTGTGTTTGCCCAGTTGATCGCTGGTGCCGTCCACCACATCGTCGATCAGCTTGTCGGTCAGCTCAGGCGCCGGCAGGTAAGTCCACGGCAACTGCAGGGCCGGGCCGAACTGGGCCATGAAGTGACGCATGCCCGCGTCGCCACCGGCCAGGGTGTAGGTCAGGAAAGTACCCATGAACGACCAGCGCAGGCCGGCGCCGAAACGGATCGCGTCGTCGATTTCGCCGGTGGTCGCCACACCGTCGTTGACCAGGTGCAGGGCCTCGCGCCACAGCGCTTCGAGCAGGCGGTCGGCGATGAAGCCCGGAACTTCCTTGCGTACATGCAGTGGGCGCATCCCCAGGGATTCGTAGACTTGCATCGCTGCCTGCACGGCTTCGGGCGCGGTGTTCTTGCCGCCGACCACTTCCACCAGCGGCAGCAGGTAAACCGGGTTGAACGGGTGGCCGACCACGCAGCGTTCCGGATGGGTGGCGCTCTCGTAGAACTCGCTCGGCAGCAGGCCGGAGGTGCTGGAACCGATCAGGGCGTTGGGCTTGGCCGCGGCGCTGATTTTGCTGTGCAGGTCCAGTTTCAGCTCAAGGCGCTCGGGGGCGCTTTCCTGGATGAAATCGGCGTCACGCACGCATTCTTCGATGGTGGCGACAAAGCGCAGGCGGTCCTGCGAGGCGCCAGGCGCCAGCCCCTTTTTCTCCAGCGCACCCCAGGCGTTGGCCACGCGTTTGCGCAGCGCCGCCTCGGCACCGGGCGCCGGATCCCAGGCCACGACATCCAGACCATGGGCGAGGGCGCGCGCAACCCAGCCGCTGCCGATGACACCGCTGCCCAGAGCGGCGAAGGTTTTGATTTCGGTGATAAAGCTCATGGCGATTTCCTGAAGATTTCGGTGAACCCTGTAGGAGCTGCCGAAGGCTGCGATCTTTTGATGTTGCTTTTGAAGATCAAGATCAAAAGATCGCAGCCTTCGGCAGCTCCTACAGGGGGGGATGTGTAGGTTCGGCTTAGCCGCGCTGTTTCAGGCCCATCTTCTTGCGGCCTTCAGCCGGGGTCAGGACCCGGGCGCCAAGGCGGCTGAGGATTTCGCCGGCGCGTTCGACCAGTTGGCCGTTGGTCGCCAGCACGCCCTTGTCCAGCCACAGGTTGTCTTCCAGGCCGACCCGCACGTTGCCGCCCAGCAGTACCGCTTGCGCCGCCATCGGCATCTGCATGCGGCCGATGCCGAAGCCGGCCCAGACCGCGTCGGCCGGCAGGTTGTCGACCATGGCCTTCATGGTGGTGGTGTCAGCCGACGCCCCCCACGGGATGCCCAGGCACAGCTGGAACAGCGGGTTGTCGAGCAGGCCTTCCTTCATCATCTGCTTGGCGAACCACAGGTGGCCGGTGTCGAAAATTTCAAGCTCCGCTTTCACGCCCAGCTCTTGAATGCGTTTGGCGCCGGCACGCAGTTGCGCCGGGGTGGAGACGTAAATGGTGTCGCCGTCGCCGAAGTTCAGGGTGCCGCAATCGAGGGTGCAGATTTCCGGCAGCAGCTCCTCGACGTGGGCCAGACGGGTCAGCGGGCCGACCAGATCGGTGTTCGGGCCGAACTCCATCGGGTTCTCGCCGGCACCGATTTCCAGGTCGCCGCCCATGCCGGCGGTGAGGTTGACGATGATGTCGACGTCGGCCTCGCGGATGCGCTCCATCACTTCGCGATACAGCGCCACGTCACGGCTGAACTTGCCGGTTTGCGGGTCGCGAACGTGGCAATGAACCACGGTGGCGCCGGCCTTCGCGGCTTCCACGGCGGCAGCGGCGATCTGTTTCGGGGTGACCGGCACGTGTGGGCTCTTGGCGGTCGTGTCGCCAGCACCGGTGAGTGCGCAGGTGATGATGACGTCGTGGTTCATGTTCGCGGTTCCTTACAGGCAAGTGTTTTTTAGTCGGGTCAAAAGCCGGGCGTAGCGGTGCCGTTCGCAGCCCGCTGGGGCTGCGAATCGGTGGTTCGGTACTGTGGTTCGGTACTGTGATTCGGTACTGTGATTCGGTTCTGGGGGGTTACTTACTGGTCAGTTGCAGGTTTTCAGCGGCCGGTTTGCCGTCGAACGTGGTCACGCCTTCAAGCCAGCGCTTCTTGTCTTCGGGGTGATCCTTGAGCCATTGCTTGGCCGATTCGAAGGCGTCCTTGTGATCCAGCAGCGGCTGCATCATCCGGCTCTCGTCTTCGGCGCTGAAGGTCAGGTTGGTCAGCAGGCGACCGATGTTCGGGCACTGTTCGGCGTATTTCGGCGCGGTAACCGTCCACACGGTGGCCATGCCTTCGTTCGGGCCCAGGGCGTCCTCGCTGCCGGTCAGATAGGTCATCTGCACGTTGACGTTCATCGGGTGCGGCGCCCAGCCGAAGAACACCACGGCTTCCTTGCGGCGCACGGCGCGATCCACCGCGGCGAGCATGCCGGCCTCGCTGGATTCGACCAGCTGGAACTTGCCCAGGCCGAACTGGTTCTTGGCGATCATCGCCTTGATCTGGGTGTTGGCGCCCGAGCCTGGCTCGATGCCGTAGATCTTGCCGCCCAGCTCTTTCTCGAACTTGGCGATGTCAGCGAAAGTCTTCAGGCCCTTGTCGGCCAGGTAAGTCGGCACGGCGAGGGTGGCGCGGGCGTCCTTCAGGCTCGGCGCTTCAAGCACCTTCACCTGATTGGCGTCTACGAACGGGGTGATGGTTTGGGTCATCAGCGGGTTCCAGTAACCCAGGAACAGGTCCAGGCGCTGATCACGGATGCCGGCGAAGATGATTTGCTGGGAAGCACTGGTCTGTTTGGTGTTGTAGCCGAGGCCGTCGAGCAATACCTGGGTCATGGCGCTGGTGGCGATCACGTCGGTCCAGTTCACCACGCCCATGCGCACGTTCTGGCAGGAGGCGGGTTCGGCGGCCATGACACTGGCGCTCAGCAAAGCGGTACCACTGAGTGCAAGAACACAGCTGCTGATCAGTCGTTTCATTCTCGGGTTCCTCGGCAGTTTCGTTATTGTGGGTCCGGTCGTCTTTGTGCGCCGGTGATGTCACGTTACGCAGCTAATCGGCCATAAAAGCGCACTGCGGCGACCAGCACTTGCACTGCAGCGACCTGTCCTCTTGAATGGCGTTTGCAAGTGGCGTATCAACGTCCTCACGCTCCCGCCGTCTCGCTACCTCCACTCGAGTGCGCGCCATGTCTCAGGATTTCTATTTCTTGTTGATGCCGGGTTTCTCGGCCATTGGATTCATCTCGGCCATCGAGCCGCTGCGGGTCGCCAATCGCTTTCGCGGCGAGCTCTATCGCTGGCATGTATTGAGCGCCGATGGCGGGGCGGTGCTGGCCAGTAACGGCATGTCGGTCAACGCCGATGCGGCGCTGGAGCCATTGAAGAAGGGCGCGACCTTATGGGTGGTCGCTGGCTTCGAACCGCTGAAGTTCGTCACCCCGGCGCTGGAGCACTGGCTGCGCCGTCTGGATAACGAAGGCGTGACCCTGGGCGGCATCGACACCGGCAGTGTCGTCCTCGCCGAGGCGGGTTTGATGGACGGTCATCGCCTGACCCTGCACTGGGAAGCCATCGATGCCTTCAAGGAGTCCTACCCGCAGCTGAGCGTCACCCAGGAGCTGTTCGAGATCGACCGCCGGCGCATCACCTCCGCCGGCGGCACTGCCTCTATTGATCTGATGCTCGATCTGATCGGCCAGGCCCACGGCCCGGACCTGGCGATCCAGGTCAGCGAACAGTTCGTACTCGGCCGCATCCGCCCGCGCAAAGACCACCAGCGCATGGAAGTCGCCACGCGTTATGGCATCAGCAACAAGAAACTCGTTCACGTCATTGGCGAGATGGAACAGCACAGCGAGCCGCCCTTGAGCACCCTGGAACTAGCGGAATCGATCAAGGTGACGCGTAGGCAACTGGAGCGCCTGTTCCGTTTGCACCTGAACGACACCCCGAGCAATTTCTACTTGCGCTTGAGACTGGAGAAAGCGCGGCAATTGCTGCGCCAGACCGACATGAGCGTGTTGGAAGTGAGCATTGCCTGCGGGTTTGAATCACCGTCGTATTTCACCCGCAGCTACCGGGCGAAGTACGAGCGTTGCCCGCGGGAAGACCGGCGAACCGCAAAAGTATGAACGCCAAGTAAACCTGTGGGAGCGGGCGAGCCCGCTCCCACATTTTCACAGCGGCGTTTGAAATTACTTCTTCACCAACGCCGAACAAGCCACCTTGTAAGCCTCATGCTGATACTTGTTCAGCGTCTGCGGCAGCTCAAACCCATGCTTCTTCGCCTGCGCATTGATGGTCTGCGGCGACAGCAGCGTCACCTCGCAATTCTCCAGCAACTGCAAGACCCCTTCGATCTTGAACGTCGTCGGTCCACCGGCGAATTCACCCTTCTTGCTGCGCTTTTTGATCGCCATTCGATCTATCGAATTCTCGCGAACAAACGAAGCAACTTGCGCAGCGAAAACCTTCACGTTCGCCGCTTCGTCGTCATCGTCCAGTGCGATTTTCTTGGTGGCCAGCGCGATATGGCTCAGCGTCTGGCCCTCCAGGGTGGCCACGGCGATGATCGCTTCGCTGCCTTTGATTTCGATTCCGCAGATTTTCATTCAAGTGCCTATATCGGATGACTGATTGTCGATTTATAAAGGACTAAATATTGTTCGCTAATCGACTTTTTTGGAAATAAAGGTTCATATTTTATCTTTTAATTTAATTTTAAAGCCGTGCTCTACTACGCTCATTATTGCGCCCTACGAGGTCAAAATCATGGCCCTGACCCATATTCTCTACTCCCCCGGCGAGATCGCCATGCAGATCGCCAGCAATGCCAAGCAATTGAGGCTGAGTAAAAACCTGTCCAGACGCACATTGGCGCAAAAGTCAGGTGTGCCTGAATCCAATATCAAACGCTTCGAGACCACCGGCAAGATTTCGCTGGATGGGTTGTTGTTGATCGCGATCTGCCTGGAAGCCGAAGCGCCGCTGATGAATCTGTTCGCGTCGCCGCAATGGCTGACACTCCAAGATCTGAAAAACCACGGAAGGGCGAGGGGGCGTCAATGAAAGCCGTCAAATCGATAAGCGTCATGCTCCAGGGGGCGAGGGTGGGCGAGTTGGTTTCGATTCCCCGCCAAGGCCTGTTCTTTTCGTACGATCCGGTGTGGCTGGCCAAGGGATTCAATCTCGCGCCGTTTCATATGGAGTTTTCGATCAAGCCTCAAAGAGCTGCCGATCCGCAGCTGTTTGACGGACTCCATGGCGCCTTCAGCGATTCGCTTCCCGACGGTTGGGGGTTGTTGCTCATGGACCGGTTTTTTCGCCGTGAACTGAGCGTCGAGCGTCATGACATAAGTCCGCTCGATCGTTTGGCCTATATGGGGGCCAGGGGCATGGGGGCGTTGGAGTACGTGCCGACACTGGAAGGCGGGACGACTGACGTAGAGCTGGATCTGGCGGCGCTCTATGAAGCTTCGCAGACCATACTGTGCGGAAGTGCTGACGAGATCATCACTTCCCTGCGCCTGGCGGGCGGTTCCCCGGGTGGTGCGCGACCCAAGGCGGTCGTTGGCCTCTCTGCGGACCATCGCCGCGCCGTTTCGTCCTTCGGAGCGATGCCTGAAGGGTACGAGCATTGGTTGATCAAGTTCCGCAGCGATGGCGACCATCGCGACAGCGGCGCCATCGAGCAGGCTTATGCCACGATGGCCCGTAAAGCCGGGGTAGAAATGTCGGAGTCGAAATTGTTCGATGTCCAGACCGTCACGGGGCGCGAGCGCTTTTTTGCCACCAGACGCTTTGATCGTGAAGCAGGCGCCAAGCGCCATTTGCTGTCCGCCGCAGCGATTCTATATGCCGATTTTCGTGCCCCCAGTCTCGATTACAGCGACTTGCTGCGTGCAACCTGGGCGATGACCCGGGATGCGACAGAAGTCGAGAAAATGGCCCGCTTGATGATCTTCAACGCCCTGACCCACAACCACGACGATCATGCGAAGAATTTCTCCTTCTTTGGTGGTCCCGGCGGTTGGAAAATGGCACCTGCGTATGACTTGACGTTTTCCAGCACGGGCGGGCGTCGGGATGAGCACACGACGGCTTTTGCCGGAACAGGAAAGCCGTCGCGCAAGGCGTTGATAGAGGTGTGCAAACCCTACAGCTTCCTTGAGCCCGAGCGGTATATCGCCCAGACACTGGATGCGCTTTCAGGGTGGGGCACCTGTTGCGCAGAGTTGGAAATCGACAAGGTTCAGAGCGAAAAATTGCTGTCGGTGCTGGACGGCATCTGGAGATCGCTCTGACCTGTCACTCCTGCCCAATCGACTCCAAAAATTCCGACCTGTCGTCACTCATCCGCGCCACGCAATCATTTTGCGCGATGGTGAATGCCTTGCTGCCGGCGGTGGCGGGGAAGGCTTCGATGGCGCAGTCGGCGTCGCGGGTTTTTTGCCATTGCTGGTGGGCGGCTTTGATTTTGGCGGTGATGTCGGCCAGTTGCGCCGGATTCTTGCCGTAGAGCGACTGCATGCGCTCGTTCAGGCTTTTGGTGTTTTCGTTCAGCAGGTCTTCAGCGGTGCTTTTGCTGAACGCCGAGCATTCCAGGGTCTGGACGTCGTTTTCGACTTTGTCGCAGGGGTTGTCGTCGGCTTCTTCCGCAGCCGTTACGCCCGTCGCAATCAGTGCCAAAGCCAGCAAGATCGATTTCATTCAAGTCGCCCTACATCAAGAGATGCGGGGAATTCTGGCCCATGCGGGCGACCTTGAACAGGTCGCGAATCGCTCCTGGCGACGACCCTTTGTCGCGGATTGACGCTTTCGGCAATTCGTCTGTCGTTTTTGCACCCGGCTGCCACGGCACCGAGGCATATGCTGGCTCCAAAGCGCCGGCAGACGATTCGGCGCATGAATCGCCAATAAGGGGACAGCCTGATGAGCCCAGCCGAACTGCACGCCGACAGCATCGTTAT
Source organism: Pseudomonas sp. C1C7 (assembly GCF_013359595.1). Taxonomy (GTDB): domain Bacteria; phylum Pseudomonadota; class Gammaproteobacteria; order Pseudomonadales; family Pseudomonadaceae; genus Aquipseudomonas. The sequence continues at coordinate 14,325 of NZ_JABFMP010000008.1, read as the reverse complement.
CGACGGGCTGATTATTGCCAAGTGGAACCGTGAGCTTTTCGAAGACATGCGCAAGGGCGGTTTGACCGCGGCCAACTGCACCGTGTCGGTGTGGGAGGGCTTCCAGGCCACCGTCAACAACATCGCCGCCAGCCAGAAACTGATCCGCGAAAACAGCGACCTGGTGATTCCGGTGCGCACCACCGCCGACATCCGCAAAGCCAAGGAGCAGGGCAAGACCGGCATCCTCTTTGGCTTCCAGAACGCTCACGCTTTCGAAGACCAGATCAGCTATGTCGAGATCTTCAAGCAGCTGGGCGTGGGCATCGTGCAGATGTGCTACAACACCCAGAACCTGGTCGGCACTGGCTGCTACGAGCGCGATGGCGGCCTGTCGGGCTTCGGTCGTGAAATCGTTGCCGAAATGAACCGTGTCGGCGTGATGTGCGACCTGTCCCACGTCGGCTCCAAGACCTCCGAGGAAGTCATCCTCGAATCGAAGAAACCGGTCTGCTACTCCCACTGCCTGCCGTCGGGCCTGAAGGTTCACCCGCGCAACAAGTCCGATGAAGAACTCAAGTTCATCGCCGACCACGGCGGTTTCGTCGGCGTGACCATGTTCGCGCCGTTCCTGGCCAAGGGCATCGATTCGACCATCGACGACTACGCCGAAGCGATCGAATACACGATGAACATCGTCGGCGAAGACGCGATCGGCATCGGCACCGACTTCACCCAGGGTCATGGCCAGGACTTCTTCGAATACCTGACCCACGACAAGGGCTACGCCCGCCGTCTGACCAGCTTCGGCAAGATCATCAACCCGCTGGGCATCCGCACCGTCGGCGAGTTCCCGAACCTGACCGAAACCCTGCTCAAGCGCGGCCATTCCGAGCGAGTGGTGCGCAAGATCATGGGCGAAAACTGGGTCAACGTCCTCAAGGATGTCTGGGGCGAGTAAGCCGCAGCGCGCTGAATCCTTTTCCCCCGGCCGTCCGTGCCGGGGGCAACACCAAAATTTTTCTGGAGTTAAGTTTCCATGGCCAAGATCGCCCCGCAATTGCCTATCGAAGTCGACAGCGAGACCGGTGTCTGGACGTCCGACGCCCTGCCGATGCTGTACGTGCCGCGTCATTTCTTCGTCAACAACCACATGGGCATCGAGGAAGTGCTGGGCGCCGACGCCTATGCCGAGATCCTCTACAAGGCCGGCTACAAGTCCGCCTGGCACTGGTGTGAAAAAGAAGCCGAATGCCACGGCCTGGAAGGTGTCGCGGTGTTCGAGCACTACATGAAGCGCCTGTCGCAGCGCGGCTGGGGCCTGTTCAAGATCCAGGACATTGACCTGGACAAGGGCACCGCCAGCGTCAAGCTCGAGCACTCGGCATTCGTCTACGTCTACGGCAAGGTCGGACGCAAGGTCGACTACATGTTCACCGGCTGGTTTGCCGGCGCGATGGACCAGATCCTCGCCGCTCGCGGCAGCAAGATCCGCACCGTGGCCGAACAAGTCTACGGTGGCTCCGAAGAAGGCCACGACGACGGCCTGTTCACCGTCAAGCCGTTGTAAGTCGAGGAACCCGCCATGGCTTTCGAAGCAATGTTCCAGCCGATCCAGATCGGCAAACTGACCATCCGTAACCGCGTGCTCAGCACCGCGCACGCCGAGGTCTACGCGACCGACGGCGGCATGACCACCGACCGGTACGTCAAGTATTACGAAGAGAAGGCCAAGGGCGGGATCGGCCTGGCGATCTGCGGCGGTTCGTCCGTGGTCGCCATCGACAGCCCGCAGGAATGGTGGAGCTCGGTGAACCTGTCCACCGACCGCATCATCCCGCACTTCCAGAATCTGGCCGACGCCATGCACAAGCACGGCGCCAAGATCATGATCCAGATTACCCACATGGGCCGTCGCTCGCGTTGGGACGGTTTCAACTGGCCGACCCTGATGTCGCCGTCGGGCATCCGTGAACCGGTGCACCGTGCCACCTGCAAGACCATCGAGCCGGAAGAAATCTGGCGGGTGATCGGCAACTACGCGCAAGCGGCCCGTCGCGCCAAGGCCGGTGGCCTGGACGGCGTTGAACTGTCGGCCGTGCACCAGCACATGATCGACCAGTTCTGGAGCCCGCGGGTCAACAAGCGTACCGACGAGTGGGGCGGCACCTTCGAAGGCCGCATGAAGTTCGGTCTGGAAGTGCTCAAGGCCGTGCGCGCCGAAGTCGGTGACGATTTCTGCGTGGGCATGCGTATCTGCGGCGACGAGTTCCACCCGGACGGCCTGTCCCACGAGGACATGAAGCAGATCGCCAAGTATTACGACGACACCGGCATGCTCGATTTCATCGGCGTCGTGGGTTCGGGTTGCGACACCCACAACACCCTGGCCAACGTGATCCCGAACATGAGTTATCCACCGGAGCCGTTCCTGCACCTGGCGGCCGGTATCAAGGAAGTGGTCAAGGTTCCGGTGCTGCACGCGCAGAACATCAAGGACCCGAACCAGGCCACCCGTATCCTGGAAGGCGGCTATGTCGACATGGTCGGCATGACCCGTGCGCACATCGCCGACCCGCACCTGATCGCCAAGATCAAGATGGGCCAGGTCGACCAGATCAAGCAGTGCGTCGGTGCCAACTACTGCATCGACCGTCAGTATCAGGGCCTGGATGTGCTGTGCATCCAGAACGCGGCGACCTCCCGTGAATACATGGGCCTGCCGCACATCATCGAGAAAACCACCGGCAAGAAACGCAAGGTGGTGGTGGTCGGTGCAGGTCCCGCGGGGATGGAAGCGGCTCGTGTGGCCGCAGAGCGTGGCCACGACGTAACCCTGTTCGAGAAGAAGGAATTCATCGGCGGGCAGATCACCACCGCGGCCAAGGCGCCGCAGCGTGATCAGATCGCCGGTATCACCCGCTGGTATCAGCTGGAACTGGCGCGCCTGAAAGTCGACCTGCGCCTGGGCACCGCGGCGGATGCGCCGACCATCATGGACCTGCGTCCGGATGTGGTGGTGCTGGCCGTTGGCGGTCATCCGTATCTTGAGCAGAACGAACACTGGGGCGCGGCTGAAGGCCTGGTGGTCAGCAGCTGGGACGTGCTCGACGGCAAGGTCGCACCGGGCAAGAACGTGCTGGTCTACGACACCATCTGCGAGTTCACCGGCATGTCCACCGCCGACTTCCTGGCCGACAAGGGCAGCCAGGTCGAGATCGTCACCGACGACATCAAGCCGGGCGTGGCGATCGGCGGTACGTCGTTCCCGACCTACTACCGCAGCATGTACCCCAAAGAAGTGATCATGACCGGCGACATGATGCTGGAGAAGGTCTACCGCGAAGGCGACAAGCTGGTGGCGGTGCTGGAAAACGAATACACCGGCGCCAAAGAGGAGCGGGTGGTGGACCAGGTGGTCGTGGAAAACGGCGTGCGCCCGGACGAAGCGATCTACTACGCGCTCAAGGAAGGTTCGCGCAACAAGGGCCAGATCGACGTCGAAGCCCTGTTCGCGATCAAGCCGCAGCCATGCCTGGAACAGAGCGGCGACGGCTACCTGCTGTTCCGCATCGGCGACTGCGTGGCCCAGCGTAACGTGCATGCGGCGATCTATGACGCACTGCGGTTGTGCAAGGATTTCTAAGTCAGGCTAACCCCCTGTAGGAGCTGCCGAAGGCTGCGATCTTTTGATCTTTGAAAGTCGCGACATTTGAAGATCAAAAGATCGCAGCCTGCGGCAGCTCCTACACCGACCGCGTTTCTCCAAGTTGTATTGGTGGGAGCTTCACCATGTTGAACACCCTTCTTCCAATCCTGTTGTTCGCAGCCCTGGGCCTCGCGGTTCTGGGCGCGTTGCGGCGGGTGGCCATGTGGCGTCGGGGCCGGGCCTCGAAGGTCGATCTGATCGGCGGCCTGTTCGCCATGCCCAAGCGCTACATGGTCGACTTGCACCATGTCGTCGCGCGGGACAAATACATCGCCAACACCCACGTGGCCACGGCCGGTGGTGCGGTGGCGTCCATCGTGCTGGCGATCCTGGTGCACGGTTTCGGCCTGCATAACCGCATCCTCGGTTACGCACTGCTGTTGATGTCGGCGGTGATGTTCGTCGGTGCGATCTTCGTTTACCTGCGTCGTCGCAACCCGCCTTCGCGCCTGTCGAAAGGCCCGTGGATGCGCCTGCCGAAAAGCCTGCTGGCGTTCTCGGCGTCGTTCTTCCTGGTGACCCTGCCGGTGGCCGGGATCCTGCCGGAAAACTTCGGGGGCTGGCTGCTGGCGGTAATTCTCGGCATCGGCGTGTTGTGGGGCGTGTCGGAACTGTTCTTCGGCATGACCTGGGGCGGCCCGATGAAGCACGCCTTCGCCGGTGCCCTGCACCTGGCCTGGCACCGCCGTTCTGAGCGCTTCGGCGGGGGTCGTTCGACCGGTTTGAAACCTCTGGATTTGAATGATCCTGCCGCGCCGCTGGGCGTGGAAAAGCCCAAGGATTTCACCTGGAATCAACTGCTCGGCTTCGATGCCTGCGTGCAGTGCGGCAAGTGCGAAGCCGCGTGCCCGGCCTTCGCCGCCGGCCAGCCGCTGAACCCGAAAAAACTCATCCAGGACATGGTCGTCGGTCTGGCCGGCGGCAGCGATGCCAAGTTCGCCGGCAGCCCTTATCCAGGCAAACCGATCGGCGAACACAGCGGCAACCCGCATCAACCGATCGTCAACGGTCTGGTGGACGCCGAAACCCTGTGGTCCTGCACCACCTGCCGTGCCTGCGTCGAGGAATGCCCGATGATGATCGAGCACGTCGATGCCATCGTCGACATGCGTCGCCATCTGACCCTGGAAAAAGGCGCGACCCCGAACAAGGGCGCCGAAGTGCTGGAAAACCTGATCGCCACCGACAACCCGGGCGGCTTCGCCCCGGGCGGACGGATGAACTGGGCGGCGGACCTCAACCTCAATCTCATGAGCGAGAAGAAGTCCACCGACGTGCTGTTCTGGGTCGGCGACGGCGCCTTCGACATGCGCAACCAGCGCACCCTGCGCGCCTTCGTCAAAGTGCTCAAGGCGGCGAAAATCGACTTCGCCGTGCTGGGCCTCGAAGAACGCGACAGCGGTGACGTGGCTCGTCGCCTCGGTGACGAAGCGACCTTCCAGTTGCTGGCCAAGCGCAACATCCAGACCCTGGCCAAATACAGCTTCAACCGCATCGTCACCTGCGATCCGCACAGCTTCCACGTGTTGAAAAACGAGTACGGCGCATTCGACGGCAACTACCTGGTGCAGCACCACAGCACCTACATGGCGGAAATCATCGACGCCGGCGCCTTGAACCTCGGCCAGCACAAAGGCGACAGCGTGACCTATCACGACCCGTGCTACCTGGGCCGCTACAACGGTGAATACGAGGCACCGCGTCAGGTACTGCGCGCCCTCGGCATCGAGGTCAAGGAAATGCAACGCTCCGGTTTCCGCTCGCGCTGCTGCGGCGGTGGCGGTGGTGCGCCGATCACCGACATTCCGGGCAAACAGCGTATTCCCGACATGCGCATGGAAGACATCCGCGAGACGGGTGCCGAACTGGTGGCCGTGGGTTGCCCACAGTGCACCGCGATGCTCGAAGGCGTGGTCGAACCCCGGCCGTTGATCAAGGACATTGCCGAACTGGTGGCTGACGCGCTGCTTGAAGACGAAGCGCCGAAGTCTGCCTCGGCGGCCAAACGCGAACCTGCGGAGGTGCACTGATGAGCGACATTATCCGCCGCGACCCCCGCGCCGAATGGATCGCCCGTAACCGGCTGCATCCGCTGCACGCGGCCATGCAACCGGCGCAACACAGCTGGATGGGGCCCAACGGCGTCATCCGCAAGAACCTGCACGGCATCGGTTTCATCGGGCCGAACGGGATCAAGCGTATCGACCGCAGCGGCGCGCAACAGGGCGGGACGGCCAAGCGCTCGACCGCCGTTGAAGTGCAGTTGCCGCTGCATCAGGTGGCGCAACCTGCGTTCTACATCAGCGTGGTGCCGGACATGGTCGGTGGCCGCCTGAGCAGCCACGACCGCGACTTGCTCGGCCTGGCCCATCAGCTGGCCGGCAAGGACGGCGCGGTGTTGGCGGTGGTCTTCGGCGAGCACAAGGAAAACGCCTTCGCCACGGCGGGCGTCGACCGCCTGCTGGTGCTGGAAGGCGAGGAATTCAGCGGTTATGCACCGGAGCAACGTGTCCAGGGCTTGCGGGCTGTGGATAACCAGTTCAATCCACGGCACTGGCTGCTGCCGGACAGCCGCACCGGTGGCGGGGAACTGGGCCGGCGTTTCGCCGCGGCCCTGGGCGAACGCCCGGCCACGCGGGTCTGGCAGGTCAAGGACGAAACCTGTACCGGCCGTGCTGGCGCCGGTCTGCAGGACCTGGCCCGGCCGCTGGCGCGCCTGATCCTGGGCGCCGTCGAATGCGCCGAGCCGGTCAGCGAAACCCGTCACGAAGCATTGCCGGTGGCGTTATCCACAGCCGTCGCGCGCAGTTTGTCGCGCATCGAGGATCTGGGCGCGGTGGCTGTGGACCCGGCAGCGATTCCCATGGCCGAAGCGGAGTTCATCTTCTCCGGCGGCAACGGGGTCAAGGACTGGGACCTGTTCCACCAGACCGCCGCAGCATTGGGCGCCACCGAAGGCGCGTCCAGGGTGGCGGTGGACGACGGCTTCATGGGCCGCGACCGTCAGGTCGGCGCGTCCGGTACCTGGGTCACTGCGCGGGTCTATGTGGCGGTGGGGATTTCCGGGGCGATCCAGCACCTGCAGGGCATCGGTGCCTGCGACAAGGTGGTGGCGATCAACCTCGACCCTGGCTGCGACATGATCAAACGGGCCGACCTGTCGGTGATCGGCGAGAGCGCCGAGATTCTTCGAGCCTTGATCGCGGCGGTAGAGGCTTATCGCAACGACGCCAAGCGCGATGCGGCTTAAGGGAAGGAAAGGGTTATGAGCACGAAAATCATCAGCCTGGTGTCCATCGGCGCCCACCCGACCTCCGGTCGTCCGCGTCGCGCGGAACAGGATGCGCGGGCGGTGGAATTGGGTCTGCAACTGGCTGGGGATAACTTGCAGGTGCTGCATGCTGGCGACGTGGCCGAGCCGGCGCTGCGGGCTTATCTGGGCATGGGCCTGGAACAGCTGCACGTGCTGGAACAGCCCGAGGGCGCCGATGCGCTACCGGCATTGACGACCTATCTGCGCGATGCCGGCGCCCAAGTGGTGTTGACCGGCAGTCAGGCGGAAACCGGCGAAGGCTCCGGCATGCTGCCGTTCCTGTTGGCTGAAGGCCTCGGTTGGCCGCTGGTGGTGGGATTGGCCCAGGTCGAATCCATCGACGGCGGTTCGGCGCTGGTGCTGCAAGCCTTGCCCCGTGGTCAGCGTCGTCGACTCAAGGTGCGCCTGCCGTTTCTGGCCACTGTGGATAACGCCGCCCCCAAGCCTCGGCAGAGCGCCTACGGCCCGGCCCGGCGCGGGGTGTTGCAGGCCGATGAAGTCGAAGTGGTCGATGATGAGCTGTTGGCGGTCGCCACCCTGCAACCGGCCAAGCCACGGCCAAAGCGCCTGAAGGTGATCAAGGCCAAGAGCGGTGCCGACCGGATGAAAGCCGCAACGGCGAAAGCCAGTGGCGGCGGTGGACAAGTGCTCAAGGGTGTTACGGCGCAAGCTGGGGCTGAAGCGATCCTCAAACTTCTCATCGAAGAAGGCGTGGTTCGCTGATTCTCTTTGTAGGAGCTGCCGAAGGGCTGCGATCTTTTGATCTTGTTTTTAAAGACCAAAGTCAAAAGATCGCAGCCTTCGGCAGCTCCTGCATAAAGCTCAAAAAGCAGCCGAAATTTATGGGGAAACAATGACAGTTGAATTTCGTTCCGCCGTCCGCGCGGACGCGCGGGAGATTGCGCGCCTGTTCCAGATTTCATCCGAAGGCGCTTCAGATTACATCTGGAGCCAGATCGCAGAACCCGGTCAGGATCTGCTCGACGTCGGCGCCATCCGCTATGCCCGCGACGACGTGGATTTCTCTTACCAGAACTGCCTGATCGCCGAAGCGTACGGGCAGGTCATCGGCATGATGCACAGCTACGTGATGCGCCACGATCCATTCGCCGAACCGGTCACCGACCCGGTGCTGGCGCCCTACGCCACCATGGAAATTCCCGACACCCTCTACATCTCCAGCCTCGCGCTGCACGAGGGCTGGCGTAACCAGGGCCTGGGCAAACAGTTCCTCGCCTACGCCTACGACCGCGCCAACCAGCTGGGCCTCAACGGCCTGAGCCTGATCGACTACGCCGCCAACACCGGCGCCCGACGCTTCTACGAACGCCACGGCTTTCGCATCGTCGACACCTGCCAGATCACACCGCACCCGATGATTCGCGTCACCGGCGAGGCCTACCTGATGTATCGCCCTTAGGGGCAAACACGATCCCTGTAGCAGCCGGACGCAGGCTTCGCCAGCTGCTACATGATTTTTGGCAGTCCCGAAGAGGACTATCAGTTCTGCTAGTGTCGATTTTCACTTCGCTTTGCTACGGTATCGAACAGCTGAAACGCCTCTACGAGGATGCCGACGATGCCTGCTTCCCGTCCCTCCCCACACTCTGCCGCGCGCGTCTTGCTGCTGGTCAGCGACGTGCAACAGAGCGTTCTCGCCGAACTGGACCGAACAGGTCCGAATCGACTCGCCTATACCCCCTACGGCGCGCAAAGCAGCCTGCTGGCTGCCGGTACTCACCTCGGTTTCAACGGGCAGCTGCGCGAGCGATCAACCGGCCGCTACCATCTGGGCAACGGGCATCGGGTGTACAACCCGGTGCTGAAGCGTTTTCAAAGCCCTGATCGGCTCAGTCCGTTCGAGGAAGGGGGATTGAATGCGTATGCCTATTGCAAGGGGGACCCGCTGAACTACACGGACCCGACGGGTGAGTTCATGGCGAGCGTTTTACCAATCATTCAACGAGGCCTGACGGTTGCGCTGCACACCTTTGCTCCGGTGGCCTTTATCTTCGGCTCCAAGGTTTCAGGCGTCGCTCTGCACGCCACCCGATTCAGTTTGGGCGGTTCTGTCATCAGTGTTGTGGGGGCAACCATGCAGTTAGGGGGATCCCCGGCCGGCGCCATCGTCCAGACCGTAGGGACATCGGCCTTGATCGTGGGGGCGGCCACTCGCGCAGCTGTCGCAGTCAAGAGTGCGTACCAGAGCAATATGTTGTGGAAAACAGTGAAAAACAACGTCAAAAACATCGTGGGTTGGCCTGACGCTGCGAAACCACCCAAATCTCCTGCTCCGCTGACGTCCGTAGGATCAGTGAGCGATCTCAATACACCCAAAGAAATAAGAAGCGCCTAATGACGGCACTGATTCCTGTAAGCACTCAAAGAGCCACACTGAACTACATTTTCTAGGTGCGCTGGTCAGGGTGCAGCATGCAGTCATGGAGCTTTCAGAGGTTCAGCGCTTGTTCATAAAACCTGGTTTTTATGAGTGGGTTGGGCCATGAAGCGGCTGATGCGATTGCTCCTTGCCTGGGTTGTCCTGGTGTCGACGGGATTGCCGGCCGCTACCCGGCTGAATGCGCCTGAGCCGGGCTTCTATCAATGGCTGGCCTCCGAGCAGGGGCGCAAAGCCTCCCTGATGCAGTTGCGCGAGCGCTGCGAACTTGTGCCGGAGCCCGGGAAAAACCTCGACTGCTCGGTGACGGTGATCGCCCGGATGTTCGAGCTCAAGGCCGCCAACCAGCTGCCGGACTTCTACCTGGCGGTTCAGCGCCGACACGCTCGGGCGATCAAGGCTGACCCGGAGCTGAACATCCTCTTTTCGATGTTCGGCGAGCAATCCCTGGCGACGCTGCGCAAGACTGGCGATTTCACGACAAAGCGTGCGTCTCAGCGCGAAGTGCTGAAGATTCATCCATACGCCAACGACCGTTTCGTCGCGCAAGAGGTGTTGCCCTTCATCGATGTCAGCGCGGCCAACGGTCATTCGGCACGTTTCGTCCTCGACACCGGAGCGCCGCAAACCCGGGTCAACATCGATACCGCAAAGCAGATGGGCATCAGGCTGCTGAGCGACTCCCATTACGCCTACAGCACGTTTTACGGCGAGAACAACCTGTCGGCCAGGCTTGGAGTCATCGAGTCGCTGAAAATCGGTTCAAGCGAGTTCAGGAACGTGCTGGTGTTTGTAAGCGCCAGGGACAACCTGTTGGGGCTGGACCTGATCAGCAAGTTGGGCCGTCTGAAAATCACCCGCAAGACCCTGGAGCTCAACCCCGCACCTTCCCCGCGCTGCGATTCGCCGATCACCTACACCCGCATGGACCTCAACCAGCGCCTGACCATCGCCGCCAGCCTGGACAACCGCAACACCCAGGCCATCGTCGATACCGGCAATGTCGACTACCTGACCTCCGCCTTGCCCGGCCAACAGGTCAACGTGGTGCAAACCCTCACCCCTGGGGCCTCACGCCCGGATAACGCCGACCGGCAGCGCTATCAATCCTTCAAGGGTGTGCTGAACCTGCCCGGTCACAGCCTGCCGATCACCTACAAATACTATCCCGGCTTCACCATCCCGACGTCCTGGGTGAGGGGGCGCTATGTGCCGTCGGTTCTACTGGGGTGGCAGGCGTTCGATGAGTTTGAATTGAATCTGGATATCGAGGCGGGGCGCTCGTGTTTTAACAAGGTTTGAAGGCTTGGAATGATTTAGAACGTGTTTACCCACAATCCCTGTTGGCGGATCTGTGGATAACGTGTTCGCCCCTTGCGCAGGCCCTTGTGAACCGAGGCCTGTAGCCCTTCGTTCAAAAAACAACCAGCCTAACCTACGGTTTTTCATGGGTTTTTTCAGAGGATAAGGGCGCGACTTGCCCCCAATCTCTGTTGGCGCTTCTGTGGATAAGATGTTCGTTTAGCGCTGGAGGCCTTGTAGAGCGTGGCTTCCGAAGAGTTGGTTAAAAAACACTCAAACTGCTGCTTCTATCCCCCTTTGCATGCTGAAAGGGTTGGAAAATCAAGGTCTCCAGCGGTTTTCCACAGTGCTCGTGAAGTTGTACCCAAAGTCTGTTGGTGCATCTGTGGATAAGGTGTTCGCCATACGCTACGCACCACGTATTTCGTGCTTTTCAGAGGCTTGGTCAATAAATGATCAGGTGCCGGAGAAAACCGTCGCTCTGAATAAGTCACGGATTTTCTTCAGATTCTGTGGAGAAAAATTTCAGTCTTTCCACAGTTGTCCCCATTTGCTGTGGGTGGAGATGTGGATAACTTGTTTGCGGAAGGCTGGGGGCCTTGTGGGGCTTAGCGCCGAACGGAATAGATCATATTTCGTACAGTTCTAGTGGGCGAGGGTATCAGGGAGAGATGCGGTGATTGTAAGGGCGCTTTCGCGAGCAAGCCCGCTCCCACAGGGGATTTGTGAGCGACACAGATCCAATGTGTGAGCGGGCTTGCTCGCGAAGCTTTTGGCTTTGCGGTTGATCAGCCGCTGACGGCAACTCCCTTGAGGTACGGCGCAGGCTCGGCGCCCAGGTTGTTCAGCATGCGACCGCTGTACCAGTCGATGAAGTTCACCACACCGAACTCATAGGTCTTGGAGTATGGGCCTGGCTGGTAGGCGGTGGAGTTGATGCCGCGCTGGTTTTCCTCGGCCAGGCGACGGTCCTGGTCGTTGGTGGCGTCCCAGACCTGGCGCATGCGTTCCACGTCGTAGTCCACGCCTTCGACAGCGTCTTTGTGGACGAGCCACTTGGTGGTGACCATGGTCTCCTGGGCGCTGATTGGCCACACGGTGAAGACGATGATGTGGTCGCCCATGCAGTGGTTCCAGGAGTGCGGCAGGTGCAGGATGCGCATCGAGCCCAGGTCCGGGTTCTTGATGCGGCCCATGAGTTTGGAGCAGCCCTGCTTGCCGTCCATGGTCATCGACACGGTGCCCTTGAGCAGTGGCATGCGCACGATGCGGTTACGCAGGCCGAAGCTGGCGTGGGCGTAAGGGATCTTCTCGGCTTCCCAGGCAGCGGCGGAGGCCGCGACGTGGTCCTTGAACGCCTGGTCGGCGCGCGGGTCGGTGACGTCGTCCCATTCCAGCAGGGTTTTCAACAGTTCAGGGTGTGAGCCGCCGCAGTGGTAGCACTCGCGGTTGTTTTCCAGCACCAGTTTCCAGTTGGCTTTCTCCATCAAGGTGGTTTGCACCGCCACCTTGGTGTTTTCCATGTCGTACGGTTCCATGTAGTGAGTCAGCGTCGCCAGGAACTCATCGATGGCCGGCGGGTTTTCCGCCAGGCTGATGAAGATGTAGCCGCCGGCGGTTTTCACGTTCACGGGCTTGAGGCCGTATTGCTTCATGTCGAAGTCGGCGCCCATTTCGGTGCCGGCGAACAGCAGGCGACCGTCGAGTTCGTAGGTCCACTGGTGGTAGTGGCAGACCAGCTTGGCGACCTTGCCCTTGTCGCTGGTGCACAGGCGCGAGCCGCGGTGACGGCAGACGTTGTGGAAGGCGTGCACGACGCCGTCGGCGCCACGGATCACGATGATCGGGTTCTTGCCGACCTGCAGGGTCATGTAGTTGCCCTTGGCCGGAATCTCGCAGGTCATGCCGGCGATCAACCACTCTTTCTGGAAGATCTCCTGCATGTCGATATCGAACAGGCGCTCGTCGGTGTAGAACGGCTGCGGCAGCGAGAAGGTGCGCTCGCGCTCCTGCAGCATCTGGGCGGTGGCCTTGCGTGCGGGTTCCAGCGGATCGCCCAGGCTCAAGGTAGTAGTGACGTCCATCGTGTAGGTCCTCAAGGCCATCTGCGTGGCCGCGAATAGTGGCTGATCAGGTTTGCAACGCAAGGTATGGAAAAACGGTTGTCCTGTTGGAGGCGAGTGTGGGGCCGGCGCAGGCCAGAACCTTATCCATGGGCGACATGGTGCAATCTGTTCCCGACGCGCAAGCCCCGGTGGTTGGGGGCTGGTCGCGATAAGCATGTGAATGTCGCAGATAGGTAAATGGATGGTTCACGCTATACGCAGAATCGCCATCATGAGGCCGACAGTCGGCTGTGGAGAACAAGCATGTCCAACACCTTCCTGAACCCGGTAACCACCCAGACCTGGGCCAATGGCCGACATATTGTCCGTTGCGTCAAAGTCATCCAGGAAACCTGGGATGTGCGCACCTTCTGCTTCATGGCCGACCAGCCGATCATGTTCTTCTTCAAGCCGGGGCAATTCGTCACCCTGGAGCTGGAGATCGAAGGCCAGCCGATCATGCGTTCGTACACCATTTCCAGCTCGCCGTCGGTGCCGTACAGCTTCTCGGTGACCATCAAGCGCGTACCGGGCGGCAAGGTTTCCAACTGGCTGCACGACACCCTGCACGAAGGCCAGGAACTGGCAGTGCACGGCCCGGTCGGTCTGTTCAACGCCATGGACTTCACCGCGCCGAAAGTGCTCTACCTCAGCGGTGGCGTCGGTATCACCCCGGTCATGTCCATGGCGCGCTGGTTCTACGACACCAACGGCAACGTGGATATGGTGTTCATCCACAGCGCTCGTTCGCCCAAAGACATCATTTATCACCGCGAGCTGGAGCAAATGGCATCGCGGATCGAGAACTTCAATCTGCACATCATTTGCGAAAAGCATGGCATGGGTGAGCCCTGGGCTGGCTATCGCGGATACCTGAACCATCGGATGCTGGAATTGATGGCGCCGGACTTCATGGAGCGCGAAGTGTTCTGCTGCGGCCCGACGCCGTATATGACTGCAGTCAAGCGCTTGCTGGAAGGTGCCGGCTTCGACATGAAGCGTTACCACGAAGAATCCTTCGGTGCGACCCCGCCAGAAGCGCGCGCCGATGCCGTGGAACACGCCGAACAGGCGGCAGATGCGCCGCAAGTCGACGCCGCGGACCTGCACCAGGTTGAATTCACCGCATCGGGCAAAAGCATCCGCGTGGCCCCGGGTGAAACCGTACACGCCGCCGCTGCCAAGGTCGGCCTGATGATCCCGAAAGCCTGCGGCATGGGCATCTGCGGCACCTGCAAGGTACTGAAGCTGGGCGGGGAAGTGGAGATGGACCACAACGGCGGGATCACCGAAGACGACGAAGCCGAAGGGTTCATCCTGTCGTGCTGCAGCATTCCGAAGGGGGATGTGCGGATCGAGTATTAATTCGCTCCCACAGTTGTTATGTGTGGATCATAAAATCCGAAAACACCCATGCCTCCCTGTAGGAGCTGCCGCAGGCTGCGATCTTTTGATCCTGTTTTTTAAAACAAAATCAAAATTTCGCATCCTGCGGGATCTCCTACAGGGGTACGGGTAT
>NZ_JABFMP010000088.1 GCF_013359595.1 Pseudomonas sp. C1C7 | reverse complement strand
GATTGTTTAAAAGCAAGATCAAAAGATCGCAGCCTTCGGCAGCTCCTACCGGGGAGTGGGGTTAATCCATTGATTACATTGCGTATCAACAGTAATGCGCCCCTGCACCGTTATCACCAGCACCGATCGCAAATACAGTGACCCAAACAGTTTTGTATGAGTGACAGAGCAGGTGTCTTCAATGATCAAGAGCATGATTAAAACGGCAGGCTTGGCAGCATTCCTCGCCGCAAGCGCAACCATCCCGCTGGCCTACGCAGAACCCCTGCCACTGGATAAAACCGGCTCCATCCACAACGAAGATGTGGAATGGCGCAGCTTCCCGGCCTTTCCCAAAGAAGTAAAACTCGCGGTCATCGCCGGCGATCCCGGCAAACCCGCGCCCTACGTGGTACGCGTCAAAGTCCCCAACGGCATCAAGCTCATGCCGCATGTTCACCCTGAAAACCGCATCTACACCGTCATGTCCGGGGTGTTCTACATCGGTTTCGGCTCCGTGTTCGATCCGGACAAACTGGTTGCCTATGGCCCTGGCAGTGTCGTGATCCTCCCGGCCAACACCCCGCATTTCCATTGGGCCAGATCCGGTGAGTACATCTCCCAGGTCTACGGCACCGGGCCGCTGGGGATCGAGTACATCGACAAACACGATGATCCTCGCAATGCCTCTAAATGATGAACTCTGCGCGGAACCACAAGCGGGTACCGCCCGAGTTCAGACCTTGTGACAAATCGGGCGCCATCAAGGCGCCCGTTTTTACTTAGCCCTTCACCTGCGCCCGCAAGCGCCGCCCAATCACTTGCATCAAGTTACAACCTGATTTGCCTCCGGATCTTTAACACCACTTCTCCAGAATTTTAAACACCCCCCAAAATTCGCCGTTGCCCCCCAACCCCAACTCGCCGAAGCTATCCTCTAATCCGCACCCCAGCCGTCGAGATGGACCTCTATCCATGCAAAGCCCCGCCCAACCCCAACGCCCCCTCTGGAAAACCTACCTGCTTTTCCTCGCGCCGATGGTCCTGTCGAACTTCCTGCAATCGATGTCCGGCACGGTCAACAGCATCTACATCGGCCAGATGCTCGGCACCCAGGCGCTGGCGGCGGTGTCGGGCATGTTTCCGATCATTTTCTTCTTCATCGCCCTGGTCATCGGCCTGGGGGCGGGGGCGGGGGTGTTGATCGGGCAGGCTTGGGG
>NZ_JABFMP010000087.1 GCF_013359595.1 Pseudomonas sp. C1C7 | reverse complement strand
ATCATCAGCACTGGCCAAATGACCATCACCGCAGAGCCGATGCTGTAGGAGCCGATATCGAGAAACACCTCGTTTTTGCGCCAGATGGTATTGAGCACATCCTTGGGTGGTTGCCCTGTCGGGACAGCTGGGGGCGCCAGATAGTCATCTCGTGAGAGCAGCCCTTTACGGCTACCGGGCGTGGCTGAAGTCATGCTTTATCCCTGGGTTTCAGATAGCTGGAGTTCTGTTGCGGGCCAAGGCGGTGAACGCTGGCGCGATCCAATTCAGTTTCGGCATTGCCATCGACTGTGACAATCATGCGACTTGTGCTGCTTTTTCCAGCTCGCCCTGTTGCAAGCGAATGGACTGTTCCAACTCAGCGGTGCGTTGAACCCACTGTTCGGGAGGCAGAGGTTTGGACCATTCGATGATGGCGGGATGGGTCAGATCAGGCGGGGGCGCGAGTTTCCAGTTCTGCACTTTCTCTGCCCAATATGTTCCCAGGAAAGTAATGAAAAACAGACCGTGCAGGACATCGAGAATATCGCCCCTGAACAAGCTAGTAACAATGGAACCGACTTGAGTTTCCGCGTAAGGCCTTCGTCCCAATCGACTCGCTGGGACTGCGTCTGCGCCAACCTCCATGTAACTGCGCATGCATTCCCAGAGGCTCATTGCCGTTTCACCGCCGCCGCAACTGAATCCCAGGCTGAAATCTCGCTCCTTCTCCGGCGCATCGGGATCGGGATTTCGAAAGCCCAACACCAATAGACCTTGAGTGATCTTGCCGTGCTGGCCGACAGAGTCCATCGCCACGGCTTGGGCTGTGACCTGCTCCCACGGCACGATCCAGTAACGGCCATCGTCGAATGGCACACAGACTTCGCGGCGTTGGCGGTTGAATCGCACGGGAAGAGGGACGGGACGGCTCAAAATGTAGATGAGCATCAGTATCGGAAAGCCGCAAAAACACATGAATCCATACCAGTAGAGAACATCCAGCGACTCGAAACCCATGGCCCACCCCATCCATATATAGATCAGGACCACCGGCCAAAGCACCATGACGAAAGAGCCGATGCTGTAAGAGCCGATATCAAGAAACACGTCGTTTTTGCGCCAGATGATGTTGAGTACATCCTTGGGTGTTTGCCCTGTCGGGACGGCAGGAGGCGCCAGATAGTCCTCTCGTGATAGTAGGCCCTTGCGACGGCCTAGAGTGGA
Organism: Pseudomonas sp. C1C7; assembly: GCF_013359595.1. Lineage (GTDB taxonomy): Bacteria > Pseudomonadota > Gammaproteobacteria > Pseudomonadales > Pseudomonadaceae > Aquipseudomonas. The sequence continues at coordinate 99 of NZ_JABFMP010000087.1, read as the reverse complement.
TGAAGTCATACCTTATCCTTGGGCATCAAATAGCTGGAGTTCTTTTGCGGGCCGAGGCGGTGAACGCTGGCCCGATCCAGTTCGTAGGTGGGTTCGCCG
>NZ_JABFMP010000086.1 GCF_013359595.1 Pseudomonas sp. C1C7 | reverse complement strand
GGGACTGTCAGATTTTTTGTGTGCGGGCCGGTAACGGCCTGCCGTCTGGCAGGCCCTGATTTTCACCAGGTCGGCCTGATGAACCGATCTCCGTACAAAATCGCGAACTGATTCATCGCACTTTTCCAATCATGCGCCGCCGCCCCCCAGTTTGCCGTGATGTTTCGCAGCCCCAGCCAGATCAGCTTGGTGGCTGCGTCATCGTTCGGGAAATGGCCCCGGGTCTTGATGATCTTGCGCAACTGGGCGTTGATGCTCTCGATGGCGTTGGTGGTGTAGATCACTTTCCGGATGGCTGGCGGGAAGACAAAGAAGGGAATCACTCGATCCCAGGCGCGTCTCCAGGCCGCAACGACCGTCGGATACTGCTTGCCCCAGGGCCCGTTTTCAAACTCATCGAGTGCTTGCTCAGCCGCTTCGGCATTGGTGGCTTGGTAAATCGGTTTCAGCGCCTTGGCCAGTGCCCGGCGCTTGTCCCAGGCCGCGTAGTCCAAGCTGTTGCGGATCAGGTGCACGATGCACGTCTGCAGCATCGTCTCTGGAAATACTGCACTGAGGGCTTCTGGCATGCCTTTGAGCCCATCGGTGACGGCAATCAGCACGTCCTCGACACCACGTGTCTTGAGATCGTTAAAGACCTTCATCCAGAACTTCGCACCTTCGGTGTTCTCAATCCAGATGCCCAGGATATCGCGCGTCCCGTCGGGTAGAACGCCCAGCGCCAGGTAAATGGCCTTGTTGCGCACTAAGCCTTCTTCGCGAATCTTTACCCGCAGCGCATCGAAGAAAATGACCGGGTACATCGGCTCCAGCGGCCGCTGCTGCCACGCCCCAATTTCTTCCATGACCTCGTCTGTCACAGAGCTGATGAAGTCGGGTGAGACCTCTGTTCCATACTGCTCGGATAGAAATGCCCGGATCTCTCTGACCGTCATTCCACGGGCGTACATGGCGATGATCTTGTCATCGAAACCGGTGTACCGCCGCTCGTGCTTGGGGATCAGAATGGGCGCAAAACTGCCGTCTCGATCGCGAGGAATCTCCAGCCGCAGCGGGCCATCGCCGGTCAAAACCGTCTTGCCACTCTTGCCGTTACGCTGATTACTTTCATCCTCTGGGCGCTGCGCGCCCGGTGGATAGCCCAGGTGATGGCCAAGCTCGGCATGCAGGGCGCGTTCGATTAGGGCTTTCTTGAACGCCGCAGAGGCATCCTCGATAGCTTCTGCAGTCATCAAGCCCTCACCGAACTGCTCCAGCAGCTCTTTGGGGATTTTGGGCAGGTCACGCAAGGGTTTCTTTTTGGTTGGCATACATGCACCTCTTACTCATGTTATGCCCGAACACAAAATTTCTGACACCCCC
>NZ_JABFMP010000085.1 GCF_013359595.1 Pseudomonas sp. C1C7 | reverse complement strand
GGCGAATCCGCAGTTGGCGGCGTGGTATTTCGAGGTGAGCCAGCGGCCTTCGATGCTGGCGACGATGCCGAAGGTTTGAATTTGGCAAGGGCAAAGGACTAGCAGTTCTGATAGTAGGCAATAGCTGAGAAAACTCCGATGCTAAGTGCTCCGGCTTTATGGACCTTGTTCGGAGTTCAGCTGATGCCTACGCGCTCAAGCAAAACCATTCTGTTGGGGACCGATCTGCAGAACTCGGTGTTGAACGTCCTTGATACGAATCGGGCGCATGCCATCGCCTACACACCCTATGGCCATCGCTCCCTCGGTGGTTTGCTCAGCCTGCTTGGGTTCAACGGCGAACTGCCGGACCCACTGACTGGGCATTATCACTTGGGCAAAGGCTATCGACAGTTCAATTCGGTCTTGATGCGATTTAACAGCCCGGATAGTTGGAGTCCATTTGGGAAGGGAGGGTTGAATGTTTATGGGTACTGTGCAGGGGACCCTGTCAATTCGATAGATCCAACAGGGCATACTTTTGAGTTTCTGAAATTTTTCCTGAGAAAGGCAGGGCTCATGGAGCCGGCCAGCACAAAAAAGACTCTACAGAACCTGGCTTTGGCTCAGACGAACACAAAGCAAAATATAGACGAGATATTCACCTCCGGAAAAACACCGAGAGGTGCATATCTAGCGCAACTGAAGGCAGAAAAACATCGTAAAACTCATGCTGCGGTGCTTTCACATAATCCAGAGCTCGCTGGCAGCAGGGCCAATACCTTAACTACTTTCGAAGCTAAAGAAATGAATGCTGCGAAAAAACAATATCGTGACGAGGTCATGAAAAATGTCTCAAGTACTTCACCCTCCCCCCTGATTGAAAGAAATCAAAAATATACTTTTTCGGAGGCGCCGCCCGTGATCACCCTAGTTGAAAGGCTTGTGCCCGTTCCTGCTGACGGTTGGAGAACGGTAGAAAGCATTAGACAGCCCACACGCAGATCTCAATGAAGACAAGGACTAATAAGGGACAGATTTATTTAAAGCTGTCAACGGGGCCGCACGACTCTGAAGAACTGCGTGCTCACCTCGGCCGACCCGGACAAGACGATGATCGACGTCACCCCTGAGAAAATCCCACCCTCTGCCTGGCCGACGGCAACGTCCTCGACAACAGCCGCGTGATCCTCGGCTACCAGCACGTCGCCCCCCCCCCTGATCCCCCGCCCGCTGGCGCCGCCTGACCCTGCCTTCCATGAACGACGGGATCATAGATGCCGCCGTACTGGTGCGCTACGAAGGCACTGCTGGAGAAAGATGCGATTGCCGAACTGACCAGTCATTTCGACGTGGCGGCGATCAGTGTGGCTTGTGCGTTGGGTTATGTAGATTTGCGCCATCCGGATCTGGACTGGCGCGCGGCGA
>NZ_JABFMP010000084.1 GCF_013359595.1 Pseudomonas sp. C1C7 | reverse complement strand
TGCTTATCCCTAACTGAGCTAATGGACGAGCCTCGAAATGTTTAAATTCAACAAAATGCTTGATTTACCTCCGCAACTCCAATGGAAGTACGCCGATGAACCAGAGCTATTGGGGTGGACTATTCGCGCTCGCAACTACAATACTTTTGTGGCTAATTGCATGTTTGCATTTATGTCAGCATTGGCTGCGCTAGCCACATATTTTGTAGACTCAGTGACCAGCCTCGATGAAAATTATACTTGGAGGATATTTATTAATTTAGGGTATTTTATTTTTTTAATATCAATAGTTTTGAGCATGACCCATCAACGAATGAATTATGCTTATCGCCTGACTCAATCCGGATTGGAATACTGCGAATGGAAAGAACCAGCTAAATGGGTACTACCATTCTTGAAGTGGTTTACCGGCATCACAGCAATTATTTTCATCTTCCTGGCAACCATTGACCCTACTTTCCTGATTGGCGCACTGATAGGTCCCGGCGGCATGGGACTGATGTATCTGTCCATGGCAAACTCCAAGGGCTTTCAAAGCTTGCACACTGAATACCACCATTACTTCATACACTGGAACCAACTAACGAATATTACGATTGCGACAAATAGAGACATGGTTGAACTGGAATTCAAATTTCCGGAAAAAAACACAAACGACATGCTTTCAGGGAGCCAATACGTTTTCTTTCAACGCCGAACAAAAGAACAAGTAGTGGATTTTATCAAAGCCCACCTGCCATCCAGTGTGCCTTGTGTCATTGGAAAGGTGGATGTTCTGAACTGATCAGCATAGAAAATGGCACAGATACATTTTCCACGTGACCCGCGCGCGTGAAAACATATCTTGACCACCCTTTATTGCTTATCCCTAACTGAGCTAATGGACGCGCCTCGAAATGTTTAAATTCAACAAAGTGCTTGATTTACCGTCGCAACTCCAATGGAAGTATGCTGACGAACCGGAGCTATTAGGATGGACAATCCGAGCACGCAACTACAACACCTTTGTAGCTAATTGCATGTTTTGGTTTATGGCGGCACTGATAATGGCTGGAGCATTTATCATGTATGCAGTATACGAAGGAATGAGTCAGCCTTGGCGAACCTTGTCCTGCGTATTCTTTTTTTCTTTATCCTACTTACAACCTCAAGCATGACCCATCAACGAATGAATTATGCTTATCGCATAACCCAATCCGGTGTGGAATACTGCGAATGGAAACAACCTCCAAAATGGGTTTTACCATTTTTAAAATGGCTTACCGGCATCACAACAATTATTTTCATCTTCCTAGCAACCATTGACCCTACTTTCCTGATTGGTGCACTGATAGGTCCCGGCGGCACGGGGCTGATGTATCTGTCCATGGCAAATTCCAAGGGCTTTCAAAGTTTGCACACTGAATACCACCATTACTTCATACACTGGAACCAACTGACGAATATTACGATTGCGACAAATAGACATATGATTGAACTGGAATTCAAATTTCCGGAAAAAAACACAAACGACATGCTTTCAGGGAGCCAATACGTTTTCTTTCAACGCCGAAAAAAAGAACAAGCAGTGAATCTTATCAAAGCCCATCTGCCATCCAGTGTGCCTTGTGTCATTGGAAAGGTGGATGTTCTGAACTGATCAGCATAGAAAATGGCACAGATACATTTTCCACGTGCCCCGCGCGCGTGAAAACAAATCTTGACCACCCTTTATTGCTTATCCCTAACTGAG
>NZ_JABFMP010000083.1 GCF_013359595.1 Pseudomonas sp. C1C7 | reverse complement strand
CATAACGTTTGAGCGGGCCTTCGACATGCCACAGATAAACGTACCCCGCACGCAATCGGCGCAGTGCCATCGGATGACTTTGGGTCGGGCTGGGCGGCTGGAAATCCGCGTGTTCGGCGGCCTGCTCGGCCATCGCATAACGGCTGGGAACGACGAAGATTTCCGCTTGCCGGGCCGGGCAAGTGCTGACCGGACTGGACAGGTCTTCGCTGCCAAACCGGGTTCGTGCGGCGTGATCAGCCCTAGCGAGATTGCGAATTTTATCGAGCGCAGTCATGGTCATTAAAAAGACTCCTTGTCAGTCAGCAGCCAATGGCGTTGCAGTTCCACCAACAAGGCATCGAGGCGTTGTTCGGCGTTGAGGGTTTGTTGTTGAAGAATTTCGCGGTAGGCCTGATGTTCGGGAGCCTGTGGAAACGCGGTGCCGTACTGCGCAACCAACACTGCCCAGCGCGCAATTTCGTAGGGCGCTGAATACCCGTAAAGCGCGGCGCCCTCGCGGCAAGAGGCTGCCCATTGTTGCTGTTCGGCGTCGGAAAGCCCGGCCAATGAATCAGGAAAGTAGGTGCGTACGTGTTCCAGCAGTTGCTGGTCGAACGCTTCCAGCTTTCCCTGGTTGATCTGTTGAAGCTGTTGCTCATCCAGATAAAGCCAGGGACGCTCTGCGTATTGCTGCGTGTTTTGCCGATCCTGTTCACGAACGACCCACTGTTCTTCCTGGCCTTCTTTCGCCGGCAGCCGAACGCGGCTGATCGGTCCCATCATGCGATCTCGCTCGGCCGAACTCAGGGCCGGCAGCCAATGACGCATGACACGCGGGTCGTAGTATCGAAACAGCAATGAAGCACCGCCGCTGACTCGCGCATGAGTCAGGCTGCGCAGATACTCAGCCAGCTCCAGCATGGGCGCGTCGCTCTCGATCATCAGGCCCGCATGGTGTTGCCAGTGGTCCATGAAAGCTTGTTCGAGTGGGCTGTCGGCACGCAGGACGACCAGAGCAGGACCCACATCGAACAACGCTCGATAGGGTGTCGCGTGATAAAGCCATTCGATCGTCGGGCTGCTATCCAGACGGTACAAACGGGTTGGCAGGTTTTTGATGCTGGCGCCGTCCAGCAGCAGATAACGTGAGACGCCTTGAGTCATTTCGCAGCTCCCAGCTTCTGACAGACTTCACACACCGGCTGAGCGGTTGTGGCTGCCTTTTGCAGTGCCTGACGCAAGGCAGGAACAAGCAAATCACCGGCCTTATCCGCATCCGCCTCCTTCAACGGCCCCGGCAACAGCGGCGCCGCCCCCGTACCAGTCCCCGGGCTACCGCCGGAGTTGAGGTTAATCATTGGCCCGCTCACGGTGACGCCCCCGGCATCGATCTTGATGAAGCTGCCGCCTGCCACGAGTGTCAGTTCAGCCCCGGCCTCGAGCACGACTTTCATCCCGCTTTTCAGATGAATCTCCCGACCAGCCTCGATGAGCTGCCCGGTGCCGATCCTGACGTGCTGGTTAACGCCAACGGTCAGGTGATCATCGGCGCGGGCTTCGGCTTTGCGGTCGGCATGAACCGTGCGGTGTTCCTCGGCCTTGAACTCGCTGTAGCTGTTCTGCTCGACCGTGTCGTGACGCTCGTTGCCGACGCGAATCTTCTGGTCGTGTTCGATGTTCTCGTCCCAGTCGCGCTGGGCGTGGAGGAAGATCTGTTCCTGGCCTTTCTTGTCTTCGATGCGCAGTTCGTTGGAGCCGCCGCCACCGGGCGAACTGA
>NZ_JABFMP010000082.1 GCF_013359595.1 Pseudomonas sp. C1C7 | reverse complement strand
ACCTGCATCACACGGCGAAACAGGCGAAGAACGACGGCAGGTTCTCGGCGGATGAGTGGCGCAATGTGAGTGCGAGTGCGGCGTATGCGGGGAATGCGATCGCGGCGTTGTGGGTGGGGCCGGCGTGGAATCGGGCGGGGAATATGACGGCTGAACTAAGGCACAAAACTCGGAGCGTGGCTCAAGCCTCATACAGGAGTTGGTTGTCGGAGGCTAGGACAGCTGCGATTGACGGGAAAAGTGCCAGAGCAGCGCTGGCAAGCGAGTTCGCGACCGTTTCGAAAGGGCTGATCTGGCGCACGGTGACGTGGGCGGCATTGGGTGCTGTGGCGAGCGGTCTTGAGGCGTGGCAGTTGTCCAATGAGATAGATGGTGCAACGAGCAAGGAAGAAAAAGGGCTGCTCATAGGGAAGTCTGTTGTGGTGTCCGGAATGTCGTTCGTTGCCACAACCCAACTGATGGGCACAGGACTTGGCTATTGGTTCGGCTTTGCCTGGGTGATGTCCAAGCCGGTGATTATCATTTTGGCGATCTTGGGCATCGCCTACTTGATGATCAGCATGGCCGCCAACCGCTACAAGCGCGAGGGGCTACGTTTGTGGTTGTACCGTTGCACTTGGGGGCGTGGGTCAATTCCTGAATGGCAGGGTGATGACGGTCATTTCAAGCAGATGCAAGCCCTCTTGGAAACCCTGCAACGCCCTAGCGTCGGAGGTAGAGCCTTGTCCTCCGGCGGAGGCAGCACGCCGAGAAAACATTTGGGTTTCTGGCTACAAATCCAGGTGCCGAACGCGTTGGCAAGCAAGGATGTGACCTTGCAAACGGCGATGATCCAGACGTATCTGTTCTACCCCGACGAATTGCAAAGCGCCAAAGACAAGTTCTACGACAACTTTCTCAATGGCTACTGGGTCGATCCAAAACTGCTTGGGCAGTTACCCGACGGTCCCGGCACAAAAGACAATCCGGCCGACTTCACCTATACCGGCAAAGAACAGCATCGCCTGTGGCAGGTGTGGATCAATTTCGCCAAAGACAGCCCGGTCCTTGAACTGGAAGTGAAGTACCCGCCCGGCGTGCTTCAACGTGCTGATGGTCGCGGGTACCTGTTTCGAATGGCGCTTGAGTGGACCCCAAGTGAAGCGGATCGGGCCAACAATGCCTTCAGCGGGGAATTAAAGGAAAAGGATGGCATCGTGCTTACACAGCAGAGTACCCAGCCTTTAAAACTGACCATTCCTAACTAAATAAGCTGAAGGGCATGACAATGTTAAATTTCAACAAGGTACTGGATCTGCCGTCAAAGCTAAGCTGGAAATACTCTAATGAGCCAGAATTGTTAGAGTGGACGATTCGGGCGCGAAACTACAATACTTTTGTGGCAGATTCGATGTTCTGGGTTTGCTTCATCGTCATAATGATCGCATCAATACTGGTGTATCGAAGTATGGATGATGACCCACTTTTCAGTGGAATTCTTACCATGCTTTATTTTTCTATCGTCACTTTCGCATTGATATCGATTACTCACCAGAGAGTAAACTTCGCCTATCGCTTCACTCAGTCCGGAGTCGAATATTACGAGTGGAAAGCCCCTCCTAAGTGGGTATTGCCATTCTTGAAATGGTTTACCGGTATCACAGCGATTGCTTTCATCTTCCTCGCAACCATTGATCCTGCATTCCTGATTGGTGCACTGATAGGTCCTGGCGGTATGGGGCTGATGTACCTATCCATGGCAAACTCCAAGGGCTTTCAAAGTTTGCACACTGAATACCATCATTACTTCATACACTGGAACCGACTAACGAACATTACGATTGCGACAAATAGAGACATGGTTGAACTGGAATTCAAATTTCCGGAAAAAAACACAAACGACATGCTATCAGGGAGCCAATACGTTTTCTTTCAACGCCGAACAAAAGAACAAGTAGTGGAATTTATCAAAGCCCACCTGCCATCCTGTGTGCCTTGTGTCATTGGAAAGGTGGATGTTCTGAACTGATCAGCATAGAAAATGGCACAGATACATTTCCCACGTGACCCGCGCGCGTGAAAACAAATCTTGACCACCCTTTATTGCTTATCCCTAACTGAG
>NZ_JABFMP010000081.1 GCF_013359595.1 Pseudomonas sp. C1C7 | reverse complement strand
GCGGTGGATCAGACAACATCATGTTGCCTGACACGACGCATTCGCGAGCAAGCCCGCTCCCACAATGGGTCACCTGTTACCCATAAAACCGCGCAGGATTTCACCAATCGCCCGCCCCAAGGCATACTTGCCACCCTCCGCACTGCAGAACCCGAAACCGCCCCATGCGTATCCACGTCAGCTTCATCGACCGAGTCGGTATTACCCAGGAAGTCCTGGCCCTGCTCGGTGGACGCAATCTCAACCTGGATGCGGTGGAAATGGTTCCGCCCAACGTCTACATCGACGCCCCGACCCTGAGCCCGGAAGTGCTCGAAGAGCTGCGCGATGCCCTGCTCAGCGTGCGCGGTGTGCAGGCGATGACGGTGGTGGACATCCTGCCCGGCCAGCGTCGGCACTTGCAGCTCGATGCGCTGCTCGCGGCCATGACCGATCCGGTGCTCGCCTTGGACAGTGCCGGCAAGGTGCTGCTGGCCAACCCCGCTTTGATTGCTCTTTATGGCCGTGAACCGGCCGGTGAAAGCGTGGCCGATCTGTTCGCCGATCCCGCCCTGCTCGACACTCTGCTCGAACACGGTTTCCGTTTGCCGCTGCGGGAAATCACCGTCAACGGCCAACCGCTGATGCTCGACGCCACGCCGATTACCGACGCAGGCGCCTTGCTGACCCTGTATCAACCCAACCGCATTGGTGAACGTCTTTCGGCGCTCCACCACGACCATGCCGAAGGTTTCGATTCGTTGCTGGGCGAGTCGCCGGTGATTCGCACCCTCAAGGTTCGCGCGCAACGGGTGGCAGCCCTCGATGCGCCGCTGTTGATCCAGGGCGAAACCGGTACCGGCAAGGAGCTGGTGGCCCGTGCCTGTCACGCCATCAGTGCGCGGCACAACTCGCCGTTTCTGGCGTTGAACTGCGCGGCATTGCCGGAGAACCTCGCCGAAAGCGAACTGTTCGGCTACGCACCCGGCGCCTTTACCGGCGCGCAACGGGGCGGCAAGCCGGGACTGATGGAACTGGCCAACCAGGGCACAGTGTTTCTCGACGAGATCGGCGAGATGTCGCCGTACTTGCAGGCCAAGCTGCTGCGCTTTCTCAACGACGGCAGCTTCCGTCGGGTCGGTGGCGATCGCGAAGTGAAGGTCAACGTGCGCATCCTCAGCGCCACCCACCGCGACCTGGAAAAGATGGTCAGCGAAGGGCTGTTCCGCGAAGACCTGTTCTACCGCCTCAATGTGCTGAATGTCGAAGTCCCGCCCCTGCGAGAGCGTGGCCAGGACATCCTGTTGCTGGCGCGCTACTTCATGCAGCAGGCCTGCGCGCAGATCCAGCGCCCGGTCTGTCGCCTGGCGCCGGGCACTTATCCGGCGCTGCTCGGCAACCACTGGCCGGGTAACGTGCGTCAGTTGCAGAACGTGATTTTCCGCGCCGCGGCCATCTGCGAAAGCAGCCTGGTGGACATCGGCGACCTCGACATTGCCGGCACTTCGGTGGCCCGCCAGAGCGACCACGAGGTCGACAGCCTGGAACAGGCGATGGACGATTTCGAGAAGACCCTGCTGGAAAAACTCTACGTCAGCTACCCCTCGACCCGGCAACTGGCCAGCCGCCTGCAAACCTCCCACACCGCCATCGCCCACCGGTTGCGCAAGTACGGCATACCCAACAAGCCCTGATCCCCAATGGTGTAGGAGCCGCCGAAGGCCGCGATCTTTTGATCTTGCTTTAAAAATCAAAATCAAAAGATCGCAGCCTTCGGCAGCTCCTACACAGGAACGCATTGAAAAATGCGCTAAAAGCGACCTCCACCTGTACTGAAAGCGCTACAGCGGAACGATATCGCTACACCCCTCTCCGATCACGGCTGCGCAAGGCTTTGATCCACTTCAGCTTTTTTCTGCCCTCGCCCCTGTAGCGATTTCGCTACACCCCATAAATTCCGCCTCGCGAAGAACTCAGTTAACTCGTTGATTTATAACGATAAAAATACATTGGCCGCGTTCTTGCTTAATACCCAGTCATAAATCAGGGCATCTGCCCAAGTATTCCACCGCGTCCACCAGACGAGTCTGGCCCCTTAGGAGTTTCCATGAGCGAGTTGCGTTTTACTGAAGATCACGAATGGCTGCGCGCCGAAGCTGACGGTTCGGTCACCGTCGGCATCACCGCATTCGCCCAGAACGCATTGGGCGACGTGGTTTTCGTACAACTGCCTGAGCTGCAGTCCTACGACAAAGGCGCTGAAGCCGCCACCGTGGAATCGGTAAAAGCGGCCAGCGGCGTGTACATGCCGCTGGACGGTGAAGTACTGGAAGTGAACCCGGCGCTGGACAGCGCTCCGGAACTGGTCAACGAAGATCCGCTGGGTGAAGGCTGGTTCTTCCGCTTCAAGCCGGCCGACGCTTCGGCTGTCGCCAAACTGCTGGATCAGGACGCCTACGACCGCCTGATCAAAGCCCAAGCCGAAGCCTGAGGAGCGCTGAAATGACTCAAGTCAACCTGACCACCGCCAACGAATTCATCGCTCGCCACATCGGCCCTCGCGCCGGTGACGAGCAGGCCATGCTCAACAGCCTGGGCTTCGACTCCCTGGAAGCCCTGAGCGCCAGCGTCATCCCCGACAGCATCAAAGGCACCAGCATCCTCGGCCTCGAAGACGG
>NZ_JABFMP010000080.1 GCF_013359595.1 Pseudomonas sp. C1C7 | reverse complement strand
AGGTGTTCGCCAGCGGCGAAGCGCTGCCGGCGGATCTGGTGCGGCGTTTCATGGGCCAGCACCCGGCGGCGCTGGTCAACCTGTACGGCCCGACCGAAGCGGCCATCGACGTCTCGGTGTGGCGTTGCTCGATGGACGACCTGATCGTGCCGATCGGCAAACCCATCGCCAACCTGCGCCTGTACATCCTCGACGCGGCCATGCAGCCACTGCCAATCGGCAGCATCGGCGAGCTGTACATCGGCGGTGTCGGCGTGGCCCGTGGCTACCTGAAACGCCCGGACCTGACCGAGGAACGTTTCCTCGCCAGCCCGTTCGTTGAAGGTGATCGCCTGTACCGCACCGGCGACCGTTGCCGCTTTCTCGCCGACGGCAATATCGAATACCTCGGCCGCCTCGACCATCAGGTGAAACTGCGCGGCCAGCGTATCGAGCTGGGTGAAATCGATGCCGAGTTGCTGAATCAGGCCGGCGTGCGCGACGCCGCGACCTTGCTGCTGGATCAGCGTCTGGTGAGCTTCTGGTGCGGTGACGCCGAAGAAGCCGCCCTGCGCGCGGCCCTCGGCGACAACCTGCCGACGCACATGGTGCCAAGCCTGCTGGTGCAGCTGGACAGCCTGCCGCTCAACAGCAACGGCAAGCTCGACCGCAAGGCCCTGGCTGCCACGGCGCTGCCGGACACCCGCGTCGACCGCCTACAGGTCGCACCGCGCAATGCCACCGAAACCGTGCTCTGCGAGCTGTTCAGCGAACTGCTCGAATGCGGCCCGGTAGGCATCGAGGATCACTTCTTCCAGCTCGGCGGTCATTCCCTGCTGGCGACCCGTCTGGTGGCGCGAGTGCGTGAGCGTCTAAACGCTTCGCTGCCGCTGGCGCTGGTGTTCGCGCAACCGACGGTGGCGGCATTGGCCGGACACCTCAAGACGGCAACCCCGGGTGAGCTGATCACGGCGGCTGCGCGCCCGGAGCGTCTGCCACTGGGTCTGGCGCAACATCGCTTCTGGATGCTCGGCCGCCTGGTGCCGGAGTCCCGCGAATACCACATGCCCTTTGCCCTGACCCTGCGCGGCGAACTGGACGTCAAAGCCCTGAGCGAGGCGTTTGAACAGGTCAGCCAGCGTCATCTGGTGTTGCGCAGCCGCATCGTCGAGATCGAAGGCGATGCGCAATTGTTGATCGACGATCAAGGGCCGGAGCTGGTAATCACCACCGTCAGTGCGGAGGACTGGACCTGGGCCTGCCTGGGGGCCGAAACCACCTTGATGGCCCCGTTCGACCTGGCCACCGCCGCCCCGTGGCGCGCGCACCTGTTGCAACGCCAAAACAGCGACGAAAGCCGCCTTCTGGTCTGCCTGCACCACAGCGCCACCGACGGCTGGGCCATGCAGTTGCTGATCGACGAGTTGAGCCAGGCCTACAGCGCCAACCTGCGTGGACAAGCGCCGGGCTGGCCCGAGCTTGAGATCGACTACCTCGACTTCGCCCTGTGGCAACAACACCCGGACACCCAGGCCCGGCGCAGCGCCAGCCTGGACTACTGGAAAAACCACCTGGGCCAGGACGACTACCAGCTCGACCTCCCGCTGGACCGCCCGCGCGGTGCCGAAGTAGATCGCCGCGCCGGCCAACTGACCCTCAGCCTCGGTGCCGAGCGCGCCGAAGCCATTCGCCGGTTCGCCCGTCAACGCGGCACCACGTCTTACGTGGTGCTGGCCAGTGCCCTGAGCGCCCTGCTCGCCCGCTACAGCGGTCAGCGCGAGATTCGTCTCGGCACCCCGGCCGACCAGCGCGAGCAGCCACAAACACAGGCGTTGCTGGCGTGTCTGGTGAACACCCTGGTGATCCGTAGCGAGATCGACCAGCAGGCCCCGGCAACGCAATTGCTGGCCAGCCTGGAAGCCGATCTGCGCGCGGCACAGGCCCACGCCGACCTGCCCTTCGCCACCCTGGTGGGTGCCGTGGCCCAGCGCCGTGATCTGAACCGCACGCCACTGTTCCAGGTGCTGTTCTCCCTCAACCACGGGCGCATGGACAGCCGCCAGTGGCCGGGCCTGAGCATCGACGAGCAGACATTGCCGGCCATCGACGCCAAGTTCGAACAGAGCTGGGAAGTCCAGGACGACGGCAGCGACATGATCCTCGCCCTCGAATACCAGTCGGCGCTGTTTGACCAGCACACGATGCAGCGCTGGAGCGAGCAATGGTGCGCCCTGCTCGACGCGCTGGTGGCTGCCCCCGAGCGCTCGCTGGTGGAGCTGTTCCCGCAGCAGCAGGATCAGCAGCAACTGGATCGCTGGAACGCCACCGAGCGTCTGTATCCTGGCCCGACCAATCTGCATACGGCTTTGAGCCAGCAGGCGGCGCTGACACCGAATGCTCCGGCCCTGGTGTTCGAAGGCCAGCGCCTGAGCTATGCCGAGCTGGATCAGCGTGCGCAACAACTGGCCCGTGCCCTGCGCGCTCAAGGCATCGGTCGCGACAGCATCGTGCCGGTGTGCATGGAGCGTTCGGTGGAAATGGTCGTCGCCCTGCTTGGCATCGTGCATGCCGGTGCGGCCTGGTTGCCGCTGGATCCTGAACTGCCGGCGGCGCGTCTGGCGTTTCTGATTGGGGATGCCGACGCTCGTATCACCTTGACCCAAGCGCAGTGGCTGTCGCGTCTGCCGGTCGGGCACACTGCCTGGACCCTCGATACCTTGCCACAGGCGCCAGCGGGCGAACCGTTGAACGTCGAGGCGGGTGATCTGGCCTACGTGCTCTACACCTCCGGTTCCACCGGCCAACCCAAAG
>NZ_JABFMP010000007.1 GCF_013359595.1 Pseudomonas sp. C1C7 | reverse complement strand
TCATCAGCATGCGCAGCGGCGCTTCGGTCAGCCAGCTTTTGGCGGTCAGCTTGTTACCGCGGGCAGCGCGGATCTCGACATCACGAAACTTGGTAATTTTGTTGTCAGTAGTCACGAAAAAGACTCCTCAGCGATCAATCCAAACCAACCCTGGCGGTGGGTAAACCAGCCTGTGCGCCTCGTTGCGCTACAAGCGAATCAGTGGACGTTGCGGGTCGTTCGGATCGACTTATACGCATACGTCTTTACTTGTACATACAAGCATATGCAATCAAGCGGCCAACTTGTTGGATGGGTGTTCAAGAAAAGTTTCGAAATGGCTGGAGAGCGCCTGGATCAAGGCGTGTGGCGAAGATGAAATTTTTCGGGGGGAGTTTTTGCGGGAGTGGACAGTTGTTACTGGGGAGGGGTTTTGCGCCGGATTGGGGCGTTCGGTAACAAAGTGGTGCGCGTTCGGGAACGCTGAAAATCAAAAGATCGCAGCCTTCGGCAGCTCCTACAGGGAAACGCATTCCAATGCAGGAGCTGCCGAAGGCTGCGATCTTTTAAGGCTTGAATCAGCGCGCAGTCAGTTCGATAACGCAGCAGGCGCCATTGCTGGCGACTTCAATCAACCCATTGTTACCGTCAAGCTGCAGGCAGTCATGGCGACCCAGCTGCGAAGCGTTGTTACCGACCTTCACTTCCAGCGCATCACTCACGCTGAACACCAGCACCGTCCCCGCCTCGCTGAAAAACCGCTGCTCTCCCTCCAGCCACTGCAACCGTGCGCTGTAACGCTGCGGTGCATAGATGAGGTTGAAGTCGCGGATCGGCCCGCCGAGCAAGGTGCAGGCGACCTTGCTCTCGCCACTGAAGGCGAATGGGTCCAGCGGTAACAGTGGCCGGGTGTCGCTGCCGTCGACGGACAGGGTCATGCCGTCGCCCTGCAATACGGTGATGATCCGCTCGTAACCGGCGAAGGTGGAAAACCCGCCCGACTCGCCGATGTCGGCAATCGACAGGCGCCAGCCGAAGCCGTCCAGGCCGGTGCCGGCATCGCGGGTGATTTCTTCGGTGCTGCCGCCGCCGTTTTTCCACGGCATGCGCGGATAGTCTTTGGCGCGTAGAACTTTCAATACATTCATTTGTGTTCCCTATTTGTGAAAGCGGCCTTCCAAACGATGACGGGAACCGGGGTGAATCAGACGAGCGGCGGTCACCGGCTGACGGCCCGACCAGGTACGGCGGCGAATCAGCAGGCACGGCTCGCCCTTTTCAATCTGCAGCAACTTGCATTCGGACGACTCGGCCAGGATCGCCTCGACCACGTGTTCGCCTTCGGTCAGCGGCGCGACCTGGTTCAGATAGGCGTACGGGGTTTGCAGGGTGAAGTCCTGCTTGAGGTATTCCGGCGCCACCAGCGCGTTGACGAAGCGGTCTTCGATCTGCACCGGGATGTCGTTTTCGAAATGCACGATCAGCGAGTGGAACACCTTCTGCCCTTCGCGCATGTCCAGCGCCAGCGCGCGCTCGGAACCGGCGGCCTCTTCCTCCAGGGTGATGACCTGGCAGGTATGGCGATGGCCGCGCGAAGCGATCTCGTCGGCAATGTTGTGCACTTCGAACAGCGCGGACTGGCTTTTGGGCTCGGCGACGAACGTGCCGACACCTTGCATGCGCACCAGCAGGCCATCGGCGGTCATCTCGCGCAGGGCGCGGTTGATGGTCATGCGGCTGAAGCCCAATTGGCTGACCAGCTCGCTTTCCGACGGAACGCGGTAGTGCGGCGGCCAGGCCCCGCTGTCGATTTGCTGGGTGATCATTTGTTTGACGCGGGCGTACAAGGGCGCCGGACTGTCGCCCATGTTCGCGGCCAACGGAGAGACTGGAGGCGGAGTCGGCACGATGGATCCTTGGTCGTTTGGTTGAGATTGCTAGCTTGCCGGAGTTTACCGGGCAGGCAAACGTCTGTATATGTATATACAAATAACACACGATGGGGTGCTGAACCATGTCCGCCTTCTTTGCCGAACGCGCGCTGCTGCCTAGTGGATGGGCCAACAATGTACGTCTTGAGGTCAACGCCGAGGGCCTGCTGACCCATATCCAGGCCGATTCCCACGCTGATGGCGCCGAACGGCTGAGCGGCCCGCTGCTGCCGGGCATGCCGAACCTGCACTCTCACGCCTTCCAGCGGGCGATGGCCGGACTTGCGGAAGTGGCGGGCAATCCGAACGACAGTTTCTGGACCTGGCGCGATCTGATGTATCGCCTCGTCGGAAAAATCAGCCCCGAGCAACTGGGCGTCATCGCTCGCCAGCTGTACATCGAAATGCTCAAGGCCGGTTACACCTCGGTCGCCGAATTTCACTACGTGCATCACGACAACAACGGCCAGCCTTACGCCGACCCGGCCGAGCTGGCGCTGCGCATCAGCCAGGCCGCGACCGACGCCGGCATCGGCCTGACCCTGTTGCCGGTGCTCTACAGCCACTCGGGTTTCGGCGGCCAGACGCCGAACGAAGGCCAGCGCCGTTTCATCAACAGCACCGAGAACTACCTGAAGCTGCAATCGCGCCTGCAACCTCTGCTGGCGCAGCAGAAAGCTCAGTCGCTGGGATTGTGTTTCCACTCGTTGCGCGCGGTCACCCCGCAGCAGATCAGCGAAGTGCTGGCGGCCAGCGACAAGCAATGCCCGGTGCACATCCACATCGCCGAACAGCAGAAGGAAGTCGACGACTGCCTGACCTGGAGCGGCCGCCGTCCGCTGCAGTGGCTGTACGAAAACGTCGAAGTCGATCAGCGCTGGTGCCTGGTCCACGCCACCCACGCCAACCCGGAAGAAGTCACGCTGATGGCCAAGAGTCGCGCCATCGCCGGCCTGTGCCTGACCACCGAGGCCAACCTCGGCGACGGGATCTTCCCGGCGGTGGATTTCCTCGCCCAAGGCGGGCGCATGGGTATCGGTTCCGATAGCCATGTGTCCTTGAGCGTGGTGGAAGAATTGCGCTGGCTGGAATACGGCCAGCGGCTGCGCGATCAGCGGCGAAACCGCCTGTATGGCGCGGACCAGCCGATGGTCGGTCGCACACTGTTCGATGCCGCGCTGGATGGCGGCGCCCAGGCGCTGGGCCAGTCGATTGGGGCTCTGGAAGTCGGCAAGCGCGCGGATTGGCTGGTGCTGGACGGTAGCGATCCGTACCTGGCGACGGCCAGCGGTGACGGGATCTTGAATCGCTGGCTGTTTGCCGGTGGCGATCGCCAGGTGCGTGATGTGCTGGTCAACGGCCAGTGGGTCGTGCGCGACGGGCGCCATGCCGGGGAAGAGGAAAGCAGCCAGGCGTTTACCCAAGTCCTACGCGACCTCCTGGGCTAAAAAGCAAAAGATCGCAGCCTTCGGCAGCTCCTACAGAATCACTCGATCACCGTAGGAGCTGCCGCAGGCTGCGATCTTTTTTTCAGATACACCGCTAGTTCGAAGTCTTCGCCATCTGCGTATCCGTCGCCCGCCAGATCAGTCGCGTGGTGTCGTAACCCTGCTGACGCGCCTTGCTCAACAGCTCTTCACGCACCACCCCGTTGACGGTCGGCGTGCGCGACAGCAGCCACAGATAACGACGGCTCGGATCGCCGACGATGGCGGTCTTGTAGTCGTCGCTGACGTACAGCACCCAGTACTCGCCCTTCGCCACACCCGGGATCAGGCGCGAGAACCACGTATCGAACTCGACCCACAACTTGTCGGTCTTGCCCGGCACCTGTGGATAAGCCGTACCCTTGACCTCTTCCCACTCCCACTGCGGAGTCAGGCAGCGATTGAGCACTGCGACGTTGCCGTCAGGCTTGAGCGTGTAATGGGCTTCGGATTGCGCGCAATCGCGCTGGAAGTACATCGGCAGACGCGCCAATTCGTACCAGGTGCCCTGGTAACGCTTGAGGTTCACGCTATTGGCCGTCTTGGGTGCCAACGTATCCTGGCCAGACGTGGCGCAGCCGGCCAATACCAGGCCGGCAAAAAGCATGATCAATAACTGCTTCATTGTTTTTCTCCCGCGGGCGTACCGCCCCGGTTTACTTCAGGCCTTGGCCGGAAAACATCAGCACTTTGTCACCGGCATACTGCACGCTGATAAAGCTGTTCTTGTCGCCCCAGGTGCAACTGGACATGCCGAGCGCGCCGGAACAATCGGTGGGCTTGCCCAGCAGGTTTTCAACCTCGGCCTTGTTCATTCCAGACTCGAGCTTGGAGTAGTTTTCCTGATTGACCTTGCTGCACGCAGCCAACAACACGCAGAACGAAAGCAAGGCGATGGATCGCAGGGACATTGTGTAACTCCGGGGGCGAGGGGGATTGGCATGACTGCCAAACAGATCCTTAGAAGACCAAACAGCGATCTGGTTCCCTCGCCGGGTGCCTATTTATGGGGCCGCTCGTCTCTTTCAGCCGGGAAATCAAGCGCTTTGTGAAGCTGTCGTGCATTTCGTCGTTTTTATCCAAAAACGACTAATCTTTGGCGCCGCCCAGCCGACATGAAGTGCAGCGCAATGCTCACGGACGAGGAAATTGCCCCCTTTGTCGACAATGCCTCCGTGCGGTATTCATCTAATGACCAGAAACATGAAGTTCAGCCACAAAATCCTGTCGGCTGCCGCCCTCGTGGTGGCGGTCGCGTTCGCCTGTTTCATCCTGTTCAACGACTATCGCCAGCGCCAGACACTGCGCAGTAGCACCGAAGCCTCGATGCAGGAACTGGGCAGCCTGACCACCAGCAACATCCAGACCTGGCTGGTGGGCCGCATCCAGCTGCTGCAATCGATGTCCCAGCAGATCAGCGCGGATGGCAGTTCCGCGGACAGCCTCAAGCGCGTCATCGACCTGCCCGCCTACACCGGCAACTTCCAACTGAGCTACTTCGGCGGCACCGATGGCGTGATGTTCTCGATCCCGGCGGGCAACCGTCCGGCGGACTACGATCCACGCGCCCGCGGCTGGTACAAGTCGGCCAACAGCGCGCAGCAGACCATCGTCACCGAACCCTACATCGCCACCTCGTCCGGCAAGCTGGTGATCACCGTGGCGACACCGGTGCAGCGTCAGGGCCAGATGATCGGTGTGGCCGGGGCCGACATCGACCTGTCCAGCGTCAGTGCGATCATCAACTCGCTGAACTTCGGCGGCCACGGCCACGCGTTCATCGTCGGCGCCGACGGCAAGATCCTGATCCACCCCGACAGCAAGCTGGTGCTCAAGAGCCTGGCCGAGGCCTACCCGAGCGACACCCCGAAAGTCAGCCCGGGCATGAAGGAAGTCGAGATCGACGGCAAGCGCCAGTTCATCTCCTTTACCCACGTCAACGGCGTGCCGTCGGCGGACTGGTACGTGGCCCTGGTGCTCGACCAGGAAACCGCGTTCTCGATGCTCAGCGAATTCCGCACGTCGGCGATCGTGGCCATGGTGATTGCGGTGGTGATCATCATCGCGCTGCTGGGCATGCTGATCAGCTTCCTGATGCAGCCGCTGCTGGCCATGGGTCGCGCCATGCATGACATCGCCGAAGGCGAAGGCGACCTGACCAAGCGCCTGACCATTCACGGCCACGACGAGTTCGGCGCGCTGGGGCTGTCGTTCAACCGTTTCGTCGAGCGTATTCACACCTCGATCACCGAAGTGTCCTCCGCCACCGGCCAGGTCAACGAGGTGGCGCTGCGCGTGGTGGCGGCTTCCAACTCGTCGATGTTCAACTCCGACCAGCAGGCCTCGCGCACCAGTAGCGTGGCCGCGGCGATCAACCAGCTCGGCGCCGCCGCCCAGGAAATCGCCCAGAACGCCGCCCTCGCCTCCCAGCATTCCAGCGATGCCCGTTCCCTCGCCGAGGAAGGCCAGCAGGTGGTGGATAAGACCATCACGGCGATGCATCAGCTGTCGGCGAAGATCAGCGATTCGTGCGGCAACATCGAGACGCTCAACAGCAACACGGTCAACATCGGGCAGATTCTGGAAGTGATCACCAGCATCTCCCAGCAGACCAACCTGCTGGCCCTGAACGCCGCCATCGAAGCGGCGCGCGCCGGTGAAGCCGGTCGCGGTTTCGCGGTCGTCGCCGACGAAGTGCGCAACCTCGCCCACCGCACCCAGGACTCGGCGCAGCAAGTACAGAAGATGATCGAAGAGCTGCAAGTGGGCGCCCGCGAAGCGGTCAGCACCATGACCGACAGCCAGCGTCAGAGCGAAAGCAGCGTGGGCATCGCCAACCAGGCCGGCGAACGCCTGGGCAGCGTGACCCAGCGCATCGGCGAAATCGACGGCATGAACCAGTCGGTCGCCACCGCCACCGAAGAACAGACCGCCGTGGTCGAATCGATCAACGTCGACATCACCGAAATCAACACCCTGAACCAGGAAGGCGTGGAAAACCTGCAGTCGACCCTACGCGCCTGCGCCGACCTCGAACAGCAGGCGGCGCGGTTGAAGCAGTTGGTGGGTAGTTTCAGGATCTAAGGTGTTCACCCCGGCCCCTTCGCGGGCAAGCCCGCTCCCACAGGGCTTTATGTCGTACACGGAATCTGCGTACAACAACAATCACTGTGGGAGCGGGCTTGCCCGCGAAGAGGCCATCACTGGCGAGAGAGATTCAGAACCTTGAACCAGGCTTGCTCAAAAACTCCAGTTCCTCAGCCGTAGACTCCCGCCCCAACACCTCATTGCGATGAGGAAACCGCCCAAACCGGGCAATCACCTTCTGATGCTTCTCGGCGTAGTCCAGGTAATCGGCAAACAGGGCCTGATCGCTTTCCGGTTGCTGCGCGATCAGTTCGATGTAGCGCGAGATGCATTCGTTCTGCACCGCCAGGTGTTCGCAGTGCTCCAGCACCAGGTAGATAAACACCCGCTGGATCGGCTGCAATTGCCGGTCAAAATCCGCGGCGATGCCTTGGGCCACCAGGGCCTGGGCTCTGATGTCACCGGAATAGGCTTTGGGGGAATCGCGAAAGAGCATGCGTGGCAGTTGATCGAGCAGCAGCACCAGGGCCAGCCAACCTTCGGGGCGTTGCGCCCAGTCGGTCAATCCGCCGGCCAGTGCCTGTTCGACCAGGTCCCCGAAACGCGTGCGCGCCTCGAGGTCCTGACTGTCACGCTTGCCGAACCATAACTTGCCCTTCTGCACCGCCACTTCCCTCGCTGATCCGGATGTTCCGAACCACCATTCGAGCAACGGCTGCCAGGGCTCGTTCATGGTTTTACTCCTTGTGGTACGCCGTGGCGCGGGCCACTTCTTCTTTCGAGCCCAGGAATACCGCGCAACGCTGGTGCAGGCCTTCAGGCTGGATGTCGAGGATGCGCTGGCGACCATCGGTGGAGGCGCCGCCGGCTTGTTCGACGAGGAACGACATCGGGTTGGCTTCGTACATCAGACGCAGTTTGCCCGGCTTGGACGGCTCACGGGCATCGCGTGGGTACATGAACAGACCGCCACGGTTCAGGATGCGGTGCACGTCCGCCACCATCGCAGCGACCCAGCGCATGTTGTAGTTCTTCTTCAGCGGGCCTTCCTCGCCGGCCAGCAGTTCGCTGACGTAGCGCTGTACCGGGGCTTCCCAGTGACGCTGGTTGGACATGTTGATCGCGAATTCCTGGGTGGTTTCAGGAATGGTGATGTTTTCGTGGGTCAGGACGAAGCTGCCCATTTCGCGGTCCAGGGTGAAGCCTTTCACGCCGTCGCCCAGGGTCAGGACCAGCATGGTCTGTGGACCGTAGATCGCGTAACCGGCGGCAACCTGCTGGGTGCCTGGCTGCAGGAAGGCCTTTTCGTTCAGGGCTTCGTTCTGGCTCAGGTATTCGTTAGGGCAACGCAGTACCGAGAAGATGGTGCCGACCGGGGCGTTGATGTCGATGTTCGACGAACCGTCCAGCGGGTCGAATACCAGCAGGTAGGCGCCTTTCGGGTACTTGCCCGGGATCTGGTAGGCGTTGTCCATTTCTTCGGACGCCATGCCGGCCAGGTGACCGCCCCATTCGTTGGCTTCGAGCAGAATTTCGTTGGAGATCACGTCCAGCTTCTTCTGCACTTCGCCCTGAACGTTTTCAGTGCCCATGCTGCCCAGGACGCCGCCCAGGGCGCCTTTGGAAACGGCGTGGCTGATCTCCTTGCAAGCACGCGCCACCACTTCGATCAGGAAGCGCAGATCGGCAGGAGTGTTGTTGCTGCGGGTCTGCTCAATCAAATAGCGACTCAAGGTAACGCGGGACATGGAAGGCTCCGAGGAATGGGGGGGGCTAAAAACCCGCGCAGTTTAGCGCGAGTCGGGGCGCATTGCCTCCTATCAGACGTGATCGGCTGAAGAGAGTTCATGCGCGGGGATGAGCGTAGTTCGAAATGGACGGTTGTACTGCTGGAAATACAGCCTGCAGGAGCTGCCGAAGGCTGCGATCTTTTGATGTTGTTTTAAAAGAGCAAGATCAAAAGATCGCAGCCTTCGGCAGCTCCTACAGGGGAATGCATTCCAATGTGTGGGCTTGCTCGCGAATGGCGCGCAGCGCCAGCCATTCTCAGGTGTTTTCAGGCGGCTTGCGCAACAGACTGTACGCCATCGCCCCCAGAAACAGCACGCTGAGCAGCAACACCGCCCACAGGCCGAACGTCTTCCAGTCGGTACCCACCGGCGCCTGCACCGGCGAAGCAACCGGCGCAACCACCGCCGCACCACCGACCGACGCCTTGCCCAATGTCGCAAGCTTCTGCGCGTTGTACTCGGGAATCAGCATCGACAACGGCAGGCTCGCCGCTTTCGCCGTCGCACTGCCCAGCGCCAGCACATAAGGCCCCGGCCCTCGCGCCAGAAACACCAGTTGCGTGGCGCGCACGGCGAACTTCAGGGCCGGCGCCTGTTCGCCCAGGCCACCACCGCGCTCGTCCACCGTCAGTTTCAATTGCTGCACGGGCTGCCCCGTGAGCTGCAATTCGTTCTGCACCACATCCTCGCCGTTCTGGGTCAGGCGATAGAGCAGACCATTGCTGACCGGTTGCCACGGCAAACTGCTGTCGCGCCGCGCGGACAAGATCACGGGCGCCAGGCTGTTGGATTGATCCAGCGCGACCTGCACCCGCTCGACGTTCAGCCCCATCGGCAACTGCCAGGTGTACTCCCCGGCCTTTGCCGAGCTACCGGCCAGCGCTTGCGACCACGACAACGGCAGTGGCAGGCTGCGCGGACTGCCGCTTTGCAGCTGCGCCGAAGTCAACACCGGCGCCGATCGCGGCGTGCTCCACAGCAACCGCAGATAGCGCGCCGACTGCCCCGGCAGGCCGACTTCATGTTGCTCGACCCGCTCGTCGGCCAGGGTCAGCCGCGCCACCTGCCCTTCGCCCCACGACTGCCAGTGCTGCAGGTCATCGCTGGCCTCGATGGTGAACCGCTGGAAGCCGTCGCGTTCGCTGGTCCAGTCGAGTATCAATTGCTGTAACGGCGCCTTGATCGCGCTGGCGTCGAGCAGCCAGCCACGCAATTCTTCCTCGCCTGCCTCCAGCTGGCTGGAGGGCTGGACCTCGACCAACGCGCCATTGGCGCTCGATTGCACCCGCACGCTGGGCGCGCGCTCGGTGTCATCCGCCGAGTTGTACAGGGGGAACCATTTGACGTCGGTCAGCGTGCGATTCTCGTCGGTTTTCGCCGCTTCCCGGGCCAGGGAATACGCCTGCGGCTGACCCGCGGCGTTGAATACCCGCACATCGCCCAGATCGGTTTGCCGCGCATTGAGCAGAACGGCCAGAGGCAACTCCAGGCGATACCACGGGCCGTTGCCGCTCACCGTCAACGGAATCTGCGTGGCGAAATCCGCCGGCTTTTCCTCGGCAGCCGCCGCCAGCGCAACCCCCATCGCAGCCACGCCAATCACCGCCACGCCCAACCAGTTCAGGTTCAGCTTCTGACTCAAGACGACACTCCTTCGGTTTCGGGTGCCGGTTTTTCCGCGTCCGGCAACGCTTCGGCGCGCTTGGGCGGCAGCGGGGCGAAATAGCCCACCACCAGCAGCAACACGCCAACGCCAATGAACGAGACGATCCGGGCGAGTCCGCCGCGGTTGCTCAATTCGACAAAGAACAGTTTGGCCACCACCACACCGATCAGCGCCGCGCCGATCAGCCAGACTTCGCGACGACGGCGCAGGTGCCCGCCGATCATCAGCGCCAGGGCCATCAGGGTCCAGACGATCGACAGCCCGGCCTGGACCCGCATCGATTCGAGCAACGCATCCAGCTCGAACGGCACGCCGCTCCAGTGATGGGCCGCGCGCATCACCATGGCGGTGAAGAAGGCGAACAGCGAAACGCCGACGATCATTTGCGTGGCCAGATTCAGGTAACGCTTGTCGAGCGCCAACTGCGTCGAAACACTGCGTGACCAGACGTAGACGCCGAACAGGGCAAACAACAGGCCCAGCTCCAGCGGGTTGAGCAATGGCACATACGGCAGCGGCTCGGCGTTGCCTTCGCTGAAGATATTCGCCAGCCAGAACCAGCCCAGCATCAACAGCGCCAGCGGGACCGCCGCCAGAACCCGGTACTCGCGTGAATGCGCCGACACCGGCCACGGCCAGTTTCGCGGCGCGGCGATCATCACCAGATACAGGCTCGGCAGGATCGCCCAACCCAGCCAGCGCCAGGCGTTGTACTGCTCGGACATCAGCAGCAGACCGTAACGCAGCTCCAGCGCCAGCACGCCGATCAGCAGCCAGCAACCCATGACGTGTGCACCACTCAAGGCCCACGCCGGCAACATCGGCGCCAGACGGCGCAGCGAGAGGAAATGCACGATGAACAGCACCGCCCACGCCAGCCAGCCGAAGTCGGCGGCCGGGTGATAACGCGAATGCCAGGCGGCCAGCAGCACCAGAGCCGCAGCGGGAATCAACAGCGTGCAGAGCAAGCCCAGCGCCGGCCATTTCAGGCGCAGCGCCAGCACCGCCCATAGCGCAACGCTGAGCGCCGCGGCGGTTAACAACAGCGTCGCTTGCAGATGCATCGGGGCGAAACGCAGCACCTCACTGCTCCACGCGAACGCCCACCAGGCAGCGCCCCAAAACAGCAGGCCCTCGGACAATCGCTGCAGGTTGATGCCAGCGAAGGCAGAACTGCCAACCTGCAAGCGCCAGGCCCCGACCAGACCCGCGATACCCAGCATCAGCGGCGCCCAGAAACCGCCGTGGGCCAACGGACGCAAACCTTCCTCGAACAGCAGGCCACCCACCAGAAACACCACGCCACCGAGCAATTGCACGGCCATGGCCGTAAACACAAAGGTCCGCGACGCCAGCGGCAGACCGACAAACAAGGTGATCAACCCGGCCAACGCCCAACTGATCGCCGTGCCCTGGGCGAAGAAAAACAGCGGCGCCAACAGATAGAGGAACGACAGGCCAAGACACGCGAGCACCGGCGAGCCCTTGCGCTCCCACGACGACGTGCGCTCGGGCGAAGCCTTGTGCAATTGAAGGAAGCTGAACAGCAGCGCCACACCCAGCATCAGCGCACCCAGCGGCACGCCCTTGAGCAGGCTGCTCTCGCCCTCGCCCAGCTCGCTGAAGAACGCCAGCGCCGCGCCCAGTTGCAGCAGCAAGGCAAAGACTCGGGCCATCCGCCGTTGCTGGCGCAGGCCGAGCCAGAAAATCCCCGCGCCTTCCACTGCCCAGGCGGCGGTGGTCCAGCGTGCATCCAATCCCAAAGGAATCGCCAGGCTGGTGAAAATCACGCCAATGGCCAGGCAGGTTTCCGCCAGCAGCACGGTGCGACCTGCGTACAGCAAACGGGCCAGGCCCATGTAGAGGATGCCCAGCGCCAGAGCGCTGAAGGCGGCGGCGAATTCCATGTGTTGCACCAGCGCGAACTGCAAGCCGAAGCCCACCAGCGGCGGCCCGAACAGCAGCGTGCCGTCGACGTAATCGCCCTTGTGCGCCGACCAGCGCAACAACGCATCGCGACTGTCCTGTTGCGGTGCATCGTTCGTTTCCAGCAGCTTGCGCCGGGCGAACAGCAGGCCGATGGCCAGGTACATCAGGAAGAACAGAATCAGGAACGGCTCGGTGCTCCACAGCAGCTGCGGCGTGTAGGAACGCGCGCCCCAGGCAAAGCCGATGCCGAAGGTGCCGACGAAACCGATCACGTTGAGCAGGCGCCAGGCCTTGAACCAGGCGGTGGCCAGAATGCCGGCGTTGAGCAGGGCGAAATAGCTGAACAGCGCGACGTGGCTGCCCTCACCGGTGGACGCCAGCAGCGGTGCGGCGAAACCGCCCAGCGCGGCGGCGGCAGCCAGCCCGATGGAGTCCTGAGTGATGGCGAGAATGGCCGAGAACACCGTCACCGCCACCAGCAGCCCGAACGCTGCCGAGGGATCCAGCAACGGGTGCAGGCGCATCGCGGCGAAGACCGTCAGGTACAGCACCGCAACCCCGGTGCCTTGCAGGATCAACGCGTAATTGCCGTTGCGTGCCCTCAGCCACCAACCCAGGCCCAACAGACCCAACGCGGCGGCCGCGACGCCGGCATAACGCAACTCGACCGGCACCACCACGCCTTCGGTGGCGTAGCGCAGCAGGAAGGCCAAGCCGAGGAACAACAGCACCACGCCGACCCGCAATACGGTGTTGCCGCCAAACAGCCACGCGCGAGCGGCGCTGATGGCGCGTTCGATGACGTTGGGCTCCTGGGGGGTGGCGGGTTGTTGCGCTTGGCGCGGCGTGGATGTGGATTTCCACGGGTCGTCCGGCAGCGGTTGCGCCGGCTCAAGGTCTGGCGGCAGCTCCCAGACCAGCTCAGGGGATTGAACAGGGGGGACGATTTCGGGCGCATTATCGCTGACGGGTTGAGGCGCCTCGGGCGCCGTGACGCCAGACACCTCCAGCAAGGCCAGCCGCTGCTCTACGCCATGCAATGCGACCTGCGCCTGCTCCAGCAATTTCTGCTGCTCATTGGCCTGCGAACCCAACCGGGCAATGCGAACGGCCTGCCCCACCGACAACCCGAACAAAGCGCCCAGCAGCGCATCGCCGAATGACTCATCGAGTATCCAGCCCAGCACCAGGCCAATCAGCATCAACATCCATTGCATGAGGCGAAATCCTTGATCGCAATCCTGAAAGACTAGCGTAGCCAGCCCAAAAAGATCGCAGCCTTCGGCAGCTCCTACAGGGAACGAATTCCAATGTAGGAGCTGCCGAAGGCTGCGATCTTTTGCGCTTTTAAGACGTGGAGTTTATCCCAACGCCTTCCAGATATCCGTGGCGTATTCGCGAATCGTCCGGTCCGAGGAGAACCAGCCCATGCGCGCGGTGTTCAGCACCGCTGAACGCCACCACTGCTGGGAGTCGTGCCAATGGGCTTCGACCCGCATCTGCGCGTTCCAGTAGGAGTCGAAATCGGCGCAGACAAAGAAGCGGTCGTAGTCCACCAGCGAGTCGATCAGCCCGGCGTAACGCGTCGGATCATCCGGCGAGAACACCCCGCCGCGAATCGCCTGCAAGACGTCATTGAGCCGATGGGACGCGGCGATGTCCGGCACCGCGCTGAACTCGTGATTCTGTTTGCGCGCCTCCACCTGCTGGGCGCTGAGGCCGAAGATGAACATGTGCTCGGGACCGATGCGCTCGCACATTTCCACGTTGGCGCCGTCCAGGGTACCGATGGTCAGCGCGCCGTTCAGGCCGAACTTCATGTTGCTGGTGCCCGAGGCCTCGAAGCCCGCGGTGGAAATCTGCTCGGACAAGTCCGCCGCCGGAATGATGCTCTCCGCCAGGCTGACGTTGTAGTTGGGCAAGAACACCACTTTGAGCAAACCGCGCACAGTCGGGTCGTTGTTCACCACCCGGGCGATGTCGTTGGTCAGCTTGATGATCAGCTTGGCCTGGTGATAACTGGCCGCGGCCTTGCCGGCGAAGATCTTCACCCGCGGCACCCAGTCGATTTCAGGCTCGGCACGAATCGCCTGGTACAGTGCCACGGTGTGCATCAGGTTGAGCAGCTGGCGTTTGTATTCGTGGATCCGCTTGACCTGCACGTCGAACATCGCCGCCGGATTGACCGCCACGCCCAGCCGTTCATGAATGATGTACGCCAGGGCCTTCTTGCTGTGCAGGCGCTGTTCGGCGAAGGCCTTGCGGAATGAACTCTTCTCGGCGAACGGTTCCAGGGCCAGCAAACGCTCCTCGGGACCGTCCAGCACTTGCGGGCCGAGGGCATCGACCAGCATCGAGGTCAATTCCTGGTTGGACTGGAACAGCCAGCGGCGGAAGGTGATGCCGTTGGTCTTGTTGTTGATCCGCTGCGGATAGAGCTTGTGCAGCTCGGAGAACACCGTCTTGCGCATCAACTGCGTATGCAGCCCGGACACGCCGTTGACGCTGTGGGAACCGAGGAACGCCAGGTTGCCCATGCGCACGCGGCGACCGTTGTCCTCTTCGATCAGCGACACCGCGCGCAGCACGTCGAAATCGTGGATGCCCTTGGCCCGCAGCGAGTCGATGTGCTGGGCGTTGATCAGGTAAATGATCTGCATGTGCCGCGGCAGCATGCGCTCCATCAGGCCTACCGGCCAGGTTTCCAGCGCCTCGGGCAACAGGGTGTGGTTGGTGTAGGCCAGGGTCCCGACGGTGATTTCCCAGGCGGCGTCCCAGGCCACGTCATAGACGTCGACCAGTTGCCGCATCAGTTCGGCGACGGCGATCGAAGGGTGGGTGTCATTGAGCTGGATGGCCGCGTGATCGCTAAGCGTCAGCACCGAGGTGTGCATGTTGCGATGGCGGCGCAGCAAGTCCTGCAAGGAAGCGGCGACGAAGAAATACTCCTGGCGCAGGCGCAATTCCTGACCGGCTTCGGTGCTGTCCGCCGGGTAGAGCACGCGGGAGATGCTTTCGGCCCGGGCCACTTCCGCCACCGCGCCCAGGTGGTCGCCGGCGTTGAAGCGCTCCAGGTGCAGATCTTCCATGGCCCGTGCCCGCCAAAGGCGCAGGGTGTTCACACTCGCTCCACGCCAGCCGACCACCGGCGTGTCGTAGGCAATGGCCCGCACGGTTTCCGCCGGATGCCAGACCTGCTTGGTCTTGCCCTCGCTGTCGGTCACGGTTTCGACGCTGCCGCCAAAGCCGATCGGGTAGACCACCTCCGGACGCTCGAACTCCCAGGGGTTGCCGAAATCCAGCCAGTGCTCGGTTTGCTCCTGCTGCCAGCCGTCGACAATCGCCTGACGGAACAGGCCGTGTTCATAACGGATGCCGTAGCCGTGACCGGCGATCCCTAAGGTCGACATGCTTTCCATGAAGCACGCCGCCAGGCGTCCGAGGCCGCCATTGCCCAGCGCCGCGTCGGGCTCCAGCATGCGGATGCGCTCCAGGTCGACGCCCAGCTCTGTCAGCGCCTCGCGCGCCACATCGAGCAGGCCGAGGTTGCTCAGGCTGTCGTAGAGCAGCCGGCCGATGAGAAATTCCAGGGAGAGGTAGTAAACCCGCTTCTGACCCTTGCGGTAGATCTGCCGCGTGTGGTCCATCCAGTGCTCGACCATGTGATCGCGCGCTGCCAGCGCAATGGCTTCGAACCAGTCGTGGTCGAAGGCGTGATCAGGGTCTTTGCCCACCGCATAGGTGAGTTTGGTCAAGACGGCGTCGCGGAATGCGGCCACCTCTGCTTCGCGAACAAGTGGTTCCTGAGTCATCGATTGGACCTCGAGCGAGCTTGGAGTTGTCTGAGCCTAGACGGTCTGACAGGCGGTAGAGGCTCTGGTTCGGCAGTTTTTCCAGTTAGTGCGAACGGTCCGGCAATTGTTTGTCGTGAGCTTGAAACGATGCAGGTGTTGTGCCGGTTTAACATCCTTATTGCCTGGCGCCTGAAAAAACTGGCGAAAGGTTGTTCAAAAATCCACCAGTCCCGGTATGATCGCGCGCCCTGATGCACACGCCTGGTAACAACCGATGATGAAGCCCACCCTGATCGCCGCCGCGGAGATCGACCGCCTCGAAACCTGGGCGAAATATTCCGCCCCGATGTGCGGTTCCTGCATATCAAGCTGCTGCACCCTGCCGGTCGAGGTCAAGATCAAGGACCTGGTGCGCATCGGCGTGGTCGATGAGTTCGAACTGGGCGATCCGCCGAAGAACATCGCCAAGCGCCTGCAAAAGGAAGGGCTGGTGGAGCGCTTCAATCAGAAAACCGGCATCTTCACGCTGCAGCGCATGAGCAACAACGATTGCTACTACCTGGATCGTAAGAGCCGCCTGTGCACCATTTATGACAAGCGCCCCGACACGTGCCGCAACCACCCGAAAATCGGCCCGCGGCCGGGGTATTGCGCGTACAAGCCCAAGGAAGTGGTGCGTGAGACCGGCGGGCGGCGGAACCTGGAAAAGTTTTAAGCCTGAAAAGATCGCAGCCTTCGGCAGCTCCTACATTGGAATGCGTTCCCCTGTAGGAGCTGCCGAAGGCTGCGATCTTTTGATTTTTGCTCCTGACAAACAAAAACGCCCCCGGCCTTTCGACCGGGGGCGTTTTCGTTCAGCCGGGGCTAATTAGGCCTTGGCTTTCTTGGCAGCACGGGTGCGCTCGCCTTCGTCCAGGATCTTCTTGCGAAGACGGATGGACTTAGGAGTCACTTCACACAGCTCGTCGTCCTGGATGAACTCCAGAGCCTGTTCCAGGGTGAAACGCACTGGTGGAACCAGAGCGATGGTTTCGTCTTTACCCGAAGCACGCATGTTGTCCAGCTTCTTGCCCTTGGTAGGGTTCACGCCCAGGTCGTTGTCACGGCTGTTCAGACCAACGATCTGACCGTTGTAGATCTCCTGACCGTGCTCGACGAACAGCTTGCCGCGCGCCTGCAGGGTTTCCAGGGAGTAGGTCAGCGCCTTGCCGGTTTCTACCGATACCAGAACACCGTTCTGACGGCCGGACATGTGGCCGGACTTCATGGTGTCGTAGCGATCGAAGATCGAGGTCAGGATGCCTGCACCGTTGGTCAGGGTCAGGAACTGGTTACGGAAACCGATCAGACCGCGAGCAGGGATGTTGTACTCCAGACGTACACGGCCCTTGCCATCCGGGGACATGTTGGTCAGGTCGCCCTTACGCAGACCCATCTCTTCCATGACCTTGCCCTGAGATTCTTCAGGGATGTCGATGGTCACGTTTTCGAACGGTTCCTGCTTGGCGCCGTTCACTTCGCGGATGATTACTTCTGGACGGCCTACAGCCATTTCGAAGCCTTCGCGACGCATGGTTTCGATCAGAACCGACAGGTGCAGCTCACCACGACCGGAAACCTTGAACTTGTCGGCGGAGTCGCCTTCTTCAACTTTCAGGGCAACGTTGTACAGCAGTTCCTTGTCCAGACGCTCCTTGATGTTACGGGAGGTCACGAACTTGCCTTCTTTACCGCAGAACGGCGAGTCGTTTACCTGGAAGGTCATGGAAACGGTCGGCTCGTCAACGGTCAGTGGCTTCATCGCTTCGACGTTGTTCATGTCGCACAGGGTGTCGGAGATGAACAGCTCTTCGAAGCCGCTGATGCAGACGATGTCGCCCGCTGCAGCTTCTTCGACGTCGATGCGGTGCAGACCGTGGTGACCCATCAGCTTCAGGATACGGCCGTTGCGCTTCTTGCCTTCGGTGTCGATGGCGACAACCGGAGTGTTCGGCTTGACGCGACCACGGGCGATACGGCCAACACCGATAACACCCAGGAAGCTGTTGTAGTCCAGAGCGGAGATCTGCATCTGGAACGGACCGTCACGGTCAACAGCCGGCGCTGGAACGTTGTCGACGATCGACTGGTACAGCGGGGTCATGTCTTCGGCCATGTCGGTGTGGTCCAGACCGGCGATGCCGTTCAGGGCCGAGGCGTAGACGACTTTGAAGTCCAGCTGTTCGTCGGTGGCACCCAGGTTGTCGAACAGGTCGAAGATCTGGTCCAGAACCCAGTCAGGACGCGCGCCCGGACGGTCGACCTTGTTGATCACGACGATTGGCTTCAGACCGGCTTCGAAAGCCTTCTTGGTCACGAAACGGGTCTGCGGCATAGGGCCGTCTTGAGCGTCAACCAGCAGCAGAACGGAGTCGACCATCGACATTACGCGCTCTACTTCGCCGCCGAAGTCGGCGTGGCCCGGGGTGTCCACGATGTTGATGTGGTAGCCGTTCCAGTTGATGGCGGTGTTTTTCGCCAGAATGGTAATGCCGCGCTCTTTTTCCTGGTCGTTGGAGTCCATCACGCGCTCGTCGTTGAGCTCGTTGCGCTCCAGGGTGCCGGACTGACGCAGGAGTTTGTCTACCAGGGTGGTTTTACCGTGGTCAACGTGGGCAATGATGGCGATGTTGCGTAGATTTTCGATCACTTGTGTATCTCGATCAGAGGATTCGGTGTGCTGACAAGTCTTGGCAGCGATTAACAGTAGCGTCCGTGAAAGCCGTTACAGCTTGACGGTGGCATCGGGGGGCCGGTGACGCAGGCCACAGGCAAACAGCCCCGGGCACTTAGCTCGGTCGATAAACGCGCACATTGGCATGCCCCTCACTGAGCAGATGGTGGGCATGCAGGCGACTCATCACGCCTTTGTCGCAATACAACAGGTACTGGCGAGTAGGCGCCAGTTCCTTGAAACGAGCGTTCAGTGCATAAAACGGCATCGTTCGTACCTCGATGCCAGCGAGTTCCAGCGGGTCATCCTCGGCGGCATCCGGGTGGCGGATGTCGATCACGATCTGACCGGCCAGCGCGTCGCTGACTTCTTCAATCTGAATGTCCTGGCCCAGTTCGTCGATCACCCGATCGATAGGGACCAGCTTGGCGTTCTCGAGCGCGCGCTCGAGCACAGCCATGTCGAATTCTTTCTCTTCGTGTTCCACGCGGTAGCGCTTGGCCGCGGTTTTCGGATTGACCGAAATCACCCCGCAGTACTCCGGCATGTGCCGGGCGAAATCGGCGGTGCCGATGTCGATGGCCGTGTCGATGATGTCCTGCTTGTGACTGGCGATCAGCGGGCGCAGCACCAGCTTGTCGGTCACGCAGTCGATCACCGACAGGTTCGGCAGCGTCTGGCTCGATACCTGGGAGATCGCCTCACCGGTGACCAGCGCGTCGATGTGCAGTCGATCGGCAATCTGCGAGGAAGCGCGCAACATCATACGCTTCAATACTACGCCCATATGACTGTTATCGACTTTGCCGAGAATTTCTCCCAGCACTTCCTCGAACGGCACACTGACAAATAACACGCGTTGCGAGCTGCCGTACTTCTTCCAGATGAAATGCGCGACTTCCATGACGCCCAGTTCGTGGGCACGTCCGCCCAGGTTGAAGAAGCAGAAGTGGGCCATCAGGCCGCGGCGCATGATCTGGTAGGCCGCCACGGTGGAGTCGAAACCGCCGGACATCAGCACCAGGGTCTGCTCCAGCGCACCCAAGGGGTAGCCGCCGATGCCGTTGTGCTGGCTGTGGATCACGAACAACCGTTGGTCGCGAACTTCGATGCGCACTTCGATTTCAGGCTTTTTCAGGTCGATGCCGGCGGCACCGCACTGGCGACGCAGCTGGCTGCCGACGTATTTCTCGACGTCGATCGAACTGAATGGGTGCTTGCCGGCGCGCTTGCAGCGCACGGAGAAGATTTTCCCGGCCAGTGCATCACCGTAGTGCTGCTTGCACTTTTCGACGATGTCGTCGAAATCGCCCAGCGGGTACTCGTCGATCTGCAGGAAGTGCGCGATGCCCGGCATGCAGCTCAGGCGCTCGCCCATCTCTTTCAGGGCCTTGGGGTCGGTGACGCGGGTTTCCAGCTCGAGGTTGTCCCATACGCCGTTCACCACCACAGCCGGGTCCAGGTCGCGGAGCACGGCACGGATGTTCTTGCCCAACTGACGGATGAAACGCGTCCGGACAGGGCGACTCTTGATGGTGATCTCGGGGAAGACTTTTACGATTAGTTTCATGAAAACAGCGCGCGCAGGGCCAGCCGAAAAAGGGGGGCGCGGATTATAGCGGAAATTGCTCAAGGTTTAACCAATTAATGTGCAGAAGGTTTCACATGCACCAAAACGGTTCACTTTGGGTTTTTGGCGCCACATTAAGGGGCGATAATTTCCGCTTTTATGGGCTCAACGCCTTAATAAGCGTGAATTTGGGGCAAAAAACCCATGCTGGGGCACTGGCATGCAATTTGCTCCCTTGTGAGGCAGGTTGCCTTGGCAGAGTATTCGCGCCGGCATCACAAACATTTAAGGGCATCCATTACCGCCCTAAGCCACCCCGGAGGACAGTATGTCGAAGTCGGTTCAACTCATTAAAGATCATGACGTCAAGTGGATTGATCTGCGCTTCACGGACACCCGCGGTACTCAGCACCACGTGACCATGCCGGCTCGCGACGCGCTGGAAGACGACTTCTTCGAAGTCGGCAAGATGTTCGACGGTTCCTCCATCGCTGGCTGGAAAGGCATCGAAGCCTCCGACATGATCCTGATGCCGGACGACAGCACCGCCGTACTGGACCCGTTCACCGAAGAGCCGACCCTGATCCTGGTTTGCGACATCGTCGACCCATCGAGCATGCAAGGCTACGACCGCGACCCACGTGCGATCGCCAAGCGCGCCGAAGAGTACCTGAAGTCCACCGGTATCGGTGACACCGCCTACGCCGGTCCGGAACCAGAGTTCTTCATCTTCGACCAGGTGAAATTCAAGTCCGACATCTCCGGTTCCATGTTCAAGATCTACTCCGAACAAGGCTCCTGGATGTCCGACCAGGACGTGGAAGGCGGCAACAAAGGCCACCGTCCAGGCGTCAAAGGCGGCTACTTCCCGGTTCCGCCGTTCGACCACGACCACGAAATCCGTACCTCCATGTGCAACGCACTGGAAGAAATGGGCCTGACCGTCGAAGTTCACCACCACGAAGTGGCAACTGCCGGCCAGAATGAAATCGGCGTCAAGTTCAACACCCTGGTGAAGAAAGCCGACGAAACCCAGACCCTGAAGTACGTTGTACACAACGTTGCCGACGCCTACGGCCGTACCGCGACCTTCATGCCTAAGCCTCTGTACGGCGACAACGGTTCGGGCATGCACGTACACATGTCCCTCTGGAAAGATGGCAAGAACACCTTCGCAGGCGAAGGCTATGCCGGCCTGTCCGATACCGCCCTGTACTTCATCGGCGGCATCATCAAGCACGGTAAGGCCCTGAACGGCTTCACCAACCCGGCTACCAACTCCTACAAGCGTCTGGTTCCAGGCTTCGAAGCTCCGGTCATGCTCGCCTACTCGGCCCGTAACCGCTCCGCTTCGATCCGTATTCCTTACGTGTCGAGCCCTAAAGCTCGCCGTATCGAAGCCCGCTTCCCGGATCCGGCTGCCAACCCATACCTGTGCTTCGCTGCACTGATGATGGCTGGCCTGGACGGTATCCAGAACAAGATCCACCCTGGCGATGCTGCTGACAAAAACCTGTACGACCTGCCGCCAGAAGAGGCGAAAGAGATCCCACAAGTTTGCGGCAGCCTGAAAGAAGCCCTGGAAGAGCTGGACAAGGGCCGTGCGTTCCTGACCAAAGGCGGCGTGTTCTCCGACGACTTCATCGACGCTTACATCGCTCTGAAAAGCGAAGAAGAAATCAAGGTCCGCACCTTCGTACACCCACTGGAATACGATCTGTACTACAGCTGCTAATCCGGTAGCGCCTGCGCAAGCGGCGTGAAAAAGGGGCCTCCTTCGGGAGGCCTTTTTTATGCCTGAAAAATCAAAAGACTTTGCTCTTCCACACCCGGCAATAAACAAGCTGGGCCAACCACTCACCCTGACCTATGCTGCAACCCAACGCTTTCGCTTGCGGTCAATCTCATGGGTCGTGGTTTTCTCTACATATTGCTGCTGATCGCCCTGCCCGTCGCAGCGCAGATCTACAAGTACACCGACGCCAACGGCAATACCGCCTACAGCAATCAGCCGCCTGACGGGGTAACCGCACAGCCGGTCGACCTGCCGCCGCTCAACAGCGTCGAACCCCAGGCGCCGAATAATCCTGCGCCAACCGCCACGGCCGAGAGCCGTGAACCCTCCAAGGGCGTCTACGAAATCCTGGAACTGACCAACCTGCCCACCACCGAAGCCCTGCGCGCCAACAACGGCACCTTCACCGTCAACGTGCTGATCAAACCGCGCCTGCAAGGCCCGCATCTGTTCCGGCTGCTGCTGGACGAGCAGCCCTACGGCCAGCCGAGCAACGTACCGTCCCTGCAACTGGTCAACATCGATCGCGGCCTGCACAGTCTGGCCGTGCAGGTGATCGACGCAGAGACGGTCATCCAGCAAAGCCCCACAGCGACCTTCACCGTGCAACGGGTACACAAGCCTTGAAAGCCTGGCTACTGATCGCCTGCCTGCTCGCCCTGCCCGTCTCGGCAGAGGTCTTCACCTACGTCGACGCCCAGGGCAATCGGGTCTTCACCGACCAGCCAAAACCCGGCAACGCCAAGCGCGTGCCGCTGGGCACCGGCAATCGGATGCCCGCCCCGGATATCGCACCGTCCCTCGCCACCACGAGCAAACCTGCGGAAAAACCGCAGTTGCGCTACGACATGCTGCGCATCCTGGTGCCGGAGCCGGACGCCACCGTGCGCAGCACCGCCGGAGAGATCATTGTCAGCGTGACCAGCGAACCGGGCCTGCAAAAGGGTCATCGCTATCGCCTGCTGCTCGATGGCCAACCCACGGCCGAGCCCGGCCTGAGCCCGGTGTTCCCGCTGACCAACGTCGATCGCGGCACCCATCAACTGTCCGTGGAAATCCTCGACGAACAGGATCGAATCGTCGAACGCACTGCCAATCAGCCGATGCACATGCTGCGCATGTCCCTGGCGCAAAAACGCAAGGCCAAACCCTGCACCCTCGAAGACTTCGGCCAGCGCCCGGAATGCCCCATCGCCGAGAAGCCCGTCGAAGAAAAAAATCCGCTTTTGCGCTTCTTCTAACCCTGTTCAGGTTTGCGCACTATATTGGTGCGATTAGCTGCATCATTGTTTCATCGCAACCCATTTTGGTTCGAAACAACCCGAAAAAGCCGACGAAGCGCCACGCAATCGAGCGTAAAACGCCTGTTTCACGGGCCGGACGCTTCTTTTCGGAGCCTTGGTTTGGTTCTTGCAGTTTCCTCGCATCGGCTTTCCATTCATGCGCCAAAAGAGGTCCTGAATGACCATCAGTGACGCACTACACCGCTTGCTGCTCGACAACCTGACCACCGCGACGATCCTGCTCGACGCCGAGTTGCGCCTGGAGTACATGAACCCGGCGGCGGAAATGCTCCTGGCCATCAGCGGTCAGCGCAGCCATGGCCAGTTCATCAGCGAGCTGTTCACCGAATCCACCGAAGCCCTCAACTCCCTGCGCCAGGCGGTCCAGCAGGCGCACCCGTTCACCAAGCGCGAAGCCATGCTCACGGCGCTCACCGGCCAGACCCTGACGGTGGATTACGCGGTCACGCCGATCCTCAGCGGCGGCGACACGCTGCTGCTGCTCGAAGTCCATCCCCGTGACCGCCTGCTGCGGATCACCAAGGAAGAAGCGCAACTGTCGAAGCAGGAAACCAGCAAGATGCTGGTGCGCGGCCTGGCCCACGAGATCAAGAACCCGCTGGGCGGGATTCGCGGTGCGGCCCAGTTGCTGGCCCGCGAACTGCCGGAAGACAGCCTGCGCGACTACACCAATGTGATCATTGAAGAGGCTGACCGCCTGCGCAACCTCGTGGATCGCATGCTCGGCTCCAACAAGCTGCCGTCGCTGGCCATGTGCAACATTCACGAAGTGCTGGAGCGCGTCTGCCAGCTGGTGGAGGCCGAAAGCCAGGGCTGCATCACTTTGGTGCGCGATTACGACCCGAGCATTCCCGACGTACTGATCGATCGCGAACAGATGATCCAGGCGGTGCTGAACATCGTGCGCAACGCGATGCAGGCCATCAGCAGCCAGAACGAGCTGCGCCTGGGCCGCATCACCCTGCGCTCGCGCACCATGCGCCAGTTCACCATCGGCCACGTGCGCCATCGCCTGGTGACCAAGATCGAAATCATCGACAACGGTCCGGGCATTCCTGCGGAACTTCAGGAAACCATCTTCTTTCCCATGGTCAGCGGTCGTCCGGACGGTACCGGGCTGGGCCTGGCCATTACCCAGAACATCATCAGCCAGCACCAGGGCCTGATCGAGTGTGACAGCCACCCCGGCCACACCACCTTCTCGATCTTTCTGCCACTGGAACAAGGAGCCACATCGACATGAGCCGTAGTGAAACCGTGTGGATCGTCGATGACGACCGTTCTATCCGTTGGGTTCTGGAAAAGGCCTTGCAGCAGGAAGGCATGACCACCCAGAGCTTCGACAGCGCCGATGGCGTGATGAGCCGCCTGGCGCGCCAGCAGCCGGACGTGATCATTTCCGACATTCGCATGCCCGGCGCCAGCGGCCTGGACCTTCTGGCACGGATTCGCGAGCAGCACCCACGGTTGCCGGTGATCATCATGACCGCGCATTCCGATCTGGACAGCGCTGTCGCGTCCTACCAGGGCGGCGCGTTCGAGTACCTGCCCAAGCCGTTCGATGTCGACGAAGCGGTGTCGCTGGTCAAGCGCGCCAACCAGCACGCCCAGGAACAGCAGGGCCTGGAAGTCGCCCCGGCACTGACCCGCACCCCGGAAATCATCGGCGAAGCGCCGGCGATGCAGGAGGTGTTTCGCGCCATCGGCCGCTTGAGCCACTCCAACATCACCGTGCTGATCAACGGCGAATCGGGCACCGGCAAGGAGCTGGTGGCCCACGCCCTGCACCGCCACAGCCCGCGCGCGGCCTCGCCGTTCATCGCGCTGAACATGGCGGCGATTCCCAAGGACCTGATGGAGTCGGAGTTGTTCGGTCACGAAAAAGGCGCGTTCACCGGCGCGGCCAACCTGCGTCGCGGGCGTTTCGAACAGGCGGACGGCGGCACCCTGTTCCTCGACGAAATCGGCGACATGCCGGCCGACACCCAGACCCGCTTGCTGCGCGTACTGGCCGACGGCGAGTTCTATCGCGTGGGCGGTCACGTGCCGGTGAAGGTCGATGTGCGGATCATCGCCGCGACCCACCAGAACCTGGAAACCCTGGTGCACGCCGGGAAATTCCGTGAGGACTTGTTCCATCGCCTCAACGTGATACGCATCCACATCCCGCGCCTGTCGGATCGCCGCGAAGACATCCCGACCCTGGCCAAGCATTTCCTCAGCCGCGCCGCCCAGGAGCTGGCGGTCGAGCCCAAGCTGCTGAAGAACGAAACCGAGGAATACCTGAAGAACCTGCCGTGGCCGGGCAACGTGCGTCAGCTGGAGAACACCTGCCGCTGGATCACGGTGATGGCTTCCGGTCGCGAAGTGCACATCGGCGACCTGCCGCCGGAGCTGCTGAGCCTGCCCCAGGATTCGGCGCCGGTGACCAACTGGGAGCAGGCGCTGCGCCAGTGGGCCGACCAGGCGCTGGCCCGCGGGCAGTCGAGCCTGCTGGACAGCGCGGTGCCGACCTTCGAGCGGATCATGATCGAGACCGCGCTGAAGCACACCGCCGGCCGCCGCCGCGATGCCGCGGTCTTGCTGGGCTGGGGGCGCAATACCCTGACGCGCAAGATCAAGGAGTTGGGGATGAAGGTCGATGGTGGGGATGATGATGAGGGGGATGAGGGCTGATCTGCCTCTGGATCTTCATTTTCAGTCAGACCCATTCGCGGGCAAGCCTCGCTCCTACGGATTTCGCACGATACCTGTAGGAGCGAGGCTTGCCCGCGAAGCTTTTTACGGCCGGCATGCACCACCGCAATGCACCCCGATCCGCAATCGCGCATGCCGCTTCTGCGCGAATCCTCCCAAAAACCACACAAAACCCCTTCACCCAAAAACCCGAAAACCCCGAATCACGGGGCTTTCAACGCTCATGCGCGGGTTTCTGTTTCAACTTGTTAAAAACTGGCACGCCCCCTGCAAAGGTCTCATCAGTGAATCAGTTCACTCTCCGGTTTCGGGGACCTTGGTACAGGCAGGCCGGGGAATCCCCTCTTTTACACCGGGCTCACACCGCACAGGCGACGAGCCCACCCTTTTGGGGCCCTTGATACAGGCAGGTCAGGGGTTCCACTTTACACCGGGCTCACGACGCCATGCGCGAGCCCTGCCGGTTTGGGGTCCTTGGTACAGGCAGGCCGGGGATTCCCTCTTTACACCGGGTTCACGTCACCGTGCGCGAACCCGCCCTTTTTGGGGACCTTGGTACAGGCAGGCCGGGGATTCCCTCTTTTATTGCTCCCGGAGATGGATCTCCAGCCGCCAGCGGTCATCGACCTCGCTGCCGGCCCAGTCGCCCTGCAGCGGCCGGGCCGCCACCGCCGTCAGCAACAAGCCCCCGCCACTCAAACGCACCCGCCAGTTCACGCTTCTGTCGTTGAGCTTGAGCTGGCCTTGTTGCGCCTTGCCTTGCGCCTCGAACAGCAAGGCAACGCTGCCATCGACGACTTCGCCATGGGTCTTGGGTTCATTGTTGAACCACACCACCAGACCGTCTTCCGTTACCTCGACCTGCTGCAGTTCGCTGGGGTCGGGGGTGGTCAGGCGACCGATCATCAGCCCCACCATCAACCCGACAATCGCCAGCGACGCCAACACCCGAGGGAATTGTTTCGAACGGGAGTCCGCTTGCGGCGTAGAATGCCGCTCATCTTTACCTTCGGAGCCGTGCATGTTTCACGTCATCCTTTTCCAACCGGAAATTCCGCCGAATACCGGCAACGTTATCAGGCTGTGCGCCAACAGCGGCTGCCACCTGCATTTGATCGAACCGCTGGGCTTCGAAATGGACGACAAGCGCTTGCGCCGGGCCGGCCTCGACTACCACGAGTATGCCACCCTGCAACGCCACGCGGACCTGGCCAGCTGCCTGGAAAGCCTGAGCCACCCACGGCTGTTCGCCTTCACCACCAAGGGCTCGCGGCCGTTCCACGACGTCAGCTTCGCCCCGGGCGATGCCTTCCTGTTCGGCCCGGAAAGCCGCGGCCTGCCGCCTGAGGTACTGGATGCCCTGCCCGGCGAACAACGCCTGCGCCTGCCGATGCGCGAAGGCTGCCGCAGCCTGAACCTGTCCAACACCGTGGCAGTGGCCGTTTACGAAGCCTGGCGCCAGAACGATTTCAAATAACCCCGCCGCCCCCTGTAGGAGCTGCCGAAGGCTGCGATCTTTTGCTTTTGTCTTTTAAAAGCAAGATCAAAAGATCGCAGCCTTCGGCAGCTCCTACTCGAAGGTTTCGTTTGTCCCATGAAAAAAGCGCCATCAAGGGCGCTTTTTTCATGGGACAAACCAAGCTTTTTACTGAACAGTCGGAGTCTCGCCAGCCGCCTGCATGCGCTGCAACTCTTGCGCGTACAGCGCATCGAAGTTCACCGGCGCCAGCATCAGTGCCGGGAACGAGCCACGGGTCACCAGGCTATCCAGTGCTTCGCGAGCGTACGGGAACAGGATGTTCGGGCAGAACGCGCCCAGGGTGTGGCTCATCGAAGCTGCGTCCAGGTTCTTGATCAGGAAGATACCGGCCTGTTGCACTTCGGCGATGAACGCCACTTCTTCACCGTTCTTCACGGTGACCGACAGGGTCAGCACGACTTCGTGGAAATCGTTTTCCAGTGCCTTCTGACGGGTGTTCAGATCCAGACCGACGCTCGGCTCCCACTGCTGGCGGAAGATCGCCGGGCTTTTCGGGGCTTCGAAGGACAGGTCACGTACGTAGATGCGCTGCAAGGAGAATTGCGGTGCGGATTCTTCTTCGTTAGCTGCAGTGTTCTGTTGGTCAGTCATCTCAGATCCTTTCTGATCTTGGTTCTTTTATTGGGTAGGAATTCAG
Organism: Pseudomonas sp. C1C7; assembly: GCF_013359595.1. GTDB lineage: Bacteria > Pseudomonadota > Gammaproteobacteria > Pseudomonadales > Pseudomonadaceae > Aquipseudomonas. The sequence goes on along the minus strand of NZ_JABFMP010000007.1, from coordinate 175,569 downwards.
GCCTTGAGCAGCGCATCGAGCTTGCCGGCGCGCTCCAGGGCAAACAAATCATCACAGCCACCGATGTGGCGCTCGCCGATCCAGATCTGCGGCACCGACGTGCGTCCCGCTTTTTGAGCCATGGCAGCACGCACCTGAGGCTTGCCATCGACCTTGATCTCCTCGAAGGCCACGCCTTTGTTCTCGAGCAGAAATTTTGCTCGCGAGCAGTAGCCGCAGTAGTCGCTGGAGTAGATGACGACGTGGCTCATGTCACTTCACCAGCGGCAGATTGTCGGCTTTCCAGCTGGAAACGCCACCGGACAGCTTGGCGGCGGTGAAACCGGCTTTCACCAGTTCGCGAGCGTGAGTACCGGCGGTCTGGCCCATGGCATCGACCAGGATAATGGTCTTGGACTTGTGCTTTTCCAGCTCACCCACGCGTGCAGCCAGTTTGTCGTGAGGAATGTTCACCGCGCCAACAATGTGACCGGCGGCAAAATCCTTGCTCGGACGGATGTCGACGACAACGCCGGCGTCCTTGTTGACCAGCCCGGTCAGTTCGCCGGTGCTCAGGCTGCGGCCGCCGCCTTGCATCTGATAGGCAATCAGCAGGGCCAGCAGTACGACGAAGATACCGACAAGAATGTAGTGGTTGGTGGCGAATTCAATCAGGTGAGCAACCATCGAAGGAGGTTCCAGGGCATTAAAATGTCGGCCAGTATACACAGCCCCCAAGGTGGGCCAAACCCCGTCCGGCGGTGACGTGGCCGGAACTTCGCTTTAAACTGCCACTCCCATTTTTCCATCGCCCTTTTTAATTCAGCCACGAGTGGATTCCATGACTACCACGCCTAAACCTTTGGTCCTGATGATTCTCGACGGCTTCGGTCACAGCGATAACCCGGAGTCCAACGCCGTGTTCGCGGCGAAGAAGCCGGTCCTCGACCGTCTGTGGGCCACCGTGCCGAACGGCCTGATCTCGGGCAGCGGCATGGATGTCGGCCTGCCGGACGGCCAGATGGGCAACTCCGAAGTCGGTCACATGAACCTCGGCGCCGGCCGCGTGGTGTACCAGGACTTCACTCGCGTGACCAAATCGATCCGCGATGGCGAATTCTTCGAGAACCCGACCATCTGCGCCGCCGTTGATAAAGCCGTCGCAGCCGGTAAAGCGGTGCACTTCATGGGCCTGCTGTCCGATGGCGGCGTACACAGCCACCAGGATCATCTGGTCGCGATGGCCGAACTGGCGGCCAAGCGCGGCGCCCAGAACATCTACCTGCACGCGTTCCTCGACGGTCGCGACACGCCACCGAAAAGCGCGCAATCGTCGATCGAACTGCTCGACGCCACCTTCCAGGCCCTGGGCAAGGGCCGCATCGCCAGCCTCATCGGCCGTTACTTCGCGATGGACCGTGACAACCGTTGGGACCGCGTTTCCCAGGCCTACAACCTGATCGTCGACGGCCAGGGCGAATTCAACGCCGCCACGGCCCAGGAAGGCCTGCAAGCGGCCTACGAGCGCGGCGAAAGCGACGAGTTCGTCAAAGCCACCTCGATCGGCGAGCCGGTGAAAGTCGAAGACGGCGACGCCGTGGTGTTCATGAATTTCCGCGCCGACCGCGCCCGCGAACTGTCCCGCGTATTCGTCGAAGACGATTTCAAGGAATTCGAGCGCAGCCGTCAGCCGAAACTGGCCGGCTTCGTGATGCTGACCCAATACGCCGCCAGCATCCCGGCCCCTGCGGCTTTCGCCCCGGGCAGCCTGGACAACGTGCTGGGTGATTACCTGGCGAAAAACGGCAAGACCCAGCTGCGCATTGCCGAAACCGAGAAATACGCCCACGTGACCTTCTTCTTCTCAGGCGGTCGCGAAGAGCCGTTCCCGGGCGAAGAGCGCATCCTGATCCCGTCGCCGAAAGTCGCCACCTACGACTTGCAGCCGGAAATGAGCGCGCCGCAAGTCACCGACCGCATCGTCGATGCCATCGAAAACCAGCGCTACGACGTGATCGTGGTCAACTACGCCAACGGCGACATGGTGGGTCACAGCGGCGTGTTCGAGGCAGCGGTGAAGGCCGTTGAATGCCTGGACACCTGCGTCGGCCGCATCGTTGATGCCCTGGAGAAAGTCGGCGGCGAAGCGCTGATCACCGCCGATCACGGCAACGTCGAGCAGATGTCCGATGAAACCACCGGCCAGGCCCACACCGCCCACACCACCGAGCCGGTGCCGTTCATCTACGTCGGCAAGCGCGACCTCAAAGTCCGTGAAGGCGGCGTGCTGGCGGACGTGGCGCCGACCATGCTGAAGCTGCTGGGGCTGGAAAAGCCGGCGGAAATGACCGGGACTTCGATCCTCGTCTAACCCGCTCGCCCAAACACCGCAAAAACCCTGCGGGAGCGGACTTGCTCGCGAATGCGCAGTGTCAGTAATGCAGATTGCGACTGACACTGCGCTTTCGCGAGCAAGTCCGCTCCCGCAGTGGTTTGTGGTGGTTTTGAAAATTAATTACCCCGGCATCTCGGGCCAGTTATCACACAGCCCCATTTGGGCGTTTTTTTTGCAGCGTGGGGCGGGCATACTAGGCCGTCCTCATCCCTGGTGCTGCCCGCCTCTATGCTTCGCGTCCTGATAGCCCTTGCTCTGACTTGCCTGCTCCAACCGGCCTTTGCGGACGAGCGCGCGCAAACCCAACAGCAGTTGGAAGCCACGCGCCAGGACATCGCCGAGCTGAAGAAGCTGCTGAGTAAGCTGCAGGAAGAAAAATCCGGCGTGCAGAAAGACCTCAAAGGCACCGAAACCGAGATGGGCAAGCTCGAGAAGCAGGTCGAAGCCCTGCAAAAAGAGCTCAAGAAGAGCGAATCCGAGCTGCAGCGGCTCGATGCGGAGAAAAAAAAACTCCAGAGCGCGCGCACTGAACAGCAACGACTGATCGCCATCCAGGCCCGGGCCGCCTACCAGAACGGCCGTCAGGAATATCTCAAACTGCTGCTCAACCAGCAGAACCCGGAAAAATTCGCTCGCACCCTCACCTATTACGATTACCTGAGCCAGGCCCGCCTGGAGCAGCTGAAGAATTTCAACGAAACCCTGCGTCAGCTGGCCAATGTCGAACAGGACATCGCCAGGCAACAGGCCCAGCTGCTGGTCCAGCAAGGCAACCTCGATTCCCAGCGCAGCGAACTCGACAAAGTCCGCGAAGAGCGCCAGCAAGCCCTGGCCAAGCTCAATGAAGATGTGAAGGCTCGCGACCAAAAACTGGCAGCCCGCGAGCAGGATCAGGCAGACCTGTCTAAAGTCCTTAAAACCATTGAAGAAACCCTGGCTCGCCAGGCCCGTGAGGCAGAAGAAGCGCGGCAAAAAGCGCTGATCGCCCAGCAGGAAGCCGAAAAAAAGCGCTTACGTGAGGCCCAGGAGCAGGCGGATGCCAGCGACGAGGCCCCACGAAAACCTGTCAGATCGACGCCTGGCGCACTGGTTTCCAGCGCCGGCGAAACTTTTGGCGGTCCGTTTGCGTCTACCCGCGGCAAACTTCCCTGGCCTGTCGATGGTCGACTGCTGGCACGCTTCGGCGAAACCCGTGGCGACGATGCACGGACCAAGTGGGACGGCGTGATGATCGGAGCCTCTGCCGGCAGCGCGGTACATGCGGTGCACGGCGGGCGCGTGGTGTTCGCCGACTGGCTGCGCGGTGCCGGGCTGCTGGTGATTCTCGACCACGGCAACGGTTTTTTGAGTTTGTACGGTCACAACCAGACGCTGCTCAAGTCTGCGGGTGACGTGGTGAAAGCCGGTGAGTCCATCTCCACTGTCGGTAACAGTGGCGGGCAGGACACCCCGGCGTTGTATTTTGCGATTCGTCAGCAGGGCCACCCCAGTGACCCGGCGCAATGGTGCCGCACGCAAGGATAAGCGTGCCGCCTAATTCAGGAGTTCGTTCGACATGCTGCATTTGTCCCGCCTTACCTCGCTGGCCCTGACGATCGCCCTGGTGATCGGCGCGCCGCTGGCGATCGCTGCCCAACCCGCCCCGGCCGCCGCGCCTGCGGGCACTGCGGCGACCACCAAGGCGCCATTGCCGCTGGAAGAGCTGCGCACCTTCGCCGAGGTCATGGACCGCATCAAGGCTGCCTATGTGGAGCCGGTGGACGACAAGACCCTGCTGGAAAACGCGATCAAGGGCATGCTCAGCAACCTCGATCCGCACTCCGCCTATCTGGGCCCTGAAGACTTCGCCGAATTGCAGGAAAGCACCAGCGGCGAATTCGGCGGCCTGGGCATCGAAGTCGGCGCCGAGGACGGTTTCATCAAGGTGGTGTCGCCCATCGACGACACCCCGGCCTCCAAGGCCGGCATTCAGGCCGGCGACTTCATCGTCAAGATCAACGGCCAGCCGACTCGCGGCCAGAGCATGACCGAAGCCGTGGACAAGATGCGCGGCAAGATCGGCCAGAAGATCACCCTGACCCTGGTACGCGACGGCGGTACGCCGTTCGACGTGACCCTGGCCCGCGCCATCATTCAAGTGAAGAGCGTGAAGAGCCAACTGCTGGAGTCCGGCTACGGCTACATCCGCATCACCCAGTTCCAGGTCAAGACCGGCGAAGAGGTCTCCAAGGCCCTGGCCAAGCTGCGCAAGGAAAACGGCAAGAAGCTCAACGGCATCGTGCTCGACCTGCGCAACAACCCGGGCGGCGTGCTGCAGGCAGCGGTGGAAGTGGTCGACCACTTCATCACCAAAGGCCTGATCGTCTACACCAAGGGCCGCATCGCCAACTCCGAACTGCGCTTCTCGGCCACCGGCAAGGACGAAAGCGAAGCCGTGCCAATGGTCGTGCTGATCAACGGCGGCAGCGCCTCGGCGTCGGAAATCGTGGCCGGCGCCCTGCAGGACCAGAAACGCGCAGTGGTCATGGGCACCACCAGCTTCGGCAAGGGCTCGGTGCAAACCGTGCTGCCGCTCAACAACGATCGCGCACTGAAGATCACCACGGCGCTGTACTACACGCCGAACGGCCGCTCGATCCAGGCCCAGGGCATCGTCCCGGACATCGAAGTGCGCAAGGCCAAGATCACCAGCGAGCAGGACGGCGACTACTTCAAGGAAGCCGACCTGCAGGGTCACCTGGGCAACGGCAACGGCGGCGAAGACAAGCCGACCGGTTCCGGCGGCAAGTCCAAGGCGATGCCGCAGGATGACGATTACCAGTTGGCCCAGGCCCTGAGCCTGCTCAAAGGGCTGAGCATCACCTCCGGCCGCTGAGGATGGGTTTGCGCTTCATCCTCGTCCTGTTGTGCTGTCTGGCGGGTACGGTTCACGCAGAACCCGCCGGACAGGTGCCTCACAAGACCAAAGCCTACCTGAGCCTGATCATCGATGACCTGGGGCAGAACCTGCCCCGGGATCGTCGCGTGCTGGCCCTGCCCGGCCCGGTCACCACGGCGATCATGCCCGACACGCCCCACGCTACCGAATTTGCCCGCGAAGCCCATCGCGCCGGCAAGATCGTCATCCTGCACATGCCCATGGACCCGGCCACCGGGCCGTTTGCCTGGCACCCTGAATTGCCACAGGAAGAACTGGAAAAACGCCTCAACGCCGCCTTCAAGATGGTGCCCTACACCGCCGGCATCAATAACCACATGGGCAGCCGAATGACCGCGCAACCGGCGGCCATGGCGTGGTTGATGGCCGAGCTGCAACGGCGCCACAAGTTCTTCGTCGACAGCCGCACCAGCGCCCAGACGGTCGCGGCGCAGCAGGCGCAGAAGATCGATCTGGCGAGCGTGTCGCGAGATGTGTTCCTCGATGACGAACGCACTGAAGCGGCGATCTACAACCAATTGCAGACCGCGATCGATCTGGCGCGCAAGCAGGGTTCGGCGGTGATGATCGGCCATCCGTATCCGCAGACCCTGGCGGTGCTGGAACGCGAGCTGCCCAAGCTCAAGGCCCAGGGCATCGACTGGATCGATATCCGGCAGATGATCAGCGTGCGCAGCAACCGGGCCACGGCCGCCCATGGCAAGGACGGCGTTTACCGCTGAATAAGTAATTACCGCCAGGCACCTGCCCTGGCTCCTGATAGTGAGGGCTCACTCCTCCAGGATCAGGATCGACCATGCAAACCCGCGAAAACGCACCATCGCCCACCGGACAAAAACCACCGATCAAGCTCGGCAACCTGCTGATCAACTTCACCACCGAATTCCACCGCATCTGGGACAGCAAGGGCTCCGACTCCAAGCCTGGAAGCTTCTGGCGCCCCACCCCCGCTCCCGACGCCCTGCCCGGCTATTTCCCACTCGGCGACTTTGCCGCTCCCGGCTTCGACAACATCAACGGCAAGATCATTGTCGCCGTGGTTTGCGAAGGCCCTGCAGAAGACGGCGATACGTCGCCGGACAAAGCGCTCAGCGCCCCGGATGACTTCGAGCGGGTCTGGAAAGACTCAAGCTCCGGCGCGGACGCCGACTGCACCGTATGGCGCCCGATTCCTCCCGCCGGCTACGTGGCCATGGGCATGGTCTGCTCCAATGGCCGCGACAAACCGCTGACCAACACTGTGCGCTGCGTGCGGGAGGATCTGGTGGTCGCATCCAGCGTCAGCAGAGAGATCTGGAGCGACAGCGGCAGTGGCGCCAGCCAGGATTTCAGCGCCTGGGCCATCGAACCACCGAGCGCCGAAGCCGGTGAGATTTACTTTTCGCCGGGCACCTTCATCGGCGTCAAAAGCCATGGCAGGCCGGCAGCCAATACCGCGGCGTACTCACTGCGCGCGCCGATACCCATGCACATCGATACCCCGCCCGCGCGCCCCATTCTCCTGGGCCATGAATCGCCTGCCCCCGAAGAACCCGCCATCCTCACGCAAACAGCCCACCTGCCGTGGTTCACGGTCATAGACCCCGCCCTGGCGCCGCTGGAGCAATTCCGGACATCGCCCTTCTACCGCCTGCAAAGATCGGATCGCTATGTGCTCGTGGGTCATGGTCACAATACCGGCACCACTGGCCAGACCTTCAAATGGACCGCGCCGCGCGCGCAGAGAATGGAGTCGCTGGAGGCATTCACCGAGGTCACCACCATCAGGGTCTCCTCCGAGTGGCCGCTCTACGTATCGAATCCGATGGCCCTGCATACGCTACTGTCATCGTCGATGCGCTTCTCGGCGAAATTGGGCAAGGCGTTCACCCACACCGAAACCTCGCACATCGGCTGGACAACCTCGGCTGCCGTCGAGGTCATCACCCGCATCGCGAAAAAAACCAGTCTGGCGGTTCATGTGATTGAAAGTGGCTACAGGCTGCTGCGCGAGGACGGCACCCAAGTGGCCAACGACGTCCTCTACACCGATATCGACAGCCTGTCCCTGAGCGAATACCCGCCGGAAACAGAAGAAGAGGCTCCCGCCCCGGCGCAACCGGCAGTGGATCCGGTCGTTACAGATAGCGCGCCATGATGTCGTCCACGCCGCCTTCCTTGCGCAGCTGGTCCAGCGCTGCCTGCAGCCTGGAGACGACTTCGTCCGGCACGTCCTTGTTCAGTGCCAGATAGAGTTCGGCACTGTTGAAACGCAACACCGTCTTGAGCCCGGTCACGCCGTCCTGCCTCGCCAGGTAACGGCCGGCCGGGTCGCCTGTGGCCCACAGGTCGATCTGGCCGTTGACCAGTTTCTTCGCGTTGTCCTGATCGCGCAGGACCACCACCGGCTTCAAGCCTTGTTTGGTCAAAGTCTCGGCAATCGCATCGCCCTTGTAGGCGCCGATCTTGTACTTGCGCGCATCGTCCAGGGATTCGAGGGTGATCTTGCTGTCAGCCTTGGCCAGCATGATCCAGTCGTCCGGGCCGATCGGACCAACCCACTTGAACAGCTTTTCGCGGTCCGGCAGGCGGGCCATGACGAACACGCCGTAGCCGGGTTTTTCCAGGGTGAGTTTGTAGATTCGCTCCCAGGGGAAGCGCAGCGTCAGGCTGTAGGAGATGTCGGCACGCTTGAAGATCTCGCGGACGATGTCAGTGGCGATGCCATTGATGTTCTCGTCCTGGGCGAAGTTCTTGCCGTTCTTGGCCATGTTGTACGGCGGGAAGTTTTCCGTCAGCAACACCATGTCGGTATCGGGACGATCATCAGCGTGAGCCCCGCCAGTCAACAACACGCAAGTACTGGCAAGGGCGAGAAGAAGGCGTTTAAGCATGTCTGGCTACCGAAATCCATGGCGTACCCAAGAGTGCCTTGAGCCCGCCATGATGTCCACTGGCCTGCATCGGAATGTTCAGCGCATCACGATTCCGCGATGCGCCATGTAGGCCTTTGCTTCCTGAACGGTGTATTCGCCGAAGTGGAAAATACTCGCCGCCAGCACCGCGCTGGCGTGGCCTTCGAGGATGCCGTCGGCCAGGTGCTGCAGGTTGCCGACGCCGCCGGATGCGATCACCGGAATGCCCAGCGCATCGCTGATGGCGCGGGTCACGCCCAGGTCGAAGCCGTTTTTCATGCCGTCCTGGTCCATGCTGGTCAGCAGGATTTCACCGGCACCCAAACCTTCCATCTTCTTCGCCCACTCGACAGCATCGAGGCCGGTCGGCTTGCGGCCGCCGTGGGTGAAGATTTCCCAGCGCGGGGTTTCACCTGGCGCGGAAACCTTCTTCGCGTCGATCGCCACGACGATGCACTGCGAGCCGAAATGCGCTGCTGCCTCGCCGACGAACTCCGGATTGAACACCGCGGCGGTGTTGATCGAGACCTTGTCCGCACCGGCGTTGAGCAGGTTGCGGATGTCCTGCACGGTGCGCACGCCACCGCCGACGGTCAGCGGGATGAACACCTGGCTGGCCATGCGCTCGACGGTGTGCAGCGTGGTATCGCGGCCGTCGACGCTGGCGGTGATGTCGAGAAAGGTAATCTCGTCGGCACCCTGCTCGTCGTAGCGACGGGCGATTTCCACCGGGTCACCGGCGTCGCGGATGTTTTCGAATTTCACACCCTTGACCACCCGGCCGTTGTCCACGTCCAGGCAAGGGATGATGCGCTTGGCTAACGCCATAAGACTTAATCTCCGATCAAGAGTTGCAAGCTTCAAGCTACGAGCTGCAAGTAAGAGCGAATCGCGTCGCGTTTTTAACTTGCAGCTTGAAGCTTACAGCTTGGAGCTGGCCGCGTAGCTGTCGCAGAACGCTTGAGCCTCAGCAACATCCAGAGTGCCCTCATAAATCGCGCGGCCCGTAATTGCACCGATGATGCCCGGCGCCTTGGCGTCGAGCAGGGTCTTGATGTCGCCCAGGTTGTGGATGCCGCCGGACGCGATCACCGGGATCGTGGTGGCAGCCGCCAGCGCGGCGGTGAACGGTACGTTGCAGCCCTGCATCATGCCGTCTTTGGCGATGTCGGTATAAACGATGGCGGACACACCGTCGGCTTCGAACTGCTTGGCCAGGTCGATCACCTGCACCTTGCTGATCTCGGCCCAGCCGTCGGTGGCGACAAAGCCGTCTTTGGCGTCGAGACCGACGATCACCTTGCCCGGGAACGCGCGGCAGGCTTCAGCGACGAAAGCCGGCTCTTTCACGGCCTTGGTGCCGATGATCACGTAGCTCACGCCAGCCTTGACATAGTGCTCGATGGTTTCCAGCGAGCGGATGCCGCCGCCGATCTGGATCGGCAGGTTCGGATAGCGCTTGGCGATGGCGGTGACCACTTCGCCGTTGACCGGCTGGCCTTCGAAAGCGCCGTTCAGGTCGACCAGATGCAGACGGCGGCAACCGCCCTCCACCCACTTGGCAGCCATGCTCACCGGGTCATCGGAGAACACTGTGGAATCTTCCATGCGGCCCTGGCGCAGACGAACACAGGCACCGTCTTTAAGATCGATAGCGGGAATAATCAGCATGCTTTTTCCTTCGTCAAAAGAGCTGCAAGCTGCAAGCCACAAGCTGCAAGCATGCGTGTGTATGTTTCTCTCTTGCAGCTTGAAGCTTGAAGCTTTCAGCTGCTTTTTTCGAGCGCCCACAGGTCGCTTTCGATGCTTTCGAACCTCTCTTTGAGGTGTGTCTGCACATCGAAAATCGCCCTGTTGTAATAGTGCGGAGCAATTTCGCGGGTAAACAGCTCAAGAATCTCGGCCGCCTCGAACGAGCCCAGGTCAAGGTCAAAGCGATCTTCCATGAAGCGCTTTATCTTGCGGTTGGCCTCGGCCTCCTGCTCAGGGGTGAGCGTGAGGATCGACGGCTTGGATTTCTTGACAGCCATTTACCAACGACCGTCCCACGCCGCGAAGTTCTGCAGCAGTTGCAGGCCGTGGGTATGGCTCTTCTCGGGGTGGAACTGCACGGCGAAACGCGAGCCATCGGCCAGTGCCGCGGCGAAATCGACGCCGTAGTGACCGCTGCCCACCACCTGGCGCGCGTTGGCGGCGGCGATGTAGTAGCTGTGCACGAAGTAGAAGCGCGCCATGTCCGGGATGTCGTGCCACAGCGGGTGATTGACCGTCTGCTTCACTTCGTTCCAGCCCATGTGCGGGACTTTCAGGTGTTCGCCGTCTTCACGCAGGTCCTTGCCGAAGAACTTCACCTCGCCCGGGAACAGGCCGATGCAGTCGACGCCGTCGTTCTCCTGGCTGTGGTCGAGCAAGGCTTGCATGCCGACGCAGATGCCGAGGAACGGACGGTCCTGGCTGACTTCACGTACCAGCGAGTCGAAGCCCAGGCGACGGATCTCCGCCATGCAATCGCGAATCGCACCGACGCCGGGGAAAACCACCCGGTCGGCTTCGCGAATCACGCTGGCATCGCTGGTGATCAGCACCTTGCCGGCACCGACGTGCTCGAGGGCCTTGGCCACCGAGTGCAGGTTGCCCATGCCGTAATCGATAACCGCAACTGTCTGCATTACAGAACGCCCTTGGTCGATGGCATTTGCCCGGCCATGCGGTCATCGAGCTCCACGGCCATGCGCAGCGCGCGGCCGAAAGCCTTGAACACGGTTTCGATCTGGTGGTGGGTGTTGTGGCCACGCAGGTTGTCGATGTGCAGGGTGACGTTGGCGTGGTTGACGAAGCCCTGGAAGAATTCCTGGAACAGGTCGACGTCAAAACCGCCGACGGTGGCGCGGGTATACGGAACGTGCATCTGCAGGCCAGGACGGCCGGAGAAGTCGATCACCACGCGCGACAGCGCTTCATCGAGCGGCACGTAGGCGTGGCCGTAGCGACGGATGCCTTTCTTGTCGCCGATGGCCTGGGTGAAGGCCTGGCCGAGGGTGATACCGACGTCTTCCACGGTGTGGTGATCATCGATATGCAGGTCGCCCTTGCTGACGATATCCAGGTCGATCAACCCGTGACGGGCGATCTGGTCCAGCATGTGCTCAAGGAAAGGAACACCGATATCAAATCGGGCCTTACCGGTGCCATCGAGGTTGATCGAGGCTTTGATCTGGGTTTCCAGAGTGTCGCGCTCGACAGACGCCTTACGTTCGGCCATCACCAGCTCCGCAAAATCATTGGGCGAAAAAGGCAGCCATTATAGGCGTGCGGGCGCCAAACAGAAATACGAGAGGTGATATCGCTGACGGACAGACCCTTGGGTCAGCGGCGATGTACATGTCCATACAAGCCATTTGAGACACCACAAAACAAAATGTGGGAGCGGGCTTGCTCGCGAATGCGATGTGTCAGCCAGCATTAATGTCGACTGACACACCGCTTTCGCGAGCAAGCCCGCTCCCACAAGGTGTTGGATGCCCGGGCCATTGAGTCCCGGGCCAGAGCGCTTAGTGGAACAACACCGCCGTCTTCTGCAGCGTCACCCACACACCCCACGCCAGCGGAATACCCACCACCAGCCAGGCAGCAACAGCCAGCAGACCGGTACCGGAAGCCGCTTTCCACTCCAGCACGGTGCTGCCGTCAGCGCCCTTGTCGTGACCCAGCGCCTGTTCGGCCGCCAGTTCAGCGTCGGTCATGAAGTACTTGTCGGCCACCGGGCGCACCATCAGGTTGCACAGGAAGCCCAGCACCAGCAGGCCCGCCAGGATGTACAGGGTGATGTCGTAGGCCGCGGCACGTTCAACGCCGATGCTCAGTTGATACTCACGCAGGTAGTTCACCAGCACCGGGCCCAACACGCCCGCCGCCGCCCACGCCGTCAACAGACGACCGTGGATCGCGCCGACCATTTGCGTACCGAACAGGTCGGCCAGGTAAGCCGGAACGGTCGCGAAACCGCCGCCATACATCGACAGGACGATGCAGAACGCCGCCACGAACAGAGCGATGTGACCGCCATGACCGAGGTTCGGAATCAGCGAGTAGAGCGCGATACCCAGGGCAAAGAACACGAAGTAGGTGTTCTTGCGGCCCAGGAAGTCGGAGAACGATGCCCAGAAGAAACGACCACCGATGTTGAACAGGCTCAGCAGACCGGTGAAACCGGCAGCGATCGCGGCAATCGACGCCAGTTGTGAAGCGTCCAGCTGACCGAACGCCAGATCATTGCCCAGCAATTTGCCGCCGAACACTTCCTGCAGCAGCGGCGAAGCCATGCCGAGGATGCCGATACCGGCCGATACGTTCAGGCACAGCACCAGCCAGACCAGGCGGAATTGCGGGGTTTTCCATGCCACGTTCACGTGCACGTGACGGTGGGTGATCATCGCGTTCGAAGCTTTTTTCGCAGGAGCGGTCCAGCCTTCAGGCTTCCAGCCGGTTGGCGGAACGCGGTAGGACAGCGCGCCACCGATCATGAACACGAAGTAGATCGCGGCCATGGCCACGAAGCTCTGCCACACGCCGACACCTTCCGGCGAACCGAAATGGTTCATCAGTGCAGTCGCCAACGGCGCACCGACCATCGCGCCACCGCCGAAGCCCATGATCGCCATGCCGGTCGCCATGCCGCGCTTGTCCGGGAACCACTTGATCAGGGTCGACACCGGCGAGATGTAACCCAGGCCCAGGCCGATACCGCCGATGACCCCGGAGCCTAGCCACATCAGCCAGATCTGGTGGGTATAGATGCCCAATGCCGAGATCAGCAGGCCACCACACCAGCACAGCGCCGACACGACACCGGCCTTGCGCGGCCCGGCGTGTTCCAACCAGCCGCCCCAGATGGCTGCCGAGCAACCCAGGAAGATGAAGAACAGGGTGTAGATCCAGCCAAGCATCGAGATCGGCCAGTCGCATTGCGAAGAGAAGACCTGGGCAATGAAGCTCATGTCCGGCGCGCAGGCGACCGGCTTGGTGATGCCCAGGGCCTTGGACAGGGGCAACCAGAACACCGAGAAGCCGTAGGCCATGCCGATGCACAGGTGGATGGCCAGCGCGGCCGGTGGCACCAGCCAACGGTTGAAACCGGGCCTGGCGATGATTCGTTCCTTGGACAGGAACGAGGGCTGGTCGGCGTAGCCGTCAGCCGCAATACTCGTGGTCATTGTGTATCCCCAATTATTAGTATGATTCGCCATCCACTCTTCACCCCCAGCCTTGGCGCACGCAGGCACGACTGTTGTTTTCAGGTAAAGCTCCATCTTGGTGCGACATCGGGTCGCAGAAGGGCAGACGAACGGGCGAAGGGTAACATTTGCACGTGACAGAAAAACCAAAGTGACATCACGTTTTTTCGAAGTTGTCTGTTCTCGTACCACTATTGGCTCACGTGCTCCCCGTGCAGGAGCTGCCGAAGGCTGCTCCTGCACGGGGTCGGTTCAACTCACAGGAGAGACCATGCCGGTCATTGTCCAATCGCTGGATCAGGCTACCGATCAGGATCAGCAGGATCTGCAGAAGATCTACCGCGACGCCCCGGACTGGCTGTTCGCGCCGTTCACCGGGGACGCGCAATTACTTGAAACAAGTCTGCAGGAAGGCACCTTGATCGCCGGGCGCTTCAATGATCGACTGCTGGGCGCGGCACGCCTGCAACGGCAAGCGCAGGTCTGGCACCTTTCCCATTTGTGCGTACGAAAAATCACCCGTCGTCGCGGGGTTGCCGAACGTCTGGTGCGAGAGGCACAGGCCATGGCTGCGCAATCGGGCGCGACCCTGCGCCTGCTCGCGCCCGCCGGTCACCTGGAGGCCCAGGCGCTGGCGGCGAAGTTGAACATGCCGCTCGATGCCCTGTCCGAGTGATCGCTGACCGGCCGTCCACTGCGGGGCGCTATACTCCTCGGCTAAATTTTTAATTCGACCAACTGCGTCGACTCACTACAAGGACTCGCCCATGAAAGCGTTCGGCAAAATCCTGGGTCTGGTACTTCTCGGGTTGTTGCTGATCATTGTGGCGCTGGGCTTTGCCCTGACCCACCTCTTCGATCCCAACGACTACAAAGACGAGATCCGTCAGATTGCCCGCGACAAGGCCCACATCGAGCTGACGCTCAATGGCGATATCGGCTGGAGCCTGTTCCCGTGGCTGGGCCTTGAGCTGCACGACGCCGCCGTGGCGACCCTGGCCAAACCGGCCGAACCCTTCGCTGATCTGCAAATGCTCGGTCTGTCGGTGCGCGTGCTGCCGCTGCTGCGCCGCGAAGTGCAGATGAGCGATGTGCGTGTCGAAGGCCTGAACCTGCGCCTGAACCGCGACAAGGACGGCCACGGCAACTGGGAAGACATCGGCAAGGTCCCGGCCACCGCGAGCACCGCCGGCACCCCGCCTGCCACCACCGGCGAGCCTCAAGCGCCAGCCACCGTCCCGGTGGAAAAGCCTGCGCAACCCATTCGCCTGGACATCGACAGCCTGACCGTCAACAACGCTCGCGTCGAATACAGCGACGAAAAAACCGGCCGCCAGTTCAGCGCCGAAAGCATCCAGCTGAGCACCGGTCCGGTGCATGACTCCACCAACATCCCGGTCAAGCTCACCGCCTTCCTGGGTACCAACCAGCCTGTGCTGCGGGTTCGCACCGAGCTCAACGGCGAACTGCGCTTCGAACGCGCGCTGCAGCGCTACAAGCTCGAAGACATGAAACTGTCCGGCGAACTCGCTGGTGATCCTCTGCAAGGCAAGACCATGACCTTCGCCGCCCAGGGCCAGCTGCTGCTGGACAAGGCCGCCAATGTCGCGGAATGGACCGGCATCAAGATCTCCGCCAACCAGCTGCGGGCATTGGGCGAGCTGAAGGTCAACGAACTGGACAAGACCCCGCAGGTCAGCGGCGGTCTGTCGATTGCCCAGTTCGATTTGGCGAAATTCGTCGACAGCATCGGCCAGCAGATGCCGAAGATGGCCGAGGGCAGCCTGAGCAAAGTCGAGCTGGTCAGCCGCCTGGCCGGCACGCCAAGCAGCGTGGTGCTGGATGACATCAACCTGAAAGTCGACGACAGCACTTTCACCGGGCGCATCGCCGTCGAGGACTTCGCCAAGCAGTCGCTGCGCGCCAACCTCAAGGCCGACACCTTCAACGTCGACCGCTACCTGCCGCCGAAATCTGCTCAAGCCAATAGCGCGAAGGAAGTGCGTCAGGCCGAAGTCGCCAGCACTGAAGCCGATGCCATGGCCGGCGCCGGCACCACGCCGCTGCCGCAGGCGCCGACCAAGGAAGCGTGGAGCAACGAGCGCCTGCTGCCGGTTGAACGCCTGAGCAAGCTGGATGTGGACGCCGACCTGACCTTCGGCCAGTTGACCCTGGAAAAACTGCCGATCCACAACGCCGTTCTCAAGGCCAACGGCCAGGGCGGGCTGCTGACGCTGTCGAACCTGAGCGGCGAGCTGTACGAAGGCAGCTTCGACGCCAAGGGCACCCTCGATGTGCGGCCACAGGCGCCGCTGCTGAACCTGCAGACCCGGATCAACCGGGTGCCGGTGGAGAAGATCCTCGAAAGCCAGGGCAAGAACCCTCCGGTCAAGGGCCTGGTCACCCTCAACAGTACGCTGACCGGCGCCGGCAACAGCCAGAAAGCGCTGATCGAAACCCTCAACGGCAACGCCAGTTTCGTCATCAACAATGGCGTGCTGCTCAATGCCAACCTCGAACAGCAGCTGTGCCGGGGCATCGCGACGCTCAATCGCAAGACCCTCAGCGGCGAACCGCGGGGCAAGGACACGCCGTTCCAGGAGCTCAAGGGCAACCTGAACTTGCGCAACGGCGTGGCCAGCAACCCGGACCTGAAAGTCCGCATCCCGGGCATGATCGTCAATGGCGACGGTGATGTCGATCTGCGGGTGCTGGGCATGGACTATCGCGTCGGCATCATCGTCGAAGGCGACAAGAGCGACATGCCGGATCCGGCCTGCCAGGTGGGCGAGAAATTCGTCGGCATCGAATGGCCGCTGCGCTGCCGTGGCCCGCTGGAGCTCGGCGCCAAGGCCTGCCGCCTGGACAACGAACGCATGGGTCAGGTCGCCAGCAAGATGGCCGGCGAGCGGATCGGCGAAAAAATCGAAGAGAAACTTGGCGACAAGGTCAGCCCGGAACTCAAAGACGCACTCAAGGGGCTGTTCAAACGATGAGAGCCGAGCAGTTTTCAACGGCGGTGCTGGACTGGTTCGACCGCCACGGCCGTCACGATTTGCCCTGGCAACAGGACATCAATCCGTATCGGGTCTGGGTCTCGGAAATCATGCTGCAGCAAACCCAGGTCAGCACGGTGCTGAACTACTTCGACCGTTTCATGGCCTCGCTGCCGACGGTCGAGGCCCTGGCGGCTGCGCCTGAAGATGAAGTGCTGCACCTGTGGACCGGCTTGGGTTACTACACCCGCGCACGCAATCTGCAGAAAACCGCGAAGATCGTCGTCGAGCAGTACGGCGGCGAGTTTCCGCGGGATGTGGAAAAACTCACCGATCTCCCCGGCATCGGCCTGTCCACCGCCGGGGCCATTGCCAGCATCAGCATGGGCCTGCGTGCGCCGATCCTCGACGGCAACGTCAAACGGGTGCTGGCGCGCTTTACCGCGCAGGAGGGCTACCCCGGCGAGCCGAAGGTCGCCAAACAGCTGTGGGCGAACGCCGAGCGCTTTACGCCCCATGACCGGGTCAACGCCTACACCCAGGCGATGATGGACCTGGGCGCCACGCTCTGCACCCGCAGCAAACCCAGCTGCCTGCTGTGCCCGCTGGAAAAGGGCTGCGAAGCGCACATGCTCGGCCTGGAAACCCGCTACCCGATCCCCAAGCCGCGCAAGGCCATCCCGCAGAAGCGCACGCTGATGCCGATGCTCGCCAATGGCGAAGGGGAAATCCTGCTTTACCGTCGCCCGTCGACGGGCCTGTGGGGTGGCCTGTGGAGCCTGCCGGAACTCGACGACCTCGACGACCTGCAACATCTGGCTTCGCAGCACTCGCTCGAACTCGGCACCCGGCAGGCGCTGCCAGAGCTGGTGCACACCTTCAGTCATTTTCAATTGTCCATCGAACCCGTGCTGGTTCAGGTCCAGGAGGCCGGCCATCACGTGGCCGAGGCCGACTGGCTCTGGTATAACCTCGCCACCCCGCCGCGCCTGGGCCTCGCCGCCCCGGTCAAGACCTTGCTCGAACGCGCGGCCGTCGTATTGAACGCAGGAGAGTCGTCATGACCCGCACCATCATGTGCCGCAAGTACAAAGAAGAACTGCCCGCCCTGGAGCGCGCGCCCTTCCCTGGCGCCAAAGGCCAGGACATTTTCGACCACGTTTCGGCCAAGGCCTGGGCCGACTGGCAAAAGCACCAGACCCTGCTGATCAACGAAAAACGCCTGAACATGATGAACGCCGAAGATCGCAAATATCTTCAGGGCGAGATGGACAAGTACTTCTCCGGCGAGGAATACGCCAAGGCCGAAGGCTACGTACCGCCCTCGGAATAACCCGCTTTTGCGGGGGTCGGAACGTAAGCGACGGTAATAATTAAATTTTTTTTGAAAACTTGCTTGACGACCCCCTGAAAAACCCGTTTAATGCGCCCCGTTGCCCAGATAGCTCAGTCGGTAGAGCAGGGGATTGAAAATCCCCGTGTCGGCGGTTCGATTCCGTCTCTGGGCACCACTAATTAATTTCAGGTGGTGTCTAAACCACCCGAAAGCCCCAGGAAACCCGCCTAGTGCGGGTTTTTTGTTGTCTATGCTTTCCCAAATGCTCCCTAGCAGCCCACTTAATTGGGGGCCTATCTGGGGGCCTTGCCGGTTCGGTTTAACAAAAGCCCCCAACTGGAAGCAAAGATATGTCCCTGACTGACAGCGCCATCAAGGCAGCCAAACCCAAAGACAAGCCATTCAAACTGAGCGATGCCAACGGCCTTTACCTGCTGATCAACCCCAGTGGTTCAAAGCTGTGGCAATTGAAATACCGCGTAGGTGGCAAGGAAAAGAAACTGGCCGTCGGCGCCTACCCCACCATAAGCCTGCAACAAGCCCGCCAGCGCCGTGACAGCGCACGCGAACAGCTGGCGAATGGCATAGACCCCAGCGCAGAACGCAAAGCCGCCAAACACGCTCAAACAGCTCTTGAGCTGACCTTTGAGGTGCTGGCGCGGGAGTGGTACACCTACAACGCGCCACGCTGGGCAGAGACAACCCGCTACAAGGCCAAGCTGTATTTGGAAAACGACATCATCCCCGGCATTGGTTCGCGCCCCGTGAAGGCAATTACCCGGCCCGAGTTGGTGGCACTGGTACGGAGTGTGGAAGCGCGCGGCACCTTCAATGCTGCCGGTAAAATTCGGCAGTGGCTGCACCAGATATTCCGCTACGGGCTCGCAAAGGGCGTTGTCGACGCGAACCCGGCCACCGATCTGGATGTGTTGGCGGCGCCACCCAAGCCCCCACGCCATCACCCACACATCTGCTTTGCGGAGTTGCCCGACTTGCTAGCCAAGGTGGAAATCGCAAAGATTTACGCCCCTACCCGCCTTGCCATCCGCCTGCTGGTGCTGACCGCCGTGCGCCCTGGCGAATTACGCGCTGCGCTTTGGGCCGAATTCGATCTGGACGCCGCTACGTGGACGATACCGAAAGAACGGATGAAAGCCCGTCGCCCGCACGTGGTGCCATTGCCCCGTCAGGCGGTATCCATCCTACGCCAGCTTCACGAGCTCACCGGTAGCTATGAGCTGCTATTTCCCGGCCAGCAAAACCCCGCCCGCCCCATGAGTGAAAACACGATCAACAAGGCATTGCGGCTGATGGGGTATGAGGGCCGACAAACCGGCCACGGCTTCCGTCATCTGCTGTCAACCGAGTTGAACGGCCGGAGCTATAACCGTGACTGGATTGAGCGACAGCTTGCACATGGTGATAAGGACGACATTCGCGACACCTACAACCATGCTGTTTATCTGGATCAACGCCGAGAGATGATGCAGGCGTGGGCGGACTCCATAGACACACTGTGTGCAGGTACCAACGTGGTGAGTCTCAAGCACATGGGGTAATTCCCAAGCAGGGTCGACTAAACTCAAGCCATCACACGTTCACCTTGGAGAACAACTGATGGCCATACCTAGCGAGTCCCTCCTCAGAGAGTTTGTGCGCGCATTCGAGACTGGAAAACCACAAAGCGACAAGGCAGTAGAGGCGGCTGTAGAACTGGTGCGTGCGGAGCTGAATGGAAGACGAGGTAGGGGACGCCCGCAGAAGGACATTGCGGAGGACGAATGTCGGCGAATGCTAGATGCCGTTCGGGAGGCTGCGCCAAAAGTGGCGAAAGGAGAAACCCGCGAAAATGCCTTTTATACCGTAGCCAAAGATTACAGCATGAGCGAGAGCACACTCCGTCGCTACTGGGAAAAAGCAAAGTCCTTACCTTCTATGACGGATAGCCAACCCATAGCGTCTTGGAAAAAACTTGCGCACGTCATGCCCGGGATAATCAAATCACCTACCAGCCAACCGCGCAAAAACAAACGGTGACATCCGTTTCCAGAAAATCACACGATTTATTGGCATGGTGGAATCCATCCCCAGAATATTAACTAACAACCATGTTCCCCACGCAACCCAAGAGGTCGCAAAACATGGCACACCCTCCCCTATCAAAACTTTATCAAGCGAAAGCCAAACTGGAGAAACGGCACAGCGATACCTTACGAGATGCAAAGAAAGATGAAGATGAAGAGTTTGAAAAACGCGTCAAAGCCGCCCTCAAGTCATACCGCTTTATCAGACTGCCCGAGGTGCGCGCTCTGACCACGCTTTCCACTTCCGAAATTTACCGACGAATTGCTGCTGGGACGTTTCCAAAACAGGTAAAACTCGGGCCAAAATCCAGCGTATGGCCCCTTTCTGCCGTCCTCGACTTCATTGATGAAAATGTCCGGAAAAGCCGTGAAGAGCTGGACTAACGTTTGACGTCCGGTCAGCCCCATCGACTTGCCGACACCACTGCCCGCGACCGTCACACATATAAACAACTGATTAAGGCGAGTCGACCAACCTGCACAAAAAAGCGGAGGCGCTTTCGGCTTGCCCGGAGAAAGCGCCCCCGTAGAGGAAACAAACATGAAACTGAAATTTAAGTTTATCGCCCCTAATGAAAAACAGCCCCACAAATACACATACGAGTTTAAAAACTCCTTAGACCTGATACGCTTCGGCGACAAGCAGACGGTCCGCATGTTGAATGCACTGGAACTTCTTTATAGCGCATTGTGCAATAATGTCATCTTGATTACTTGTGTCACACAGCGCAATAGTTGCCTTGATTTTGTGGATGCCTTTACCGAACTCTCCCAAACCGATAAAGACAAGCGCACCACCCGCCAATGGAAGCGAGTGACCAGACTTGCAAGCCACGTCGCATCCGACCTCGGAATGGGGTTAGATCCATTTGTCAGCATCCAATTTGCGGAGCCCGGCCATGAATAGCGCGGAGATGGCCGAACTCAAGAACAGCGCCTCGCTGTTGGAGCTGCCCCGGGATGACGTGGCGCTGATCCCTGGGGGCGATGAACACAAGAGCATCCGCCCACCGCACAACGAACACGACCCAAAAGATGAGTACAGCACTGTCCTCTCCGCCGCTAACGTGCGGGCCACTACTCTGCTGGAGGATGAGCCGCCATTTGATGAAATGCCGCCCCGGTTGAGGGATGTCGATTCACCCAGGCAGCGCAAGAGGACTACACGCGAAGGCGATCCGTCGTGGTTAAGAGAAGCGCAGGCACTGGGCGAAGCTGAGCCTGAAAGTGCGGACGTTGAGCCGCCACGGCTTACCGTCGAGCAGGCCATGCCAAAGGATGCGGACGGCGTCAGCGAGGACCGAATAGCTCTGCTGTTTGAGGCTATATTTCATCGCAGATTACGCTACTGCAAAGGGCACGGCGCATGGCGCATTTATGACGGCAATATATGGCGTCGCGACGAGACCTTGCAAGTCGCGGACCTTGTCCGGGAATGCTGTCGACAAGGGGCG
This sequence comes from Pseudomonas sp. C1C7, assembly GCF_013359595.1. GTDB lineage: Bacteria > Pseudomonadota > Gammaproteobacteria > Pseudomonadales > Pseudomonadaceae > Aquipseudomonas. Next base: position 154,259 of record NZ_JABFMP010000007.1, on the reverse strand, counting down.
CATAAGAAACCGTCTTTTCTGAAACAAAGGACCTTCACCGCCATTGAAAAGCTCGCCAGCGCCTCCCGCTCCTTTGCTGTCAAATCAAAAATATGGAACAGCAATATATGGCGCGCTGGAGCCCAAAGCGTCACGGTTGACCTTGAAACGGGCGGAACGTATACCCCCAGCCCTCAGGACTACATCACTAAACAGTTTTCGGTTGACCCCGCACCGCCCGGCACGCCATGCCCGGTGTTTGATCGGTTAATGGATGACATCACCATGGGCGATAAGGCGTATGCCAGGTATTTGATCCAAATTTTTGGCTATGGTCTGACCGGTGATACTACCGAACAAAAAATGTTTTTCATCTACGGCCCTGGCGGCAACGGCAAGTCGGTATTGATCAACGTCATCATCTGGATTCTGGGCGATTACGCGAAAATAGCCTTGAGCGATACCTTTACCGCCAGCAAAAACGACCGCCATCCTACTGACATTGCCATGCTGGAAGGTGCCCGACTGGTGACGGCCAGCGAGACAGAGGAAGGCAGAAGTTGGGCCGTGGCAAAGATTAAACAGTTGACCGGGGCCGAGCCCGTGTCCGCCCGATATATGCACTGTGATGCCTTTACCTTCACCCCCCAATTCAAACTGATGGTCATCGGCAACCATAAGCCAAGCCTTGCCAATGTCGACGCCGCGACACGACGCCGATTTATAATCCTCCCTTTCATGCACAAACCGGTCACGCCGGATAAGCACCTTGAGCGGAAGTTGCGTGCTGAAGGGCCTGCCATTCTGCGCCGCATGATCGACGGTTGCCTTGATTGGAAAAAGAACGGGTTTGTTATCCCGCAAGTAGTGATCAACGCGACGGAGGAATATTTTGAAGACCAAGACCTGTTAGGTCAGTGGCTGGAGGATTGCTGTATTGAAGGCCCGGGCAGCGGCAAGCACTGCGACCTGTTTGCAAGCTGGTCAGACTATGCCAAAGCAGCGGGCGAAGGGCCTCAGACTCAGAAATCATTTACGCAACTGATGACCAAACGAGGGTATGAACGGGGAAAAGTCGAAGGCAGTCGAGGATTCAAGCGTATTAGCCTCAAGTTGCCACCAGAGGGCACCGGTACCCGTTATGGAAATGACGACTGACCTAAACGTGCAGACGCTTCAGAGCCCAGCGTTTCTGTCGGATTTTTTGTGGCTACGTGGAGACGAACGGTAAAGTGGGACAGATATTGACATGCCAGGAGGGCGTTAGGGCCGGTTTTTTTAATATCTGTCCCAGCCGAAAGGCCCGTGCTAGAAGCTCACAGCAAGAGTCAGGGACATGTTGGACAGATTATTGGGGGATAGTAGCGTCCGCAGAGTATTCGTCTATATACGCATATAGGGGGAAACCGTGGAAAACCTGTCCAATCTGTCCTTTTGCGAAAACCACAGGATTTTAATACCCCCATAGGCCAAAGGAACGAACAGCGCCTATCGTGTAGGCATGCATTTTCGATTTCGTTCAAGCCAGCCGGGGCCTGTGAGGCAGGCTGACCCGGGGGGCCATCGCTGCAAAATGGTCGACCAATGCACGAGCGGCCAATGAGCCCGATTTCAATATCCATTTGACTGTTTTCAGGGGGCAAAATGTCCAGGCGCAAAGAACCAGTCACGGCGGTTGATGCCGAAGTTGAGGCCATTCAGTCGGTACGGGTTGTGCTGAAGCCCACACGTAAATTGGAGCCGCGCGCCCAACAGATATTCGCCATGGTTATCGCCATGCGCCCGATCAGTATGTGGGGGGCCTTTGACATGCAATTGGCGACCGATCTGGCCGAGTTGAGCTACCGTGTCGAATGCGTTGAATCGGTGTTGGCTATAGAGGGCGACGTGTTAACGACGCGACTGGGGGCACCAATCGTCAATCCACGGGCCACACACTGCGGCAGCCTAAAGCGGCAAGCAATCACACTGACGCGTGCGCTGGGGCTGTCGGCTGGCCAGCGTGCCCTTGGCACCGCTCCGAATCGCGAACGTGCAGTGCGGGAGATGGATTTGCAGCAAGCTGCTCGTGACGCAGACGACGACCCGCTATTGGCATAAAGGTGTCGCCCTCCGTGGCATTGCCCCTAGTTTCGTAGGCACCCTCTCATCGGCTGCTGTGGGTCAATCGCTGCCCTTGGTGACAGGCAGAAATCGGCCGGAAGCGGACACTGCTAACAACCTAGGCGGTCATTACGCGTCGACCATTCACTGGCCGTTATCCAGACGTTTTGAAGCCGTGCCGTAATTCCCGAGCTGATAGATCGCAATGTTCTTGGCGCCAAAGGTGAAACTTTCGAATGGCTGCATTTCAAGTGTCTTGAGCCAGTCGAGCGGCGCAACGCCGATCGTCACGTGTGGGTTGTATTTGTCACCGGTCTGGTTGGGGACGAACGTGTCGACATATTCGAACAGGGCAGTGGGAAAGGCGGCGCCGGACTTGTCGGGAACGAAGGCCGAGGCATCGCCGCCCTTCACTGCATACCCGCCCGTGCCATCGATTAACGCTTGCTGCAACATGCGCAAACGTTCAGTCGGCTGGATGACGACACCGGCCAGGCCGATCTTGCCATTGGGTATATGGTAAAGCCCTGTGGCAACCAGTTTGAGGTGGTCAAGTTCGAATGCTGACTTCACGCCGTCCACTGCCGCCACGACTTTCGGCAAGTCGGCTTGCGCAATGTACAGCTGGAGCAAGGTGATGTGCGGAGCGTGCTCTGCATCCAGTGCGAAACCGTCCGGGCTTTGCTCACGCATCACGCCATTCCATTTCCCGGCCTCTTCGACCATTTTTGCATCGGGCTGGATGAGGATGTCGATAGCGATCAGGTCGTCACGGGCATTGACTGACGATACAGCCAGCAACAGCGCTGTCAGTACGAGCATTTTCTTCAAGATAGTCGTCAGCATTGCCATTTCTCCTAATCTTGCTGGTTCATTGCAGTGCATCGTCGCTCTGGTGAGTGAAAGTAAGCGTAGCCGAGGCGTACTCATCCAGGGTGGTTCCTCGCCACTGACAGATACTGATTGCTCGCAGTCACGATAAGCGGGAGTCGCCCGGTCGTTATTTGCCCTTCGTGACAGGCTGAAACCGGCCAATAGCTGCCTGTCAGTGGATGAGAGTCGCGCTGGCTTGTTTTTGAGTAGCGGGTCCCTAAGGAGAGCCATTGCGCACTGGGAACAGGAGTCGCGACGCTCAAGAGGAACCTCAGACTTCGCAGTGGAGAAGGTCCATTCGCTCCATTGCCCGCTGCGCATCGTCAAGCACTTCATCAAAGATGGCTTCCACCGACTGCACGGCGTTGGCGAACACCACCGATGGACCATAGTCGAGCATGCCAAGACTGCTGTCGCCAGTCAGGTAGGCCTGGGTGGTGAGAGTTCCCATTACATGCGGACGGTAGCATTCGAAGTCGCGTGCTCCTACCGCATCCAGGGCGGCAACCGCCTTGGCGCTTTCGTTGTTCAGCACTCGGTGATGTTGCCGCAGCCCTGTCTTCACAACGACGCTATCCGTACCATCGCTCTGAACCAGTAGATCCTTGTACTGGCGGTGAATCCACAGCTCTTCCGCTACCAACATTCTCGAACCCATCAAGGCGGCGTCTGCCCCCATCATCAGGGTCGCAGCCAGTTGACGGCCTGTCCCTATTCCTCCCCCGATGACCAGTGGAATGGAGATCTCATTCGCGGCATGTGGCGCCTGAACCATACTGCTGATGCCATACGTGCCTGGATGGCCGCCACTGTCATTGCCGACCACGATCACTGCATCCACGCCAAGCCGCGCAGCTGACCGTGCGTAACGGACAGCGGGAACCTTGTGCAGGACCTTGATGCCAGCATCCCGCAGGGCCGGAAGAATACCTTCGGGGCTTGCTCCCGAGGTCTCTACGCAAAGGACCCTTTCTTCGGCAAGAAGCTTCACATGCTCTTGCAAGCGTTCCGTTGCCTCGGCTTGACCTGAAATATACAGGTTCACGCCGAAGCCCTTGCCGGAAGTCAGCTCGCGGCATTTTCGAAGCTGTTCGCGAAATACATGCGGATCGGGAAAACCGGCCGCAACGATAAAACCCATTCCGCCAGCGTTGACCACAGCCGCGACGTAGTTCGCGTCGGAGACACCAGGTCCCATACCGCCGCAAAGGATGGGATGGCGAATGCCGAGCATTTCGGTGATGCGCGTTTTGAACAACTGGCTTCGCACGGGAGTTCTCCAGCTAATTGACGGCACGGGGGAAACAATCCAATTCGGGCGAAAGAGGTCAAACCCACGCGAAAGCCGCACAGAACCGGAAGGTCATGACGTTATAGCTGAACATCCGTTCAGTAGCAAAGAGACAAGCGATTGACCTGTGTGCATTGAGGGAGCGGCATGTCATGTCTGTTAGCTTAGGGCAGCAACCGGCCTGGAGCGGTGATTGGAATGAGCGTCTAAAACGGCTCGTAATGGTTAACACGAATCTATGCTCACTGCCTTGTCTTCACGGTAACGAACATTTTGATGCGGTCGTGAATTTCCTGGAGTGTATGGCGGAAGGGCTCATGCTTCTCGGTGGTAGTCGGGTCTTCAAAACTCCATACGATCACCTCACCGGAGGACGGCATCCGTGAAGCTTCCTCGGAAGACTTGTCACACAGCGTGATCACGTAATTGAACTCTTGCCCCTCGAACTCGTTGATTGACTTGCTGCGCAAGCCGTTGGTCTCTATGCCTATGTGTTCGAGGGAGTCCAGGGTTCGAGGATCAACCTCGCCAGGTTCGAGGCCGGCACTGAAGGCTTCGAAGTTTGATGGGGCGGTATGGCGAAGCAGTGCTTCGGCCCATAAAGAACGGACATCGTTTCTGGCGCAGACAAACAGGACCCGCATTTTGTCAGCCATTCCTTTCTCCCTTACAGCGTCTGAACAGTGATCCGAGAAAACGGCTTGTTCAGTTAAGCAGAGTTATTTGATCGCCCGATTTTCAGTCGATGGACTGTGTTTCCAAATTTTTCTGTGCCCACGTCAAACGTTGGCTGCCAATGTGAAGCGGTACTTGATGAATTATTTATTGCAGTATCAGTGTGCAAACGGCAGCAACGAAAAATGGCTCTGCTACGCTCTGCGACCCCCCCTTTCGAGCGAGGATGATGATGGCATTTGTCGACGATTTCGTGGCTCACATCATTTCCCTGGAAGTCTCTCTGTACCACTCACACGCACGACTGCAAGCCAACACCGACAGCGAAGCCCTGCATGATCTGAGGATCGCGGTACGCAAAATACGCAGCTTTTTGCGTCCGCTGCGCAACATGCCCGAGGTCGCAGCGTTGAACCAGGCTGCAGCCGAAGTCGGCAGGGCCACTACTCCTGCGAGGGACCTTGAGGTGATCATTGATGAGCTGCAGAAAAGGGGTTATCCGCACCAGGCGACGAGTCGAAGCACAACCCTGCCGGAGCAGTATCGGGAGATCGCCGCCAGCCCGGTGCTCGACAAACTGTTTGCCGAACTGGATCGGTGGCCGGAGATGTTCAGGACCGCCGAGAGAGCCGGTGAGCTGGTTGATGTCAAAAGGCAGATCGAGAAAGCCCTGAAGAAAAGAATCACGCAACTGATCGCCGGACTTCGGGACCAACATTTTGACCGGCACGAACTGCGGATCATTGTGAAGAACGCGAGATACCTCTCCGATGCTTTCCCGGCACTGTCACCGCTCAAGGCAATATCCAGATTTCAACTGAAGTCGGTACAGGCGTCGCTCGGCTCATGGCACGACCATCATCAATGGTGCCTGCGTGCCGAATCCGAACCTGACCTGCTCGAAATCGCACCCTACTGGGCAGTCGCATCGGAACAGGCGCTGGCTGATGCCGAACTGAGACTGGCCTCGCTGCTTGATCATCTGGAGAAAGACCTAGCGAAGGCTCAAGGCTGAAATAAAACTGCCTTGAAATGCCCGTTTTAGAGCCTTTGATACATTTTGAGCTATTTAAGAAATGCGATACTCTCCGCCGCCTCAACAGCAAAGGGTTTGCAGATGAAGATCACCATTGAAGCAAATGAGCAAGGGCACGGGTGCAAGGTGTGGCTTGGGGAAACGGTGGTTTCATTCCCAAGTCTGGAGGACGCCAAAACCTACATTGCCCAGCTCGAAGAGCGGATCGAGGCGGCCGCTCATACATTTGCCCTGGACGCTGGAGATCCGCAGGTTCAGTAAGCATCTTGCAAGAGGTCGCCTATGAGGCCAGCCTGCTGACGAGGGTTTAGCGGACGTCATCTAGACTTACGACCATCTGATGGAACAGCTCCGTTTATTGTGAGTCCCCCCGAGCCCGCCCATGCGGGCTTTTTCATTTCAGCCAGAAGCAGTTGCTCGAGTTAACTGTTCGGGAGCAAATTTAACTGTCTCCACCGGCAGCTATGGGTCGACTCCTGCCCCTCGCGAGAGGCAACAGAAGCCGTCTTAACCTGAAGGTTAGTCAGCTGTTTCCAACAGCGTCGACGGTTCGACCGACCCAGGCGATCAGCGTGCAGAAATATTGCCTTGGCGTGAGGCCCAAACCATGAATCATTTGGGTCTTGCTGGTGCTCATTAGCATTGATTGGTTAAAATTAGGGACCTCTCCGGTAAGGTAGATTTCCATTTGGGGGCTTTTTTGGGGGCGTCGCTGATGAGTGACCTCGAAGAAAGTCCGTAAAAGCGGGCGTTTGGCGGTTCAGTTCGATTCCGTCTCTGGCACCACCTTCCGTTTTCAGGTGGCGCCAAGCACACCTGAAGACACACAGAAAGCCCGCCTCGTGCGGGCTTTTTGCTTTCTACGGTAATCCAGAAGACCGTAAAAACCCTGAATCGAAAGATTCAGGTTTTTTTATGCCCGCGATTTCATTACAGCCTCCTCAAGCACTATTGCGGGTCATTCCAGTGAAAGACCAGATTGCGCGCTGCGCCGCTCCCTACATTCGCCGTGTCATGCCGCTCTACCCCATTTCGAGTCGCGACAACGGTGTATTTGCCAGGAGGTAACTGGGCATAGACCAGAGGGCCGGCCTGGTTCAAGGTCAAAACCGGTTGCCCAGGCGCTTTCTGAACGACCACATCCACATCGGGCACATATTCGTTCTGCGGGCCGGTGGAAAAAGTCATGTGCAGGTTGTAACCGGTAGTCTGCTGGATGGCTTTCGACTCATCCTCGCCAATACCTCCGGACAGATAGGCAATCCCGTTTTGCTCCTGCCGCTGAACTTGCACACCCTGACTGTCGACAGGCTCCAGACTGGTGGCGTGCAACAGGGCGGGACACATCAAAACGCCGACCGTGGCGAGGGGCAACATGAGTGAATGGAAACTTTTCATGATGACAACTCCCGGGTTCGGAGAACCCAATCGTTACTTGAATTGGATTTCTGTCCGGGTCGTCATGTTCCAGATCGTTTCGCGCTAGGGGGCGCTACGAAACGGACTACACCTGCCAGCAAAGGATTGTCCATCCACGTCACCAGGACTATCGTTGGCCACTACCCGCAAAGGTCCAACGCCGATGAACCTGCAGGACATGCCCTCACTGGCTCCCACCCAAATCGAGCTGCAACTGGCAGCTGATGTCGCGGGCGAGCCGTTCAAGCAAGCCGCCGCCGATGGCTTCATCCTCGGCGGCTTCACCTGGCGGCACGCTGCCCGGGACTCTTCCCGCCCGGTCGTCATCATCAACGCCGCTACCTCGGTTCGCTGCCGGCACTATTCGCGCTTTGCCGACTACCTGTTCGCCAACGATTTCGATGTCATCACCTATGACTACCGCGGTATCGGTGAATCGCGTCCGGCATCGCTCAAGGGGCTCAAGGGGCTCGAGGCGTCCTGGACCGATTGGGGTGCGCTGGATTTCGAGGCGATGCTCAAGCGTGCACAGCGCGAGTTTCCGGGGCAGCCTGTCGATGTAGTCGCTCATAGCTTTGGCGGCTGTGCAGCGGGCCTGGGAGCCTCCGGTGCGATTATTCGACGTGTGGTGACGGTCGGGGCGCAGTTCGCCTACTGGCGCGATTACGCGCCGGCTCAGCGGTGGCGCATGTTCGGCAAATGGCATGTGGTGATGCCGATCGTGACGCGGCTGTGCGGTTTCTTCCCCGGCAAACGCCTGGGCTGGCTCGAGGACACTCCCTCAGGCGTAGTCCGCGACTGGACCACGCCCACACCGCACTATGAAACGCGCCCCAGCGGTCGCCTGCTGCACGCAACCAACGGGGGCCTGCCCTTCGCCGCCCTCAAGGCGAAAATCCTCGCCATCAGCATCAGCGACGACCCCTACGGCACCATTCCGGCCATTGAGCGCCTGCTGAGCTACTTCACCGGCAGCGCCAATACCCACCTGCGCATCGCCCCCGAAGACATCGGCGAGAAAGAAGTCGGACATTTCGCCTTTTTTCGCAGCGCATACCAAGCCACACTATGGCCCATCGCATTGTCCTGGCTGCAACACGGCGAACTGGCTCCCGACACTCCCGGGCAGACCGTGCCACGCACCTGAGTCATTGCTCATTCAACGAATTACGGAACGACGCCCATGGCCTCCGCCAACAAGCAGCAAAAACGCGCCTCCCGCGCCAAGGCCAAAGCCAAGCAGAACCGCACCCAGCGCGCCGCCGCGCCGGTGGAGCTGGACCCGAATGACGAGCGTATCGATTTCGAATCGGTGGACCTGACCGATCTGTTCAAAAAGATGATCGACGCCGAGAAAACCAGTCAGCAGGCCATGTGCACGGCCTTCCTCGAAGACCCGCTGCTGGAATTGGTTTACGAGCAGGAAGGTGAAGAAGGCGCGATGGACTTCATCCTCGCCGCGCTGATCGAGTACCGCCAGTGGTCCACCGAAACCGACGAAGCCGGCGCCCTGGCATGGATAGAATCCCCGGCCTTCCAGGCCGACTACGTGGCCGCGTCCGACGCCATCGCCGCGCAAACCCAACAGAAACCGAACTGAGTTCCCATGGCCTCCCTGAACAAGCAACAGAAACGCGCAAAACGCGCCAAAGCCAAAGCCAAGCAAATCCGCATGGTCGGCAGAAAACCTCTCGCCCTGGACGATGACCAGGGCCACCTCGCAGAACCGATCCCGGAATACACCCTGGCCATGTTCAGCAAAATGCGTGACGCCGAAGCCGCCAGCCGCAGCGAAATGCTCTCGATCCTGCTGAACGACCTCTCCGGGATCATCAACGATCACCCCGAACTGCTGGACCTGGAAAACGCCGACAACGAAGCCATGGCCGCCACCCACCTGGCCGCCGACATGCTGATCGACTACCGCATGTGGGCCGACGGCATGGACCGCGAAACCGCCCAGGCCTGGCTGAGCGAACCGCAGTTCATCAACGACTTTGGCGATGCACTGGATGCGTACCGCCAGTCGCTGGAAGCGCAGGAAGAAAAAGGCGAATAACACGCCGGTGCTGCAAACAAAAACGGCCGCTCGTCATCACTGACAGCGGCCGTTTTCTACATCTACAACAACTACCTCAAACCCATCACTCAGCGCGCAACAGCAGCACCCAGCTGCTCGTTACGACGGCGGCGAGCCACCAGCATGCCGGCGGCAACCACCAGAACGCTGAGCAGGCCGGTCGCGAGGATTTCCACGCGGTGGGCGTCCTGGAAGCCCATGATGGTCAGGGCCGCGACGATGAAGATGATCACCGCGTAAGTCAGGCCCGGGAACAGCCACATGCTGAAAGCGATTTTCTCGCCGCGCGTCATACGCTGCTTGCGCATGCGCAGTTGCGAGATCGCGATCACCAGGTACACCAGCAACGCGATGGCGCCGGAGCTGGCCAGCAAGAACTCGAACACCGCAGCCGGGGCCACGTAGTTGGCGAAAGTGGCCAGGAACGCAGCGCCGGTGGACAGCATCACCGCCCAGTAAGGGGTGCCGCTCTTGTTGGTGCGGGTGGACATGGCCGGTGCGTCACCGCGCTTGCCCAGGGAGAACAGCATGCGCGAGGAGGTGTACAGCGCCGAGTTCAGGCAGCTGGTTACAGCAACCAGTACGACGATGTCGACGATCATCTTGGCGTTAGGGATGCCCATGCGCTCAAGCACGGTCTGGTAGGAGCCGACGCTGGCCAGAACCGGATCGTTCCATGGCACCAGGGCCACAACGATGAAGATCGATACGAGGTAGAACAGACCGATACGCCAGATCACCGAGTTGGTGGCCTTGGAGATCTGCTTGCCTGGGTTCTTCGATTCCGCGGCCGCGATGGTCACAATCTCGGTACCCATGAAGGAGAACATGGTGGTCAGAATCGCGCCCAATACCGCGCCCATGCCGTTTGGCAGGAAGCCCTGGGTGTCGAACACGTGCGAAACACCGCTGACCTGGCTGTTCGGCAGGAAGCCGAAGATCGCCAGAACGCCGAGAACGATAAAGCCAATGATCGCAACGACCTTGAGCAGGGCGAACCAGAACTCGAACTCACCGTAGTTCTTCACGCTGAACAGGTTGGTCACGGTCAGCAGCATGGTGATGACCAGGGCGAAGGCCCAGATATCCACACCCGGGAACCAGGCGTGCAGGATGGTGGCGGCGGCGTTGGCTTCCAGCGGGATTACCAGAACCCAGAACCACCAGTACAGCCAGCCGATGGTGAAGCCGGCCCAGTGACCGATCGCGCGGTCGGCGTAAGTAGAGAAGGAACCTGTATCAGGCGAAGCCACGGCCATCTCGCCGAGCATACGCATCACCAACACCACCAGCATACCGGCGGCAGCGTAGGCCAACAGCACAGCCGGGCCCGCAGCAGCGATAGCGTGGCCGGAGCCTACGAACAGACCGGCACCGATAACACCGGCAATCGACAGCATCGTGACGTGACGCGGTTTGAGCCCCTGTTCGAGGCCGTTAGAGCTTTGGGTACTGCTCATTGAAACTACCTTTGTAAGGAAAAGCGAATGCATGCGTGCCGTTTGAGTTTCCCTTCTGTAAAAAGAAACCAACGGAGCGTTCCGGAATCTGCACGCAATAATTGCGCCAAAATGTTTCAAAACCTTCTAATCCGGTGATCTCAACCAGACCGGACAGTCATCGCAAGTCATTGAAAGTAATGGCACTTTGCCAAGGCGTTACCCTGCGACCCACTTTAAAGACGAAAAAGCGCACCGGAAACACACCCCAAAACGCGCTTGACGCACGATAAAAGTGCAGATCGACGGCGCCTGGTCCTTTAACGCTTCCAACACCCCGCCAAAGCTGGCAACATCGCGCCCTTTTTGCGACAGCCAGCCTGCAATGTGATTGAAAATGCGGTTCAAACGGCTGTTCGGTTGTTGGTGGGGCGACAGTCTGCTGTGCCGATGCGACAACCTGCTCAATGCCACCCGTTTACCGCCCGTAGCGCGTTGGCTGCCATCGAAACGCTATGCTAGGTTGGCCGCCTCGCCAGGAAGGCCCGCCCACAGCAGGAGCGCAACATATATATGAGGAACGCACATGGCTGAGGCCACGCCCGCGCTTGAAATCCGCAACTTGCACAAACGCTACGGTTCGCTGGAGGTGCTCAAGGGCATCTCGCTGACCGCCCGTGACGGCGATGTGATCTCGATCCTGGGTTCTTCCGGCTCCGGCAAATCCACCTTCCTGCGCTGCATCAACCTGCTGGAAAACCCGCACCAGGGCCAGATCCTGGTGGCCGGCGAAGAACTCAAACTCAAGGCCGCGAAGAACGGTGAACTGGTTGCCGCCGACGGCAAACAGATCAATCGCCTGCGCAGCGAGATTGGTTTTGTGTTTCAAAACTTTAATCTGTGGCCGCACATGAGCGTGCTCGACAACATCATCGAAGCCCCGCGCCGCGTGCTCGGCCAGAGCAAGGCCGAAGCCATCGAAGTCGCCGAAGCCTTGCTGGCCAAGGTCGGCATCGCCGACAAGCGCCACGCCTACCCTTCGCAGTTGTCCGGTGGCCAGCAGCAACGCGCGGCCATCGCCCGCACCCTCGCCATGCAGCCCAAAGTCATCCTGTTTGACGAGCCGACTTCCGCCCTTGACCCGGAAATGGTCCAGGAAGTACTTAATGTCATCCGCGCCCTGGCCGAAGAAGGCCGCACCATGTTGCTGGTCACCCACGAAATGAGCTTCGCCCGTCAGGTGTCCAGCGAAGTGGTGTTCCTCCACCAGGGCCTGGTCGAAGAGCAAGGATCGCCACAGCAGGTGTTTGAAAACCCGCTTTCGGCGCGCTGCAAACAATTCATGTCCAGCAACCGCTAACGGAGCTACCCGCATGCAGAACTACAAGAAGGTCTTCCTGGCCGCCGCCGTCACCCTGGCGTTCAGCGCCGGTGCCATGGCCGAGACCCTGAAGATGGGCATCGAAGCGGCCTACCCGCCGTTCAACAACAAAGACGCCAGCGGCAACGTCGTCGGCTTCGACAAGGAAATCGGCGACGCCCTGTGCGCCAAGATGAAAGTCGAATGCTCCGTGGTCACCTCCGACTGGGACGGCATCATCCCGGCCCTGAACGCCAAGAAGTTCGACTTCCTGATCTCCTCGATGTCGATCACCGACGAGCGCAAGCAGGCAGTGGACTTCACCGACCCGTACTACTCCAACAAGCTGCAGTTCATCGCCAAGAAAGACGTCGACTTCAAGACCGACGAGGCTTCCCTGAAAGGCAAGGTGATCGGCGCACAACGTGCGACCCTCGCCGGCACCTGGATGGAAGACCACATGCCTGGCGTTGAAGTGAAGCTCTACGACACCCAGGAAAACGCCTACCTCGACCTGACCGCTGGCCGCGTCGACGGCATCCTGGCCGACAAATACGTCAACTACGAGTGGCTCAAGAGCGACGCCGGCAAGTCCTACGAATTCAAGGGCGAGCCCGTGGAAGAAAGCGACAAGATCGGTATCGCCGTGCGCAAGAACGACCCGCTGCGCGAGAAGCTGAACGTCGCGCTCAAGGAAATCGTTGCCGACGGCACCTACAAGAAGATCAACGACAAGTACTTCCCGTTCAGCATCTATTGATACTGACCTGCCGGACCGGTGTCGCCTAAGGGGGCGCCGGTCCCCGGCCTTGCCTGCCGCGATTTGAAAAGAAATCCATGATTATCGACCTCTACGGATTCGGCCCGGCGCTTGCCGCTGGCGCGCTGATGACTGTGAAACTGGCACTCTCGGCCCTGTGCCTGGGGCTGGTGCTCGGTCTGCTTGGCGCCTTGGCCAAGACCTCCCCGTACAAGCCGCTGCAATGGCTTGGCGGCACCTATTCAACGTTGGTTCGCGGCGTCCCGGAATTGCTCTGGGTGCTGCTGATCTACTTCGGCACCGTCAACATGATGCGTGCCCTGGGCGAGTTCTTCGGCAACCCCGACCTTGAACTCAACGCCTTCGCCGCCGGCGTGATCGCGCTGGGCCTGTGCTTCGGCGCCTACGCCACGGAAGTGTTTCGCGGCGCGATCATCGCCATTCCCAAAGGCCATCGTGAGGCCGGCGTGGCCCTGGGCCTGTCGAAATGGCGCATCTTCACCAAGCTGATCATGCCGCAGATGTGGCGCATCGCCCTGCCCGGCCTTGGCAACCTGTTCATGATCCTGATGAAGGACACCGCGCTGGTGTCGGTGATCGGCCTGGAAGAAATCATGCGCCATGCCCAGATTGGCGTGACCGTGTCCAAACAGCCGTTCACCTTCTATATGGTCGCGGCCTTCATGTACCTGGGCCTGACGATCCTGGCCATGACCGGCATGCACTTCCTGGAAAAACGCGCCGCTCGCGGCTTCACGAGGAGCGCCCAATGAACTGGGAAGTCATCATCAAATGGCTGCCGAAGCTGGCTCAGGGCGCAACCCTGACGCTGGAATTGGTCGCCATCGCCGTGATCGCCGGTTTGCTGCTGGCAATTCCGCTGGGCATCGCTCGCTCCTCGCGCCTGTGGTGGGTGCGGGCATTTCCCTACGGCTACATCTTCTTTTTCCGCGGCACGCCACTGCTGGTGCAACTGTTCCTCGTGTACTACGGCCTGGCGCAGTTCGACGCGGTTCGTAACAGCTCGATGTGGCCTTACCTGCGGGATCCGTTCTGGTGCGCCACTGCCACCATGACGCTGCACACCGCGGCTTATATTGCCGAGATCCTGCGCGGCGCCATCCAGGCGATTCCACCGGGCGAGATCGAAGCGGCACGGGCTCTGGGCATGTCCAAGCCCAAGGCACTGTTCTACATCATGTTGCCCCGGGCTGCGCGCATCGGCCTGCCGGCCTACAGCAACGAAGTGATCCTGATGCTCAAGGCCAGCGCCCTGGCCAGCACCGTGACCTTGCTGGAACTGACCGGCATGGCCCGCACCATCATTGCCCGGACCTACCTGCCGGTGGAAATCTTCTTCGCCGCCGGTGTGTTCTATCTCGTGATGGCTTATGTGCTGGTGCGCGGCTTCAAGCTGCTGGAGCGCTGGCTGCGCGTCGATGCCTGCCAAGGGCGTTGAGCACAGCGTGCTGACGGGCGAGACCCTGCTCGCCCGTTTCACCGCGCTGAATGCTTTTCTGACAGAGCATCAGGCGCTGTGGAAACCCCGCCCGTTCACACATCTGCACCTGCCTTGGGAAACTTCCTACCCTGAACTGGCCGCCTGGCTACGCGGGCGCTCGCTGGAAGAAGCGGAAAGCGCCCACAACCAACCTGCCCTGATGGATGCGCCAGAGCCTTTTGCTGCGCTGGCGGCGACTTCATTGGCATTGAGTGCTGTGGATGAATTGCCCGCCCATGCCCTGCAAGCGGCGGGTCATCGACTGAATGTCGATGTGCCGGGTCGCAAATGGGAGCAGATCGAAGCGTTCGCCAGTCGATTGCAGTTTGCCCAAATGCCCAAGCATTGGCTGGACTGGTGCTCAGGCAAGGGCCACTTGGGGCGACGCTTGCTGCAAAGCGGTCAGCAACTGACCTGCCTGGAATACGATCCGGCACTGGTCGCCAGCGGTCAGGCCCTCAGTCAGCGCCATCAACTGCACGCGCAGCACGTGGAACAGGATGTACTCGCTGCCGACGCTGCCGCGTTATTGAATGGTCAGCACACCCCAGTAGCGCTCCACGCCTGTGGCGATCTGCATGTACGCCTGATCCAGCTCGCCAGCGCCGCCGGCTGCAAACAACTCGCCATCGCTCCCTGCTGCTACAACCGCATCCATCTGACGCGGTACGCGCCGATGTCCTCGACAGCCAAGGGCTCCGACCTGCGGCTGTCACTCGACGATCTGGCGCTACCGGCGAGCGAAACCGTAACCGCCGGCGCCCGGGTCCGCCGCCAACGCGACACCTCCATGGCCCGACGCCTGGGCTTCGACCTGCTGCAGCGGCACGTGCGCGGCATCGATGAATACCTGCCCACCCCTTCCCTGCCGAGCCTCTGGTTGGACAAACCGTTCGCCGACTACTGCCATCATTTGGCCGAGCTTAAAGAGTTATCCACAATCGGCAATCAGGACTGGGCAGCATGGGAGGCTGCCGGCTGGCAACGCCTGGCACAGGTACGCAACCTGGAACTGCTACGCGGACTTTTCCGACGCCCGCTGGAGCTTTGGCTGGTACTGGACCGCGCCCTTTTCCTGCAGGAACAGGGCTACCGCGTTCGCCTCGGCACCTTCTGCCAAACCCCACTCACCCCGCGTAATCTGCTGATCCTGGCCGAACGCCCCTAATGGCTCATAGCCTGTGGATAACTCTGTTGATGAAAACAGTGTGGATCCAATATCTATAGCTGTTTCAGAGCTGAAACGAGACTGTTCAGTTTTCGTACACCCAAATAAAAAACCCGAAAAACAGTGATTTGCGTGCCGATGAGAATGGATCCAGAAATTGGCCGAATCGCCCGCGCATGGAAAACCCGGTTGTGCATAAGCGTTCAATCAAAAGGACATAAACGGGATACTGAGGGCTTATTGAGCAGAGAATGCGGAGGGTTGATGGTGGGCAATCCGAGATATCGATCGCGCTAAATGCGCAGAAAGGCTCGGCCCAGGCGCGACAAGGATCCTGCGCAATCCGCTACGCAAAAATAGTCAGAATTCAGGGGTTTACAGAACCCACCCAATCGCTATAATCGTCGCCCTGACACGCCGGTATAGCTCAGATGGTAGAGCAACTGACTTGTAATCAGTAGGTCCCGGGTTCGATTCCTGGTGCCGGCACCATACAAGGTTCCAGAGAAGACTTTCAAAATCTCTGGAACCCCCGAAAAACCCGCCTTATGGCGGGTTTTTTCGTTTTGGCGTTCCGTCGGATTCCGTCAGAAACTGGTGGATTCCAAGCGTTTTAGGGGTAAGGTAATTCGATAAAAGGGGGAGTACCCTTATGTCGCGCACCACTGCTCCACTCTCCGATTCGGCTTGCCGCTCAGCCAAGCCCACCGACCGCGCCTACAAGCTTTTCGACGGCGACGGGCTCTACCTTCTAATCCAGCCCAATGGCCGTAAAGGCTGGCGTCTCAGGTATGTAAAACCTGATGGACGCGAAGGACTGACCTCGTTCGGCAGCTACCCCGTGGTCGGACTCGCCGATGCGCGCAACAAGCGCCTGGAGGTCAAACGGATGCTGGCGAAAGGCATCGACCCCATTGAGACCAAACACCAAGCCAAGACGCAGGCCGCAATCAAAGGCCGAACCTTTGAAAGCGCTGCACTGGAATGGCACAAAGCGATGTCTGCCAAATGGGCACCGGGTCATGCAAAGACGGTTCTGAGCCGCCTCAAAACCCATGTCTTCCCACTGATTGGTGCTCGCTCCATCGTCGATCTGGACACCCATGACCTGATGCAACCTCTGGAAGCGATCCAGAAGCGCGGCACGGTTGACGTCGCTTTAAGGGTACAAAACTACCTGCAAAGCATCATGCGCGAGGCGAAACGTGCTCGACAGATCGCGGCAAATCCTGCCTACGACCTTGAAGGTTTGATCAAAGCCCCGAGGGTGATTCACCGCCCTGCTCTACCCTTATCGCGTCTGCCTGAATTGCAGGAGCGTATCGACACCTACAGAGGCCGCGCACTTACCCGGCTGACGGTCATGCTCTCGCTGCATGTGTTCGTCCGCTCCAGCGAACTGCGCTTCGCCCGCTGGAGCGAGTTCGACCTCAAGCGCGGCACCTGGGAGATACCGGACACTCGACCCGCGCTGGACGGCGTACCCTTTTCAACAAGAGGTACGAAGATGGCCGGGGACATCCACCTTGTACCCTTATCGCCGCAAGCCGTGGCCCTGCTTGAACATATCCACGCCCTTACCGGCAAATTCGACCTGGTGTTTGCAGGCGATGCCAAGCCCTGGAAACCCATGTCTGAAAACACGGTGAACAGCGCACTGAGAAAGATGGGCTACGACACCAAAACCGAAATCTGCGGCCATGGCTTTCGTTCAATGGCCTGTAGCGCGCTGATTGAGTCAGGACTGTGGTCCGAGACCGCCATTGAAAGGCAGATGAGCCACAAAGAGCGGAACAACGTTCGTGTGGCCTACATCCACAAGGCAGAGTTCATCGAGGAGCGCAGACTGATCATGAACTGGTGGAGCCGGTACCTTGAGGCGAATAGAAAAGAGCATGTCACGCCGCATGAGTTTGCGAACTGTAGCGGCGCTACAGTTACACCACTTAAGTCGGCGAAAAGCCCCAAATGCGGGCTCAGTCCGCTGCGTATCGAGTAGGCTCATGTAGGGATGAACCGCGAAGGGATGGCACAGTACTGGCCACCAGCGTCTCCCAAGGCTATGATCCCAAAACCCCCTTCAGTCGGAATGAGGCAACTGAAGGCTTCAGATTGAAACGTAAAAATCTAAATGTGATAACGAGTATTAAATAGCCATAAATAAAGGTCTTAACGAATCAAGGAAGAATATAATTGAGCAGCCTAGAAGATTCGTCACTTTATATTTCAGTAGATGAGCTAGACTACCAATCATGCATCGACGTAATTGAGCACACCGAAACAATAGATGAAGCAAAAGCAAACATTCGAATACATCATCTAAAGTTTGATGGGAACGGTAGACCAATGTCCAAGGCCCTAGCCGAGCTACTTTACCAATACATAATTGACTATTGCATAGCCTCGAAAAACAGGCCAGAAACCCTAACAAACAGACAATCCGCACAACTAACAAAAGAGGCACGAAAGTTATTTAGACATCCAGAAATATCAGAGGATGATCCTGACAAAACTGGAGAGGCTGGTGAAACACTTCTTTTCTTCCTAACAGAAGCAATTCTTAGAGCCCCTCAAATCGTTGCAAAAATGGAATTAAAGACGAATAGGCGTTTGGAGTCAAACGGGTCTGACGGCATCCATATGCGCTGGTGCGAACAAGATCAATTAGTGGACTTTTACTTTGGCGAGTCAAAACTATACAGTTCGATTGATGGAGCTATTACATCTGCACTGAAAAGCATTAACGAATTCCACGACAAAGAAATATATAAGCACGAATTTACAATGATAACAAAGCATTTCAAATATACTGATGAAAACACAAAAAATGCAGTTATTGATCTAATTAAGCTTGGCGAACCTGGTCCTGGGGCTCGCATCAACCATGCATGCCTAATCGGCTACAACTGGAAAGAATATCAAAACATACACAAAATCAAACAAAGCGATCTTTCTAGTCAATTCCGCCAAATGCTACTTACCGAAAGCAAGAACATATCTAAAGCACTAAACTCAAGGTTTAGCGATTTTGAAAAAAAACATCTTAACTTTGAAGTTTTCTTCCTCCCATTTCCATCTGTCCAGCAGTTTCGTGATGAATTCAACGCAGCCCTGGACTAAACCATGAATATCGCCGAAGAATTTCAACCCCAGATAGCAAAGCTTTACAAGCTAAACATAGAGTCGCTACTCCCAATCCCAATAAGCGCTGCCTCGATTACAGAAGGCGAAATTAAAAAACTTATTGGGGTATCCTCGGCGCTTTCCCTATCCGAAGAGCCCAGCGATCTAATTCTGTCTTACGAAATAATGAGTAGACTTATAGAGTCTACCGAAGAATCCGCCATAGATATAACTTCTGCAGCAGACATTATACTTTCTAGGCTAGGGAATTTTCCAGGACGCACACTATTGCGCAGTCGTTACACGCAAGATGAGCGACCCAGCATTCCTATTTCTCTTGCATTGGAAAGAGTTGCACGCGAGGCCGAAAATTCCACCAACGAGGGAATTCTTTTAACGGATTTTCAATATAAGCTTTTAGAAGCCTTACAAAAGCAATCATCCTTAAGTGTCTCCGCGCCTACTTCAGCGGGAAAATCGTTTATCCTCAACATAGACCTGGTCCGCCGATTAAAGTCTTGTACAGAAAAGGTCGTTGTATACATAGTACCAACACGCGCTCTAATAAGTGAAGTTTCAAACCGAATCCGGCAAACACTTCAGCGTGAAAACATAAATGACACGACGGTTCGAACCGCGCCATTTCCGCTGGAAACAGAATCGAAATTCAAAAGCATTGTATATATTCTCACACCTGAAAGACTTCTAACCCTTCTAAAGCCAAAAAATAACACGCAACAGATTTCCACACTTATCGTGGATGAAGCGCATGAAATTCAAAAAGGGAATCGAGGGATAGTACTACACAATGCAGTTGAAATCGCACTGTCGAAACATCCCAAAACGTCGCTTATGTTTGCTAGCCCTCTCATAAAGAACCCTGGATACTTACTAAATTTATTTAAACGCAATGATAATGGGCAGTTCTTCACCGAAACAGTTTCACCCGTATCACAGAATATCTTATTAATTTCCGAAGTTAACAAAAAGCCTAACATGGTTAACGTTTCGCTGCTCACGAATAAATTTGACATCACAATCGGGGAGCGCCATGTAAATTTCCGCTTTAGAGACAGCATCTTCAAGCAAAGAGCAAACCTAGCTTATGCGATAACAAAGAACGATGACTCTACAATAATATTTGCAAACGACCCCAGTGACGCAGAGAAAATAGCAAGCGAGCTTTCCTCACTCAATAAAAATTTCGAACCAAGCAACAACATTAAAGAATTTGTTAGCTTTATTAAAAGCGAGATCCACGAAGAGCACGGATTGGTAAAAAGCCTGCAAAGCGGTGTAGCTTTCCATTATGGAGACATTCCTTCCATTGTAAGGGCTGGTATCGAAGATTTATTTCGATCTGGAGAAATCAAATACATATGTTGTACCAGCACCCTATTACAGGGGGTCAATCTTCCCGCAAAGCACATTGTGATTGACAACCCGTACAGCGGAAAAAATCCAATGCTGCGATCGGACTTCTTAAATCTAGCAGGAAGAGCCGGCAGACTTCTCCAGGAGTTCCATGGCAACATCTGGTGTATAAGACCAGGAAGTTGGGTGGACGAATCCTACAAGGGCGACACTCTACAAGAAATAAAATCATCCATGGATAAAATTATGGGTGACGGCGGAAAAATTATTCAGGAGCTTATAAACGAGTCTCTAACTGATGAAAAAGAAAAGGAGATAGCCGAAGCTGGATTTAGTAAGCTTTTTCATGAAAGCATGACGTCAACTGATACGGAACTAACAGCAAAGTACAGTACCTCTGACACCGCCGACATTTTCAACGATAACTTAATCCATATAAGATCGCTTGAGGTCACGCTTCCTTATGATATTCTTGAGGCCCATCGATCATTGAGACCAGATCACCTCCAACATATTTACAACCATATGATTGGAGCGCTGAGCATTGACCATCTTTCGCTTTTGCATCCGTTCGAGGTTGGCGGAAAAGAAAGAATGTCAAATGCTGTGGATCTCGTTTGTGAGTATTTTTCTTGGGATGCACCAGTAAACTCTATAAAATATAGAAATCTTATATGTAATCTCGCACACGATTGGGTTACTGGTAAATCCATCGGATCCATACTCAAAGATCGCGTAAATTACGTCCGCAGAGACGACGATAACAAATTAAGCGCCTCCTCAATAATTCGACAAGTGTTGAAAGTTATCGAAAGCGCAATAAGATTTAGACTCGTTAAATACCTTAGCGCATACGAAGATCTTCTAGAGCTAGCTTTATTGGAAAGAGGGTTCTCCAAAGAAGACGCTCAACAGGCTCCCTATCACACTTTCCTAGAGTTCGGCTCATGTAACAAAGTTGAATTAGGTCTGATGTCAGTAGGCTTTTCAAGATTTACTGCGCTTAGATTGAAGAAAATCATCGGGAACACAGACGCCGTAGATGTAGAAGATTACTTGGAAGCTCTTTCGAAAATCAATATCAACTCAATCGACCTTCCGAAATTATGCCTGAACGAGCTAAAAAGTATTTTGGGACGATAATTAACAGTATTGCCTATCCTGAATTGCACTATGCCTCTTCAATCAGGGTCCATTTCAGCATAGCTGCAAAGCCGCCCTGCTGAAATGGACCTCACTTAAAAATCTAAAGCCCAAGCAACTATCTGTGGAAAACCACTGATTTCCACCGGTGGATAATTTCATCCACAGCCGCAGAACTCCCAAAAATTCGAGCCTTGACCCGGATTATCCACAGGAGTAAAAAGATCGGGTAAAGCGCTGTCCCTGACAGCAACCCCAGGTAGCCAGAACCTTTAGGCTACGCCACACCGTGGTGGTTCTCCCAAAGTGCGATTAGCGTCCGGCGGCTCGCACGGTCACAGCGATGTGATGGATGCCTACTTTTACCAGTGCGCCCACTGCGGCAACTCATCCCCTTTCATAGCTGACCGCGGCAACCTATCCGCTTGGCCATTTCCTTGCGCCAACCTGCGCCCGTCTCTTTCTTCTAGAAAGAGACGGGCGCTCCTACCGCTGCCGCAGCCCAACTCGTACAAGGCTTTGCCGCATTCCCCCTCATGACAATCGGCGTGACAAACACCGAAAAGTCACCAGCAACAGCGATGCCGATGATGGTGCCGCAGCCCACGGGATGGACTGCACCTGACTGACAGTCAGGTATGCCCCGGTCATCGCATCACTGCCTTCACCCGACTCAGGATCTCGCGGCGCAGGTCTAGTCAGCCAGTGCAACCTCCACCCGCCCACCGGTATCGGTGTTCAGGAGGCCAGATCATGAGATGCCCAAGCTCCCGGTCGTAAGGGGCCGCCAGTCCCGCGTTAGCGGACAGCCCTCACAGGCCGCAGGGGCCTTGATCCCTGATAACACTCAACATTCTTGGCGGGATGACGAGAGGGAAGGTTTGAAGTGTTTGGTTTCGAGAGGCGTACGTCCGAGGTATTTTGCAAGCGAAAAGCCAAAGGCCGTCCTAGATCTGATGCCCACCCCTTCGCCCATCCAGCGCAGCCTCGGATCCATTCGCCAAGCCCCCCCTTGGAAAGCGCACGTCAAAAACGACTGATTATTGCCATCCGACCTCCACACAGATGTAGTCGCTATCTGCTATTTTTGAGTAAAATGGGCTTAAACCCGGGATCGGCCTTGCAGTGGTTGTGAATCAACCCAACAGATTAGGCCAGTAGCTGGATAAGAATTTGTAACGGTAAATTGCGTAATACCGAATTGATACAATGCTAAATGGAGGGATTGCCAATCATGAATCGAGCTTTTGAGCAAACATTGCAGGCACTGCAGCGGCTTCAGAGCGAGCATGATAATATCGCCCATAAGGATATATTGAGTTTTGATTTATATAAACGCCTTAAGCATATGGTTCTTCACTTCTATAAATATGCCGGAAAAATCCAAGAGGCTAGTGACGCAAACGACAAGGCAGCTTTGCGTAAAATCTTGATCGACGCCTTAATTATATGCTTCGCATCAGCAAATGCTTTAAAGCTCTCGTTAAGCTCCGTAATATCAACAGATGAAAACGCCACAAACCTTGACGAGTTATGCAGAGTTCTCGCCAGGGATAATTTAAACCAAGATATTTTCATGTCCTCCATTAGAGATTTTCTGCTTATTGGAGGAAGAATGGCTAAAGTTATGGAGTCCTCGGACCATATGGAGGATGGGAACCCACGCTCCGAAATGAGGATGCTGGTACCAAAACTTACAGTTAGCGTCATGTCAAACTTAGGCCGTCTAGACGGAGGGCTTGAGGCTTACATCAAAAGCCGCTTTTCCGAAATAGAAGAGCAGTGGACTATATAAAATCTATATAACGGGAGTTTCTCTTTGGCATTTTGGAGTGGCGAAAAATTAGCTCAGCACCTACCTAGTCTTATAACTCCATATATTAGCTCAAATATAGACTGCGCTTCGTATAAGCTTTCTGTAGGTGAGCAAGCGTTTGTAACATCTGAGCAATTGGAATCTACTGAGCCAGCAGCGAAGCTAGTGACCGTATTAGGCACGGCTCCGGATAATATGCTCAGAATTGCACCAGGACAATTCGCATTCATCTTGACGCTAGAAAATATCAAGGTGCCGATCAATGCATTGGCCCTAATTTCAATGCGTGCGAAATACAAATTCCAGGGTTTGATAAACGTATCAGGATTTCACGTAGACCCGGGCTGGGATGGGAAGCTTTTATTCAGCATATATAATGCAGGACCTCAAGCTGTCGTCGTCGAAAAAGGCGAAGCCATGTTCTTAATCGTCTATTCAGATCTAGACCGAGATTCTAACGAAATATATAGGGGAGGTTCCCAAGGACAAAACTCTATCAAGCCTGATCTTTTGACAAAATTAACATCCCAGACTTTTTCCCCGCAAGTATTGAAACGTCAGCTTGATCAAGTGCATGAAAAGCTGAGCAATCTACAACTTAGAATGGGAATTACCGCTAGCGTTGCAACTGCAATCGGCATCGTTCTTGGCATCATAGTAGCTGGGTTTGCTCTATTACCAAGCTGGACGGGAGTGGTAATCGCTAGAACTTTGGATTCTGCAGGTTATGAAATTCGTCAAAAACCAGATGCAAAAGAAACCTCAGAAAAAAATCCGCTGCTATATTCACCACGAACGCAGAATTCTGTTGAAAAAAAATCTTCAACTGAGAGCAGCTCGTATGGGCGTGAGCTATGAACGACCTCTTCCCTCAAGAACCGTTAGCTATCCTCTCAGAGGATAGAGTATACCGCTATTTTTTATCAAGACAGTGGGGGATATCAGGCAAAAAAATAGCGTTTATTGGTTTAAATCCATCTACGGCCGATGCGGAAAATGATGACCCGACGATTCGACGTTGCATAGCATTCGCCAAAGCTTTTGGCGGCACGTCGCTATCGATGGTTAACTTGTTCGCACACCGCGCTACAAATCCGAGCGAGTTACTAATAGCTAAAGATCCTGTAGGCCCTGACAACGACTACTGGCTTGAAAAAACCATTTTATCATCAGATTTGGTAATCGCTGCGTGGGGAAACCATGGCAGCCTACTTGATAGAAACAAGCTAATAGAGAATAAATACTCAAACTATTTATACGCTCTGGCCATAACGAAACAGGGCATGCCTGGACACCCACTATATCTCCGCAGTGAAGTTACGCCTGTGAGATATTACTCCCAGAACACTACCACCCAGTATTCGCAGAAAGAATAAAGACATCACAAAATACAAATAACAATTCAAAAGTCGGGAGAAAGAAGTTGGATGGATTAGGTTTGTTATGTTTAGGCGCTAGCGCGGGTGTAGTCACGGGCTTTATTGTATCAAAAACTCGATTTCCTGCTGGTTTGGGGACTGTTCTTGCTTGTCTGCTACCAATCTTACTAGCAGGGACAACTGTTTTCTCGGTACCGGAGCTAGCGAAAAGTACATCGATCGAATTATTTCCAGTCGGCCTACTCGCTTCGCTGATGTGGATGCAAGCTGGGCCACTATTGATGGGAATCAGTTCCCAGCCAACCTCTCGAAAGATATTAATATCCGCATATGGGGTCAGCGCCTTAAGCCTAACTATTGCAGCACTAAAAATTGTTTACTGCAATTAGGCATCGCTTATTTCACAGCAGCTTTCTCAGCAAATATAAATACTTACTTGACTTACCGACTCCCCTACCGATAGAGCATTACGCCTAACTGGAATACCCTACATGCTTCTGAAAGCCCGCGCTCACTTTCATCGCGGCGTCTACCAAAGGCAAGTCGATTAGAGGTAGTATTAGGGGTAGAACAGTTAAATCATTTAATAAAAGTTCGGCAATTTAATAAGTTAGCTGCACATTCGACTCCTGGTGCCGCACCATACAAAACAACGCCCTCGTAGAAATACGAGGGCTTTGTTGTTTCTGAAGCGTCCACTTTTTGTCCACACACTGAAATCTGTGGGAGCGAGCCTGCTCGCGATGAAGCCGTCAAGCCCACCGACGAGCTGCTAGCCAACGAAACGACCTCAACCAAACAGCATCCTCTGCCAATGATCCTCACCCACAATGGCAATCGAGGCTCCCGCCTCCCGTAATTCCACTGCCTTCATGATCTTCGTTCCGTAAGTACTGTGGCGCCACTGCTTATTACCTACGCTACCGACCACCAGGTAATGCACCTTCTTGCTCACACCACCTCCAATCAAACCGCCCCGCTCTTCGACCAGCACCTGACAATTCCTACGCGGACCAAAGGCCATGCCCCCCCTGAATACAAACGTCCGGCCACTCCACACCCAATCAGGCACAGGTGAATTGAAAGGTAGGTCCGTAGGAGTGACGGCAATCAAAACCCAATCCTAAGCACCGTCCTCCACATATTCCGCCACACCGACCGCCAGTGCTTCTTCCAATTCCGCTCCCACCACCCATCCTCATTCATCGGAATCTCCTGAATATCACTCCCAGTCACAGCCGCGGCATACTGACGATAAAGCATCGGAAACACACAGTGCTGCTTCAGCCGTTGCTTGAACAAAACGTCAACAGGCTTTCCGCAGTACGGTGTTTCAGCCAGGATCTGACACGCTTCGCGCGAGATGATGTAGGCATGGAGTGCAACCACTCTCCCGCGCGCGATGAAGGGAAACCACGTTAGCCAGACCTGTCCCACGGTGTAGCCCAGATGCAATGCGTGAAATCGTCTTGTCCGCAGGAACAGGTTTATCCAGCGGATTTGTGTGGGGCAAATATCGTAGGGTTGCGCGTCGTCCTCGAAGATGAGGATGCGCTGCCAGTTTTCGGCCAGGACTCGTTTGGCCAGCGCTTGATGGGACTCATAGCATCCGCGGATCGGGTCACTGCAGCGTTCCACGAGCAGGAATTCGATCGGATTGGCAATCCGGGTTGCGACGGTTCGCCCGAACAATGCCCGCCTGTCTTCGCGCGCACTCAAGGAAATGCAGAATGCGCGATCGACGTCCAAAGACACCTTGTTCATTGGGGACCTCATCAGCGACGGCCCAGCGCAGGCATGTCTTTCGACATACCGTGATGTAGTTGATCGCGATGCATTTGAATCCCTTCAATGATCATTGCGCAGCGACATGCCGTGCAAAGGTAACAATGATCATCGGAATCTGGCTACCGCGTATGTCGGACCCTTCCGAGATTAATGCTCATTAATCCGCGCAAAACGAAGCCCTCGTATCGCTACGAGGGCTTGGTCATTTCCACTATTTGTAACCCGGCGCTTAGTGACCCGCGCTCTGACCGCCGTCAACGTGCAGGATTTCGCCAGTCACGAACTTGGCGCCATCCAGGTACACCACCGCGTTGGCGATGTCGTCGATCTCGCCCATGTGGCCGACCGGGTGCAGGGCGCCCAGGGCGGCGTGGGTTTCTTCGCCGTGCATCGGGGTCTTGATGATGCCTGGGGATACGGCGTTCACCCGGATGCCGCGCTTGGCGTATTCGATGGCCAGGGATTTGGTCGCCGCGTTCAGGCCGCCCTTGGTCAGCGAGGCCAGGACCGATGGCACGCCGTCGATGGCGTGGTCGACCAGGCTGGTGGTGATGTTCACCACGTGGCCGCTGCCGTGTTTTTCCATCTCGGCGATGGCCAGTTGAGTGATGTAGAAGAAGCCGTTGAGGTTCACCGACAGCACGTTGGCGTAGTCTTCGGCGGTGTACTGGGTGAACGGCTTGGCGATGAAGATACCGGCGTTGTTGACCAGGGTGTCGATGCGGCCGAAACGGGCGATGGCTTCACGAATCACGCGCTGGGCAGTTTCCGGTTCGCCGATGTCACCGGCCACGGTGTGGATGTCCGGATCGGTGGACGGTTTGATCGAACGCGAAGTGGCGACGATCTGGTAGCCCAGTTCACGGAAGGCCTTGACCATGCCGTCGCCCAGACCTTGGGATGCGCCAGTGATAACGATAACTTTTTTCGAATTGCTCATGATGTATACCTCTAACCGATAATGGGATCTGAAATTTGATGAATCAGGCTTCAGCAGGGGCCGACGCCATTTGCCGCAACACTTGCTCGTAGTACTCGACCGACTGCGAGCCGGACACCAGGTGACGACCGTTCAGGACCACGGCCGGGACCGAATTGATGCCGCGCTGCCGGTAAAACTCCTCAAGTTCACGCACTTCGTCGCCGTATGCGCCCGACACCAGCACCTTGCGGGCCTGAACTTCGTCCAGCCCGGCTTCACCGGCCAGGCGCACCAGCGTCTGCTGATCACTCGGGTTCTGGCCCTCGCTGAAGTAAGCGCGAAGCAGGATCTTCTTCAGCGCCACCTGACGCCCCTCTTCCTGCGCCCAGTACAGCAGCCGGTGGGCGTCGAACGTGTTGTAGAAGTGCGTGCGTTTCTCCAGGTCGAACTTGAAGCCGATGGCCTCACCGCGAGCGATCTGCATCGCTTTGCCGGAGGCAACGTCTTCGGCGGTGCGTCCGTATTTGCGCATCAGGTGCTCGACCGCTTTCTCGCCTTCGGGCGGCATGTTCGGGTTCAGCTCGAAGGGCTTGTAAGTCAGCTCCACCGAGATCTCACCCGCCACGTTCGCGATCGCCTGCTCCAGCGCCGTGGCGCCCAGTGCGCACCAGGGGCACACCACATCGGAGACGAAATCGATGATCACCGGCGCGGTCATGACTTCCCCTCTTCCGCCAACTGTTTGCGGTACTGGGTGGTGGTAATCCCGGCGTAACCCCAGTTGTCGGTGTCGACTTCCTCGATCACGATGTGGGTCAGGTCAGGGCGTTTGTTGAGAACGCGTTCCAGTGTTTCAGTGATTTCGGCGATCACCTGAGCTTTCTGCTCAGTGGTCACGCCATCGCGGGTAATGCGGACACTTACGAAAGGCATTGAGGAGTCTCCAGTGACCTTCCCGTCGGGATGATGGGAGAGGCGTTGGAGCTCAATTTAGGGATTTGAGTGGAGGGGAAAAAGATGGGGCGGGGAACATCATTCATTACGCAGTGTAATGATTAAAACTGGATCAGAGGGTTATAGCTCCAGAGAATACATACAAATATTCGCTGGCAGACTTATCCTGGATGCAGGCCACTTCCCAAAACAAATCTGCCAATTTGTGATTCAAATCGCTTCTAGATCACGCAACACTTCAGGATGCTGACTGGCGACGCGCAATAGAGTCTGTGCAGCCCCCGTAGGTTGCCTCCTCCCTTGCTCCCAATCCTGCAAGGTTCGCAAACTGACCCCGATCAGCTCGGCGAACGCACTTTGAGAAATGCCCACTTTGGCCCGCGCTTCAGCGGCGGCTGACAAAGGCACCTCAGTTACACGCGCAGCTTTGCCGGCTTTCATTTGCCGCACAGAGTCCAGCAAGTCCTGCTGGAATTGCTCCAGTTCATTGACCATTGCTGATTTCCTCCTTCAGTTGCTTGAGAAAGGCCGCGGGTAAGTTGTCGAACTTCGCCTTGGTGTAGGCGATCAGCAACCAGATAGAACCTTCCGAAAGCGTATTGTAGTAAATGACACGTGTGCCACCTCGTTTGCCCATCCCACTCCGGGACCAACGAACCTTGCGTAGACCACCGCTGCCAGGAACCACATCACCGGCCAATGGATTCGCAGCCAGCCAGGTAATGAATTCATGACGTTCGCCATCGTCCCAGATGGATTCAGCGTAACGCTTGAAAATTTCGGTTTCGATGATTGTGAACATGGAGCGAACTATACGGCCTTGCCGTATAGCACTGCAATGGACGTCTATCTGATTCAAGCCGACAACGATTTTGCCAATGTCCGTCACCAGTCCGTCAGAAATTTGCAGGTTTGCTTCAACAGTCAGCAGTCACCGCCAGCCACCAAACGCGCACAAAAAAGCCCCGACACGTCGGGGCTTTTCCTATCTCAGCCCCACATCAGGCCTCGATCCCAAACCAATCATCAGAAGATGTTGATCGGGTAATCCACAAACACGCGCACTTCGTTGCCGCTGACGTTGTACTCGCTCGACTTCTGCGACACGCGCAGGATGGAGCTGCGCAGTTTCACGCTGAGGTCTTTGGCCGGGCCGCTTTGGACGACGTATTTGAACTGGTTGAAGATTTCGCGCTCGGTGCCGCCTGTGCTGGTGGAGGTAGTGATGTTGTCACCGCGCACGTAGGCGAAGTTGTAGCTCAGGCCCGGTACACCGAAGGAGCCGAAGTCCAGGCCGTAGCCCAGTTGCCAGCTGCGTTCGTCTTCGGCGTTGAAGTCGGACCAGTAGGAGTTGGCCAGGTAGATGGTGTTGCCACCGTCACCGATGCGACCCTGATCCTTCTGGTAGCCGCCGTACGGGTAGCCCAGGTTGCTGTCGCCGGTGCTGCGCTGGTAGCCGAGGGTGAACGAGTGCGGGCCGGTGGCGTAGATGGCCGCCAGGCTCCAGATCTTGTTGTCGTCGCCGGTCAGGTTGTTGGCATCGACGTAGGAGCTGTCCAGCTTGGTGCGGTAGCCGTTGAAGTCCAGGGTCAGGGACTGATCCTTGGACAGCGGGAACACGTAGTTGGCGTTCACGTATTGCTTCTTCAGCACGTCTTCGACGTCGGAAGCGTACAGCGCCGCCTTGAACTGTTCGGTGAACTGGTAGCTGCCGCCCAACACGTTGATCGACTTCAGGCCACCACTGTCACGGCCTTCGGCGCTTTTACGCGATTCGGCGGTGAAGCGACCGGCATTCAGTTCCAGGCCCTTGATCTCTTTGGAGGTGATCAGGGTACCGGTGTAGCTTTCCGGCAGCAGACGCACGTTGTCGTAGCTCAGCACTGGCAGCGCTGGCATCTGGTCGCCGTAGGTCAGCGTGGTGCTCGACAGGCGGAATTTGACTGCCGCGCCGGCCTTGGCCAGGTCGTCTGCAGGCTCGCCGCTGGCGCCTTTCTTGAAGAAGTCGATACCTTGCGCGCCGCTGCGATCTTCGCTGCGCTCCAGGTTCAGGGCGTACAGGCCGAAGGCATCCACGCCGACACCGATGGTGCCCTGGGTGAAGCCGGACGAGAACGTACCGATGGCCGCCTGGCCCCACTCGGACTTGTCGGCGTTGCCGTCTTTGAAATCACGGTTCATGTAGGCGTTGCGCAGCAGCACCTTGAGGCTGCTGTCTTCAACGAAACCCTTGGATTCGGCCTGGTCGTTAGCCATGGCCTGTGAAGCGCTCAAAATCCCCAGAGCGATCAGGCTGATTCGCTTGTTCAACATTTTGTTTTCCTTATTACGGGTTGAAACGCGCTGTGTCGAACGGCTGAAACGGCACTATCGCGCTCTTTTTTCATTCGGCAAACAAAAAGGCCCGCCCACGACGAATCGCGGCGGGCCTTTTTATTATTTTCGGGTTATGGCGGTCTGCCACAGGCGTTGGGCCGAATCGTAGCTGCGGCCTTAACGGTGTGTCAATTTCATGAATCGTCTTGAATTAGGCAAAAAACGTCTAAGAAATGAATTTACGCAGCAGAAAAATTCGATAGCAAGCCAATGATCCATCCGCCGAACGAAGCGAAACCGACCAAACGTAGCAATTTCGACACAATTGGAAACAAACCAGCACAATGCTTTATCAAGAATAATTAACGCAAGTAAATAACAAGCATTACCATTCGCGCCGTTCGAGCTACACCCCTAAAAATTCCACGGATGCGCCTTTCAATGCCTGCCCCTTTTCGCCTGCTGCCCTTCAGTCTTGGGCTTTCCGCATTTCTGTCTGCCGGTTTTACCTGTGCTGCCACCACCACTCTGCCTGCCACCGCGATCAGCGCTGAAGCGGAGGAAGATGACCCACGCGTCAAGGAAACCAACACCGCGACCCGCACCAATACGCCCGTACGCTACGTCCCGCAGGCCATCGATTCGATCAAAACCGAGAACGTCGCCGATTACGGTATCAACGACCTGGGCACGGCGCTCAGTGGCATCCCCAACGTCAGCAGCGGCGCCGATACCCGCTTCGACAGCCTGCGCATTCGCGGTTTCGATGCCAGTAACGACTTCTACCTGGACGGCATCCGCGACGACAGCCAATACGTGCGCGACTTGCACAACATCGAGCGCATCGACGTACTCAAAGGCCCCGCCGCCGTGTTGTATGGCCGTGGCAGCCAGGGCGGGATCGTCAACCGGGTCAGCAAGTTGCCGGAGTTCGGCCGCCGCTCGACCATAGAAGCCCAGGGCGGCAGCGACGATCTGCGCAGCCTGTACGCCGACCTCAGCGCCGACCCGGCCGAGAACATCAGCCTGCGCCTGAACATGGGCAACATGGATCAGAACAGCTTCCGCGACGGGGTCAGCGGCAATCGGCAACTGTTTGCGCCGTCGATGAGCTGGCAGCTGACGCCCGACCTGAACTGGCTGGTGCAGTACGAATACAGCCGCTACAACCGCACGCCGGATCGCGGCATTCCCGGGGTGAACGGTCGTCCGGCGGACGTCGGGCGCGATACCACCTACTTCAGCGACAACGATTTCATCGACGACAAGTCCCAATCCCTGCGCTCGAAGCTCACCTATGAACTGAGCGACAACTGGCAACTGCGCCAAACCCTGGGCGTGTTCAAGCTCAACAGCGATTTCGATAACACCTATCAGACCGGCTATACCCCGGCGACCAACCGGGTCACGCGCCAGCACTGGCAACAGGATCTGACCACTCGCAACGTTTACAACAACGTGGAGCTGGAAGGCGGTTTCGACACCTTCGGCCTGGAGCATCGCCTGCTGACCGGGATCGAGATCGGCAGCCAGCGGCGTGACCCGACGCTGTACACCGCCGCCACCTCGGGGCCTGGCAGTTCGCCGGTGCCCTCGCTGGACCTGAACAACCCCAACCGCGACCTGCGCCACACCGGGCGCATGCAGGTCAGCAGCAGCTCCCACACCGAGGTCGAAAGCCGCGCGGTGTATGTGCAGGACCAGTTGCAACTCAACGATCAATGGCAATTGCTCGGCGGCTTGCGCTACGACACCTTCGACATCGAGTCGACCAACAAGCTGCGGGACATCTCCGAAGACCGTGACAGCCACAGCACCAGCCCCCGTGTAGGACTGGTCTGGACTGCGCTGCAGAATCATTCCTTCTACGCCTCGTGGTCCAAAACCTTTTCCCCGGTCGGCGGCGGCCTGATCGGCATCACGCCGGGCGCTGCGGGCAACACCAACGACCTGAGTCCGGAACTGACCAAGCAGAAAGAAATCGGCGTGAAGAGCGATTGGCTGGACGATCGCCTGAGCACCACCCTGGCGATCTACGAACTGGAACTCTACAACCGCCGCACCAGCGATCCGAACAACCCGACCATCACCCTGCTCACCGGCCTGCAACGTTCCCGCGGGATCGAGCTGACCGCTGCCGGCAAGATCACTGGCAATTGGTACGTGCGTGGCGGTGTGGGCGTGCAGGACGCCACGGTCGAGAAAGACAACAACGGCTTTGAAGGCAAGCGCATCAGCAACGTCGCCAAGCACAACGGCAGCCTGTTCGTGACCTGGAAACCGGAGATGGGTTGGTACGCCGAAACCGGTTTGACCCTGGTTGGCGACCGTTATGCCGATAACCTCAACACCACCGTGCTGCCCGGTTATGGCCGCTGGGATGCGCTGGCGGGCTTCCGGCAAAAGGATTGGGATTTGCGCGCGGCGTTGAACAACATCACCGACAAGACGTATTACTCGTCGGCGACCAGTGCGGCGCAGATTCAGCCGGGGGCACCACGTAGCCTGGTGGTGACCGGGACCTACAGCTTCTAAAAGCAAAAGCTCGCAGCCTTCGGCAGCTCCTTCATTGGAATGCATTCATCCTGTAGGAGCTGCCGCAGGCTGCGAGCTTTTGATCTTAAAAAAAGCGCTGCCATCCCGGCAGCGCTTTTGTTTGTTCAATCCGTTGTTTTTCTTCTTATCCTTCCATCAAATCCCACAACGCCTCCAGTTCCGCTTCGCTGAACAAACCAGCGGGGTAGCGCTCGATCATTGTCCGGCGCGGATCAGTCTCGCTGATCGGACGCGTTCCATTGGACTTGAACCAGTGCGCCAGGATCTGGAGCGATTCACCATTTACGGCCAGGGGATGCATCGCTTGCTCGCCCACTACGTTCACTTCGGCGTTCATTTCAGCGCTCTCTCCCGGTTTGTGAGCGGCTAAATTATCCAAGGTTTATGACAGAACGAATAAGTTCTCCCCCTCCCTGTCTTGCACCCTGAACGATACAAGAGCTATGCCAAGGTCGGCGAAACGATACAAAAAAGCCCGCAAACCTTGCGGAATGCGGGCTCTGTGCTATGCAACGAGCGAAAACGTTTGCCTGAATTTTTTAATAATCAACTCAGGATGTTACGGGCTCACTCAAACCTTGTGTGGCGCCGGCTGCTGTTGGGTAAGGCAGTGAATGTTACCGCCACCCAGTAACAGTTCGCGGCCGGGAACCATTACCACTTCGTGCTGCGGGAACAGCGACTGCAGGATTTCCTTGGCCGGGCCATCCAGCGGATCGTCGAAGCTCGGCGCGATGATGCCGCCGTTGACGATCAGGAAGTTCACGTAGGAACCGGCCAGGCGCACCGAAGGATTACGCTCCTGGGTGCCATCCACCGGATCGACGCCAGCGCACTCTTCCTCGGTCGCGTACAACGGCCCCGGAATCGGCATCTTGTGCACCGTGAACGGGCGTCCCTTGGCGTCGGTGCTTTCTTGTAGCACTTTCATCGCCGCCTGGCAGCGCGGGTAGTTCGGGTCCTGCGGGTCGTCGGTCCAGGCCAGCAGCACTTCACCCGGGCGCACGTAGCAGCAGAAGTTATCCACATGGCCGTCGGTTTCGTCGTTGTACAAGCCGTCCGGCAGCCAGATGATCTTGTCCACAGCCAGGTTGGCGCTCAGCACCGCTTCGATTTCCCCGCGGTTCATGTGCGGGTTGCGATTGCGGTTGAGCAGGCATTCTTCGGTGGTGATCAGGGTGCCTTCGCCGTCGACGTGAATCGAACCGCCTTCGAGCACGAAGCCCTCGGTGCGATAGCGCGGGCTGCGCTCGATCTCGAGGATCTTGCCGCCGACCTGCGAATCACGGTTCCACGGCGAGTACAGGCCACCGTCAAAACCGCCCCAAGAGTTGAAGTCCCAGTTCACGCCACGGACTTCGCCGTTGTTGTTGATGACGAACGTCGGGCCGGTGTCGCGCACCCAGGCGTCGTCGCTGGACATTTCCACCACGCGGATGTTCGGCACATCCAGGCGGGCGCGGGCGTTTTCGTACTGGCCGGCGGAGACCGCCACGGTGACCGGTTCGAAACGGGCGATGGCCTTGGCCACCGCCACGTGCGCGGCTTGCGCCGGTTTGCCGCCCAGACGCCAGTTGTCCGGGCGCTCGGGCCAGATCATCCAGGTCTGGGTCTGTGGGGCCCACTCGGCCGGCATGTAGAAGCCGTCTGCGCGAGGGGTGCTATTCAAAGTGGTCATGTCGATCAGGACTCCAGGGTTCCGTCGAGGGTTTTCAGCGCGCCGTACAGGTTCGGACGACGGTCACGGAACGAGCCCCACGCGCTACGGATGTGTTCCAGTTGGTCGAGGTCGAAGGTGTGAACCAGAACGCCTTCTTCGGTCTCATTGAGTTCCTGCACCTTCTCGCCGAACTGGTTGGCAATGAACGACGAACCATAAAAGGTAATGTCGTAGCCGTCTTGTTCTTCGTTGCCGATGCGGTTACTGGCGATCAGCGGCATCAGGTTAGCGCCGGCGTGACCTTGTTGCACGCGCTGCCAGTGATCGCGGGACGAAATGGTCTTGTCGTGGGGCTCGCTGCCGATGGCGGTCGGGTAGAACAGAATCTCCGCGCCCTGTAGCGCCATGCTGCGCGCAGCCTCGGGGAACCACTGGTCCCAGCAGATGCCCACGCCGATTTTTGCGTAGCGGGTGCTCCACACCTTGAAGCCGGTGTCGCCCGGGTTGAAGTAGTACTTCTCGTGGTAGCCAGGGCCGTCCGGGATGTGGCTCTTGCGATAAATCCCCAGGTTGCTGCCGTCGGCGTCGATGATCGCGATGCTGTTGAAGCGCGCGCGACCGGCGCGCTCGTAGAAGCTGATTGGCAGTACGACTTGCAGTTCCTTGGCGACTTTCTGGAAGTGCTTGATGGCGACGTTGTCTTCCACCGCCGTGGCCAGTTGCAGGTAATCGGGGTTCGGCTTCTGGCAGAAGTACGGTGCTTCGAACAATTCCTGGATCAGGATGATCTGCGCGCCTTTGGCGGCCGCTTCGCGGACCAGTCTTTCAGCGACCTCGATGTTGCCTTCAAGGTCCCAGGAACAGGCCATTTGCGTGGCAGCGACAGTAACGTTACGGCTCATGAAGCATCTCCGGGCAAGTGCGTGACGGTCGGGCATGGTTGATCCACGCCCTGGCATTGGCGACTTTATATCCGATAAATATCGACTTTAGAAGCTGATGATTTGCCTTTCGTCTTAAAACACGCACAAAACACAGATATTAATCGATATCAGAAAAGCTTCGCGGGCAAGCCTCGCTCCTACGGATACGGGGTGCGGGGTACGGGGTACGGGTACGGGTACGGGTACGGTATCTGTAGGAGCGAGGCTTGCCCGCGAAGGCAATTTCAAATTTTACAAATCTTCGCAAAGCACCTTGGAAAGCATGTCCACAAAGAAATCCACGCTCTGGCGCGACGTGACCATCGGCGGCTTGATCTTGAGCACGTTCAGGTAATCGCCGGTCGGCTGCATGAAGATCCCCAGATCACGCAGGCGATTGCACAGCGCCGTGGTTTCCTCCGTCGCCGGTTCCAGGGTTCCGCGATTGCGGATCAGCTCCACCCCCAGGTAGAAACCGGAACCATGCACCGCCCCCACCAGCGGATGAATATCGACCAACGCCTCCAGACGCTCCTTGAAGTAGCCGCCCACCACCTGGGCGTTTTCCCAGAGTTTTTCCTCTTCCATGACATCCAGCACCGCCATGCCGATCTCGCAACTGACCGGGCTACCTCCGGCCGACGAGAAGAAATAACCCTCGGCTTCCAGCGCCTCGGCGATTTCCCGGCGGGTGATCACCGCGCCCAGTGGCTGTCCGTTACCCATGCCCTTGGCCATGGTGATGATGTCCGGCACCACGCCCTGCTCTTCGAAGCCCCAGAAGAAGTGGCCCATGCGCCCGTAGCCCACCTGCACTTCGTCGGCAATGCACACGCCGCCCTGAGCGCGCACCTTGGCGTAGACCTCTTTGAGGTAGCCGGCCGGCAACGAGATCCCGCCGGCATTGCCATACACCGGTTCGCAGATGAAACCGGCCAGCTGGCGTTTCTGCTCGGCGATTTTCGCCAGGTTGTGCTCGACGCTGCGCACGTAGTCCGGCGCGCTGTCCGGGCCGCGGAATTCGCCGCGATAGGTGTTCGGCGCCACCACCGGATGCACCCAGTCCGGGCGACTGCTCAAGGCCTTGGGGTTGTCGGCGATCGACGTCGACACGGCGTCCGCGCCCACGGTCCAGCCGTGATAGGCCTCCAGCACGCTGACAATGTCGCGCCCGCCGCTGTAGGCCCAGGCCAGACGGATCGCCAGGTCATTGGCCTCGCTGCCGCTGTTGACCAGGAACACGCGGTCCATGGAATCCGGCGCCAGTTTCAGCAAGCGCTCGGAAAACTCCGCCACGGCGGCGTAGTTGAAGCGCGAGTTGGTGTTGAGCAGCGACCACTGGCGGCTGGCGACAGCGGCCATACGCGGGTGACCGTGACCGAGCACCGCGACGTTGTTGAGCATGTCGAGGTAGGAACGGCCCTGCATGTCGATCAGGTGATTGCGCCAGCCGCGTTCGATGCGTGGCGGGTCGACGTAATAGTGCTTCTGTGTGCGGGCGAAGCTGGCGTCGCGACGGGCCAGCAAAGTCTGCGCGTCGAGTTCTTCTTCAGCGTCACAGGCCAGCCCCAGCAGCGCCGCCGGCGACGGGCACAGCGCCTGCCAGGCCGCTGCGCGGGTCGGTGTGCAGAACAGCGGCGCGTTGAACGATGCGTCACGGCACAACTGCACCACCAAAGGTCCGCTGACGGCGCCCAGCACTTGGCCTTTGACCAGTGCGGCACCGGCATGCACCGAAGACGTCACGCCCCACAAACGCACGCTCAGCTGCGGGCCATCCAATTGCAGCACGCCCGACGAAGGCTGGTGCACCACCCCGGCAAACGGCGCTTCGACCGCCGTGCCCTGAGGTACACGCAACTCGACGTGCAACGGGAACGTCTCCGGTTCGATGGCGCTGTCCGGCTGGGTGCGGGACAACCGGTATTGCCCATAACGACTGGCCGCCAACCCGTGAAACTTCTCGGCGCCATCGAGCAAACGCTGATCGATGCCCTCTTCTTCCCAGTTGCCGGCCTCGAAGTGATAGCTGAGCACACCCAGATCAATCAACGGAAACTCGCGCCCCACCAGGCTCGGCAGCAGCGGCGCGAAGCCTTCGGTGACGATGGCCGGCAGGTTCTGCCCGACGGCGGTGAGGATCGCCGCTTCCATCAGCGCCAGCGGCACCGAGGTCGCCACGCGGAAGATTTCCCACTCGTGGGTCAGGTTGTCGCGGCTGTAGGTGTTGCCCGGATCGATGCTGACCTGCTGCTCGCCACTGAGCACCAGCACCGCCGCCCGGGCGACGATCAGCGGCCACAGCGCCAGCAGTTCTTCATGGGTCAGCGGATTGACCGCGTGATAGGCCTGCACCGCCGGCAGGATGCAGAACGGATCGCCATCGCCGTGGTGCAGCAGCGCCGCGCAGGTCACCGACAGATCGGTGATGCGCCAGGTGCGCACCAGATCGCCGAAATCGATCACGCCCTGCAACTGCCACTGACGCTCCGCATCGCGCTGCCAGACCACGTTGTCGTCGGTGATGTCCATATGAATGGCCTGCACCGGCAACTTGTCCACCAGCGGCTGCAAGTGACGGTCGGCCTGTGCCGCCGCTTCGGCGATCAGCTTACGCTGGGCGTCGTCCTGGATCACCGGCAGCAAATGCGCGATCAGCGCCTGGGCGTGGCGCGCATCCCACTGCAGCGTGCGTACCAGGCCCGGATGGTCGAAGGCCGCCAGCGCCAGGTCCATCTCGCCGCACAGTCGACCGAAACCGGCCACCACGGTGCGGTTGAAATGATCGAGGTGAGTCAGCGACTGGCCTTCGATGTAATCGAGCAGACGCACATGCACCGCCTGGCCCTCGACCTGAAGCGACAGCAGATCCTCACCGTTTTTCGCCGCAATCACCCGCGGCACGTGCACGTCGGGGTGCTGCCCCAGGTGCTTGAGGCCGGCGTGTTGGGCCTGCAACTCCACGGCTGAATAATCGCCGCGGCAGATCTTCAGGACGAAACGGCCCTGGTCGCTGTCGACGCGGTAGTTCAGGTCCTGCTGGCTGCCCAGGGCCTGCAATTTGCCGCTCAGCCCGTAATGTTCCTGCAACAGCTCAAGTGCCTGCTGCGCAGAAACCTGCGGGCTGGGCAAACTGGCGCGATGAATCAAGGTGGCGAGTGGCATGGAACGGACTCCAGGATGAGGGTGTTAAATTTATTAGGCGCCTATATCGCCACTGCTCGAGCCGATACGCAACCCCCCGCCCCTGACTTGCCCGCCCAGCGGTGACTCGCACCCGACGACGCTTTGCGCAAGAATGTCGCCCAGCAACGCTTACTGTCGGAGAGAACCATGAATGTCATTGCCACCGAGCTGCCCGGAATTCTGATCCTCGAACCCCGGGTGCTGGAGGACGAACGTGGTTTCTTTCTCGAAAGCTTCAACGCCGAAACCTTCGCCCACGCCACCGGCGTGCAGGCGACCTTCGTTCAGGACAACCATTCACGCTCGAAGAAAGGCGTCCTGCGCGGCCTGCATTACCAGCTGGAAACGCCCCAGGGCAAACTGGTCCGCGTCATCAGCGGCCAAGTGCTGGACGTGACGGTGGACCTGCGCCGCAGCTCGCCGCATTTCGGCCAGTGGCTGGCGGTGCACCTGCGCGCCGAAGACCATCGCCAGCTGTGGATTCCCGAGGGTTTCGCCCACGGCTTCGTCGCCTTGAGCGAGGCAGCCGAGGTGCTCTACAAGACCACCGACTATTACGATCCACACGCCGAGCGCACCATTCGCTGGGACGATCCGGACCTGGCCATCGACTGGCAGCTGAACGGCGCGCCGCTGCTCTCGGCCAAGGATCAATGCGCAGCACTGTTCAAGGATGCCGACGTCTTTGCCTAGCCAAAATGTGCCCATGAGTACCAACCGTCTGCGCAGACCCCGCTGGCGCAGCCTGGCCCTGCTCGCCCTGTGCCTGGCGCCCTTGCTGTGGCCGCTGGAGCATCTGGCCGAGCGCTATTACCGCAGCGAACTGGCCGGGCAGAATCGCCAGACCCTCGACCTCTACGTGGCCAACCTGCTGGGTACCCTGCACCGCTATGAAGTGCTGCCGCAGATTCTTGGCGACCTGCCGGCCCTGCGCGCCGTGCTCGGCGCGCCCGACGACAGCGTCACCCAGGGCAACGCCAACCGACTGTTAAAAAACATCAGCACCCAGACCGGTGCCGAAGTCATGTACCTGATGGACACCACGGGCAAGACCCTGGCGGCCTCCAACTGGGACAAACACGACAGTTTCGTCGGGCGCAATTTTTCCTTCAGGCCATACTTCAGCGAAGCCATGGCCGGGCGCCTCGGGCGCTTTTTCGGGCTGGGCACCACGTCCGCCAAGCGCGGTTATTTCTTCGCCGCCGCCGTGCGCAACGGCGAAAAAATCACCGGCGTGCTGGTGATCAAGGTCGACCTGGACCACACCGAAAGCCTGTGGGGCAAAACCCCGGAACAACTGCTGCTGACCGATCACAACGGCGTGGTCATCCTCACCTCGCGGCCGGAATGGCGTTTCCGCGCAACCCGCCCGCTCAGCGAAGACGAGCGCCTGGCCATCAGCGCGATCCAGCCCTATCCGACCCGCGAGCCGAAGCCGCTCAAACTCAACCCCAACGCCTGGCTGACCCAGACCCAGACCATGGCCGAGACCGGCTGGAACGTCAGCATCCTCGCGCCACGCACGCTGATCGACCGCCCGGTGCGCACCGTGGTCGCGATCGGCGGTGCGACGTTGCTGGTGGTGATGCTGTTGCTTGGCCTGATGATGCAACGCCGTCGCCATTACCTGGAGCGCATCGACTTCGAGGCCAAGGCCCGGCGTGAACTGGAAGGCCGCGTCGCCGAGCGCACCAGCGATCTGGAAGGCCTCAACCGGCGCCTCAAACAGGAAGTGCTGGAACGCGAGCAGGCCCAGCAGGAGCTGGTGCGCGCTCAGGATGATCTGGTGCAGGCCGGCAAGCTTTCGGCCCTGGGGACCATGTCGGCAAGCATCAGCCACGAACTCAACCAACCCATCGCCGCCATCCGCAGTTACGCGGAGAACGCCGAAGTGCTGCTCGACCACCAGCGCACCGACGACGCCCGCGGCAATCTCAAGCTGATCAGCGAACTGACCGGGCGAATGGCCTCGATCATCGCCCACCTGCGCGCCTTTGCCCGCCGCGACCGCCACGCCCCGGAAAGCGTGGCCCTGCAACCGGCGCTGGACGACGCCCTGGCGCTGTTGGCCAAGCGCCGACGCAGCATGGACGTGGAACTGATCCGCGACCTGCCCGCCGCGACGCTGTGGGTCGAAGCCGGGGAAACCCGCCTGCGTCAGGTGCTCGGCAACCTGCTGGCCAACGCCCTGGACGCCCTCACCGAAAAAGGCCCGCCGCGCAAACTCTGGTTGAGTGCCCAATCCACCGCCGATGGCGTCAACCTGTACATTCGCGACAACGGCCCCGGTTTCTGCATGGAAGCCCTTGGCCGCGCCAGCGAGCCCTTCTACACCACCAAGACCCGCACCCAGGGGCTGGGTCTGGGCCTGGCGATCTGCGAGACCCTGATGCGCGCCTTCGGCGGTGAACTGTCGTTCGCCAACCACAAGGAAGGCGGCGCGCTGATTACTTTGAAACTGCGCGCAGGCGCACCGGGCGTGAGCCTGCAACCGTCCGAGGACCGAAGTGCATGACCATCGACAATCGCATTCAGGTCGTGTTGATCGACGACGATCCCCACTTGCGCCAGGCCCTGAGCCAGACCCTCGATCTGGCCGGCCTGAAGGTGGTGTCGCTGGGCGAAGCCCGCGGCCTGGCCGCGCAAATCGAACGCGACTGGCCGGGGGTGGTGGTCAGCGACATTCGCATGCCCGGCATGGACGGCATCGAGTTGCTCAACGAACTGCATGCCCAGGACCCGGAGCTGCCGGTGCTGCTGATCACCGGCCACGGCGACGTGCCGCTGGCGGTGCAAGCCATGCGCGCCGGGGCTTACGACTTCCTGGAAAAACCCTTCGCCAGCGATGCCCTGCTCGACAGCGTGCGCCGCGCCCTGGCCCTGCGCCGGCTGGTGCTGGATAACCGCAGCCTGCGGCTGGCCCTGAGCGATCGCAATGAACTGAGTACGCGGCTGGTCGGGCAATCGCCTTCTATGTCCCGCCTGCGCGAGCAGATCGGCGCGCTGGCGGCGACCAAGGCCGACGTGCTGATCCTCGGCGAAACCGGCGCTGGCAAGGAAGTGGTGGCCCGCGCGCTGCACGATCTGTCGAGCCGCCGCAACGGCCCGTTCGTGGCGATCAACGCCGGAGCCTTGGCCGAGTCGGTGGTCGAGAGCGAGCTGTTCGGCCACGAGCCCGGCGCTTTCACCGGGGCGCAGAAGCGGCGCATCGGCAAGTTCGAATTCGCCAATGGCGGCACGCTGTTCCTCGATGAGATCGAGAGCATGAGCCTGGACGTGCAGGTGAAATTGCTGCGTTTGCTGCAAGAGCGGGTGGTCGAACGCCTGGGCGGCAATCAGCTGATTGCGCTGGACATCCGCATCATCGCCGCCACAAAGGAAGACCTGCGCCAATCCGCCGATCAGGGCCGTTTCCGCGCCGACCTGTATTACCGCCTGAACGTCGCGCCGCTGCGCATTCCGCCGCTGCGCGAGCGTGGTGAAGATGCGCTGGTGCTGTTCCAGCACTTTGCCGACGAAGCCAGCGCCCGCCACGGCCTGCCGCCCCATGAACTGCAACCGGGCCAGCGTGCCCTGCTGTTGCGCCACACCTGGCCCGGCAACGTGCGCGAACTGCAGAACGCCGCCGAACGCTTTGCCCTGGGCCTTGAACTGGCGCTGGACAACAACGAAGCCCATGGCGCCGCCGGGACCCCGGTAGAGGTGGTCAGCGGCGGCTTGAGCGAGCAAGTGGAAAACTTCGAGAAAACCCTGATCGCCGCCGAGCTGGCGCGCTCGCACAGCTCCTTGCGCAGCGTCGCCGAAGCCCTGGGCATTCCGCGCAAGACCTTGCACGACAAGCTGCGCAAACACGGCCTGAGCTTCGCCGACAGTGGTGCCGCCAACCACAGCGATGAACTCGAGTGAGCCAACGCCCCATCATCCCTTACGCAAGAGGCCGCTGAATGAGCCGCGACAGTCGTCAACTGGAATCGATCCTGCACCACGACATTCCCCTCACCCGGGACATGGGCCTCAAAGTGCTCGACTGGCACGATCAGCAACTGCGCCTGTACTTGCCGCTGGAAGCCAACGTCAACCACAAGAGCACCATGTTCGGCGGCAGTCTGTATTGCGGCGCGGTGCTGGCCGGTTGGGGCTGGATGCATCTGCGCCTGAAAGAAGAAGGCATCACCGACGGGCACATCGTGATTCAGGAAGGCCAGATCAACTACCCGCTGCCGGTCACCGGCGATGCCCACGCCATCTGCCCGGCGCCGAGCGCGCAGGTGTGGAAGAAGTTTCTGGCGATGTATCAGCGTTATGGCCGGGCGCGCTTGACCCTCAATACGCGAGTGGTGAATGCGGGGAGCGATGAGGATGCGGTGAGGTTTGTCGGGCAGTATGTTTTGCACCGGTAAAGCAAAAGATCGCAGCCCTGTAGCAGCTGGCGAAGCCTGCGTCCGGCTGCTACATGGACAATGTGAAATCAGGAACGGGCCAGCTCCAGCAACGTATCCCGCCAAGCCGCCTTCGCCGGCAACGCCAGGAAAAACCCGTTCAACAACGATTCGCGCGGTGGATAACTGAACGGCTCACCACTCAAATCCAGCACCTCGCCACCCGCACCTTCCAGCACGCCCTGCGCTGCCGCCGTGTCCCACTGGGACGTCGGCGCCAAGCGCGGATAGCAATCCGCCGCCCCTTCAGCCAGCAGACAAAACTTCAGCGAACTGCCGATGTTCGCCAGTTCCAATTCACCCAAACCGTTGCTCAAGCCCGCCAGCAAACGCTCCTGCTCCGGGCTGGAATGCCGACGGCTGGCGACCACGGTAAAGGCTGTCCCCGCCGGCGGCACTTCACGCACCTGAATCGGCTGCGGCTCGGCACCCTTGTCGCCACGCCATGCACCCAATTGCGCGCCACCTACATAAAACCGGCCGCTGGTCGGCATCGACACCACGCCAAACACCACACGCCCCTGCTCGATCAGCGCAATGTTGACGGTGAACTCTTCGCTACCCGATATGAATTCCTTGGTGCCGTCCAGCGGGTCCACCAGCCACCAGCGCTGCCAGCCGGCGCGCACGTTTTGCGCAATATTGGCGTCCTCTTCGG
Organism: Pseudomonas sp. C1C7; assembly: GCF_013359595.1. Classification (GTDB taxonomy): domain Bacteria; phylum Pseudomonadota; class Gammaproteobacteria; order Pseudomonadales; family Pseudomonadaceae; genus Aquipseudomonas. Next base: position 110,338 of record NZ_JABFMP010000007.1, on the reverse strand, counting down.
ACAACACGGGAATGCTCGGGTCCAGCGCCGTCAGCCCGGCCACGATCAGGTGATGCGCAGCCAGATCCGCAGCCGTCACCGGCGAATCATCGGCCTTGGCCGTCACCTCGGTATTGATGCGCCAGAACGGCAGGATCGCATCGCCCGCCTTCAACGCCAGTTCAATCACCGGCGCCATCAATGGATGAGGGAAATTCATGGCAGGAACACTCCGCGCTGGGTCAACAGATCTCGGGCCAGGTACAACGCCGCCAAGGCGCGGCCTTCAGTGAATTGCGGATTTTGCGCCAGCGCCGACAGCTCCCGCAAATTGACCTTGCTTAGCCCCATGGGCTCCGGCTCGTCACCTGGCAGGCGCTCTTCGTACAGATCGGTGGCCAGCACCACCTGGATCTTCTGGCTCATGTAACCGGGGGACAACGACAACTCGGTCAGATGCTCCAGCTGCCGTGCGCCAAAACCGGCTTCTTCCTTGAGCTCGCGTTCCGCCGCCGCCAGCACGTCTTCACCCGGTTCGATCAGGCCCTTGGGCAACGACAGTTCGTACTCGTCCGTACCGCCGCAATACTCCTCGACCAGCACCGCATGGTCGGCGTCGAGCATCGCCACCACCATTACCGCGCCATAACCGGCGCCTTTGCCGACCAGACGCTCATAGGTGCGTTCCACGCCATTGGAAAAGCGCAGCTTGAGCTCTTCGACGCAGAACAAACGACTGGTGGCGACGATTTCGCGGGCGAGGACGGTGGGTTTCTGGCGCATGCAAAGCTCCTTGGCGTGAACGCGCTACTATAACGCGGCTTTCCCGATTGTTTACGCCAGATATCTTTCTACCGCCCGAGACACTGCCATGCCTTTATTACCGTGGCCTGACATCGACACCGTCCTGCTGGACATGGACGGCACGCTGTTGGACCTGCACTTCGACAACCATTTCTGGCTGGAGCACCTGCCCCGGCGCTACGCCGAATTGCACGGGGTCAGCCGGGCCATGGCCGAGCTTGAGTTGCAGCCGCTGTTCGAACGCAACGCCGGCCAGTTGCAGTGGTACTGCCTGGATTTCTGGAGCGCGGAACTCAAGCTTCCGGTGCGCGAACTGAAACTGGAAACCGCCCACCTGATCGCCCTGCGTCCGGATGCGGACACCTTTCTCGCGGCGATCAAAAAGGCCGGCAAGCGCGTGGTGCTGATCACCAACGCGCACCGCGATTCACTGTCGCTCAAGCTTGAAAGGATCGAACTGGCGCCGTACTTCGAGCGTTTGATCAGCTCGCACGATTACGGTTTTCCCAAGGAAAACCCGCAGTTCTGGGACGCGTTGCAGGCGGACATCGATTTCGACCCGGCGCGCAGCCTGTTCATCGATGACACCTTGCCGATTCTGCGCAGTGCACGGGATTTCGGCGTGGCGCACCTGCTGGCCGTCAAAGAGCCGGACAGCCGCAAGGGGCCCAAGGACACGGCGGAGTTTGCGGCGGTGGGGGATTATCGGGATTTGATTGCAGGCCTTTGAGACCGCGGCGTCTGGTTCGCGGGCAAGCCTCGCGCCTACAGGTCAAATTTGTGATCGACACAAAACCTGTAGGAGCGAGGCTTGCCCGCGAAGGCCATCACACAGTCTGAAGCCTTACTTCGGCGGAATCCGCAACGACTGCCCCGGATAGATCTTGTCCGGATGCGACAACATCGGTTTGTTGGCTTCAAAGATCTTGTTGTACAGATTGGCATCGCCATACACGCGCTTGGAAATCGCGCTCAGGGTGTCGCCCTTCACAACAGTGACAAACACGGCGGCCGTTACGACAGGCCCGGTCACGGTGATCTGATCGTCCACACTGCCGACCCCGGCGATATTGCCCACCGCCAGCAGAATCTTTTCCTTCTCCTCCTGACTGGCTACCTCGCCGGTCACAGTGACTTTGTCGCCATCCACCGTCGCCTGTACATTCGGATTACCCAGGCCAACCTTACTGATGTGATCTTTCAACTGCTCACTGGCATTGGCGTTACCGGGCGTCAACAAATCCAGCAGTTTTTCGCCTGCCTCTTTCACAAAGCTCAAAAGACTCATCGTTTGCTCTCCCTGGAAAGTTAGTTGTCCAGACGCAAAAGCCTAGACCACCCTCGCCGAACCCGGATCCAACCCGACCAATGACGCCGCAACGCCGCAGACGATAGAATCCGCAGCTTTCCCGCCCCCTGGACCGAAGATGGACATCAAGCAGCTCAAATTCCTCATCGCTCTGGATGAAACCCGGCACTTCGGCCAGGCCGCCGCACGCTGCCACATCACCCAGCCGACGCTGTCGATGCGCCTGCGCAGCCTTGAAGAAGAACTCGACCTGCCGCTGGTCAATCGCGGCCAGCGCTTCGAAGGTTTCACCGCCCCCGGCGAGCGGGTACTGGCCTGGGCGCGCACGGTGCTGGCGGCCTATGACGGCCTGTACGCCGAAGCGGCCGCCTGTCGTGGCAATCTGGTCGGCACCCTGCGCCTGGGCGTGGTGCCGCTGTCGAGCTTCGATCCGTTGCCACTGTTGCAACGCCTGCACGCCGAACACCCGAACCTGCATTTCGAGCTGTCGTCGCTCAGCTCCGAGCAGATCCTCGAGCAATTGGCCAACAACCGTCTGGACCTCGGCGTGTCGTACCTGGAGCGCCTGGATGCCGAGCACTTCGAGTCGCTGACCTTCAGCGAAGCACGCATGGGCCTGCTCTACGATCACCGCTTCTTCAACTTCGGCGAGGCGCCGCTGAGCTGGGAATCGCTGATCGAACTGCCGCTGGGCATGCTCACCAGCGGCATGCACTTTCGTCAGTCCATCGACCACAATTTCCACAGCCGCGGCCTCACGCCCCGCCCCTTGCTGCAGACCGATGCCGTACATCAGTTGCTCCAGGCGGTGCACGGTGGGTTGTGCTGCGCGATCATGCCGCTGGACAGCGGCCTGGAAAGCCTGACCGACGACCTGCGCCTGCAACCGATCGACAACGCCCAGACCCTCGGCCGATTGGGGCTGATCATGCGCCGCAGCGCACCACGTTCAGCGCTGGCGGAGGCCTGTTTCGCGATCTATCAACAATCGCTGGCGGGCGCTTGATCGACAGCATCTATCGGTAGATCAGTAATAGCGATTAGACGTGACATGTTGTCGCGCCTAGTCTTAAACCTGATCAAAACCCTTGGTGATGCCATGGACACCCAGCGCCCTTCCTGCCCGGCGCCCGCCCTGCAAACGCCCGCGCCTGCTGCCAGCCAGACCTACAGCTACAGCGATCTCGAAAACACCGAGTCGACCAGCACCGCGCTGGCCGAGGAAGTGGCGTTGTCGATTGCCTACAACGGCATCAACCAGGCGGTGATGCTGGTGACGCCGACCGATCTCGAAGACTTCATCGTCGGCTTCAGCCTGGGCAGCGGCATCATCGAAGACGCCAATGACATTTATGACCTGCAACTGACCGCCGCGGGTTCCGCGCAATATGCGCAGGTGACCATCGCCAACCGCGCGTTCTGGAACCTCAAGCTGCAGCGTCGGCAAATGGCCGGCACCAGCGGCTGCGGGTTGTGCGGCGTGGAAGCGGTGGAGCAGGCATTGCCGGACCTCAAAGTGCTGCCCGGCGCACCACTGCCGCCGGCGCAATGGCTCGACGGCCTGCGCCAGCGCATCAGCGCCTTCCAGCCGCTGGGCCAATACAGCGGCGCGGTGCATGCGGCGGTGTTCATGAACGACCAGGGCGAGTTGCTGCTCGGCCGTGAAGACATCGGCCGCCATAATGCCCTCGACAAGCTGATCGGCGGGCTGATCCGCCGCAACATCCCGATCACCGGCGGCCTGGCGATCGTCACCAGCCGTTGCAGCCTCGAACTGATCCAGAAAGTCTTGCGCGCCGGCATCCAGACCCTGGTCAGCCTGTCGTCGCCCACGGGCCTTGCCGTGCAATGGGCCCGTCGCCACAACCTCAACCTTATCCATCTTCCCCAGAAAAACGCGCCGCGGGTCTACAGCCCTGCGCGGGAGAGCCAAGCGTGAGTCAACACCGTCAAGCCGACCAGACACCCGTTCCCCGTTACAAGCCATACAAGGGTCCGGCCGGCGGCTGGGGCGCGCTGATCAGCGTGGCCCAGGCCTGGTTGACCAGCGACAACGCGCTGAAAAACCTGCGCATGATGCTCAAGACCAACAAGAACGGCGGTTTCGACTGCCCGGGTTGCGCCTGGGGCGATTCGCTGGAAGGCGGCATGGTGGCGTTCTGCGAGAACGGCGCCAAGGCAGTGAACTGGGAAGCGACCAAACGCCGTGTCGATGGCAAGTTCTTCGCCAAACACAGCGTCACCTCGTTGCTGGAGCAGAGCGATTACTGGCTCGAATACCAGGGCCGCCTGACCGAGCCGTTGGTCTACAACGCCGAAACCGATCGCTATCAGCCGATCAGCTGGGACGACGCCTTCGCCCTGATCGCCAAGCATCTGCGCGCTCTGCCAAGCCCCGATCAGGCCGAGTTCTACACCTCGGGACGCGCCAGCAACGAAGCGGCGTTTCTCTATCAGCTGTTCGTGCGCGCCTACGGCACCAACAACTTCCCCGACTGCTCGAACATGTGCCACGAGGCCAGCGGTGTTGCGCTGTCGCAAAGCGTGGGCGTCGGCAAAGGCACCGTGACTTTCGATGACTTCGAACACGCCGATGCGATTTTCGTCTGGGGCCAGAACCCGGGCACCAACCACCCGCGGATGCTCGAGCCACTGCGTGAAGCGGTGAAACGCGGCGCGCAGGTGGTGTGCATCAACCCGCTCAAGGAGCGCGGCCTGGAACGTTTCCAGCATCCGCAGCACCCGATCGAAATGCTCACCAACGGCGACAAGCCGACCAACACCGCGTACTTCCGCCCGGCATTGGGCGGCGACATGGCGATCATGCGCGGCATGGCCAAGTTCCTGCTGCAATGGGAGCGTGACGCGCAAAAGGCGGGCGAGCCGGCCGTGTTCGATCACGTGTTCCTCAACGAGCACAGCGTCAATGTGCTGGACTACCTGGCGGTCATCGACGACACCCCGTGGGAGCAGATCGTCGAGCAGTCGGGCCTGCCTCTGGTGGAGATCGAGCAGGCGGCGCGCATGTACCTCAAGGGCAAGAACGTCATCATGTGCTGGGCGATGGGCATCACTCAGCATCGCCATTCGGTGGCGACCATCCAGGAAATCGCCAACCTGATGCTGCTGCGCGGCAACATCGGCAAGCCGGGCGCGGGCCTGTGCCCGGTGCGCGGTCACAGTAACGTGCAGGGCGACCGCACCATGGGCATCAACGAGCGTCCGCCGGTGGCGTTCCTCGATGCAATCGAGCGTCGCTTCCAGTTCAAGGTGCCCCGTGAAAACGGCCACAACGTGGTCGAGGCGATCCATGCCATGGCCGAAGGCCGTTCGAAAGTGTTCATCGCTCTGGGCGGCAACTTCGCCCAGGCCACCCCGGACAGCCCACGCACCTTCCAGGCCCTGAGCAACTGCGACCTGACCGTACAGATCAGCACCAAGCTCAACCGCAGCCACCTGGCCCACGGCAAGGACGCGCTGATCCTGCCGTGCCTGGGTCGTACCGACATCGACATCCAGACCGAAGGCCCGCAGGCGGTGACCGTTGAAGACTCGTTCAGCATGGTCCACGCCTCCAACGGCCAGTTGCAGCCGCTGTCGAACCAGATGCGCTCGGAGCCGGCGATTCTGGCCGGCATCGCCGCCGCGACCCTGGGCAACCATCCGGTGGACTGGAACTGGCTGGTGGCGGACTACCGTCGCATCCGCGACCTGATCGCCGACACCATTCCCAACTTCAAGGACTTCAACGAGAAGATCAAGAACAAGGGTGGTTTCTACCTGGGCAACACCGCCGGTGCACGCAAGTGGAACACCGCGTCGGGCCGGGCCAATTTCCGTCCGAATGCGCTGCCCAAGGATTTGCTCCACGAGCGCACCCGCGCCACCGGCAAGCAGCCGGACCTGATCATGCAATCGATGCGTTCCCACGATCAGTACAACACCACGATTTACGGCCTCAACGACCGTTATCGTGGGGTCAAGGGTCAGCGCGAAGTGTTGTTCGTCAACGAAGCCGACATCATGCGCCTGGGCTTCAAGCCGGGGCAGAAGGCCGACATCGTGTCGCTGTGGGACGATGGCGTGGAACGTCGGGTGAAGGGTTTCACGCTGCTGGCGTTCGACATCCCGGCCGGGCAGGCGGCGGCGTATTACCCTGAGGTGAATCCGCTGGTGCCGTTGGAGAGCGTCGGGGATGGCAGCCATACGCCGACGTCGAAGTTCGTGGCGATCCGGTTGGAAGCGGCGAGTGAGACGGGGTTGATTCTGGCGCAGTCGGCCTGACGCAAAAATCAAAAGATCGCAGCCTTCGGCAGCTCCTGCACGGATCCATGCAGGAGCTGCCAAAGGCTGCGATCTTTTGGCATCATGCCGGACACAACACCTTTCCAGACGCCCACAAAAAAGGCCGTTTTTTCACAAAAACGGCCAATCCGAAGTAGTAAAAGACCGGCGAAAAATCATTAAGTTCCGCCCAAAAAACAGTAACTTATGGAAATGTGCTCAAGTCGTGTTACTCGTCGGATTTCGATTGTCACGCCCATTCCAGAGCCTCAGGATCGCGCCGTCATCCCCTTGAGGTTCCTCCATGAAGTTCTCCTCGATTCTCTTGTTGTCCCTTGGCCTGGTCAGCGGCGTAGCCTCTGCCGGCGGCACCACCGAAGCAGGTGTGGGCGGCGCATTGGGCGGGGTTCTAGGTTCGGTTGTCGGCCAGTCGTTGGGCGGCAGTACAGGTTCCACCATTGGCGCGGCCCTGGGCGGCGCGGGTGGTAGCGCCGTCGGCGCAGACAAACGCAGCCGTGGCGAAGCCGCCATCGGTGGTGCGCTGGGCGCGGCAGGCGGTAACGTGGTCGGCCGCAGCATGGGCGGCACCACCGGAAGCCTGATCGGCTCCGCGGCCGGCGGCGGCGCCGGTGGCGCGCTCGGTAACTACATGGGCAACAAGGCCGATGAAGACGACGATGATGATCGTCGCGGTCGCCGCTACTACCGTGACGACCATCGTCACGACCGTGGCCACCACTATGGCCACCGCAAGCACAAACACTGGCGCCACCGCGACTAACCTCGCAGGCTTGGCCGACAGTTAAAAAAATCGCAGCCCTCGGGCTGCGATTTTTTTTGCCTTGGTCAAACCACCAGACGCTCCAGCGCCCCACGCAAGCCGCCGGGGATCGACACCGGCTGATTCGACGCACGATCGACGAACACATGGACGAAGCGCCCCGCCGCGCAGGCCTCGTCTTCACCTTGCTTGAACACCGCCAACTCGTACTGCACCGAACTGTTGCCCAGCTTGCCGACCCGCAGGCCGATCTCGATCCGGTCCGGGAAAGCGATGGAAGCAAAGTAGTCACAGGCTGAACTCACCACGAACCCCACCACTTCGCCATCGTGAATATCCAGGCCACCGACCTCGATCAGGTAGGTGTTCACGGCCGTGTCGAAGAAGCTGTAGTAGGTGACGTTGTTCACGTGCCCGTAGGCATCGTTGTCGTGCCAGCGGGTAGTGATGGGCTGCAAGTGCAGGTATTCGGAGCGTTGGGGCATCGGTATAAATTCCTGTGTCATTTCACAAATCCCCATGTAGGAGCTGCCGAAGGCTGCGATCTTTTGATCTTGCTCTTGAAAAGATCGCAGCCTTCGGCAGCTCCTACATTGGTTAGAGGTGCGCCTGAACCCACGACCTTACTTCGCCATAGGGGTAATCTTCCAGCACCGCGTACCCCGTAACCGTCCGCGCCTTGAGCCTGGTGAACAGCGGCACGCTGATCCCGCACAAAAATCGCGTCAGCCGCTCCGCCGACGGTGGCAGCCCGGTGTGCTGTTCATGCCTGTGGATAAAATCCCCGCACAATGCCTCGAAGTTTTTATCCACAAGCGCCGGCAACGCCGGTGGCTCAGGCAGCCGGGCCACCTGCCCATGGCACACCGAACAATGCCCGCATTGCTGCGGCGCATCAAAGTCGCCGAAATACTCGGCCAGGCGATAACCCAGGCAACGCTCGGTGGCGAACAGATCGAGCATGGCGTGAATCCGCGCGACTTCGGTCTGTTCATGCCGGGTGAAATACCCGTGCAGTTCCTCGCTCAACGCCGCGCTGTCGAAACCACTATTGAGCAGGCTGTAGACCTCGGTCATCAGCTTGCTTTCAAGCTCGACCCAGCCCTTCTCCTGAAAATAATCCAGCGCCCTGACCACCCGATCACGCTCGGCCTGATACTGCTCGAACAGCGCTTCGAAATTCACCGTGGCCCAAGTACGTGCACGCTTGGAGGTCTGGATGATCGCCTCGACAAAATCCCTGCGTTCGCCTTCGAAACGGGCCAGCAGCACCTCGGGCTCTTCAAGGTATTTGAATCGGTACTCGGCGTAATAGGCGTAACGCGGCGCGATGATTTCGCGCAGTTCCAGTTGCACCAGCAAGGTCTTGAGCGGCAGCTGGCGAATGTTGCTGTCGTCCGTCAAGGGCCCCAGCAAAAACTCCCACTGCCCCTCCGGCGCGTTGGACTGCAACTCGTCGAGCACATGACGGATGCCGTCCAGTTCCGGCGTGTCGCCGTAGACGAAATTTTCCAGCACATTGAGGCTGTCGCGGTTGGCCAGCACCAGGCAGTCGGACGGCTGACCGTCACGCCCGGCGCGACCGATTTCCTGACTGTAGTTTTCGGTGGATTTTGGCAGGTCGAAATGCACCACGTTGCGGATGTCGCTCTTGTCGATGCCCATGCCGAAAGCGATGGTGGCGACGATGCAATTGCACTGTCCGTCCATGAAGCGCTTCTGCAACGCTTCCCGTTGTTCGTGGGGCAGACCCGCATGATAGGCCTCGGCCGCAATGTTATTGCGCTGCAGGTGTTCGGCAATGAGTTCAGCGGTCTTTTGCAGGGTGACGTAGACGATGCTCGGCTGGCCCGCACGCTGAGTCATCCACTCGACGAGGCGCCGGCGCTTGTCCTGGCCGCGCACCGGTTCCACCCACAGATTGAGGTTCGGCCGATAAAAGCCGGTGGTCACCACGTCCTGGGCCGCGATGGCGAATTTCGCCTGCATGTCGGCGATCACCTGGGGCGTTGCGGTGGCGGTCAGCAGCAACACCTGCGGGATATTGAACTGGCGTTGGTAGTCGGGGAGCTTGAGGTAATCGGGCCGGAAGTTGTGGCCCCATTCGGAGATGCAATGCGCCTCGTCCACCACCAGCAACGAGATCGGCACCTGCTGCAGAAAGTTGCGGAAGCGCTCGTTCTTCAGGCGCTCCACGGAAATCATCAGGATCTTCAATTCGCCGGATTTGGCGCGCGCCATGACATCGCTGGCGTCCTCGCGACTCTGGGCAGAATCGATGCTGCCGGCCGATATGCCGTGGCGTTGCAGGAACGCCAGCTGGTCCTGCATCAGCGCCAGCAGCGGCGAAACCACCAGCGTCAGGTGCGGCAGCATCACCGCCGGTAACTGGTAGCACAGGGATTTGCCGGAACCGGTGGGGAAAATCGCCGCCGCCGAGCGCCCGGCCAAGACCGCGCCGATGGCCGCTTCCTGGCCGGGTCGAAACTGTGGATAACCGAAAACCTGTTCCAGGGTGTCGTGCATAAGCTGTCACTCCGTTGACCGCTGGGGAGCCCAAAGCCTAGTCGGCGATGGCAGCGAGTCGAAAAAAGGTCGGGGCAAAAAACGATACGGGATGATACGGCATCCTCACCGAGGCCACGTCGCAAGGCGTATTCGAAATCTCCTACATGACATGACGCGTCCCTTCAGACGATTTCAGCGACACGCCTGACAATCCCGCGGGAATTTTCAGCCATCGAGCTTCCCCTGTGGAAAACCGGGCTCGCTTGTAGGGCCATTCCGCAAAACCGGAAAAAGTCCCTACAAATCCTGTCGATTGCGCCTGTATTGCCGCTGTGAATCGGCCCCTGCATAGTTTTGCTCGCGGCTGACAGTGCATCGGCCTGCCGGCAAGACTGCCCGACCTTCCAAAGGACTGACTCGATGAACATGCCCGACCCGCTCACCACCCGCTATCGCCCCCTTTCCAGCCGCTACAGCGAAACGCCCGTGCTGGTCATCGACACCGAGGCCGACCCCACCGAAATCCTCGACGCCGCCCGCCAACGCATCCGCGCCGCCAGTGACCTGCTCGAAACCCTGTACTGCCTGTGCTTCAAAAAAGCCGACACCCGCGACATCCCCAACATCGTCAATGCCCTCTACCTGCTCACCCAGGACGGCAACGACCTGCTCGACACCGCCCGCCGGCGCCTGCCCAAAACCCCCGGCTAACCACACGCTTGGTTGCACCCGCCGTTGTGGGAGCGAGCCTGCTCGCGATGAACGATAGCGCGATATCAGATACCTCACCAAAGAGCAGAAAAGCCTGTAGGCATCGCCCGCCCTTGGACCTGTGACAATGCTCTGGCTCGCCTACTTCATCGGCCTGATCGTGCTGGTGGCGATCGTTCTCAAAATGGATGACGGCCTGAAAATCCCGCCGCTGAAAAACTGCCTGACGCTGACCGGCGCCAGCCTGATGAACCTCGGCGGTTTTTCGGCATTTGCCTGGGGCGCGGTGGCCGGCTCCGTTTCGGTGGTCACGGTGATCAGCACCCTGTCGGGCGGGATCGCGGCGATCCTGGGCTTTTTGTTTTTCAAGGAGCGACTGGAAAGAGTGCAGGTGACGGGCCTCGTGCTGGTTTTGCTCGGGGCGTTCGTTTTGCACCTCAAAGCCTGAAACCTTAAACGCCGCGCACAAAAAAGCCGCCCCGAAGGGCGGCTTTTTCATGGTTTCAAACCAACGCTTACAGCTTTGGACCGGCTGCCTTGATCGCGTCGCTCACGTCGAACTTCTTGAAGTTCTCGATGAACAGGCCGGCCAGTGCTCTGGCGGCTTCGTCGTAGGCGGCTTTGTCAGCCCAGGTGTTGCGTGGGTTCAGCAGGCCAGTCTCAACACCCGGAACGGCTTTTGGCACGTCGAGGTTGATGGTGTCCAGGTGCTCGGTCTCGGCACCGATCAGAGCGCCGCTCTGGATCGCTGCGATCACGCCACGGGTGGTCGGGATGTTGAAACGCTTGCCGACGCCGTAGCCACCGCCGGTCCAGCCGGTGTTGACCAGGTAAACCTTGGAGCCGAAGCCGTTGATGCGCTTGATCAGCAGCTCAGCGTATTCGCCAGCCGGACGCGGGAAGAACGGTGCGCCGAAGCAGGTGGAGAAGGTCGACTTGATGCCGCCGCCCGAGCCCATTTCGGTGGAACCGACCAGCGCGGTGTAGCCGGACAGGAAGTGGTAGGCCGCCTGCTCGTTGTTCAGGATCGACACTGGTGGCAGTACGCCGGTCAGGTCGCAAGTCAGGAAGATCACAGCGTTCGGCTCGCCGCCCAGGTTCGCTTCCGAACGCTTGGCAACGTGCTCCAGCGGGTAGGCCGCGCGGCTGTTCTGGGTCAGGCTGACATCAGCGTAGTCGGCGTGTTTGGCGTCGTCGATCACGACGTTTTCCAGCACCGCGCCGTGCTTGATGGCTTTCCAGATGACCGGCTCGTTCTTCTCGGACAGGTCGATGCACTTGGCGTAGCAGCCACCTTCCATGTTGAAGACAACGCCTTCGCCCCAGCCGTGCTCGTCGTCACCGATCAGGTAACGGCTTTCGTCGGCCGACAGGGTGGTCTTGCCGGTGCCGGACAGACCGAAGAACAGGGTCACGTCGCCTGCTTCGCCGATGTTGGCGGCGCAGTGCATTGGCAGCACGTCGGCCGCTGGCAGCAGGAAGTTCTGCACGGAGAACATGGCTTTCTTCATTTCACCGGCGTAACGCATGCCGGCGATCAGCACTTTCTTCTGTGCGAAGTTGAGGATCACGCAGCCATCGGAGTTGGTGCCGTCACGCTCAGGCACGCACTCGAAGTTGGCAACGTTGAGGATCTGCCACTCTTCACGGCCAGCCGGGTTGTACTGCTCTGGATTGATGAACAGGCAACGGCCGAACAGGTTCTGCCAGGCGGTCTGGGTGGTCATCTTCACAGCCAGGTAGTGCTCGTGAGCAGCACCTACGTGAACGTGGGAAACGAAGTGCTCTTGCGCGTTGTTGAACGCTTCGACGCGAGCCCACAGGGCATCGAACTTGTCGGCCGGGAACTTGCGGTTGATAGGACCCCAGGCGATGGAATCCTGAGTGGTCGGCTCTTCAACAATGAAGCGATCGACTGGCGAACGGCCGGTACGGTGACCGGTACGAACAACCAGTGCGCCGGTATCGGCAAGCTCGCCCTCACCGCGATTCAGGGCTTCTTTAACCAGATCATCAACACTCAGATCGGTGTACACGGCGTTATTGGCTTGCGTCATGAGTTTCCCCGTCGGCCAGTGGCCGAGTGTGCTCCAAACGTTTTGTAGTAGAAAGTCGTGCACTACTACCGCGAAAAAAGTGGGCCGGATTATGCCAGAAATGCCCAAAAAGAGTAGGGCCCTCCCGTCGTAACGGCGTTATTCCGGCACGAACCAGTGAATTTACCTGCGCTGAACCGTTTTAGTGACGGGTATCTGACGGCGTGTCGACGCCCGCACCGGCGAACAATTGAGCGACATCGGCGGCATCGAACAGGTATTGCTGGTTGCAGAACTGACAATCGATCTCGATGTGGCCACCGTGTTCGACCACCAGGTTCTGCGCATCTTCCTGACCCAGACTGACCAGCGCATTGGCCGAACGTTCACGGGAGCAGCTGCAGCGGAAGCGCAGTTTCTGCACGTCGAACAGACGTACCTGCTCTTCGTGGTAGAGGCGGTGGAGCACGGTTTCGTTGTCCAGGCCCAGCAGTTCATCGACGGTCAGCGTCCCGGTCAGGGCGCTGAGGTGCTGCCAGTTGGCAGCGCGTTCTTCTTCGTCCTTGATGCGGTCGGCGGGCAGTTGCTGCAGCAAAATGCCGCGGGCACGACGGCCGTCGGCGCACAGCGTGATGCGCGTGCCGATCTGCTGGGACATGACGAAGTAGTTGGTGAAGCACTCGGACAGGTTGTCGCCGTCCAGATCAACGACGCCCTGGTAGCGCTGGCCCTGGCGCGGGTCGATGGTCAGAGTCAGCGAGCCATCGGGCATCAGGTCGGACAGGGTCGCGTCAGGCGCGATACGGTCCGCTTCGTAACGGGCCAGGCCACGGATGTCGCGCTCGCTGGAGCACTCGATCATCAGCAGCGGAATCGGGCCTTCGGAACGGGCCTGGAGAATCAGCAAGCCATCGAACTTCAGGGTGCCGACCAGCAGCGCCGCGGCCGCCATCAGTTCGCCCAGCAATTGCGCGACCGGCTCCGGATAGGCGTGTTTGGCCAGGACTTCGGCGTAGCTGAGTTCCAGCGAAACCATTTCGCCACGGGTGTCGCTGTCATCGAAGATGAAGCGTTGAGTGAAGTCGGTATCCGGTAGGTCGGTCATAAGTCTGGGTATCTGAATGGTAAAAAAGGGTTCAACGCCTCTGACGCCGTAGGCCCTCTTTATGGCCCATGGGGTCGGATGCTGTAGCGATTTTCGACGAGCGGCTATTTAACAGGCTCGCTGTGACGTCGGGGAATCCCCCGATATGGTTACTCGCCCGGGCAATTGCAAGTCGGCCCCGGACGAAGTGCCCTAATTGTCACTACTCGTTGCTGCTGCCGCGAAACTTGAACAGGTCGCGCCGCTGCTTCTTGCTCGGCTTGCCATCGGTGCTTACACCCAGGGCGCCGGCCTTGCGCTGGGCGGCTGCGGCCTCGCGTTTGGCGATGCTGGCTTCGGTCTCGGCGTACAGCGTCTGTGCTTCCGGCGCGCCCCGACGCACGATCGACAGCGCCTGGACGACTACCGTGCGCTCATCGAAACCGGTGCGGATCTCGAACTCATCGCCGATGCGCGGCTCCTTGCCCGGCTTGCAGCGCTCGCCACGGTGATGCACCTTGCCGCTTTCGATCGCCGCCTTGGCCAGGGCACGGGTCTTGTAGAAGCGCGCCGCCCATAACCATTTATCGAGGCGGACTTTGTCGTCCTCTTCGCTTTTTTGTGCCATGGGATTTCCTCGTTCTGAAATATTGGTGAACTGTACTACCGTTCTGTCGTACCAAGAATTAAGTGCCCCCGGATTAGAATGCCGACATTTCCTAACCTCCTTGGAATACTGGAAATCGGGGCCGTAGATATCTGTCGCCTTTTAACCATTATTCTGCGTGAATACCGCGAAATCGGCCGCCTGTGGCCACCGCGGTTTCTACCGGTTGAACAATTTTGAAGACATTTGATCATTTGACCGTTGTCGGTCTGCGCGAGTGGGTGGCGCTCCCGGATCTGGGAGTCGCGGGCCTTCGCGCAAAAATCGACACCGGCGCCAGCACTTCCAGCCTGCATGCCACCGACATCGAGGTGTTCGAGCGCGATGGCGAGCAGTGGGTGCGCTTCACCGCGCACCTGGGCACGGTGGTGCAACTGCGTCACCGCCGCTGCGAAGCGCCGCTGGTGACGAAAAAAACCATTAAAAGCTCCAACGGTCATGCGCAGGTGCGATACGTGATCAGCACCACGCTCGCCCTCGGTGATCGGGTCTGGCGGGTCGAGTTCACCCTCGCCTGCCGCAAGTCCATGCGTTATCGCCTGCTACTGGGTTCCAAAGCCTTGATCGACGGCCAGCTGGTGGTCAATCCAGGCATTAAATACATTCAAGACAAGCCGGTGTTCCCGGTATCTACCTCTTCCACAGGTGTTGCATGAAGATCGCTGTGCTGTCGCGTAACCCGCGTCTGTATTCCACCCGCCGCCTGGTCGAAGCCGGTACCGAACGCGGCCATGAAATGGTGGTGGTCGATACCCTTCGTGCCTACATGAACATCGCCAGCCACAAGCCGCAGATCCACTATCGCGGCAAACCGCTGGAAGGCTTCGACGCGGTGATTCCACGGATCGGTGCGTCCGTGACCTTTTATGGCTGCGCGGTGTTGCGCCAGTTCGAAATGATGGGCGTGTTCCCGCTCAATGAATCGGTGGCCATCGCTCGCTCGCGGGACAAGCTGCGTTCGCTGCAACTGCTGTCACGGCGCGGCATCGGCCTGCCGGTCACCGGTTTCGCCCACTCCCCCGACGACATTCCCGACCTGATCGCGATGGTCAACGGCGCGCCGCTGGTGATCAAGGTGCTGGAAGGCACTCAGGGCATTGGCGTGGTGCTGTGCGAAACCGCCACCGCGGCGGAATCGGTGATCGAGGCGTTCATGGGCCTCAAGCAGAACATCATGGTGCAGGAGTACATCAAGGAAGCCGGCGGCGCCGACATTCGCTGCTTCGTGGTGGGCGACAAGGTGATTGCCGCGATGAAGCGCCAGGCCAAGCCGGGCGAGTTTCGTTCCAACCTGCATCGCGGCGGCAGCGCCAGCCTGATCAAGATCACCCCGGAAGAACGCATGACCGCCTTGCGCGCGGCGAAGGTCATGGGGCTGACGGTGGCGGGCGTGGATATCCTGCGCTCCAATCATGGGCCGCTGGTGATGGAAGTGAATTCGTCGCCGGGTCTGGAGGGGATCGAGACCACCACCGGCAAGAACGTGGCGGGGATCATCATTGAGCATTTGGAGAAGAATGGCGGGCCGAATATGACCCGGACCAAAGGCAAAGGATAAAAGCAAAAGATCGCAGCCTGCGGCAGCTCCTACATGGGGATCCGCGTCTCCCTGTAGGAGCTGTCGAAGGCTGCGATCTTTTAGCGGTTAAACCGCATCGCGCGGCAACATCAATCCCAGTGGCAACCTCACCCGCGCTTCCAGCCCGCCACCGGAGCGGTTGCGCAGCTCGACATTCCCGCCATGCATCGAGGCGATCCGCTTGACGATCGCCAGCCCCAGTCCGGTGCCTTTGCCGCCTCGTGCCCGGTCGCCGCGGGTGAAGGGGTTGAAGATCGCCTCCAGCTCCGCCGGATCGATCCCGGCGCCACGGTCCATGACGCTCAGCACCACATAGGGAGCGGCGGTGTCGCCGGAAACATAGGCCGCCACTTCCACGCCGCTGCCCGCGTGATGAAGTGCGTTGCCGATCAGGTTGTTCAGCAACCGCTTCATCGACACCCGACGCAATGGAAACGGCTGGATCGGCTCCAGGCGCAAGTGCACTTTCTCTTCGTTCTGGTTGAACGGCGCAGCCACTTCCCGGACCAGATCGCTCAGGTCCACCTCCTCCACCGACTCATCGCGACCGTCGCGGATGAAGGCCAGGAACTGGTCGAGGATCGCGTCCATGTCTTCAATGTCGCGGACCATGTCGTCGGTCAGGTCGGTGCGATCGCCCATCAGCTCCAGTGACAGACGCAAGCGGGTCAGCGGCGTTCGCAGGTCATGAGACACCCCCGCCAGCATCAGCTCACGCTCGCGCCCGGCCTGTTCGACGTCTTCGGCCATCTGGTTGAAGGCGCGATACACCTCGGTCATTTCGCTGGGCGTATCGCTGATCGGCAGTCGCACACTGCGGCCCTGGCCGAGTTGCCGCGCTGCATAGACCAGGCGCTTCAACGGTTGGTTGAGCTGGCTGACAAAGATCCACGCCGACGCCGTGGACAGCAGCCCGATCGCCAGGAACCAGCCCAGCACGTTCCAGATTTTCTGACCCCGCAGCGGATGCGGGTACAGCGGCACCTTCATCCACCCGTCACCCAGGCTCGGCGCCCGTACCCACAAGGCCGGTGGCGTGTGCATGCGCAATCGCACCTCGGTGTCGGCACCCAGTTCGGCCTGCATCTGCCGCTGGTAGATCTCGCTGTACGGCCAGTGTTGCTCACCCTCCGGCACGCCGGCGCCCACCACCCGGATCAGGGTCGCGGCTTCGGCAATCTTGTCGCGGTTGTTTTCGTCGGCTGCCCAATAGGCGCGCAGCGTCAGGGCGACGCCGTGGCTGTATTGGCGGTCCACCAGCACGTCCTCGTTCATCAGCAGATAAACCAGGGTCAGTGCCTTGGAGAACAGAACGACGATGAGCACCAGCCAAAGGGTGCGGGAGAAGAAACTCTGGGGGAACCAAACCGGGGTTTTCATGGGTAGGCGCTACACACTTGCAGGAACGAGCGATGCTCGCATATTGCGGGTCGCGAGTCTGCGGCCAAGGTCATCAGACCTGTCCGCCGACCCGCTCCTGCAATGGGTCGATCACTTGGTGGCGGTGCCATCCGGAACGAACACATAACCCACGCCCCAGACGGTCTGGATGTAACGCGGTTTGGATGGATCGGGTTCGATCATCCGGCGCAGACGGGAAATCTGCACGTCGATGGAACGCTCCAGGGCATCCCATTCGCGGCCACGGGCCAGGTTCATCAGCTTGTCGCGGGTCAGCGGCTGGCGGGCGTTCATGACCAGCGCCTTGAGGACCGCGAACTCACCGGTGGTGAGCATATGCACTTCTTCGCCGCGCTTGAGCTCGCGGGTAGCCAGGGACAGTTCGTAGTCACCGAAGGTCACGCTTTCGTCTTCGCTGCCCGGCGCGCCCGGCACCGGTGCCGACTGACGACGCAGGACGGCTTTGACACGGGCCATCAGCTCGTCGGGGTTGAACGGCTTGGCCAGGTAATCGTCGGCGCCCAGTTCCAGGCCCTTGATACGGCTCAGCTCGTCGCCCTTGGCGGTCAGCATGATGATCGGAATCTGGTTGTTCGCGCTGCGCAGGCGGCGGCATGCGGTCAGGCCGTCTTCGCCGGGCAGCATCAGGTCGAGGACGACCAGGTTGAACACTTCACGCGCCAGCAGGCGATCCATTTGTTCAGTGTTCGGTACGGCACGGGCGCGGTAGCCCTTGCTGACGAAAAAACGCTCCAGCAGGCTGCTGAGGCCCGGATCGTCGTCAACAATAAGAATTTTTTCGCCTTCAGCAATGTTTGCAGTGCTGCTCATTGGATGCTCCTTTTAGCTCGGCGCGCATTATGGCGTAGCTGCCGTTATACGCACCGTGTGCATTGTTAGCAGATTTTTCCTTCACCGCCAGGAATCCGGGCATACCGCCCGGGCTCTGCGAGCCCCCCGAAGGCCGCAACGCTGGTTATAATGCGCGGCCTTTTGTGTCAGGCAACGTCTGATCGTTACCCCCGGTGGCCGCTTTTTATTTTTCATGGCACCGGCAGTAATTGTTCGATTTCACGGGTCAACGGGATACCTTTTGATCCAGGCAGCGGCGCAGGCCAGGCCGCTCAACCAGACTCGCCAAGGCCCTATGTCGCGCCTGCGAGCCTGCTTTCACAATTTGTCAGGTGGTTTTATGGACAGCATCAACAGCCGCATCGCCGAAGAACTCGGCGTACGCCCGCAACAGGTCGAAGCGGCCGTCGCGCTACTCGATGAAGGCTCTACCGTTCCCTTCATCGCCCGTTACCGGAAAGAAGTCACCGGCAGCCTCGATGACACCCAGCTGCGTCATCTGGAAGAGCGTCTGCGCTACCTGCGAGAACTCGACGAACGGCGCATCAGCATCCTGGCCAGCATCGAAGAGCAAGGCAAGCTGACCCCGCAGCTGGAACGCGACATCAAGCTCGCCGACACCAAGACCCGCCTCGAAGACCTGTACCTGCCGTACAAGCAAAAACGCCGCACCAAGGGCCAGATCGCCCTGGAAGCCGGCCTTGGCGAGTTGGCCGACGGCCTGTTCAACGACCCGAATCTTTCCCCGGAAACCGAAGCCGCGCGCTTCGTCAACGCCGACAAAGGCGTCGCTGACGTGAAGGCCGCCCTCGAAGGCTCCAAGTACATCCTGATGGAGCGCTTCGCCGAAGACGCAAGCCTCTTGGACAAGCTGCGCAACTTCCTCAAGCAGGAAGCCACCCTCAGTGCCCGCGTGATTGCCGGCAAGGAAGAGGAAGGCGCCAAGTTCCGCGACTACTTCGAACACGACGAACCGTTGAAAACCATGCCGTCGCACCGCGCCCTGGCGATTTTCCGTGGCCGCAACGAAGGCATTCTCAGCTCTGCGCTGAAAGTCGGCGATGAACTGCCGGGCACCATGCACCCGTGCGAAGGCATGATCGGCCAGCACGTGGGCATCCAGAATCAGAACCGTCCGGCCGACAAGTGGCTGGGCGAAGTGGTGCGCTGGACCTGGAAGGTCAAGCTCTACACCCACCTGGAAACCGACCTGCTGGGCGAGCTGCGTGACGGCGCGGAAACCGAGGCGATCAACGTTTTCGCCCACAACCTGCACGACCTGCTGCTGTCCGCTCCGGCCGGCCCGCGCGCCACCCTGGGCCTGGACCCTGGCCTGCGCACCGGCTGCAAGGTGGCAGTGGTCGACGCCACCGGCAAGCTGCTGGATCACGCCACCGTTTACCCGCACGTGCCGCACAACAAATGGGACCAGACCATCGCGATCCTGGCCGCCCTGTGCGCCAAGCATTCGGTGGACCTGATCGCCATCGGCAACGGCACCGCCAGCCGCGAAACCGACAAGCTGGCCATCGAACTGATCAAAAAATATCCAGCCATGAAGATGACCAAGGTCATGGTGTCCGAGGCGGGTGCATCGGTGTACTCGGCGTCGGAACTGGCGGCCAAGGAATTCCCGGACCTGGACGTGTCGATCCGTGGCGCGGTGTCGATTGCCCGCCGCCTGCAGGATCCGCTGGCGGAACTGGTGAAGATCGATCCGAAATCCATCGGTGTCGGCCAGTACCAGCACGACGTGTCGCAGCTGAAACTGGCCCGTGGCCTGGACGCGGTGGTCGAAGACTGCGTGAACGCCGTGGGCGTGGACGTGAACACCGCGTCCGTGGCACTGCTGGCTCGTATTTCCGGCCTCAACGCGACCCTGGCGCAGAACATCGTCAGCCACCGCGACGAACACGGCGCTTTCAAAACCCGTGCTGCCCTGAAGAAAGTCGCGCGTCTGGGTGAGAAGACTTTCGAACAGGCCGCCGGCTTCCTGCGGGTGATGAACGGCGAGAACCCGCTGGACTCCTCCGCGGTTCACCCGGAAGCCTATCCGCTGGTGCAACGTATCGCCGCCGAGACCGACCGCGACATTCGCTCGCTGATTGGCGACGCGTCGTTCCTCAAGCGCCTGGATCCGAAGAAATTCACCGACGAAACCTTCGGCCTGCCGACCGTCACCGACATTCTTCAGGAACTGGAAAAACCGGGCCGCGACCCGCGTCCGGAGTTCAAGACCGCCGAGTTCATGGAAGGCGTCGAAGACCTTAAGGACCTGCAACCGGGCATGATCCTCGAAGGCGTGGTGACCAACGTGACTGCCTTCGGTGCATTCGTCGACATCGGCGTGCATCAGGACGGTTTGGTGCACATCTCTGCACTTTCGGAGAAGTTCATCAAGGATCCCCGTGAAGCGGTGAAGGCCGGTGACGTGGTGAAAGTGAAGGTCATGGAAGTCGACATTCCGCGCAAACGCGTGGGCCTGTCGATGCGCATGAGCGACACCCCGGGCGAGAAAATCGATGGCGCCCGTGGCGCGCGTCCTGGCTCGGCGCCGCGTCAGTCGCAGAACAACGCACCGCGCAAGGAAACCACGGCGGCGGCTCCGGCCAACAACGCCATGGCCTCGCTGTTCGCCAACGCCAAGCAGTTGAAGAAGCGCTGATGGATATCCCTGCCGGGTACACCGAAAGCGCGTTTTTCAAGCTGCTGGGCTGCCGCTTGCACAGCCTGGAAACCGGGGTGGCGCAAGTGGCCCTGGTGCTCGAACCCGAGCTGCGCAATCGCGCCGGCAAGCTGCACGGCGGTGCCTTGTTCAGTCTGGTGGACATCGCCATGGGACTGGCCTGCTCCAGCAGCCATGGCTTTGACCAGCAGAGCGCAACCATCGAGTGCAAGATCAACTACATCCGCGCCGTCGCCGACGGCGAGGTGATGTGCACGGCGCGGGTGATCCACCCGGGCCGCCGCACCCTGGTGGTCGAGGCCGACGTCGTGCAAGGCGACAAACTGGTCGCAAAAGCACAAGGCACGTTCGCTGTCCTGTAGCTAGTCGTCATCGATTTGAGTTAATTTCGGCGCAGTGCCTTTCCCTGCAGGAGCCGAGCTTGCTCGCGATAGCGGATTATCAGACGACAATTGTGTTGGCTGACACACCGCATCGCGAGCAAGCTCGGCTCCTGCAAGGGAACTGTGCAAAATTTGAACAATAGCGACAAAAACCAGGCGAAAACGCCAGTTTCAACTTCACCCTTGTAGACCGTCTTGCCCACCCCCATATTGGGGCGACTGACGCGTGAAGGAATCCAACTTGAGCGAACTTCTCAACCGCCGCCTGGCCCTGCTCGGCGAGCGCGCTAACCTCTCTCTGCTCGAACAGTGCCTTCACGGCATCGAACGTGAATGCCTGCGCGTGACCGGCGAAGGTCGCCTGGCGCAAACGCCGCACCCGGAAGAACTGGGTTCCGCGCTGACCAATGAACAGATCACCACCGACTACTCCGAGTCGCTGCTGGAGTTCATCACCCCTGCCCTGACCGATCCGGCCGATACGCTGGCGAGCCTGGACAGCATTCATCGCTTTGCCTACAGCAAGCTCGGCAACGAGTACCTGTGGAGTCCATCGATGCCGTGCCCGTTGCCGGCCGAGGAAGATATCCCGATCGCCTACTACGGCACCTCCAACATCGGGCAGCTCAAGTACGTGTACCGCAAGGGCCTGGCCCTGCGTTACGGCAAGACCATGCAGTGCATCGCCGGGATTCACTACAACTTCTCCCTGCCGGAAAAACTCTGGCCGCTGCTCAAGTCGGCCGAAGGTTTTGTCGGCACCGACCGCGACTTCCAGTCGTCGTCCTACATCGCCCTGATCCGCAACTTCCGCCGTTACAGCTGGCTGCTGATGTACCTGTTCGGTGCATCGCCTGCCCTGGACGCCGGCTTCCTGCGTGGTCGTGCGCATCAGCTGGAGCAACTGGACCCGGACACCCTGTATCTGCCCTATGCCACCAGCCTGCGCATGAGCGACCTGGGTTATCAATCCAACGCCCAGGCCGGCCTGACGCCTTGCTACAACGATCTGGTCAGCTACACCGACAGCCTGCGCAAAGCGGTGGCCACGCCCTACGCGCCGTATGTCGAAGTCGGCACGCACAAGGACGGTGAGTGGGTTCAGCTCAACACCAACATCCTGCAGATCGAAAACGAGTACTACTCCAACATTCGCCCCAAACGCGTGACCTATTCCGGCGAACGTCCGATCCAGGCCCTGATGGCCCGTGGCATCCAGTACGTCGAAGTACGCTGCCTGGACATCAACCCGTTCCTGCCGATGGGCATCGACATCACCGAATCGCGTTTCCTCGATGCCTTCCTGCTGTATTGCGCCCTGAACGACAGCCCGCTGCTGACCAACACCAGCTGCGGCAACGCCACTTCGAACTTCCTCAGCGTGGTCAAGGAAGGTCGTCGTCCGGGTCTGCAACTGCAGCGCGACGGTCAGCCAGTCGACTTGAAAGAGTGGGCAGGCCAGTTGCTGGAAAGCATCGCGCCATTGGCTGCGCTGCTGGACCAAAGCCACGGCGGCGACGCCCACAGCAAGGCATTGGATGCGCAGATGGCCAAGGTCAAGGATCCGTCCCTGACACCATCGGCCCAGGTCCTGGCGGCGATGGCCGAGCACAAGGAAAGCTTCGCCCAGTTCTCCCTGCGCCAGAGCCAGGCCCATGCGGAGTTTTTCCGCAGCGAGCCATTGCCGGCAGACGTTCAGGCAGCGTTCGAAGAGCGTGCGCGTTCTTCGCTGGCGGAGCAGGTTGCGCTGGAACAGAACGAGGTGGGTGATTTCGACGTGTTTGTCGGGGCTTACCAGGCGAGCATTCTGGCTATCAGCAACTAATTCACGCCGGTTAAAAGATCGCAGCCTTCGGCAGCTCCTACAGGGGAACGTATTCCAATGCAGGAGCTGCCGAAGGCTGCGGTCTTTTTGCCCTATAAATTACTCAGATCATAAGCTCATTCGAAAAAGTTATTTATTTTCGAATTCTTAGATCATTTAGTCTCCTTTCACGCCGACTCTCGGTCGCCTGACAGGAGCTCCCCCCATGAAACTGCACTTCCCCCTTCGCTTGCTGGCGGCCGCTTCCCTGGCTGCGGCGAGTTTCCTTGCCCAGGCGGCTGACGTCACCGTCGCCTACCAGACCACCGTCGATCCGGCGAAAGTCGCCCAGGCCGATGGTGCCTACGAAAAGGCCACCAAGGCCGACATCAGCTGGCGCAAATTCGATAACGGTGCCGACATCATCGCCGCCATCGCCTCCGGTGACGTGCAGATCGGTTACCTCGGTTCCAGCCCGCTGACCGCCGCCATCACCCGCAAGGTGCCGGTGGAAACCTTCCTCATCGCCACCCAGATCGGTGCCGCCGAAGCCCTGGTGGCGCGCGACGGTTCCGGGATCAAGGGCCCACAGGATCTGGTCGGCAAGAAGATCGCCGTGCCCTTTGTGTCCACCGGACACTACAGCCTGCTGGCCGCGCTGAAGCACTGGAACATCGACCCGTCGAAAGTCACCGTGCTCAACCTCGCGCCACCAGCGATCATCGCCGCCTGGAAACGCGGTGACATCGACGCCACCTATGTCTGGGATCCGGCACTCGGTGTCGCCAAGGAAACCGGCAAAGTGCTGATCACCTCCGGCGAGCTGGCCAAGTTCGGCGCGCCGACCTTCGATGCCTGGATCGTGCGCAAGGATTTCGCCGAGAAGCACCCGGAAATCGTCTCGGCCTTCGCCAAGGTCACGCTGGATGCCTACGCCGAATACCGCAAGGACCCGCAAGCCTGGATCGCCAACCAAGCCAACGTCGACAAGCTGGTGAAACTCTCCGGCGCCAAGGCCAGCGACATTCCGTTGCTGCTGCAAGGCAACGTTTACCCGCTGGCGGCCGATCAGGTGATCAGCCTCGGCGCCCCCACCACCAAGGCCATCACCGACACCGCCGTGTTCCTCAAGGAGCAAGGCAAGGTCGAGGCGGTGCTGCCGGACTACGCGCCGTACGTCAGCGCCAAGTTCATCACCAACTGATCGGGAGCTGACTGCGATGGCCTTGCTACAGCTGGAGCGTATCAGCGCACAGTACCCCGGCAGCCCTACACCTGTGCTGGCGGACATTTCCCTGACCCTGGGCCCCCAGCAATTGCTGGTTGCCCTCGGCCCGTCCGGCAGTGGCAAGACCTCGCTGTTGAACCTGATTGCCGGCTTCGTCGAACCCAGCGCCGGGCGCATTACCCTCGACGGCGTGCCGGTCAAAGGACCGAGCGCCGAACGTGGCGTGGTGTTCCAGGACGACGCCCTGCTGCCCTGGCAGGACGTGCTGGCCAACGTCGGTTTCGGCCTTGAGCTGGCAGGCGTTGCGCGGGAAAAACGCGAGCTGCGCGCCCGCGAAATGCTTTCGCTGGTCGACCTGTCCGGGTTCGAACAGCGTCGTATCTGGCAGCTGTCCGGCGGGCAGAAACAGCGCGTCGGCCTGGCCCGCGCCCTCGCCGCCGACCCACGGGTGTTGCTGATGGACGAACCCTTCGGCGCCCTCGATGCCTTTACCCGCGAACAGATGCAGCAACTGCTGCTGCAAGTCTGGCGGCGCACCGCCAAGCCGGTGTTCCTGATCACCCACGACATTGAAGAAGCGGTGTTCCTCGCCACCGACCTGATCCTGCTGGCGCCGAACCCCGGGCAAATCGTCGAACGCCTGCAACTGGATTTCGGCCAGCGCTACGCCGCCGGCGAGTCGGCGCGCTCGATCAAGTCCGACCCGCGCTTTATCGAAACCCGTGAACACGTGCTCGCCCGAGTGTTCTCCCAACGCAGCGCCGCCCAGCGGCAGGAGCGCGCATGAGCAGCTATGAAATTCCCGTCGCCGCGGTAAAGCCCGGCCTTCCCGCGACGGCGTCACGCCGTCCTCTGAGCATTCGCTGGATCAGCCTGCTGACGCTGGTCGCGCTGGTTATCGCCTGGTGGGCCGTGACGGCCAGCGGCCTGATCGAGCCACTGTTCCTGCCGCCGCCGTCCGCCGTGGTGCAAAAAGGCTGGCTGCTGGCGACCACCGGCTACATGGACTCGACCCTGTGGCAGCACCTGGGCGCGAGCCTCAGTCGCATCGGCCTTGGTCTGGGTTTTGCAGTGCTGACGGCGATACCGGTGGGTATCGCCATCGGCGCCAACCGCATTGCACGGGGCGTGCTCGATCCGCTGATCGAGTTCTACCGCCCTATTCCGCCGCTGGCCTATCTGCCGCTGATCGTGATCTGGTGCGGCATCGGCGAGCTGTCGAAAGTCCTGCTGATTTACCTCGCGATTTTCGCCCCGATTGCCATCGCCACTGCCACCGGCGTGCGCACCGTCGACCCGGCGAAATTGCGCGCCGCGCAGTCCCTGGGAGCGACCCGCGCGCAGTTGATTCGCCATGTGATTCTGCCAAGCGCCCTGCCGGACATTTTGACCGGCGTGCGCATTGGCCTGGGGGTGGGCTGGTCGACCCTGGTCGCCGCCGAACTGATCGCCGCCACCAGCGGCTTGGGTTTCATGGTGCAGTCGGCCGCGCAGTTCCTGGTCACCGATGTGGTGGTGCTGGGCATCCTGGTCATCGCCCTGATCGCCTTCGCCATGGAAATGGGCCTGCGCGCCCTGCAGCGAAAACTGGTGCCGTGGCATGGCCAAGCGCATTAATCATCGATCACTGAACTCCCCACTGTAGGAGCCGAGCTTGCTCGCGATAGCAGACTGTCAGACCACACTCCTGTGACTGGACCACCGCCATCGCGAGCAAGCTCGGCTCCTACAGAATGAAATTGAAGAGAACGTCCATGAGCACTCTCAGCATCACCCCCTTGAGCCCCGCCCTCGGCGCGCAGATCAGCGGCGTCGACATCAGCCAGCCACTGAATCTGGAACAGCGCGATGCCATCGAGCAGGCGCTGCTCAAGCATCAGGTGCTGTTCTTGCGCAACCAGCCGATCACCCCGCAACAGCAGGCGCGTTTCGCCGCCAACTTCGGTGATCTGCACATTCACCCGATCTACCCGAACGTGCCGGAGCAGCCGCAAATCCTGATCCTCGATACCGCCGTCACCGACGTGCGCGACAACGCGATCTGGCACACCGACGTGACCTTCCTGCCGACCCCGGCCCTGGGCGCGGTGCTCAGCGCCAAGCTCCTGCCGGAGTATGGCGGCGACACCCTTTGGGCCAGTGGCATCGCCGCGTACGAAGCCTTGTCCGCCCCGATGAAAACCCTGCTCGAAGGCCTGACCGCCACCCACGACTTCACCCGCTCCTTCCCGCTGGAGCGCTACGGCAACTCCCCCGAGGCGCTTGCGCAATGGGAAGAGGCACGGCGCAAGAATCCGCCGCTGTCGCACCCGGTCATCCGCACACATCCGGTGAGCGGACGCCGCTCGCTGTTCGTCAATGAGGGCTTCACGTCGAAGATCAACGAACTGTCGGAAACCGAGAGCGACGCGATTCTGAAATACCTGTTCGCCCACACCACCCGCCCGGAATTCACGATCCGCTGGCGCTGGCAGCAAGACGACATCGCCTTCTGGGACAACCGCGTGACCCAGCATTACGCCGTGGACGACTACCGCCCGGCGCGGCGGGTGATGCAGCGGGCTACGGTGTTGGGGGATGTGCCGTTTTTTCGATAATTCCAGGCTCACACCGCCCGCCTGGCGACCTGTACAAAAACACAGCCATATAAAAATTCAGGCCCCTTCACGACGTGAAGGGGCCTGATTTGTCTTTGTCGCCAGACGAACTCACTCCGCCATCGAAGGCTTCTCCCAAAGATTGATCCCACCCTCCCGGGCAAACCGGTCAATCTCTGCCAGCTCCTCAACGCTGAAGCTCAAGTTCTTCAACGCCCCGACGTTCTCGACAATCTGCTCCGGCCGGCTCGCGCCGATCAGTGCCGAGGTCACTCGCGGGTCACGCAGGGTCCAGGCCAGTGCCAGTTGCGCCAGGCTCTGGCCGCGACGCTTGGCGATTTCGTTCAAGGCTCGAACGTGAGCAATGTTGGCTTCGGACAGGTGCGAGGCCTGCAATGAACCACCGCCCGGACGATTGACCCGCGCATCCGCCGGTACGCCGTTCAGGTATTTGTCCGTCAGCAACCCCTGCGCCAGCGGCGTGAAGGCAATCACCCCGGTGCCGAGTTCATCAGTGACATCCAGCAGGTCCTTTTCCACCCAGCGATTGAGCAGGTTGTAGGCCGGCTGATGGATCAGCAGCGGCACTTTCCACTCCTTCAACAGCGCGGCTATCTCGCGGGTTTTGACCCCGGAGTACGACGAGATGCCGATGTACAGCGCCTTGCCCTGCTGCACCGCCGTGGCCAGGGCGCTGGCGGTTTCTTCCAGCGGGGTGTCCGGGTCGAAACGGTGCGAGTAGAAAATGTCCACATAGTCCAGGCCCAGGCGCTGCAGGCTCTGGTCGAGGCTGGCCAGCACATATTTGCGCGACCCGCCGCCCTGCCCGTAAGGCCCGGGCCACATGTCCCAACCGGCCTTGCTGGAGATGATCAGCTCATCGCGGTACTGCTTGAAATCCTCGCGCAGCAAACGGCCGAAATTGATCTCGGCGCTGCCGTAGGGCGGCCCGTAGTTGTTGGCCAGGTCGAAATGGTTGATCCCCAGATCGAACGCCGTGCGCAACAGCGCCCGCTGGGTGGCGATCGGCGTGCTGTCGCCGAAGTTGTGCCACAGGCCCAGGGACAGCGCCGGCAGCACCAGACCGCTGCGACCGACGCGGCGGTAGGGAATGGAGTCGTAGCGATTTTCGGCAGCGGTGTAAGTCATCGAATCCTCTCTTGTCTGTCTTGAACCTGGTCTCGACTGCTTCGCCAGTCGCCCAGCATACGCCCGGACAAACACCAAAAAACCTCTGACTCGACTAATTGCTGAAACGTTTCACATATTTCATCTTTCACGTGGGAGCAAAAGCAAAAGATCGCAGCCTTCGGCAGCTCCTACAGGTGTCCGCGTTCTCCTGTAGGAGCTGCCGAAGGCTGCGATCTTTTGATCTTTATCGCGCCTGCGCAAACACCTCCCCCAACCAATCCACGAACACCCGAACCCGTGGCGACATGTGTCGGTTGTGGGGGTACAGCACCGAGACCGGCATGGGTGGGGGTGGGGTGTTGGGGAGGATTTCCTTGATCAGGCCCTGGGCGATCTGGGATTCCATTCGGTAGTGGGGGCATTGGATGAGGCCCAGGCCGGCGATGGCGGAGGCGGCGTAGATTTCGGCGCCGAATACCGACATGGCGCTGTCGATGGGCACTTGCTTGAGTTCGCTGTCGACTATGAATTCGAAGGGGAACACCTTGCCGTCGGTGCGGGACACGTAGTTCACGGCGCGGTGGTTTTTCAGGTCGTCGAGGGTTTTCGGTTCGCCGTGTTTGCGCAGATAGGCAGGGCTGGCGCAGGTGATCTGGCGCAGGCTGGCGACGCGTTTGCCGATCAGCGCCGAGTCGCTCAGGGTACCGGCGCGCAGCACGCAGTCGACGCCTTCGGCGATCAGGTCGACCAGGCGATCGGCTTCGCTGATGGACAGTTCGATGTCGGGGTAGCGCGCCATGAATTGCGGCAGCGCGGGAATGACGAAATGCCGGGCCAGGGTGCCGTGCAGGTCAACCCGCAGGCGGCCTTTGGGCGCGACGCTGCGAAAGGCCAGTTCGGCTTCTTCCAGTTCGGCGAGCAACTGCACGCAGCGCTGGTAATAGGCCTCGCCATCGAGTGTCGGGCGCACCTTGCGCGTGCTGCGTTCCAGCAGGCGCGTGCCGAGCCAGGCCTCGAACTGGTTCAGGGTGTGGGTCAGGGTTGCGCGCGGCAGGTCCAGGTCCAGCGCCGCCAGGGTGAAACTGCTGCGCTCGTAGATGCGCACGAAGACCTTCATCGCTTTGACCTGATCCACGCTGATCTCCCGACGCTCGATTGTTGGCGATTATTGAACAGTCAAGGCAACTCTCGTGCATTTATCGGCCGGAGTAAACATGTGAAATTGGCTTCGCTCACCCCTTCAAGAAGCCACATCAGGAACTCAAGACATGACGACTCAAGACTCCAAGGTTGCCCTCGTAACCGGCGCCTCCCGTGGCATTGGTGCGGTCATCGCCAAACAGCTGGCCAGCGAAGGTTTCGCCGTTGCCATCAACTACGCCAACAGCGCCAGCGAAGCTTCGAAATTGGTGGTGGAGTTGCGTCAGGCTGGCCATCGGGCCATAGCGATCAAGGCCGACGTGGCCAATGCCGAGGACGTGCGGCGCCTGTTCGAGGAGACGGAAACGCAGCTGGGCAAGATCGATGTGCTGGTGAACAACGCCGGCATCCTCAAAGTCATGCCGCTGGCGCAGCACACCGACGAGCTGTTCGAACAGACTTTCAACATCCATGCGCGAGGTACGTTCAACACCTTGCGCGAGGCGGCAACGCGTTTGAACAACGGCGGGCGGATCATCAATTTTTCCAGCAGTACCGTGGGCATGAACCTGCCCGGTTATGCGGTGTACATCGCCAGCAAGGCGGCGGTGGAATCGCTGACCCAGGTGTTCGCCAAGGAAATGCGCGGGCGCGATATCACGGTCAACGCGGTGGCGCCGGGGCCGGTGGCGACCGAGCTGTTCCTGCATGGCAAGAGCGAGGAACAGATCCAGACCCTCGCCAAAATGCCTCCGCTGGAGCGTCTCGGGCAGCCTGAGGATATCGCCCGGGTGGTGTCCTTTCTGGCGGGGCCGGAGTCGGGGTGGGTCAATGGGCAGATTTTGCGGGTCAATGGTGGGTTGGTTTAACTAAGCTTTGGATAGCGGTGAATCAGTGAAACCGCTTTCGCGGGCAAGCCTCGCTCCTACAGATGGTGCATTGCGCAGGAGCGAGGCTTGCCCGCGAAGGCGGTCTGACATGCACTACAAAACTGCAGGACAACACCCACCATGCACACCACCATCATCATCACCTTCGGCCTCATCCTCCTGGCGCTGATGCTCTACATCGGCGAGAAGATCGGCTTCACCCGCCAGACCCTGGCCTACTGCTTCATCGTGCTGTGGCTGGCGCTGACCCTGATCAATGGCGCGGTGGGCATGGTGCATGCCGGCCAGCCCCTGGGCACGGAGCTGGCGGTCGGCAGCGCGGTGTTCGGCGTGCCGGTGGCGGCGCTGGTGCTGTTCATGGTGCTGACCACCGACACATAGCGATCAACGCACCAGATGCAGAAACTGCATGTGCCGCTCGTATTGATCGAGGATGTCGTTGATCACCTGCTCCTTGCTGTACCCCACCAGATCGTAATCCTGACTGCCCTCGCTCAAATGCACCTCGGCCCGGTAGTAACGGCGGTTGTTGAGCTGCTTGGAGCCCATGCCGCCACGGGCGAACGAAGGGGTGAAATAGCCGCGCATCTGCACCTGATAGATGAACGGATGCTGGTCACCATGGCCAATCTCCAGGCTGACGCTGTCATGGGCCGGATCCGGCACCGTGACCACGCTCAAGCCCTTTTCGACAAACACCGCAGAGACTTCATCGATCGCCGGACGCACGGTGCTTTCCATGAAGCGGTACACCTCGTCCCGCGAAGGGAAATGCACCGCCTGACTCAAGCGCTGACGCCAGCCACCGCGTCGCGCGCCGGACACCGGCGCCAGCGAATGCAGCTGCGCGATCTGCTTTTGCGACTCCAGGTAAAACGCCTTGTGCAGGCCCCACATCATCGACAGCAAAATCAGCGAGAACGGCAGCGAGGTCAGCACCACCGCCGACTTCAGCGCATCGATGCTGCCGGAGAACAGCAGCGCACTGGTGACCAGCGCCGTCATCGCGCCCCAGAACACCCGCAACCATTTCGGGCCGTCTTCATCGGGGTTGCCACCCTTGGCCGAGAGCGTCGACAAGACCACGGTGCCGGAGTCGGCGGAGGTGACGAAAAACACGAAGCTGATGAACACCGTGACTGCGATCACGGTCTTGCTCCAGGGGTAGGTTTCCAGCAGCAGGTAGAGGGTCATCGACGGGTTGTCGATGGCCGACATGCCCAGCGCCGACATGCCGTGATTGAGCACCTGATCGATGGCGCTGTCACCGAAGATCGACATCCACGCCAGGGTGAAACCCAGCGGAATCAGCAGCACGCCGAAGACGAATTCGCGGATGGTCCGGCCTCGGGAAATCCGCGCGATGAACAGGCCCACGAACGGCGACCAAGCGATCCACCAGGCCCAGTAAAACACGGTCCAGCCGCCCAGCCAGTCGC
Organism: Pseudomonas sp. C1C7; assembly: GCF_013359595.1. Classification (GTDB taxonomy): domain Bacteria; phylum Pseudomonadota; class Gammaproteobacteria; order Pseudomonadales; family Pseudomonadaceae; genus Aquipseudomonas. Next base: position 79,045 of record NZ_JABFMP010000007.1, on the reverse strand, counting down.
TGGGTTTGTCGTAGGCGTAGAGGTCGAAACTCTTCATCGGCAAGGCGCCAAGATAATCGCCCAGGTTCTGGATCAGGGTGTTGAGCAGATGCTGCGTGGGGCCGGCGAACAGCACGAACAGCAGCAGCGCGCAGGCCAGCAGCATGTTGATGTCGGACATCACCCGCACGCCCTTGTCGACCCCGGACACGGCGACGATGATCGCCGCGCCCATCATCAGCGTGATCAGGCCGACCTGAATCCACTGGGTGTGGGCGATGCCGAACAGGTAGTCCAGACCCGAGTTGAGGTGCAGCACGCCAAAGCCCATGTCGGCGCCCAGGCCGAACACCGTGGCGATGATGCCGAAGCCGTCCACGGCGTAACCGATGGGGCCATTGATGCGCTTGCCGATCAGCGGGTACAGCGCCGAGCGCAGGGCCAGCGGCAGGTTGTGCCGGTAGGCGCAGTAGGCCAGCGCCATGCCGACGAAGGCGAACACGCCCCAGCCGTGCAGACCCCAGTGAAGAAACAGGATCTGCATGGCCTGACGCGCGGCGGCCGGCGTGCCCGCCTCACCTTGGGGCGGCTGGAGCATGTGGGTCAGGGGTTCGGACACGCAGAAGAAAAACAGGGTGATGCTGATCCCGGCGGCGAACAGCATGCCGGCCCAGGACAGGTAACTGAATTCGGGCTCGTCGTGGTCGGCACCGAGTTTTATCTTGCCGTAGCCCGATAACGCGGTGACCACCACGAAGACCAGATACAGGGTCATCGCCAGCAGGTAATACCAGCCAACCGTGTTGGCCGCCCAATTCTGCGCCGCCAGAAGCCAGGCGCCGGCCTGTTCAGGCATGGCCATGACGACGACGCCGAACAGCAGGATGAAACTCGCGGAGAACCAGAAAACCGGAGGGTTCATGCGGACCAGGCCGCTGGCAGGAAGGGACGATGCACTCATGAACGGTGCACCTCGAAGCGGTAAAACGCGGCTGTGGAAATCGGACTCAGCAAAGGCAAGCCTCCTGTTGTGAGCGGGCGGCGAACCACCGGTTTAACTTGAATGAACGTTCAATTTAAACATGAATAGCAGGCTAAGGACCAATCGCAGGGCTGAGCGGTCGGTTGCGGGAGGTGGGAGTTGGAGCGCCTGCAGGAGCTGCCGAAGGCTGCGATCTTTTGATTTTGATCTTGTGGGACCTTGAAAAGATCGCAGCCTCGTTTCACTCGACAGCTCCTACAGATGGGGCTGCCGGCGGCTATTTGTGGCGAGGGGGCTTGTCTGTTACTTCTGCGTACCGTCATCAACCTGCAAACTCGCCTGCGTCAGGTTGCTTCCCGGTGGCACGCTGCGGGTCAGCCAGACGTTGCCGCCGATGGTGGTGCCCTTGCCGATGGTGATTCGTCCCAAAATCGTCGCGCCGGCGTAGATCACCACGTCGTCCTCGACAATCGGATGGCGTGGCTGGCCCTTCTGCAACTGACCGTCCTCGTCCGCCGGGAAGCGCTTGGCGCCCAGGGTCACCGCCTGATAAATCCGCACCCGCTCGCCAATGATCGCCGTCTCGCCGATCACCACGCCGGTGCCGTGGTCGATGAAGAAACTGCGGCCGATCTGCGCGCCCGGGTGAATGTCGATACCGGTGGCCGAGTGGGCGATTTCCGCGCTGATCCGCGCCAGCAACGGCAAGCCTGCGCGATACAGATGGTGGGCCAGGCGATGGTGAATCACCGCCAGGATTCCCGGGTAGCACAGCAGCACTTCATCGACGCTGCGCGCCGCCGGGTCACCGTGATAAGCGGCCAGCACATCGGTATCCAGCAGGCTGCGCAGCCCCGGCAACGCGAGGGCGAAATCCTGAATGATCTGGATCGTCCTGGCCTCGACCTCAGCCTCGGCCTGGGCGCCATGGCGCGCGGCATAACGCAGTTCCAATCGTGCCTGCGCCAGCAAGGCGTTCAACGCCCTATCCAGAGTGTGGCCGACGTAGAAGTCCTCGCTCTCCTCGCGCAGATCAACCGGCCCCAGGCGCATCGGAAACAGCGCCCCGCACAGCGCCTCGAGAATCTCCGCCATGGCCGCCCGGGACGGCAACTCGCGACCGCCCTGCTCGGTGCTGGCGCGGCCGTTCTGTGCACGCCACTGGTCACGTGCGCCGCGCAGTTGGGTGACGATGGTCTGCAATTGCCAATGGCTGGAACGCTCACTCACGGTAAAAACTCCTCACGGGCGACCGGACTGTCTGGCCGCACTGACGGCGATTACTCTACGGCAAGGCGCGTGCGGCAAATTAAGAACCAATAGTGCTGGATCAAGCACGTTTGGCTATAAGCGATTGGCGGTTGCCCCGGCTTTTGGCCGTGCCTATAGTCCAGTGATCATTCCCCGCCAGTAACGGAACCATGATCAATCAACAGCTGATCAAACAACAGCTTGCCCGTTTTAATCGTCTCGACCTGCTCGGTCAGCCCACCGCCCTGGAAAAACTCGAACGCCTGTCGACCTGGCTCGGGCGCGACGTGTACGTCAAACGCGATGACCTGACACCTCTGGCGATGGGCGGCAACAAGCTGCGCAAACTCGAATACCTGTGCGCCGATGCCCTGGCCCAGGGTGCCGACACCCTGATCACCGCCGGCGCCCTGCAATCCAACCACGTGCGCCAGACCGCCGCCATTGCCGCCAAACTGGGCCTGGGCTGCGTCGCCCTGCTGGAAAACCCGCTCAGTACCGAAGACCCCAACTACGTCGGCAACGGCAATCGCCTGTTGCTCGATCTGTTCGATGCCAAGGTCGAACTGGTGGAAAACCTCGACAACGCCGACGAGCAATTGCACGCCCTGGCGGCCCGTCTGCGCAGCAACGGCAAGAAGCCGTATCTGGTGCCGATTGGTGGCTCCAACGCCCTGGGCGCCCTGGGTTATGTGCGTGCCGGCCTGGAACTGGCCGAGCAGATCAAGGACACCGGCCTGAATTTCGCCGCGGTGGTTCTGGCCTCGGGCAGCGCCGGCACCCACAGCGGTCTGGCGCTGGCATTGAACGAAGCCCTGCCGGATCTGCCGGTGATCGGCGTCACGGTTTCCCGTAGCGAAGAAGATCAGTTGCCGAAGGTTCAGGGCCTGGCCGAACGCACCGCCGAACTTTTGGGTGTGAGCCTGCCGGACAGCTTCAAGGTCGAGTTGTGGGACGAATACTTCGCACCGCGCTACGGCGAGCCGAATGCCGGGACGCTGGCGGCGGTGAAGCTGGTGGCAGGTCAGGAAGGCCTGCTGCTGGATCCGGTGTACACCGGCAAGGCCATGGCGGGATTGCTGGATGGCATCGGGCGTCAGCGCTTCGACGATGGCCCGATCATCTTCCTGCACACCGGCGGGGCGCCGGCGTTGTTTGCCTATAAGGACTTTCTGTAACAACGCTGTCCCTGTAGGAGCGAGCATGCTCGCTCCTACAGGGTGATGTTTATATTCATAAAAGAGATAACGATTAGAAAATTTATTATTTTCTAATCTAATAACGCCATCATATAGTCATCCTATAGGCGAATTTCCCGAGAGACGCATACGCTGCTTTAAGGCAGGATAGCGCTGTCGTCCAATTCCCGTTTTCGCCAACCTTTCCAAACGCAACTTCCATAAGAAAACACAGGGGCTAGTCATGAATTTTTCCGCACTACGTCGAAATCTGCTGGTGGGTTCGCTGGGCCTGGCACTGAGCGCCGGCCTGATCGGCAACGCCGTTGCCGGTGAGCAGCTGCAACAAATCAAGGAAAAAGGTGTAATCAACATCGGCCTTGAAGGCACCTACCCACCGTTCAGCTTCGTCGATGCCGACGGCAAGCTGTCCGGTTTCGAAGTCGAGCTGTCCGAAGCCCTGGCCAAGGAGCTGGGCGTGAAGGCCAAGCTGCAACCGACCAAGTGGGACGGCATCCTCGCGGCGCTGGAATCCAAGCGTCTGGACGCTGTGGTCAACCAGGTGACCATCTCCGAAGAGCGCAAGAAAAAGTATGACTTCTCCGAGCCGTACACCGTTTCCGGTATTCAGGCCCTGGTGCTGACCAAGAACGCGGGTTCGATCAAGTCCGCCGATGACCTGGCCGGCAAGAAAGTCGGTGTGGGCCTGGGCACCAACTACGAGCAGTGGCTCAAGGACAATCAGCCCAAAGCCATCATCAAGACCTACGACGATGATCCGACCAAGTTCCAGGACCTGCGCAACGGCCGCATCGACGCCATTCTGATCGACCGTCTGGCCGCGCTGGAATACGCCCAGAAAGCCAAGGACACCACCGCCGCAGGCGCTGCGTTCTCCCGTCAGGAAGCCGGCATCGCCCTGCGCAAAGGCGAGCCTGAACTGCTGGACGCGCTGAACAAGGCAATCGAGAAGCTGCGCGCCGACGGCACCCTGGCCAAGCTCTCGCAGAAGTACTTCCAAGCTGACGTCACCAAATAATGGGAGAAGCTTTCCAACTCGCACTGGACTCCGCGCCCTTTCTGCTCAAGGGCGCGTACTACACAGTGATCCTGAGCCTGGGCGGGATGTTCTTCGGCCTGGTGATGGGCTTCGGCCTGGCGCTGATGCGTTTGTCGCGCCTGAAACTGGTCAGCTGGATCGCCCGCATCTACGTGTCGTTCTTTCGCGGCACGCCGTTGCTGGTGCAACTGTTCGTGATCTATTACGGCCTGCCGCAAATGGGTCTGGAACTCGATCCGCTGCCCGCGGCCCTGATCGGCTTCTCACTGAACATGGCCGCCTACGCCTGTGAAATCCTGCGTGCCGCGATCAGCTCCATCGAGCGCGGCCAATGGGAAGCGGCGGCCAGTATCGGCATGACCCGCGCGCAGACCCTGCGCCGGGCGATCATTCCGCAGGCGATGCGCACCGCGTTGCCGCCACTGGGCAACAGCTTCATTTCCCTGGTCAAGGACACCGCTCTGGCAGCCACCATTCAGGTGCCGGAGCTGTTCCGTCAGGCGCAACTGATCACCGCCCGTACCTTCGAAGTGTTCACCATGTATCTTGCCGCCGCGCTGATCTACTGGGTTCTGGCCTCGGTGCTGTCGCACCTGCAGAACCAGCTGGAAGCCCGGGTCAATCGGCACGACCAGGAGTCCTGACCCCATGATTGCCGTGGAAAAACTGACAAAGCAGTTCAAGGGTCACGTCGTGCTCAACGGCATCGATCTGCAAGTGAAGGAAGGTGAGGTCGTGGCGATCATCGGGCCCAGCGGCTCGGGCAAGACCACGTTCCTGCGCTGCCTGAACTTCCTGGAAGAACCCACCAGCGGCCGGATCAAGGTCGGCGATATCGAGATCGATAGCAGCCGCCCGTTGGTCCAGCAGCAAGGCCTGGTGCGCACCCTGCGCCAGCACGTGGGCTTCGTGTTCCAGAACTTCAACCTGTTTCCCCATCGCACCGCTCTGGAAAACGTCATCGAAGGCCCGATCATCGTAAAGAAGGTCCCGCGTAACGATGCCGTGGCCCTGGCGAAAAAGCTGTTGGCCAAGGTTGGCCTGGCAGGCAAGGAAGACGCTTACCCACGCCGCCTCTCCGGCGGTCAGCAACAACGGGTGGCGATTGCCCGCGCACTGGCGATGGAACCGGAAGTGATCCTGTTCGACGAACCGACCTCGGCACTGGACCCTGAGCTTGTGGGCGAAGTGCTGGCGACGATCCGGGGCCTGGCCCAGGAGAATCGCACCATGGTCATCGTCACCCACGAAATGGCCTTCGCTCGCGATGTGGCCAACCGTGTGGTGTTCTTCGACAAGGGCGTGATCGTCGAGCAAGGCGAAGCGAAGGCGCTGTTTGCCAACCCGAAAGAAGAGCGGACGAAACAGTTTTTGAGCAAGTTTCTGAACAACTCGCACGCATGATGTTTCCATCGTAGAAACCCCAACTTCCATGGATGGAAGTTACCTCCCCCCGAAAACAACTTATTCGAATAGGTGCGCTACATAGTTATGTGTCGCGCGATTCTTCGTTTGTTTTTCCTGCATCCCGATATTCATGGTCTTTTTCGACTGACGCCCTCGTTTATTGACTTCCAGGCGTAGGAATCTTCTGAATAACGGCTGATCCTGCCTATATGCAAGTTGCGCTATTGACTCCCATTCAGCACAACTTTTATCTAACGACCCCACCGGCTATTTCAAAGCAAAGTCAAACTTCCTTCCCAGTTTCAGAAATGGATTTCGCTGAACGACTTCAAGGAGAGATACCCCATGAATTGCATCTCACGCATACCGTCCCTGGCACCACCGACCCTGCCGCAAATCAGCAAGGAAGGTATCAATTGCCTCGCGGCGAACCACCTGCGGGTCGAGGTAAGGCCGTACGCCGACATGGACAAGGGCGATCTGATCGAACTGTTCTGGGACGGCCTCTTCGTCGCCTCCCGCGTGGTGACGGCGCAGGACGTTGGCCACAGGGTCAGCCTGCGGGTACCGGAAAGCTTCATCGCCAGCGGCGCCACCTGGGTGCATTACCGGGTGATGCAGGTCGGCACAAGCCCCGCGCTGTCGGTGGCGACGCGGGTGCAGATCAAACTCGACTGCCCCGGTGGTTCTCTGGGCGATGAGGAAAATCAGTTCCTGGCGCCGGTGGATCTGCCCGCCACCATCCGCCGCCGGGGGCTCAATGCACGGCAGATCCGGCGCGGCGTACCGCTGACCATCGAGCCTTACCTGAACATGGCCGAGGGCGACGAAATCACCCTGCGCTGGGGCGATGCGCGCATGGACTTGCCTGCGCTGAAAGTCTGCGATGTAGGCCTGCCCATCCAGCTCTGGGTGCCGCCCACCATCATCCTCGAAGCCGGCGAAGACCTGCGCCTGGAAGTCACCTACTGCATCCTCGACCGCGTCGGCAACAACTCCCGCTGGGCCCCTGCCCGCACCCTGAAAATCGGCTGCACCCAATCATCCTCCTCCAAACGCTGAACCCCTGTAGCAGCTGGCGAAGCCTGCGTCCGGCTGCGCAGCAGTCGTAAATCCTGAGTGCGAGGTTTACCTGAAACACCGCGCCGGCTGATTTTGCGACTGCTGCGCAGCCGGACGCAGGCTTCGCCAGCTGCTACAGGGATCGGTTTTGCCTCTTCTATGTATATTCCTAAAAGTTAGTTCATAACTTTTTTATAAACGCTTAGGGTATATACACCGGACCACCGGACATTCTTGTTTTCGTTCGCCGCGAAGCGGCGTTTCCATGAGATGTGAGGTAGGTATGGTCCGGAACACAATCACCCCAGTGCAGATCGCCAGGGCATTGCGTGTCGCCAAGGAGTGGCAGTGATGTCCAGTCTGGCAGACGCAGTCGTCCAGAGTGATCTGGACATCGCCCCGCTGTTGTTGCCCGCGCAAGTGCTGCGCAGCGACGCACAAGCCATCAAGGCCGCCCAAGAGCTGGCGCAAGTCGCGCGCCTGCAGGCGGCCAAGCGTGATCAGCAGCGCAAGCTGCCGTGGTCGGAAATCGAACAGTTCACCCGCAGCGGCCTGGGCAGCATTGCCATCCCGCGTGAGTACGGTGGGCCGCAGGTTTCGTTCGTCACCGTCGCCGAAGTCTTCGCGATCATTTCCGCGGCCGACCCGGCGCTCGGGCAGATCCCGCAGAACCAGTTCGGCATCATCAATCTGGTGCTCGGCAGCGCCACCCAAGCGCAGAAAAAGCACCTGTTCAAAACCGTGCTCGAAGGCTGGCGCATCGGCAACGCAGGCCCGGAACGCGGCACCAAAAACACCCTTGAACTCAAGGCGCGCATCACCGCCAGAGACGAGGGTTTCGTCCTCAACGGGCAGAAGTTCTATTCCACCGGCGCGCTGTTTGCCCACTGGGTCGCGGTCAAGGCGCTCAACGACGACGGCAAGCAAGTGCTGGCTTTCGTGCGGCGTGGCACACCGGGGCTGCGCATCGTCGATGACTGGTCCGGCTTCGGTCAGCGCACCACCGCCAGCGGCACCATTGTGCTGAACAACGTGCAGGTCGACGCCGATCTGGTGATCGACAACTGGAAGATCAACGAAAAGCCCAATACTCAGGGCTCGATCTCCCAACTGATCCAGGCCGCCATCGACGCCGGCATCGCCCGGGGCGCCATCGATGACGCCATCGAATTCGTTAAAACCCGCGCGCGGCCATGGGTCGATGCCAACGTGGAGCGCGCCAGCGATGACCTCTACGTGATCGCCGATATCGGCAAGCTGAAGATCGAACTGCACGCCGCCGAAGCCCTGTTGCGCAAGGCCGGGCAAGTGCTCGATCAGGTCAGCGCCGCGCCGCTCACTGCCGAGTCCGCCGCCCGCGCCTCGATTGCCGTGGCCGAAGCCAAAGTGCTGACCACCGAGATCGCGTTGCAGGCCAGCGAAAAACTGTTCGAGCTGGCCGGCAGCCGCGCCACCCTCGCCGAATTCAACCTCGACCGCCACTGGCGCAACGCCCGCGTGCACACCCTGCACGACCCCGTGCGCTGGAAGTATCACGCGGTCGGCGCCTATCACCTGAACGGCACTTTGCCGGCTCGCCATTCCTGGATCTGAAACCAGACATCTGGAGAAGCACATGACCCTTTCTCAACGCGTCGCGGTCATCACCAGCGATGAGCAAGCCCTGATCGTCGCCAGCGACCTGGCCGAAGATTTCAAACGCGACAGCGCCCTGCGTGATCGCGAACGCCGTCTGCCACACCCGGAGCTGGAAGTGTTCTCCCGCTCCGGCCTGTGGGGTATCAGCGTGCCGAAGGAATACGGCGGCGCCGGCGTTTCCAACGTCACCCTGGCCAAGGTCATCGCCTTGATTGCCCAGGCCGACGGCTCGCTGGGACAGATTCCGCAGAACCATTTCTATGCCCTGGAAGTGCTGCGGGTAAACGGCAGCGAAGAACAGAAACAACGCCTCTACGCCGAAGTCCTGGCCGGCCAGCGTTTCGGCAATGCCCTGGCGGAACTGGGCACCAAGACCGCCCACGACCGCACCACGCGACTGACGCGCGATGCCGACGGCTATCGGATCAACGGCCGCAAGTTCTACGCCACCGGAGCGATCTACGCCCAGCGCATTCCCACCTCGGTGATCGACGAAAACGGCGTGCAGCAACTGGCCTTCGTCCCCCGCGACAGCCAGGGCCTGACGGTGATCGACGACTGGAGCGGCTTCGGCCAGCGCACCACCGGCAGCGGCTCGGTGGTGTTCGAGGATGTGTTCGTCGCCGCCCAAGACGTGATCCCCTTTCAAAGCGCCTTCGAGCGCCCGACCCCGGTCGGCCCGCTGGCCCAGATTCTTCACGCTGCCATCGACACCGGCATCGCCCGCGCCGCCTACGAAGACGCCCTGCATTTCGTGCGCACCAAAACCCGGCCATGGATCGACGCCACCCACGACAGCGCCAGCGAAGACCCGCTGACCCTCAAGAGCTTCGGCCACTTGAGCATTCGCCTGCACGCCGCCGAAGCCCTGCTGGAACGCGCCGGTGAGTACCTCGACAAGGCCCAGGCCGAAACCAACACAGACACCGTCGCCGCCGCCTCGATTGCCGTCGCCGAAGCACGAGCCATCAGCACCGAAATCTCCCTCGCCGCCGGCACCACCCTGTTCGAACTGGCCGGCAGCCAGGCGACCCTGCGCGAGCACGGCCTGGACCGGCACTGGCGCAACGCCCGGGTGCACACCCTGCACGACCCGGTGCGCTGGAAGTATCACGCGGTGGGCAATTACTACCTCAACGATGCAAACCCGCCACTGCGGGGGACCATCTGATGAGCGAGGCGAAAAAGAAGATCCTGCTCAACGCGTTCAACATGAACTGCGTCGGCCACATCAACCATGGCCTGTGGACTCACCCACGGGACACCTCGACCCAGTACAAGACCATCGAGTACTGGACCGAGCTGGCGCAATTGCTCGAGCGCGGACTGTTCGACGGCCTGTTCATCGCCGACATCGTCGGTGTCTACGACGTGTACCAGAACTCGGTGGACGTGCCGTTGAAGGAGTCGATCCAGCTGCCGGTCAACGACCCGCTGCTGCTGGTGTCGGCCATGGCGGCGGTGACGAAAAACCTCGGTTTCGGCCTGACCGCCAACCTCACCTACGAACCGCCGTATCTGTTCGCCCGCCGCCTGTCGACCCTCGATCACCTGAGCCGTGGGCGCGTGGGCTGGAACATCGTCACCGGCTACCTCGACAGCGCCGCCAAGGCCATGGGCCTGAGCGAACAGGTCGAGCACGACCGTCGCTATGACCAGGCCGACGAGTACCTGGAGGTGCTCTATAAACTCTGGGAGGGCAGCTGGGAAAACGACGCGGTGCTCAACGATCCGCAGCAGCGGGTGTATGCCCAGCCGAGCAAGGTGCACAAGGTCGAGCACAAGGGCGAGTTCTATCAGGTCGACGGTTATCACCTGTGCGAACCCTCGCCGCAGCGCACGCCGGTGCTGTTCCAGGCGGGCGCCTCCGACCGTGGCCTGCTGTTCGCCGGACGCCACGCCGAGTGCGTGTTCATCAGCGGCCAGAACAAACCGTCGACCAAGTCCCAGGTGGACAAGGTCCGCGCCAGCGCCGTCGAGGCCGGGCGCAACCCCGAGGACATCAAGGTGTTCATGGGCCTGAACGTGATTGTCGGCGCCACCGAGGAACAGGCCTGGGCCAAGCACGCCGAGTACCGCAGCTACGCCAGCGCCGAGGCCGGCGTGGCGCATTTCTCGGCCTCCACCGGGATCGATTTTTCCGAGTACGAGATCGACGAACCGATCCAGTACGTGAAGAGCAACGCCATCCAGTCCGCCACCAGGCACCTGCAGAACAACGACTGGACCCGGCGCAAATTGCTCGATCAGCACGCCCTGGGTGGGCGCTACATCACAGTGGTGGGTTCGCCGGAGCAAGTGGCGGACGAGCTGGAATCCTGGATCGCCGAAACGGGGCTGGATGGCTTCAACCTGACGCGGGTTGTCACGCCGGAAAGCTATGTGGATTTCATTGAGCTGGTGATTCCCGAGTTGCAGCGGCGGGGGTCGTACAAGACCGCTTATGAGGGGGGCAGCTTGCGGGAAAAGCTGTTTCGCGAGGGGGCGCTTTTGCCTCAGCAACACACGGGCTCGGCCTACAGACGCTAACCCTGTGGCGAGGGGGCTTGCGCCCTCGCCACAAAGTGTACGCATCACTCATTAATTGACTGGAACAACCAACATGAAAAAAACCAACCTCTCCCACCCAGTCAAAGCACTGGCCCTGGCCCTAGGCCTCTTCAGCTCCCTGACCTTCGCCGCCGACCCCCCGCTGAAAATCGGCACCACCGCCGCCTTCGCCATCCCGCTCGAAGCCGCCGTCGCCGAGGCCGGCAAACAAGGCCTGAAAGTCGACCTGGTGGAGTTCAGCGACTGGATCGCGCCCAACGTCAGCCTCGCCGCCGGCGACATCGACGTGAACTACTTCCAGCACATCCCGTTCCTGGAAAACGCCAAGGCCGCGTCCGGTTTTGACCTGGTGCCGTTTGCACCGGGAATCATCAACAACGTCGGCCTCTACTCGAAAAAATACAAAAGCTTCGACGAGCTGCCCGAGGGCGCCAGCGTCGCCATCGCCAACGACCCGATCAACAGCGGTCGTGGCTTGCAGCTGCTGGCCAAGGCAGGGCTGATCACCCTCAAGCCCGGCGTGGGCTACAAGGCCACCGAGGACGACATCGTCGCCAACCCGAAGAAGATCAAGATCCTGCAAGTCGAAGCCGTGCAACTGGTGCGCGCCTACGACGACGCCGACCTGGTCCAGGGCTACCCCGCCTACATCCGCCTGGCGAGGACCTTCGACGCAGGTTCCGCCCTGCTGTTCGACGGCCTGGACCACAAGGAATACGTGATTCAGTTCGTGATCCAGCCCAAGAGCAAAACCGACCCGCGCCTGATCAAGTTCGTCGACATCTACCAGCATTCGCCCGCCGTACGCGCCGCACTGGATAAAGCCCACGGCAAGCTGTACCAAGCCGGCTGGGAGAGCTGAGCATGACCGCCGCCACCCAATTGCGACTTGAAATTCCAGCGCCCCATGACGCGCAGCAGACCGAGCTGCACCCAGAGCTCAACCGCGCCCACGTGCGCTTCATCAACCTGGGCAAAACCTATGACGGCCAGCAAGGACCGGTGGCCGCCCTGCACGGCATCGACCTGGCGATTCAGCGCGGCGAAGTGTTCGGCATCATCGGCCGCAGCGGCGCCGGCAAATCGTCGCTGATCCGCACCATCAACCGCCTCGAACAACCGAGCAGCGGCCGGGTGCTGATCGATCAGGTGGACATCGGCGAGTTCGATGAAGACCGTCTGGTGGCGCTGCGTCGGCGCATCGGCATGATCTTCCAGCACTTCAACCTGATGTCGGTCAAGACGGTCTGGCAGAACGTCGAATTGCCGCTCAAGGTCGCCGGTGTGCCCAAGGAAAAACGCGAGCAGAAGGTGCGTGAACTGCTGGAGCTGGTGGGCCTGGAAGCCAAGCACAAGGCCTATCCGTCGCAGCTGTCCGGCGGGCAGAAACAGCGTGTCGGCATCGCCCGCGCGCTGGTTCACGACCCGGCGATTCTGTTGTGCGACGAGGCGACTTCGGCGCTGGACCCGGAGACCACCCAATCGATCCTCGGCCTGCTGCGCGAGATCAATCAGCGGCTGGGTTTGACCATCATTTTGATCACGCACGAAATGGCAGTGATCCGCGAAATCTGCGATCGCGTCGTGGTGCTGGAACGCGGCCGCGTGGTGGAACAGGGACCGGTGTGGGAAGTCTTCGGCAACCCGCAGCATGAGGTCAGCAAGACCTTGCTCGCGCCGTTGCAGCATGCGCTGCCGGTGGAGCTGCAAAGCCGTCTGCAAGCGCAACCGCAGACCTCGCAAGACGCTGTCGTCCTGCGTCTGCAATTCACCGGCACGGCACAGGACGAACCGGACATCGCCGCCCTGTTCAGCGCCCTCGGTGGCCGCGTGCGTCTGCTGCAAGGTGGCGTGGAGCGGATTCAGGGCCATGCGCTGGGGCAATTGCTGCTTTCGGTGACCGGCTCGACCTTGAACGCCGAGCAATTGCGTCAACGCGCCGGGCAATGGGCGCAGCAGGTGGAGGTGTTGGGTTATGTGGTTTGATCGCTTGCTGCAAGGCTTCATCGATACCTTTCTGATGGTCGGCGTGTCGTCGCTGATCGCCCTGCTGGCGGGCATTCCGCTGGCGGTGATTCTGGTCACCAGTTCCAAGGGCGGCATCTACGAAGCGCCGGCGGTGAACCGTGCGCTGGGGGCGTTTGTGAACCTGTTTCGCTCGGTGCCGTTTCTTATCCTGATGGTGGCGCTGATTCCGTTCACCCGGCTGATCGTCGGCACCACCTACGGTGTGTGGGCGGCCGTCGTCCCGCTGACCATCGCCGCCACGCCGTTCTTTGCGCGGATCGCCGAAGTGAGTTTGCGCGAAGTGGACAACGGCTTGATCGAAGCGGCCCAGGCCATGGGTTGCCGGCGCCAGCACATTGTCTGGCATGTGCTGTTGCCCGAGGCGCTGCCCGGGATTGTCGGCGGATTCACCATCACCCTGGTGACCATGATCAATTCCTCGGCCATGGCCGGGGCGATCGGGGCTGGCGGGTTGGGCGACATTGCGTATCGGTATGGGTATCAGCGGTTCGACAGCCAGATCATGTTGACCGTGATCGTGTTGCTGGTGGCGTTGGTAGCGGTGATTCAGCTGAGCGGCGATCGGCTGGCGCGTGCGCTCAACAAACGCTAATACCCGCCACGACACACACCCTGTAGCAGCCTTCGGCAGCTGCTACAGGGGGAGGTGTTGATGGCATGGAAAAGCAGTCCCATCTTTTTGGGGCCGCTTCGCAGCCCAACGGGGCGGTGCGACGTTTCAACAAGCCCCCCTCGCCACAGGGTATATTCGGCAAATCCCCAATTGCCTGCGCAGCCCACCATGAAACAAACCCCCGACGACCTCAAAAAAATTACTGACACCACCCTGGGCCATTACAACTCGGTGGCCGAAGGGTTTCGTGAAGGCACGCGCGATCACGATGTGAGCCAGAACATCGATGCGCTGTTGCGACACATCCAGGGCGAGGCGCCGTTCGACATTCTTGATTTCGGCTGTGGCCCCGGTCGCGATTTGCAGACGTTCACGCGCATGGGCCACAAGGCCGTCGGCCTGGACGGCGCGGAAAAATTCGCGCAGATGGCGCGGGCTGACAGTGGGTGCGAGGTCTGGCATCAGGACTTCCTGAAACTCGACCTGCCGGCCGAGCGTTTCGACGGAATCTTTGCCAATGCGGTGTTGTTTCACGTTCCGCTTCAGGAGCTGCCTCGGGTGCTGAAGCAATTGCGTGCTGCGTTGAAGCCTGGGGGGGTGTTGTTCAGCTCCAATCCTCGTGGCGAGAATGAGGAGGGCTGGAACGGGCCGCGCTATGGGTCGTATCACGATCTGGCGGCCTGGCAGCGGCTGATGACCGAGGCGGGGTTTGTGGAGTTGGAGCATTACTACCGGCCGGCGGGGTTGCCTAGGGAGCAGCAGCCTTGGTTGGCCAGTGTCTGGCGCAAGGTGTAAGGCTTTGGATTTGCGGTGTCAGGACTGACGCCATCGCGGGCAAGCCCGCTCCCACAGGTTTCGAGGTGAACACTAAATCTGTGTACTGCGCCAATCACTGTGGGAGCGGGCTTGCCCGCGATGAGCGCGAAGCGCTCGATTCTATTTCACCTCTTTCTGCGGCTCGCGAATCTTGTACCAGGCCACATAAAGCGCCGGCAAAAACAGCAATGTCAGCAAGGTCGCAATGATAATCCCGCCAATCATCGCGTAAGCCATCGGCCCCCAGAACACTTCCCGGGCGATCGGGATCATCCCCATGCTCGCCGCCGCCGCGGTCAACAGAATCGGCCGCCGACGATGGTCGGTGGCCTGCAGCACCGCATCCCACTGTGAATACCCTTCGCTGACGAACGCATCGATCTGCGTCACCAGAATCACCGAGTTGCGGATGATGATGCCGATCAGCGCCAGGATCCCCAGTATCGCCACAAAGCCCATGGGCGTGCCGGTCGGCACCAGCGCGAGCACCACGCCGATCAGGCCGAGGGGCGCGACGCTGGCCACCAGGAACATCTTCTGCACGCTGTGCAGCTGGATCATCAGGAAGGTCGCCATCAGAAACAGCATCAGCGGCACGACCTTGGCAATCGGCCCCTGGGCCTTGGCGCTTTCCTCCACCGTACCGCCGGTGGCGACCGTGTAGCCCACCGGCAAGCCGGCGGCGAACTTGTCCATGTCCGGCTTGAGCACCGTCACCAGGTCCGTCGGTTGAATCTCGCCCAATGTGGCGGCCTTGATGGTCACCGTCGGCTTGCGATCGCGACGCCACACCAGCGGCTGCTCCAGCTCATAGCGCACGGTGGCGAACGCCAGCAGCGGAATCGAGGTGCCGCTGGGCGTGACGATCTGCAGGTTCTGCAGGGTATCGGGCGTGCCGCGCTCGGCGTCCACGGCGCGGCCGACCACGTTGATCAGGTAGATGTCGTCGTCGACTTGGGTCACCGTCGAGCCGCTGACGATGCTGTTCATCAGGTTGGCCACATCTTCGGAGGACAGCCCCAGCTGCCGCGCCTTGTCCTGGGCGATGTCGACGCGCAGGACCTTGCCCGGCTCGTTCCAGTCGAAAATGATCTCGCCGATGTAAGGGTTCTTGTCCAGTTCGCTGGCCAGGTCGATGGCGTGTTTGCGCACCTGATCGATGTTGTTGCCGCTGACCCGATACTGAATCGGCCGCCCCACCGGCGGGCCCATTTCCAGGGCCTGCACGTAGCTGCCGATGCCGACGAAATCCTTGCGCAGGCGTTCGCGCAGACGATCACTGAGCGCCTTGCGCGCTTCGAAGTCCTTGCTGACGATCACCAGCTGCGCGTAGTACGGGTTCTGCAATTGCTGGTCGAGGGGCAGGTAGAAACGGATTGCGCCCTGGCCGATATAGGTGCTCCAGCGCACGATGTCCGGGTCGCCCTTGAGCGTCGCTTCGAGCTTGTCCACGGCCTTGCGGGTTTCGTTGATCGAGGCGTTCTGCGGCAGGTTCAGGTCCACCAGGATTTCCGGGCGATCCGAAGACGGGAAGAACTGGTTCTGCACAAAACGCATGCAGAACACCGACAGCGCGAACAGCAGCACGGTGATGCCGATGGCCCACCAGCGATTGCGCATGCCCCACAGCAGGCCGCTGTTGAACGCCCGCCCCAAGCGCCCCGGCTCCGCCGAGTGCGGCTTCACCTGGGTGCTGAGAATGTGCACGCCGATCACCGGCGCGAACAGCACCGCGACGATCCACGAGACGATCATCGCCACGGCGATCACCGCGAACAGGGTGAAGGTGTACTCGCCCGCCGAACTGGCGTTCAGGCCAATGGGCACGAAACCGGCGACCGTCACCAGGGTGCCGGTGAGCATCGGGAAGGCCGTCGAGGTGTAGGCGAAGGTCGCCGCCTGCTCCTTGGTGTCGCCCAGTTCAAGGCGCGCGACCATCATCTCCACGGTGATCATCGCGTCGTCCACCAGCAGGCCCAGGGCGATGATCAGCGCGCCGAGGGAAATCCGCTGCATGGTGATACCGCTGTATTCCATGAACACGAACACCATGGCCAGCACCAGCGGAATCGAGCACGCCACCACCAGACCGGCGCGCACGCCAAGGCTGATGAAGCTCACCACCAGCACGATCACCACCGCTTCGAACAATGCGCTGGTGAAGCCGCCTACCGCCTCCTCCACCACCTGCGCCTGATCGGAGACGTTGTACACGCCCACACCCACCGGCAGGTCGGCGGTCAGCTCCGTGATGCGTTCGTGCAGGGCCTTGCCGAACACCTGAATGTTGCCGCCCTTCTGCATGGCGATGGCCAGGCCGATGGCTTGCTGGCCGTTGTAACGAAACTCCGGGTTCATCGGGTCGACGTAGCCGCGCCGAATCTCGGCGACGTCGGCCAGTCGATAGAAGCGGTCATTGAGCCGCAGGTTGACGTTGGCCAGATCTTTCTCGGACACGAACTGCCCGGAGGTGCGCACCGAAATCCGCTCAGGCCCGGCTTCGATCACCCCCGCCGGGGTCACGGCGTTTTCCTTTTGCAGGCTTTGAATGACCTGGGCTTCATCGATGCCCAGCGCCGCCAGTTTGCGGGTGGAGAAGTTCAGGTAAATCACTTCGTCCTGCTGGCCGACCATTTCGATCTTGCCCAGCCCCGGCACGTTGTGAATCTCGGCCCGGGCCTGTTCGACGTAATCGCGCAACTGGCGCATCGTCAAACCATCGGCGGTGAAGGCATAGATCGAACCGAACACATCACCGAACTCGTCGTTGAACGACGGGCCCTGGATGCCCTGGGGAAACTGCCCGCGGATGTCGCCGATTTTCTTGCGCACCTGGTACCAGATTTCCGGAATGTCACCGGCCTTGGTGGTGTCGCGCAGGTTCACGAACACTGTCGATTCACCGGGGCGCGTATAGCTTTTCACGTAGTCGAGGGAGTCGAGTTCTTCGAGCTTTTTCTCGATGCGGTCGGTGATCTGCTTGAGCGTTTCCTCTTGGGTCGCGCCGGGCCAGCGGCTCTGGATCACCATGGTCTTGATGGTGAACGATGGGTCTTCCTCGCGGCCCAGGTTCATGTACGAGAACACGCCCATCAGCAGGGCGACGAACATCAGGTACCAGACGAACGACTGATGTTTGAGCGCCCATTCGGATAAGTTGAAACTCCCTTTCATTGTGGGCTGTCCTCATCGACTTTCACTTTTTGCCCCGGTTTGAGGCTGTTCACACCGGCACTGACGATCCGCTCGCCGGACTTCACGCCACTGGCCACCAGCACGCTGCTGTCGGTGCGGCTGATGATGCTGACGTTGCGCGGCGACACGGTTTTGCTTTGCGTATCGACGACCCAGATGCGCGGCTTGCCATCGACCTCCTGCAAGGCGGTCAGCGGCAGTTCGATCTGCGGCGTGATCGCCGAGCTCAGGGTCACGCTGATCGCCGTGCCCAGGCGGAAAGCAGTCGGGGTTTGGGTGAGGGTCAAGCGCGCGCGGCGGGTGCGCGTGGTGCTTTCGGCCTGGGGCTCGATCTCGCGCACGATGGCGGTGGTGTTGATTTCGGGGTTGAGCTGCGAGGCCACCTGAAACACCACGTCCGAAGGCAGCTGGTCGACCAGAGTGTCCGGCAGGTCGATCACCGCTTCCTTGATGTCCGGCTGCGCCAGAGTCACCACCTGCTGACCGGCGGTGACGACCTGGCCGGCTTCGGCGTTCCACGCGGTGACTACCGATTTGTGGTCGGCGCGCAGTTCCACGTAATTGAGCTGGTCCTTGGCCTGATTCAGCGCGGCCTGGGCCTGATCGAGGGAAGCCTGGGTGGTTTTCAGGTCGGTCTGGGCATTGTCCAGTTGCGCCTGGGAACCCACGCCCTGATCGAACAGGCTCTGCTGGCGGCGCGCCGTGGCCTGGGCGTTGATCAGTTGCGCCTGGATGCTCGACAGGTTGCCTTCTGCGGTGCGCAACTGGTTCTGCTGGTCTGTGGGGTCGAGGGAGGCGAGCAAGTCGCCCTGCTCGACTTCGGCGCCGACGTCGACGGCGCGGCTGGCGATGCGCCCGGGAATCCGGAAGCCCACATTGCTTTCATAACGGGCCTGGATGTTGCCGGCAAAGCGCCCAAGATTCTGCTCGCCCAGCGCCTCGACCTTGATCGACAGTACGGGGCGGATCGGCTCCGGCGGCGGTTCCTGTTTCGAACAGGCCGCCAGCAGCAAACCGGCCACTACCACTGACAGACGTTTCATTGCTGCCCCTCCGTGGCCAGTTCCTTGTAGGTGTTTTCGGCGATCTCCACGGCGACGCCAGGGTGCAGCAACTGGCCGCCGGCGATGACGACCTTTTGCCCGTCCTCCAGGCCGCCACTGATGATGACTCTGCCAGTCAGGTAGCGGCCGACGGTGACCGGGTGCAATTGCGCCTTGCCCTCGCCGTCCACCAGCCACACGGCGGGTTTGCTGACGTCCTTGGTCAGCGCCGACCACGGCAACTGCACAGCGGCCTTGCCACGGGTGGAGCCCGTGGCGCTCACCACGGAGCCCAACTGCATGCCCGGCGGCAGCGCGTCGAGAGTGACTTTGACCTGCACCGTGCCACTCTGCTCGGAGACCGCCGGGGTCACCTCGCGAACGGTACCGGTGGTCTTGATCTGCGGATTGTCGAGCAGGCTGACTACCAGTTTCTTGTCCGGTGGCGGCTCGGCCAACAGCGACTCGTACACATTGAACACGGCATCGCGATCACCGTCCTGGGCCAGGCTGTAGATCGGCACCGTGGCTTGCACCACCTGGCCGACTTCGGCCTGACGCGCGGTGATCACACCCGGCGCCTCGGCAATCAACGCGGTATAGCTCAGTTGTTCGCGGGCATTGGCCAGTTGCGCCTGGGCCGCCGCGAGTGAGCTCTGGCTGCTGCGCAACGCGGCCTGGGCCGAATCGAACTCGCTCTGGCTGGTATAGCCCTTGGGCAACAATTTTTGCTGACGCTCGAACGACGCGGCGTTCTGCTTGAGCTTCGCCTGCTCGGCGACGACCTGCGCCTGGGCCGAATCGACGTTGGTCTGCAGGTCTTTGGGATCGAGCCGTGCGAGCACCTGCTTGGCCGTCACCCGATCGCCGACATCGACCTTACGCTCGATGATCTTGCCGCCCACCCGAAAAGAAAGCTCGGTCTGCACCCGCGCCTGGACATCGCCGGTCAACGTGACGTTGGCCCCGTACTCGCCCTGTTTGACGACCTGCACGAACACCCGAGGACGATCCTTCTCGGCCATCTTCTTCTCACCACACGCCCCCAGCATGGCCAACAGGCACAGGCCAAGGGCAAATTTCAATCCGGGACCAGCCATGCAGACTCCTTTGCGTTTAACGGGCGCAACATGTCTGTCAGCTTAGAACAGGGTTCTGCGCCCGCATCGTGTTGAACCAAATAAAGTGGCCGTACGCATACCCTGTAGCAGCTGGCGAAGCCTGCTGGCGGAAACCGCCCAGGCCGGCGTGGTCAATGCGTTGGCTCGCGAGGGCGGCCTGGGCATTTGCCGAGGTAAAGGAAGACGGCTATTTCGCCAGCCCATGTAGGACGGATCTTTTTTTCGAATTACCCCTCCAAGGACGCACCGCTATTGGCCAGACTCCGGCCGAACCATCACAAGGAAGAGAAAAATGGCAGACGTGAAAGAGCCGCAACCGATGAGCAAGCAGGACTTTCTCAAGTTGCTCGTGGCGTTACGCAGGGCGTTGAAGGCGAAGGCTTCTTGAGGCTTTTTGTGAATGATTAACCTGCGCAGAGCACTCACCACAGAAATCCTCTTCACCACAGCATCCCCTCAACACAATAAAAAACGCCGACGCTATATCAGCCGTCGGCGTTGGAAACTGCAAAAAGGTTTACCGGGCGAATCAGAACGCTGGCAGTACCGCGCCGTTGTACTTCTTCTCGATAAAGGCTTTGACTTCCGGGCTGGTCAGGGCTTTGGCCAGTTTCTGGATAGCGTCGCTGTCCTTGTTGTCAGGACGGGCCACCAGGAAGTTCACGTACGGCGAGTCGGAACCTTCGATCACCAGCGCGTCTTTGGCAGGGTTCAAGCCGGCTTCCAGCGCGTAGTTGGTGTTGATCATGTCCAGGTCGACCTGGTCCAGAACGCGCGGCAGCATGGCGGACTCAAGTTCCTTGAACTTGAAGTTGTGCGGGTTCTTGGCGATGTCTTTTGGCGTGGCCAGGGCGTTTTTCGGGTCTTTCAACTCGATCAGGCCAGCCTTCTGCAGCAGGATCAGCGCACGGCCGCTGTTGCTGCCTTCGTTCGGGATAGCGATGGTCGCGCCGTCTTTGAGCTCGGCCAGGGTTTTGACTTTCTTCGAGTAGCCACCGAACGGTTCAACGTGAACACCGATCACGGTTTCCAGGTGAGTGCCTTTGCCTTCGTTGAAGCTCTTGAGGTACGGCAGGGTCTGGAAGTAGTTGGCGTCCAGACGCTTCTGGTCGACCTGCACGTTTGGCTGGACGTAGTCGGTGAAGACTTTGATTTCCAGGTCCACGCCTTCTTTGGCGAGGGTTGGCTTGATCAGTTCCAGAATCTCGGCGTGTGGAATCGGGGTCGCCGCTACCACCAGTTTCTCGCCAGCCTGGGCCAGGCCCGCGGTCAGGGCCGCCGCCAGTGCGGTGAACAACAGAACCTTTTTCATGCAGTGTCCTTATCGAAAATCACGGTCGCTCGTGGCGACGGCTAACAGTACGTGTGCCAGTGATGTGCTATCGCTGGCGTGACGCGGAAGATACCGGGATTTTTTATTCCCGAACAATATCTTTTATTCACGTTCATATTCCATTTTGTTCATACAGCTCTGGCACGCGTGTTCCACGTACACCTGCCCCACCCTCAACCTGTGGCTTTAACCTGTGGGGGCGAGCTCGCTCCTACAGGAATTGTTGCAGCGCTGCTTTTTCGGCGGGCGTGCCATTGCGCAGCAGGTGCAGGAGCTTTTGTTCCAGCGGCGTGTGCAGCTCGGGCAGGTTCAGATGCTCCGGCAAGATCTCGTCACCGGTACTGACCAGCAGCGCGAAGTGAATGACGTTCTCCAGCTCCCGGGTATTGCCCGGCCAGCTGTGCTGCTCCAGCACCTGCTGCGCGGCTTCGCTGATCAGCGGCACCGGCAGGTCCAGGCGCTGGCTGTAGATACCGAGGAAGTATTCGGCCAACGACAGAATGTCCCCCACCCGTTCGCGCAAGGCCGGCAATTCTAGCTGCCCTTCGCTGAGGTAGTGATAAAGCCGTTCATGGAATTTGCCGGCCGCCACCGCCTGGGCCAGGTCGATGCTGGTGGCGGCGACCAGGCGCACATCCACCGGGCTCGGCTGGTGCGCACCGACCCGGGTGACTTCATGATTTTCCAGCGCCGCGAGCAGCTTGATCTGGATCGGCAGCGGCAGGTCGCCGATCTCATCCAAATAAAGCGTGCCGCCATTGGCCGAGCCGAACCAGCCGGCGCGACTGCTGGCCGAGCCGCTGTAGCTGCCGGCGGCATAGCCGAACAATTCGGCGTCGGCGTAGGTCGGGCTGATCGCCCCGCAATTGACCGAGACGAACAATCCGCCGCGATCGCTGGCGCGATGAATATGCCGCGCCAGCAACTCCTTGCCGGTACCGGTTTCACCACGGATCAGCACTGAAATCGAACGCGGCGCCAGTTGCTCCAGCTCCTGGCGCAATTGCCGCGAGCGTGGATCGACGAACACCAGCGCCTTGGCGCGGATGCTCAGGGGACTTTTTTCGGCGTCGGGGAAGGTCAGCAGCGGCTGACCGAAGATTTCAAAACTCATGGCAGTCTCCCGCCCAAAACCGCCGGGAGACGGGGGCGTTGAAAGGTTTAGGCGCGGCGCAGGGCGTGATGTTCCATGCGGTTCTGCAGGCGATAGAGATAGGCGAAGCCCTGCTCCCAGCGCCGATGCCCGGACTTCACGTTGATGTGCCCGGCACCGGCGAGAATCCCCGCTTCGGCGCCCCAATGACGCGCCAGCTCCAGAGCCCTGGGCGCGCTGATGGCGCTGTCGTTGTCGGAGCTGACCACCTGGCTCGGGAACGGCAGCAGGTCGGTGGGAATCGGCGCGAAGTTGCGCAAGGCCGGCGCGCAGGCAGGGCGCTCGACGTCGGCCGGTGCGACCAGCAGCGCCCCGTGCACCTGGCGCAGCATCGGCAGCGGCGCGGTGGCGGCCCAATGGGCGACGGTGATGCAGCCCAGGCTGTGGGCAATCAGAATCACCGGCGTGCTGTCGGCGGCAATCGCCTCGGCCAACGCCGCGACCCAGTCTTCACGACGGGGCGTCAGCCAGTCGGCCTGTTCCACCCGCGCGCTGTTCGGCAGGCTGTGGTGCCAGTGGCTTTGCCAATGATCTTCTGGCGATCCTTGCCAGCCCGGCACAATCAGGTAGCGAATTGATTCGTTGCGCATGGGGGAGCTCTCCTGCGTGTCTGTTCCCGGACGAGTATAGGGAGGAGAGTTATATTCGTTAAGGAATAAGAAGCTATTTATTAAGACAAATAAGGAATAACACAACAATCAAATGTGGGAGCGGTATTTCCTTCAGGTAAAAAAAAGGGACCGCACCCTGCCAAGGAGACGGCCCCGGAAACTCAAAACTGCCAGCTGTGTTGCAACAACTGTGGTCCGATGATTGGCGATATTGGTTATCTAATAAAGGAATATTTAATTACTTTATTAGGCCCAAATCGCATATCTCCTTAAACCCTCCCCGGCCCACATGCATCAACCCTACCGACTCTTTGGGTCAACTTGATGACTGTCATTTTTCCGTTTGAGTTTCCGGGCACACAACACCTGTAGCCGCTGGCGAAGCCTGCGTCCGGCTGCTACAGGGATCGTGTTTTGGCTTAATTGATCGTTGTTGCCTGCATTTGCCGAGACTCCGGGACCTCCTTACGGGTAAACCGGTTGGCCCGGGCGAACGTGCCGATATCGTTGAAACGCACCCCCATCTCGCGCATCACTTCATGCGCCACCGGCGCCGTCATCTGGCGGATGTAGAACGGCTCTTTCACCACGAAGTGATGGATGCCATGGGTGCTGCCGAAGTTGAAGCAGAACGCCTGCAGCGGCCACAGCCACCAAGCGTTGAGCACCTGGGTTTGCTGGATCACGTTGCCCAGTTCCACATCGCCGTAGTAGTGCATGTTCGAGCTGATGAAGTGCAGGCAGAAGGTGCGCAGCACGTTGGGACCGATAATCACCACGGCGGCGATGTCGATCACGTTCATCACCGACAGCGTGATCGCCGACCATTCGATTGGCGCCCCCATCAGATGCGCGATGCCATTGACCGCATGGAAGCCGAGAAACACATACCACGCGCCCCAATGCAGCAGCGCCAGCGGCGCGTAGACCTTCAGCACGCGCTTGATGATGCTGAATTTATGCGCCCAGGTTTTCGCCCGCAGCATGCGGATGAACGCCGACATCATGTTGTCGCCGA
This sequence comes from Pseudomonas sp. C1C7, assembly GCF_013359595.1. Taxonomy (GTDB): domain Bacteria; phylum Pseudomonadota; class Gammaproteobacteria; order Pseudomonadales; family Pseudomonadaceae; genus Aquipseudomonas. Next base: position 55,007 of record NZ_JABFMP010000007.1, on the reverse strand, counting down.
CCATCAGCAGCCGCGCAAAACCCCAGGGCTCGCCATTGGTGATCGCCCGCTCTTCCATGTCGGTTTCGGTGCCGGACACCTTGTGGTGGTTCAGATGCAGGTGCCGGCGAATCCACGGGTTGATGGTGCTCGGCCGCGCCAGCCAGACCAGGCCCATCATCAGGTTGTGCGGCACCCGCTGCTTGCGAAAGTACATGCTGTGGATCAGGTCGTGTTCCAGCTCGTGGGTCAGCGAGGCGAAGAAAGCGTTGAACAAGAGGCACGCCCACCACGCCAGATACCCATTGATGTAGAGCGCCGCCGACCCGATCATCCCCGCCAGGGCGAAGGTCAGAATGCCGGCGCCGAGGGCGTCCTGATGCTTGAGAATCGGGTAGCGCTCGCGCAGTTCGACGCCCTTGGCCAGCACCACTTCACGAATATGCGCCGATCGCTGTGCAGCATTCAGTCGCTGGGGACTTGCAGAAGTACGGTCCATGCTTCCATCCTCTGGTTATTGATGGTTCGCATCTTGATCGCTGCGCCTTCGTGCAGCGGTAGCCGTGAACGCCAACCTGTTGACCGGAAGCGCCAATCAGCATGACTGAACCGACCTCCCTCGCCAGCTGGACCCGCGCCCTGCGCAAGCAACTCGATGCCCTGGGCCTGGACAGCAACGCACTGTGCCGACAGGCCGGGCTCGACCCGCAGCTTATGGACGACCCCAACGCCCGCTATCCGTTGTCCGGCACCACGCGGCTGTGGGAGCTGGCGGTGCAGGCGAGCGGCGATCCGGCGATCGGCTTGCGCGTCTCGCGTTTCGTCAGCCCCACCACCTTCCACGCACTCGGTTATGCGCTGGTGGCCAGCGGCAGTTTGCGCGAGGTGTTCGAGCGCATCGTGCGTTATCACCAGGTGGTCAGCGATGCCCTGGAACTGGAGCTGACCCGCGCCGAAGACCGCTACCTGTTCCGCCTGAAAATCCCCCCGGGCAATCTCGCCCCGGCCTTCGAAGCCATCGACGCCTTCACCGCCATTTACGTGCGCACTTGCCGCAATCGCCTGGGTCGCGACTACGCACCGCTGGCGGTGTACCTGCGCCGCCCGGAACCAGCGGATTCGCACCAGTGGCACAAGGTATTGCGCTCGCCGGTGCACTTTGGCGCCAGCGAGGACCGCCTGGAATTTGCCCTGATCGACTTCGACAGCCACCTGGACGACGCCAACCCGGAGCTGGCCGAACACAACGAAACCGTGCTCAAGCGCACCCTGGCGCAACTCAAGCCGCTGACCTGGGAACGCAAGGTGCGCGATGCCATCGAGGAACAACTGCCCGAAGGCGAACCGAGCGCCGAGCACATCGCCAAGGCACTGCACCTGAGCCTGCGCAGCCTGCAACGGCATCTGGCGGATGAGGGCTGCCGGTTCGATACCCTGCTCAACGAAAGCCGCGAAAACCTGGCGCTACTGCACCTGCGCGATCCGCAATGTTCGTTGAGTGAGATCAGCTATTTGCTCGGCTTCGCCGATACCAGCAGCTTCAGCCGGGCGTTCAAGCGCTGGACCGGGATGACGCCGGGGCAGTTTCGGGATGGGTTGCGCTGACGGACCCAGAAGGTGGGTTGCCTGGTCTGGCCTCTTCGCGGGCAAGCCCGCTCCCACAGGGTTTTGGGTTGATCACAAAACTGTGACTCACACAGATCACTGTGGGAGCGGGCTTGCCCGCGAAGGGGCCATGTCAGTCAGCACCAATGCCTGCTGACACCCCCTCAATCCTCAGATCGTCGCCAACGCCCGCAATCGCTTGGCATCGAGGATTTCGATTTCGCCGTAACTCAGCCCGATGATCCCCTGCCCCTGCAGTTCCTTGAGGATCTGGTTAGTGGTCTGGCGCGACAGCGACAACATTGCAGCCAGTTGTTCCTGCGGCAGTTGCAGGACGCGGCGCGGCTCGTCGAGCTGGCCGTAGCCTTCGGCGATCAGCAGCAAGCGATGCGCCAGCCGTGTCGGGGCAGGCATCAGGCTCAGCTGTTCGAGATTGATGAAGGTCATGCGCAGTTTCTGGCTCATCAGCAGCGCCAGTTGCCGCCAGTGCGCCGGCTGTTCCTCGAGTAATGCCAGCAATACCGATTGCGGGATGTGCAGCAGCGTGCACGGGCCCGCGGCAAACGCATCGTGGGTACGCAGCTGCCCGTCGAACAGGCAGATCTCGCCGAACCAGTGCGGCGCTTCCACCAGGCTCAGCAGCGCTTCCTTGCCCTGCTCGTTGACCGAGCCGACGCGCACCGCGCCTTCGAGCACCGCGTACAGTCCGCAGGGTGAATCGCCGCGCTGGAACAACCGCTGGCCCGCGGTCAGCTGTCGCAAGCGTGCCGCCTTCAGCAGGCTATCCTGAAGGGACACAGGCAGATGGCTGAACCACTGACCGCGCATCAGGCGCGTACGCCACACCTGCTTATCCATGAAAACTCCTAGAGATTGTCGCCTGGCCGACAGAGCGGGAAACGGCCCCCGAGGCAAGATCAGTCACCCTACAGGAGGAATAACAATGAAAAAAAGCCTCGTTGACCATCTCGCTCAATACGCCGCCTACCACCGCGATCCACGCAACATTGCCACCCACTTCATCGGCATTCCGCTGATCGTGGTAGCGGTGGCTGTGCTGCTGTCGCGTCCGCAATGGGGCGGTGGCTGGCTGTCGCCGGCGGTGCTGGTGTCACTGGCCTCGGCCTGGTTCTACCTGCGCCTGGAACGGCGCCTCGGCGTGCTGATGACGGTGCTGCTGGGGCTGTGCGTGTGGGCCGGGAATGTGCTGGCCCAGCAGAGCACGCTGGTGTGGCTGAGCAGCGGCGTCGGGATGTTTGTGGTGGGTTGGGCGATTCAGTTTGTCGGGCATCACTACGAAGGGCGCAAGCCAGCGTTTGTCGATGACGTGACCGGGTTGATTGTCGGGCCGTTGTTTGTGGTGGCCGAGGTGGCGTTCATGCTGGGGTTGCGGCGGGGGCTCAAAGAGCAGATCGAGGCGCGTGTGGGTGGGGTGCGGTTGAATCCGAATCGCGCGGCGGCCTAGGCCGCTTTAAAAGATCGCAGCCTGCGGCAGCCCCTACAGGGTTTTGGGTCGGTCACAAAAAGTGCAACCAAACCGAAATCACTGTAGGAGCTGCCGAAGGCTGCGATCTTTTGCTTTTAAAGGTTGGCGACTTTCTGCCAGACCTTGGGCTTGAAGAACAGCGTTTCACCCTTGGCCAACCCGATCAGGCTGTCGTGATCCTTCACCACTTCGGCCTCGATCAGATCGCTCTGCCCTTCCACCTTCAGCGTCACCCGGGTCGTCGCGCCCAGCGGGCGGATGTCCCGCACTTCTGCCGCGTGGTGATCTTCCAGTTCATGCCTGGACAACGACACTTCGTGCGGACGGAACAGCACGTGGTTGTCTTCACCCAGATGCAGACGGTTCGAATCGCCGAGGAAGTGATAGACGAAATCGCTGGCCGGGTTTTCGTAGACGTCGCCCGGTGAGCCGATCTGCTCGATCACGCCCTTGTTCATCACCACGATACGGTCGGCGACTTCCATGGCCTCTTCCTGGTCGTGGGTCACGAAAACCGAGGTGAGGTTGATGTCTTCGTGCAGCCGCGCCAGCCAGCGGCGCAGTTCCTTGCGCACCTTGGCGTCCAGCGCCCCGAAAGGCTCGTCGAGCAGCAGTACCTTGGGTTCCACCGCCAGCGCACGGGCCAGGGCGATACGCTGGCGCTGGCCGCCGGAGAGTTGTTCAGGATAGCGATCAGCCAGCCAATCGAGCTGCACCATGTTCAGCAGTTCGTGAACCTTGGTGGCGATCTGGCTTTCGCTCGGGCGCTGTTTTTTCGGCTTCATGCGCAGGCCGAACGCGACGTTGTCGAACACCGTCATGTGGCGGAACAAGGCGTAGTGCTGGAACACGAAACCGACGTTGCGATCGCGCACGTCGTGGCCGGAAACGTCTTCGCCGTGGAACACGATGTTGCCCTGATCCGGGGTTTCAAGGCCCGCGATGATCCGCAGCAAGGTGGTCTTGCCGCAGCCTGACGGGCCGAGCAACGCCACCAGCTCACCGCTGCGGATGTCCAGGCTGATGTCGTTCAGCGCTTTGAACGCATTGAAATTCTTGCTGACGTTACGCACTTCGATTGACATGGAATCATTCCTCCGCGGCGCTGGCGCGCAGGCGGTTAATACGGTTTTCGCTCCACTGCTTGAGCAGCAGGATGAAGAGCGCCAGGATCAGCAACAGGCTCGCCACGGCGAACGCGGCCACGTGGTTGTATTCGTTGTAGAGGATCTCGACGTGCAGCGGCAGGGTGTTGGTCACCCCGCGAATGTGCCCGGACACCACCGACACCGCACCGAACTCACCCATGGCCCGCGCGGTGCACAGCACCACGCCGTAGATCAGGCCCCATTTGATGTTGGGCACCGTGACGTGCCAGAACATCTGCCAGCCATTGGCCCCCAACAGGCGGGCGGCTTCCTCTTCCTGCGTGCCCTGCTCCTGCATCAGCGGAATCAGCTCCCGCGCCACGAACGGCACGGTGACGAAAATCGTCGCCAGCACGATGCCCGGCAAGGCGAACACGATCTGGATGTCGTGATCCGACAGCCACGGCCCGAACAGGCCCTGGGCACCGAACATCAGCACGTAGACCAGACCTGCGATCACCGGCGACACCGAAAACGGCAGGTCGATCAGAGTCACCAGCATGCTCTTGCCGCGAAACGAGTACTTGCTCACGCACCAGGCGGCACTGACGCCGAACACCAGGTTCAGCGGCACCGAAATCAGCACGGCGATCACCGTGAGTTTCAGCGCCGACAGGGCGTCGGGTTCAAAGATCGCGACGAAGAACGCACCGATGCCGTTCTTCAAGCCCTGGGACACCACGATGAACAGTGGCAACAACAGGAACAGAGCGAAGATCAGCCAGCCGAGGCCGATCAGGACGCGCCGCGCCACCGGGCTGCCACGGCGAGCGGCGTTGGCCGAGGAAGCGGCAGCAATAGACGATTGGGACATGTTCTGCGCCTCCTTATGGGGTTTCGATGCGGCGCTGCAGCAGGTTGATCAGCAGCAGCAGAATGAAGGAAACCACCAGCATCAGTACGCCAATGGAGGTCGCGCCGGTGTAATCGTACTGGTCGAGCTTGACCATGATCAGCAGCGGCAGAATCTCGGTTTTCATCGGCATGTTGCCGGCGATGAAGATCACCGAACCGTACTCGCCGACCCCACGGGCAAAGGCCAGGGCGAAACCGGTCAACCAGGCCGGCAGCAGGGCCGGAATCAGGATGTGGCGGAACACCTGCAGCGGTTTAGCGCCCAGGCACGCGGCCGCTTCTTCCACTTCTTTGGGGATATCGGCCAATACCGGCTGTACGGTACGTACCACGAATGGAAGGGTCACAAAAGTCAGGGCAAGAGTGATGCCCAGAGGGGTGTAGGCGATCTTGAAACCCAGATCCGTCGCGAACTGACCGACCAGACCGGTGGGGGCATAGAGCGCGGTCAGCGCGATACCGGCTACGGCGGTGGGCAATGCGAAGGGCAGGTCGATCATCGCGTCGATGATTTTGCGACCGGGGAAGGTGTAGCGCACCAGCACCCAGGCCAGCAGCGTGCCGATGATGCCGTTGATGATTGCGGCATAGAGCGCGGTGCCGAAGCTCAGCTTCAACGCCGCCAGCACCCGTGGCGCCGAAACGATTGCCCAGAACTGATCCCAGGTGAGTTGAGCGGCATGCACGAACATCGCTGCCAGGGGTATGAGCACAATCAGGCTGAGGTACACCAAGGTGTAGCCCAGCGTCAGCCCGAAGCCGGGTATGACGGGGGAGATACGACGCGACATAAAAGTCCTTGGTTGATGAAGCAATCACTGGGAGCAGGCTTGCAGTTAAACCAGGCAGTTAAGCCCCCTCGCCACAGTGTTCTGTCCCACATTTGCAATGCGCCTCACGGAGGCGCATTGGTGGCTATTTAAGATTACTGCGCCTGATAGATCTGGTCGAACACGCCACCATCATTGAAGAATTTCGGCTGTGCGGTTTTCCACCCGCCGAAGTCCTTGTCGATGGTCACCAGTTCCAGTTTCGGGAACTGGTTGACGTATTTGGCCGCGACATCCTTGTCACGAGGACGATAGAAGTTTTTCGCCGCGATTTCCTGGCCAGCCGGGCTGTACAGGTGCTTGAGGTAGGCTTCGGCGATCTGCTCGTTGCCCTTCTTCTCGGCGTTCTTGTCGACCACGGCCACCGGAGGCTCGGCGAGGATCGACAGCGAAGGCACGACGATGTCGAACTTGTCGGCGCCGCCGTCTTCCTTCAGCGCCAGGAAGGCTTCGTTTTCCCAGGCCAGCAGCACGTCGCCCTGACCGTTGTTCACGAAGGTAATGGTCGAGCCGCGGGCACCGGTGTCCAGCACGGGCACGTGCTTGAACAGGGTCTGTACGTATTCCTTGGCCTTGGCTTCGTCACCGCCGTTGGCTTTGAGGCCATAGGCCCAGGCCGCGAGGAAGTTCCAGCGCGCGCCGCCGGAGGTTTTCGGGTTAGGCGTGATCACCGAGACGTCGTTCTTGACCAGGTCGCCCCAGTCCTTGATGCCCTTGGGGTTGCCCTTGCGCACCAGGAACACGATGGTCGAGGTGTAAGGCGTGCTCGCTTCCGGCAGACGCTTCTGCCAGTCGGCCGGCAGGGTCTTGCCCAGCTTGGCGATTTCGTCGATGTCACCGGCAAGCGCCAGGGTCACCACGTCGGCACGCAGGCCATCGATCACCGCCCGGCCCTGCTTGCCCGAACCACCGTGGGACTGCTGGATTTTCACGTTGTCGCCAGGGTTGCTCTTTTTCCAGAAGTTGACGAATTCGGCGTTGTAATCCTGATACAACTCGCGAGTCGGGTCGTAGGACACGTTGAGCAGTTCGTAGTCCTTGGCAACCGCGGAACCGGCAAACAGGGCGCTGGCCAGGGCGGCCAAAGCGAAGTGGCGAATCGACGACATGGTGAAAGCTCCTGGAATTCTAATTATGTTGGCGAGTTGTTATGGATTTCTGGAATCGCGGTGTCGGTTCTACGTTCGCCTCAGCCCGGCTTGTTGCCCGGCTGCTGCAAGCGGAATTTTTCCTTGCGTTCGATCTGGACCACCTGGGCGTTGTGCACGGTGATCTCCACGGCGCCGAAACGCAGATCGCGCAGGGCGCTCTGGATTTCACGCAGGATGGTTGCTTCGTCCTGACCGTCAACGCTACGTAGGGATGCGCTCATGGTGCTGCTCCTTCGACTATGGGATTGCCTGGCAGTGGCGGCACTGCTTGCGGCGTGGAATCAATAGTAGAGAGGCGCTGATATTCTTAAAAATACTATTTAAGAATGTTTATATAACCAGAAACAAATATTTGGCGGGACTGGGTTTGAAGATCAAAAGATCGCAGCCTTCGGCAGCTCCTACAGGGAAATGCATTCCAAATGCAGGAGCTGCCGAAGGCTGCGATCTTTGTAGCAGCTGGCGAAGCCTGCGTTCGGCTGCGCAGCAGTCGTGAAATCAGAGCACGCGGTGGATCAGGCGGATCGCGCAGGCAGGGTTTGCGACTGCTTCGCAGCCGAACGCAGGCTTCGCCAGCTGCTACAGGTGCTGCGGTGCCCAGACTAATTGCTCAGCCGGCACCGGCCGGCCGAACCAGTAGCCCTGCCCCAACTGGCTGCCATGTTCGAGCAAAAACGCCGCCTGTTCGGCCTGCTCGATACCCTCGGCGTGCACCTGCATGCCCATGCTCTGCGCCAGGGCGATGATCACCCGGACGATGGCCGCATCATCCTCGTCCCAGGGCAACCCGGCGACGAAACCCTGATCGATCTTGAGCTTCTGCACCGGCAAGCGCTTGAGTCGCAGCAGCGATGAATAGCCGGTGCCGAAATCGTCGATGGCCAGCTGCACGCCCAGCTCACGCAGGCGATACATCTGCTCCAGCGCCACCTCGGGGTCTTCCATCACCGCGCTTTCGGTGACTTCCAGCTCCAGACAGGCTGGATCCAGCCCGGTTTCGTGCAGCACCCTGGCCACTTGCTCATACAGCTCACGACGGGCGAACAGGCGGGACGAGATATTCACCGCGACAAACGCCAGCCCCCTGCCCGCCTTCTGCCACTGGCACATCTGCCGACACGCCTGCTGCATTACCCAGGCATCGATTTCGGCAATCAGCCCCGTGCGCTCGGCAATCGGAATGAACTCCGCTGGCGACACCAGGCCCCGCTGCGGATGCTCCCAGCGCACCAGCGCCTCGAGGCCGATCAGGCGACTGGTTCGCAAGTCGTGCACCGGCTGGTAGTAAACCCGCAGTTGCTCCTGGTCCAGCGCATGACGCAATTCGAACGAGGTCTCGACCCGCTGCTGGGCATGGGCGGTCAGTTCCTCGGTGTAGAGCGCATAGTCGTTGCGGCCGGCGCTCTTGGCCTTGAACAGCGCGGAATCGGCATTGCGCAACAATTGCTCGGCGCTCAAGGCATCGGCGGGGAACAGGCTGATGCCGATGCTGGTGTTGATGAACAACTGATGCCCATCGATGGGGAACGCTTGTTTGAGCCCGTCGATGATGCGCCGGGCCAGCGCCGCCGCCTGCTCCACCTGTGGACAGTTCTCGGCCAGCACCGCGAACTCGTCGCCGCCCAGCCGCGCCAGGGTGATGCCGGGCTCGAACATGGCCTTCAGGCGTTCGGCGACCGCCTTGAGCAACTGGTCGCCGATGGTGTGGCCGAGGCTGTCGTTGATCATCTTGAAATGATCCAGATCGATCAGCAGCAGTGCGCAACCGCGTTTGTGCAACTGCGCCGACGTCAGGGCCTGTTTCGCGCGATCGGTGAACAGCAGGCGATTGGGCAGGTCGGTCAGCGGATCGTAATGCGCCAGGTGCATGCGCTCCTGTTCGGAATGCTTGATCGCGCTGATGTCGGAGAACACTGCGACATAGTGGCTGCGCTGCCCCAGGTCGTCGTGAATGACGCGGATGGTTTGCCACTGCGGGTAGATTTCGCCGCTTTTGCGACGGTTCCAGATTTCGCCGCTCCACTCGCTTTCGCTCTCCAGGGTCGCAAACATCGCCTGGTAGAAGTCCGCCGAATGACGGCCGGACTTGAACAGGTTCGGCCGCTTGCCCAGCACCTCTTCGCGCTGGTAACCGGTGATGTGCATGAAGGCCGGATTGACGTGAACGATCAGGCCCTCACGATCGGTGACCAGCACGCCCTCGCGGGTACAATCGAAAACGGCCGCTGCCTGGCGCAAACGTTCACGATCTTGCGGATTTACGCGTTGTTTGGCAGCGACTCCCAAACAACGCATCAGCCGCGCGCGGGCGAAAAAGACAAAGCCTGCACTGAACAGCAGCCAGGCATAACCGTTGATCAGTTGCCATCGCGATGCCTCGACGGAATCATCGAAGAAACTGTTCAATAAATAGCCGCTGAGCTGCAGCCAGACCACGCAAAACACCAAGTAAAACAACGCTGCACGTGTGGCAGCGCGATAGCTGGCAGACATAAGACTGTCCATGTCCCTACAAAAATGCCGGGATTATAAAGCAAAGGGCCACTCTTATCTGAAAGCGCGACTGGTTTTCTCGTTGGGCATGGGGATAATGCAACGGCTGTTTTTTTCTTTATCGAGGGCCCTATAGCCTATGTGGTACGAAGGTTTTCTCGGCTTGTCGGCCTGGTCATTGGTCGCAGTCACCCTGCTGATGACTCACGTGACAATCGTCTCCGTCACGGTCTATCTGCACCGCTATTCAGCCCATCGCTCCCTTGAGCTCAATGCCGGCCTGAAACATTTCTTCCGCTTCTGGCTGTGGCTGACCACGGCGCAGAACACCCGCGAGTGGACGGCGATCCACCGCAAGCACCACGCCAAGTGCGAAACCGTCGATGACCCGCACAGCCCGGTGATCAAGGGCCTTTCGACCGTTCTGCGCAAAGGCGCCGAGCTGTACCGCGCCGAGGCGGAAAACGCCGAGACCCTGCGCATTTACGGCAAAAACTGCCCGGAAGACTGGATCGAGCGCAACCTCTACAGCCGCTACCCGAAACTGGGCGTGATGATCATGGCGGTCATCGACCTGCTGCTGTTCGGCACCATCGGCATCACCATCTGGGCAATCCAGATGATGTGGATTCCGGTGTGGGCCGCCGGTGTGGTCAACGGTCTGGGCCACGCGATTGGCTACCGCAACTTCGAATGCCGCGATGCGGCGACCAATCTGGTGCCATGGGGCATCCTGATCGGCGGCGAAGAGCTGCACAACAACCATCACACCTACCCGAACTCGGCCAAGCTGTCGGTAAAGAAGTGGGAGTTCGACCTGGGCTGGGCCTGGATTCAAGTGTTCAGCTTCCTGCGCCTGGCCAAGGTGCAGCGCGTGGCGCCGATTGCCCACCGCGTCGAAGGCAAGGGCAGCCTGGACATGGACACCGCCATGGCGATCCTCAACAACCGCTTCCAGATCATGGCCCAGTACCGCAAGTTGGTGATCGGCCCGCTGGTCAAGCAGGAGCTGGCCAAGGTCGATCATTCGGTCCGCCACCAGTTCCGCCGCGCCAAGCGCCTGCTCTCCCGGGAGACCAGCCTGCTGGACGATCGGCACCATGTGCGCATCCAGAACATGCTTGAGCACAGTCAGGCGCTGAAAGTGATCTACGAAAAACGCCTGGCCCTGCAGCAGATCTGGGTCAAGACCAGCTCCAACGGCCACGACATGCTCGCCGCCATCAAGGATTGGGTGCACGAGGCCGAGGCCAGCGGGATTCAGTCGCTGCGTGATTTTGCCGATCAGTTGAAGACCTACTCTCTGCGTCCGGCAGCCTGATCGCCGAGGCTTTTGTGCAGGAGCTGCCGAAGGCTGCGATCTTTTGATCTTGTTTTTTAAGATCAAAAGATCGCAGCCTCGTTTCACTCGACAGCTCCTACACAGCGCCTGTGCAGCACGCGACCGCCCGGCGGGAGGCCTCTCCCTTGCCGCTCTCATCGGGAACTTCATCCCGTATCCCCTATCTCAAAGACACTTCGCCATTCAGGCGGGCTTCGTTGCGGCCGCGTTCGAACCTCAAGCGGCGCACGCCCTTTGAGAGTTGTGCCGATGATCAATGGAAACCCGAAAGATCACACCTCACCGCAGTGGCCAGAGACCGCGCAGACCCTGCTGGCGCTGATGCACGCCCAGGGCGAGGTGGCGCGCCTGAGCGAGCGCGAGCAACTGCTCAACACCTTGCTGGTGAGCGTCAACGCGGTGCTCTGGGCCTTCAACTGGGAAACCCGGCAGGTGCTGTATGTCAGCCCCGCCTATGAACGGATTTTCGGCCACAGCGCCGACTTGCTGCTGGCCGACTACAACCAGTGGCGCGACAGCATCTACCCCGACGATCTGGAATACGCCGAACGCAGCCTCGCCGAAGTGCTGGTCAAGGGCGAGGTGGAAGATCGCGAGTACCGGATCATCGACGCCGACGGCCATCTGCGCTGGATCAGCGACAAGTGCTTCATCAATCGCCAGGCCGAGCCGGGGCAGCCGGTGATCATCGTCGGCATTGCCGAAGACATCACCGACAAGAAGCGCTTGGAAACCGAGCTGCAGCGTCTGGCCACCACCGATGCCCTGACCCGCAGCAGCAACCGCCGCCACTTCTTCGAAGGCGCCCACGAGGAATTTGAACTGGCGCGGCAACACGGCACGCCGCTGTCGTTCCTGATGCTGGACATCGATGACTTCAAAGTGATCAACGACACCTACGGCCACCAGGAAGGCGACAACGTGCTGCAACGCATTGCCGACAGCGGGCGCGCCGCATTGCGTCGTGGTGACCTGTTCGGGCGTATTGGCGGCGAGGAATTCGCCGCGGTGTTTCCCGGCTGCACGCCGGAAATGGCGTTGCAGGTGGCGGAGCGCTTGCAGCGTGAGATCCAGCGCCTGAGCTTCGAGCATGACGGGCAAACGTTCGGGATCACCGTCAGCCAGGGCCTGACCAGCCTGAACGATGCGGATGAAAGCCTGGACAGCCTGTTCGCCCGGGCGGATGCGGCGATGTATCAGGCCAAGCGCGATGGCAAGAACCGGATCGTGACTGGCTGACACCCCTCCCCTCTGTAGGAGCTGCCGAGTGCAACGAGGCTGCGATCTTTTGATCTTCAAAGGCAAAATCAAAAGATCGCAGCCTGCGGCAGCTCCTACAGGGGATCAGCGGTGCGGCTATTTGCGCATCCGCATCAACTCCGGCAAGCCGATCTTGAGCAAGCGCGCCGTCCGGCTCTGCGCCAGTTCCTCGACCCCTTCATGCTCGGTCAGCCGCGCCAGTTGCGCGGCCATGTTCATCACCAGCGCTTCACGGGAATAAACCCCGCCACCGAGCTGATAACAGGCCGCGATCAGCTGTCGCAACTCCAGCGGCAAGCGCCAACGCGTGCGCAGTGCCGAGCCATAGGCCGCGCCGAATTCGGCGAGCACATCGCCCACCTCTTCCTGATCGTCCAGTTCGCCACCAGCCTGTTTCCACTCCTGCAGGCAGCGCAACAGCGCCAGATCCCCGAGGCGATGCAGGACGCCGGCGCAATAGCAGCGCGCCTGATCCAGATCGAGCAGGCGCGCCAGGGTGCGGGCGTATTCGGCGGTGTGCAGCGACAGGCCCCAATTGCGCTCGGCGTAGTCCGCCAGGTTCGGATCGCTGAGCCTGGCGCTGCGCTTGAGCACCAGCCCCAGAATCAGGTTCATGCTCTGCCCGGTCCCCAGCTTGTGCAGCGCCTGGGACAGGGTCTGCACCGTACCGCCATTGTGGTGCGCGGCGCTGTTGGCTGCGGCGATCAGCACCGCGGTGACCTGCGGATCGGTGCGGATCTCGTGTTCCAGCTTCGACAGATCCAGCCCGTTGGGGTTGAGGCTGCGACTGACCGCCAGCTGCACGTCGGTCATCAACGGCGCGCCTTCGGCCAGCTCGCGACGCCGCTCCAGGTACACCGACAAGGTCATGCCCGGCGCCAGCGACGGTACCTCGCAGGACACCTGTTCCCCGGCATTGACCAGCAGGTCCTGCAGGCGATGGGTCAGGCCTTCCATGTTCAGCGGCTTGGTCAGGTACGCGGCAGGCGCCAGCGGCAAGGCCTCGCGAACGCTGGCGCTGTCGTTGCGGCTGCTCATCAGAATGAACGGCAATGGCGGATTGCGTTTGCGCTGGCGAACGCTACGCAACACATTCAGGCCATCGACCCCGGGCAACTCCCAGTCGGCAATCACCAGGTCATAAGGATGGGCCGCCAGCAGATCCAGCGCCTGTTGGCCGTCGGCGCACAGATCCAGTCGCGCGTCGCAGCGTACGTTCAACAACACTTCCTTGAGCAGATCCCGGGACCAGGGGTCGGCCTCGGCGATCAGCACTCGTGGAACGGCGGGTAAAATGACAACTGTCATACAGCTCTCCCTGGCAATGCAGAAACCTTAGCCAATGCTGGCCATTCGATACAGTGGAAAAGTGCCAGAGACATTTGAGCAGGCATGAAAAAACCCGCCGAAGCGGGTTTTTTGTGAAGCAGGTCACACTGGGTGATCAGAGCTCAGCGAAGCACTCTTCGATGATCGCCAGACCTTTGTCCAGTTGCTCGTCCGGCGAGGTCAGCGGTACCAGGACGCGCAGAACGTTGCCGTAGGTGCCGCAGGACAGCAGGATCAGACCTTTCTCGCGAGCCTTGGCCACAACGGAAGCCACGGCTGCAGCGTTCGGCTTGTGGCTGTCGCCGTTTTCGAACAGCTCGACCGCGATCATCGCGCCCAAGGCACGGACTTCGCCAATTACCGGGTGCTTGGCCTGGATGGCTTTGAGGCCAGTGACCAGACGCTCGCCGACTGCCTTGCAGCGGTCCAGCAGGTTTTCTTCTTCGAACACTTCCATCACGGCCAGGGCCGCGGCGCAAGCGATCGGGCTACCGGCGTAGGTGCCGCCCAGGCCGCCTGGAGCGATGGCGTCCATGTATTCAGCCTTGCCGCACACACCGGCCAGCGGGAAGCCGCCAGCGATGGATTTGGCGAAGGTGGTCAGGTCGGCGGCAACGCCCATCTGTTCCATGGCGAAGAAGGTGCCGGTACGGCCAGCGCCAGTCTGTACTTCGTCAGCGATCAGCAGGATGCCGTGCTGGTCGCACAGAGCGCGCAGACGCTTCATGAACTCTTTCGGAGCGACGTAGAAACCACCTTCGCCCTGAACCGGTTCCAGGATGATGGCAGCGATGTCACGCGCTTCGGCGTCGTTCTTGAAGATGCGCTCGATGGAAGCGATCGAGTCGTCGATGCTCACGCCGTGCAGTTCGTTCGGGTACAGCGCACGGAAGATGCCGCCTGGCATCAGGCCCATGCCGGCCGAGTAAGGCACGACTTTACCGGTCAGGCCCAGGGTCATCATGGTACGGCCGTGGTAAGCGCCGGTGAACGCGATCACGCCGGCACGGCCAGTGGCGGCACGGGCGATCTTGATGGCGTTCTCAACGGCTTCGGAACCGGTGGTGACCAGCAGAGTTTTCTTGGCGAAATCACCTGGTACGCGGGCGTTGATTTTTTCGCACAGTTCCACGTACGGCTCGTAGGCCAGCACCTGGAAGCAGGTGTGGGTCAGCTTGTTCAGCTGCTCGGTCACCGCGGCGATGATTTTCGGGTGCACGTGACCGGTGTTCAGTACAGCGATACCGCCGGCGAAGTCGATGAACTCACGACCTTCAACGTCGGTCACGGTAGCGTTCTTCGCGGACTCGGCGAAGATCGGGTGGATCTGGCCAACACCACGTGGAACAGCGGCTACACGGCGGGCCATCAAATCAGCGTTAGTCTTGCTCATTACATTCCTCATTCGCCGCTCATCGGGCGGCGTGGTTCAAGGATTACGCGGCGGGGATTCAACGGTGGCAGCATGCGATGATCGACTGCCACGGCGTTCCCGGCCACAAAGAAAATTCCCGTTTGAAGCGGCGCAAAGGGACAGCGCTCTCGTGCCCTTTGCGCTTGAAGCAATGCCTTGCCTTCGAGCTTAGATGCCCAGGCAGAGGTATTTGATTTCCAGGTAATCTTCGATGCCGTACTTGGAGCCTTCACGGCCCAGGCCCGAAGCCTTGATGCCGCCGAACGGCGCGACTTCGTTGGAGATCAGACCGGTGTTGACGCCCACCATGCCGTATTCCAGAGCTTCAGCCACACGGAACACACGACCCAGGTCGCGAGCGTAGAAGTACGAGGCCAGACCGAACTCGGTGTCGTTGGACATCGCGATCACGTCGGCTTCGTCTTTGAAGCGGAACAGCGGCGCCAGTGGGCCGAAGGTTTCTTCCTTGGCGACGGCAGCGTTGGTCGGCACGTTGGTCAGGATGGTCGGCTCGAAGAAGTTGCCTTCCATCGGCTTGCCACCGGCCAGCACGGTCGCGCCTTTGCTCAGGGCGTCGGCGATGTGCTCTTGCACCTTGGCCACAGCCTTCTCGTCGATCAGCGGGCCAGTGGTGGTGCCTTCTTCCAGACCGTTACCGATCTTCAGCTTGGCCACAGCGGCCTTGAGCTTCTCGGCGAACGCGTCGTAAACGCCGTCCTGGATGTACAGGCGGTTGGCGCAGACGCAGGTCTGGCCGTTGTTGCGGTACTTGGAAATGATCGCGCCTTCGACGGCCTTATCCAGATCCGCGTCGTCGAACACGATGAACGGTGCGTTGCCGCCCAGTTCCAGGGACACTTTCTTGATGTCCTTGGCGCATTCGGACATCAACTGACGACCGATTTCGGTCGAGCCGGTGAACGACAGCTTGCGCACGATCGGGTTGCTGGTCAGCTCGCTGCCGATGTCGCCGGCGCTGCCGGTCACAACGCTGAACACACCAGCAGGGATGCCGGCGCGCTGGGCCAGTTCGGCCAGGGCCAGGGCGGAGAAAGGAGTTTGCGAAGCAGGCTTGAGCACCATGGTGCAACCGGCGGCCAAGGCCGGGCCGGCTTTACGGGTGATCATTGCGGCAGGGAAGTTCCACGGGGTGATGGCAGCGGTCACGCCGATCGGCTGCTTGATCACGATCAGGCGCTTGTCTGGCTGGTGGCCCGGAATCACGTCACCGTAGATACGTTTGGCTTCTTCGGCGAACCACTCGATGAACGAAGCGGCGTAAACGATTTCGCCCTTGGCTTCGGCCAGTGGCTTGCCCTGCTCGAGGGTCATCAGACGAGCCAGGTCTTCCTGGTTCTCGATCATCAGTTCGAACCAGCGACGCAGTTTGCCCGCACGCTCTTTGGCGGTCAGTGCACGCCAGGCCGGCAGCGCCTTGTCAGCAGCTTCGATCGCACGGCGGGTTTCGGCAGCGCCCATTTTCGGCACGGAGCCCAGAATTTCGCCCGTTGCCGGGTTGTTGACCTTGATGGTCGAACCACTGTCCGCATCGACCCAAGCGCCATTGACGAAGGCTTGCTGGCGGAACAACTGGGTGTCTTTAAGCTGCATGTCGGCTTTCCTTAACAGCACCGCGCACGCGCGGAGCAAATTATGATTGTAGAAAGGCGCCTGGGTAGGCTGCCGTCAGGGAAATCATTCACCGGGCTGAAGCACATAAATAGCGCACGTATTGGATTCGTGCGGTTCAGCACCCAGACAAGAGCGTTTGAAATCTCAAACGAATCCTAGGATCAAAGGGGGTAAAGGACAATAGGGCGTTCGAAAAAAAGAACGATTTTGCCTTTATTGCTGCGTTTTTCTGATCAACGTAGCAAACGCGCGTTACAGCCTTAAAAAAACACAGGCGATTCAGCAGCATGGACGCCCGCCATGCATATGAGTATCATGGCGCCCGCTGCACCAGTAGCTCAGCTGGATAGAGTACTGCCCTCCGAAGGCAGGGGTCGTGGGTTCGAATCCCGCCTGGTGCGCCATGAATCGATGTAAAAAAGCCTCAGGTCCGATGGGTCTGGGGCTTTTTTGTGGTTGCTGGAAAGCTGGCAGTTAATGATCAATGCTGTTTTTATCAAACAGCCGGCTGATATCTCTCGCACTATGCAGCACGCGCTCAACCTTGATTCCGTCGTCTATCAGACAGTAGAAAATCAGATAGCGACCATGGGCAAGCATTCGCAGCCCCTTGGCGCAATCTTCTCTTGAAACCCCCAAACTCGGTTGATCGCTCAGTCGCGAGCACTGCATGCGCAGCTCGCCCACAAACGTACGGGCTCGTTCAGGATTGTCTCGGGCGATAAATCGAGCGATTTGCAGTAGATCGTCCCGTGCCAACGCAGCGAATAACAATTGCCTCACGGACGGTGTTGCTCGGCAGCTACCTGATCGATCAGCGCATCAAGATCGGAAAACACAGTTTCGGCAGCGATGGCCGGACGCGGGTCGTTGCGGCTAGCCGCGATGGCTTCTCGAAGTTCGGCGGCCTGTAGCCGATCCAGCAATTGTTGATAAGTCGCGTGCGGCAAAAGATAGGCGGCGGGACGATTGTGGTTGAGCACGGCCACAGGCTCGGAACCCGCTTGTTCGATTACGGTGCTCGGGCTGCGCTTGAGTTCGGTGATGCTGACCGAACGGCTTGCGAGTAGCTGCTCCATGTTGGCTCCAAAAGGTACTTAAAACAGTACCTAATAGTGCTCCGTATGTTGGTTGAGGGTCAACGAGTCTCCGACCACTGCTGTTTCTTGGGCGTTATTTTTTGGGTACGGCGTACGGGGATAGTTTCAGCCAATAAAAAACCCCTAAGCAGTCTCAGCGCTAAGCGCATCAACCGACAGGGGCCGTGTTGGAGGCGATTACAAGGACTGAGAAGGACTGAGAACTCCTGGGCAACTGACTGCTTGCTCCCAAAGTCGTCAGAATGTTTCAGTCCTCATACCGATCACGCTGAACGCTCCTTGTAGCAGCTGGCGAAGCCTGCGTCCGGCTGCTACAGGTCGTGGTGTTGGGGTACAAAAAAACCGCCTAAGCGGTTTTTTCAATCCGTCCACCACTCAAACTCGTCATCCTCATCCCCCTCGAAGAACTCCTCCTCAAGCTCTTCCTCCTCAGCCGCCTCCGGCTGATTCATCAGAAAATCCTTACGACTTTCGGTAATCGCGCGCCTGAGTTCTTCGCCCTTTTCCGGGCAGTTGAGCATTTGGGCGATGCGGTCGATTTTCTTTGTCACGGCATGCTCCAACGCATCGGCTATGGCCCGATAGTGCGCGCTTTCGGGCCTTGATGCCAATTGGTCGTGTGGTTTGCCGATCAGTTTTTCTGCAATTGCTGGAGTCGGGCGTCGAGGTTTTCCTTGGGGAAGCGTTTTTGCAGGTCGGCGAGCAGTTTGTCGGCGGCCTGGGTTTGTCCGGTTTTTTGCAAGTGGATGACTTCGCGCAGTTGTTCGTCCAGGGATTTCACGGGAGCGGCCTTGCGTTTGCTGGCTTTGGCTTCGTCGGCCATGTCGGCGCTGAAGGATTCGACTTGTGCCGGGACGGCGGATTCGGCCATTGGCGCTGCGGGTGCGGGCATGGCGCCGGCCGGGGCGCTGAGTGCGCGGGCGGTGGCGGGTTCGGCTTCTTTTTTGGCCATTGGCGCGGCGGCTTTGGGGGCCGGGGCGAAGTCATAGCCGGGTACGGATTCGGGCGTGCGTTGCACCAGCGCCAGCATCAGCGCGACGCCGACGAGGCTGGCGAATGCCACTTGCCAACGCGGTTGCTGGCAGGCGCGGACCCAGCGTTGCCACAGGCCGAGTTTGGGCGCGGGTGTTTGCTTGCGCGCGGCGGCCAGGATGAGGGCGTCGAGGTGGACCGGGGGTTCGCCGGTGGCCTGTTCGCGGTAGTGCTCGAGCACCTGATCTCGCTTGGCGTCAGTCATGTCAGTACCTCCTCGGCCAGCAGCCGACGCAGTTTTTGCTGGGCGTAACGCAGGCGGCTCTTGACCGTTTCCAGCGGTGTTTCGGTGAGGGTGGCGATTTGCGGCAGGTCGAGATCGCTGTAGGCGCGCAGCAGGAACACTTCGCGCTGATCGGCCGGCAAGGCTTGCAGGGCGGCGTCGAGGCGCTGGCTGTCGCGGCTCAGGCTCAGCAGTTGCGCAGGGTCGGTTGCGTCGTCGGCCTGGGCGTGGGTGTGTTCGTCGTAGCTGTCGTGCAGCGGCTGATGGATGCCGTGCTTGCGCCAGTGATCGATCAGGCGGTTGCGGGCAATCTGGTACAGCCATGTACGAAAAGTCGCCCTGCCCTGTGGCTGACTGGCGCTGCGGATCAGGCTCAGCCAGGTTTCCTGATAGACCTCCTCGGCCCGCTCCGCGCTGCCGCTGAGGCCCAGCAGAAAGCGAAACAATCCCTGGCGATGGCGGGCGTACAGAATCTCGAACGCCGCGCCGTCACCCTCGCGATAACGGGCCAGCAGCGATTCGTCGCTGCTGGCCTCGGTGCTGTTGCTGGAGGCGAACAGCTGGCTGATGAAGCCCTTGAGTCGGCTCACTATTCGATCCGTTGTTCTGTGGCGGTTGAATTCGACGCGGTGGTGGTGCGCAGGCTCTGCGCCAGCTCCACCAGTTGCACGAACTCGCCGCGCAGGCCGAAGCGGTCGTCGCCCCGTGCGCCACGGGCCAGGCTTTCGGTGTCCTTGAGGCTGAAGTCGCCGGTGTAACGGCCATCCTTGAGCTGCTGGGAAAACGCCGCCACCGCCGCGGCAAAGCGCAAGTCATCGCTGGTTTTACCCACTGGCGCGTTCACAATCGGACGCTCGATCAGGCGACTTTTCCCACCTTGCGGCAGCTGATAACGCACACGCAGCATCGCCATTTCTCCATTTTTGTCGACAACCGTGGCGCCCGTCTTACCGTAGCGCAGCGGCTCCAGCCAGCCCTTCTCTCCCGCTGGGACAATTTCGTACAACGCCGTCACCGTATGTCCTGCACCGATTTCGCCGGCATCGACCTTGTCGTTGCTGAAATCCTCACGCTTGAGCGCGCGGTTTTCATAACCCAGCAGCCGGTATTCGCTGACCTGCGCCGGGTTGAACTCCACCTGCAATTTGACGTTTTTCGCCACCGTGGCGAGGGTCGAGCCGAGTTGATCCACCAGCACCTTGCGAGCCTCGCGCAGGTTGTCGATGTAGGCATAGTTGCCATCGCCGGCATCGGCCAGTTGTTCCATCAGCTGTTCATTGTAGTTATCCACACCGAAACCCAGGGTGGTCAGGGAAACGCCAGTTTTGCGTTTATCCACAGCCATTTGCTTGAGACTGTCGAAGTCGCTGATGCCTACGTTGAAGTCACCGTCGGTGGCCAGCAACACGCGGTTGATGCCCTTGGGGATAAAAGCTTTTTGCGCCTGTTGATAAGCCAGTTCAATGCCCGAAGCGCCGGCGGTTGAGCCGCCTGCGGTCAATTGATCGATGGCTGTACGAATTTTCGCTTTCTCCCGTCCGGAAGTGGGCTCCAGCACCACGCGGGATTCTCCGGCGTAGACCACCAGCGACACGCGATCCTGTTTACGCAACTGATCGACCAGCAACTTCAGCGTGCTTTTGACCAGTGGCAAACCCTCGCGGCGATCCATCGAGCCGGACACGTCCACCAGAAACACCAGGTTCGCCGGCGCCAGCTCCGCCACCGCGCGATCGGTCGCCTTGATGCCGATGCGCAGCAGGCGGGTGTGCGGGTTCCACGGCGAGCCTGCCAGCTCGGTGGTCACGCCGAAGGGCGAGCCATCAGTAGGCAGGGCGTAGTCGTAGGGGAAGTAATTGACCATTTCCTCCAGCCGCACCGCCCCTTCCGGCGGCAGGCGCCCCTGGTTGAGCAGACGGCGGACGTTGGCGTAGGCGCCGGTATCGACGTCGGCGCTGAAGGTCGAGACCGGTGCTTCGGCGACGCTGTGGATAGGGTTATCCACAAGCGTTTGATATTTCTCCCGCTGTTCATCGCGATAGCCCTGTGGATAAGCTTCAGCGGCCGGCATCGGCGCAACATTCGCCATCGACGCCACGCGCACACTGCGTTTGGCAAGCGCACCACCGACCACGGCGGCGTCGGCCATCGGCGCTTGCGGTTGCACCACGGCTTCGGTTTTTGACTCGGAAGGCACCGCCACGGATTCGGGTTTGGATGAAACGCCGCAACCGGCAACGGCCAGCAGCAACCCGGCGGCGAAACCCTGGGCGGCCGGGCGGAGGAAATGCAGGGGAAGGGACATGGGGGCTGACCTCAGGATGAAATTGATCCATTCATCCTGTGAGACGGGCAGCCCTTTGGATTCGGGTTAAGCCGCTGTGAAAAATTTTTCAGCGGTGATAACGCCGCACCACGCTGCTGTTGCGCAACACGTGGCCTTTGATTTTTTCCAGGAACTGCGCACGGGTCAGGCCCGCCGGCAAGGCATCCGGCGCCAGGTCCAGGGCGTAGAGCTGGATGATGTAGTGATGCGCGCTGTCGCCCACTGGCGGGCACGGGCCGACGTAGCCGGTGGTGCCTTTGCTGTTGGTGCCGCCCATGCCTTCGAACGCGGACTTGGCGCCGACTCCGGCCGGGATCTGGTGGGTGCTGGCCTTGATGCCATAATGCAACCAGTGATCGGAGCCCTGTCCTTTCTGGCCGTCCGGGTCGTGCATGACGACGGCGTAGCTCTGGGTGCCCGCGGGGCCGGCGTTCCAGGCCAGAGCCGGGGACACGTTATGCCCGCCGCAGCCCTGAGCATCGCTGGCGGCGGCCGAGGTGAACAGGCGGTCATCGGACACGCCCGGGATGTTCAGGGTGAAGGCCTCTTTGGCGGCCTGCGCCGGCATCTGCACACAAAAGGCGACTGCCAAAGCCGCGAGCCAAGGTTTCAATGAGGTCAATCGGGTCATTCCGGAGCACCTTGTGCGGGGTGGGGCCGTGGTCGGCGTGCAAACTATAGCCGGACCTTTCGCACCTTGGCACTGGGATTTGGCTGAACCCCGAGATTAGGCCCAGACTCTTAAATGAAACATCTGTCTGGAGAGCGATCATGACCTTGCATCGCGTCGCCCATGTCAAAGACGTCCCCGAAAACCGCGGCCTTGAAGTGCAGATCGGGGACACGAAAATTCTTTTGCTCAAAGTCGCCGATCAATGGCGCGCCTATCAGGGCGAATGCCCCCATGCCGGCGCGCCGTTGGTAGAGGGCGCGCTGTGCAATGGCCGCCTGACCTGCCCGTGGCACAAGGCGCAGTTTCGTATCGAGGACGGTGGCCTGTGTGAGCCCCCGGCCCTCGACAGCCTCAAGCGTTATCCGCTGGAGATCCGGGAGGAGGACATCTGGGTGGATGATCAGCCGCTGGAGGATGCGCACACGCCGCCGGCTGATGACCCACGAACCTTTGTGATTGTGGGGGCTGGCGCGGCGGGCACGGCGGCTGCGGCGGCGTTGCGCGAGCGAGGTTTTGGCGGACGGGTGCTGTTGATCGACCGCGAAGCCGAGGCCGGTTACGACCGCACGGTGTTGAGCAAATTCGTGATTGCCGGGCAGACGCCGCCCGAAGAGGTTCCGCCGTTGCGCGATGAGGCGTTTTACCGCGAGCAACGCATCGAGCGTATGAATGCCGAGGTGGCGAGCCTGGACTCCGAGGGCAAGACCCTGCATCTGGTGGATGGCCAATCCGTGGCCTATGACGCGGCTCTGCTGGCCACGGGCGGCACGCCGAAAGCCCTTGAGTTGCCCGGCGCTGACCTGCCTCAGGTGTTTGTATTGCGGTCGAAATCTCATGCGCAGCAGATTCTGCAGAGCGCCAAACCCGGTCAGCGAGTGGTGATCATCGGCGACAGTTTTATAGCCATGGAATCGGCGGCGGCCCTGCGTGAATACGGGCTCGAGGTCACGGTGCTGGCGCGCAAACCCGTGCCTTTCGCCAAGCCATTTGGTGAGACGGTGGGCAAGGCGATCCTGGCGCTGCATCAAGCCCACGGCGTGGTGTATCGATGCGACGGCGAAGCTGCGCTGATCGAAGGCACCGGCAAGGTTGAAGCGGTGCGCCTGAGCAATGGTGAGCGCCTGCCGGCGGATCTGGTGCTGGTGGGGATTGGTGTGATCCCGGCGACCCAACCTTTTGCAGACCTTGCAAAGGAAAAGGATCAGTCGCTGCGGGTCGATGGTGGCATGCGCGTGGCGGATGATCTGTGGGCGGCGGGCGATATCGCGACCTTCCCGCTCAATGGCCAGCCGATGCGTATCGAGCACTGGCGCCTGGCGCAGCAACAGGCGCGGATTGCGGCGGCGAACATGCTGGGCGGTGATGAGCATTACCTCGACGTGCCGTACTTTTGGACCTGGCACTTCGGCAATAACTACGACTACCTCGGGCATGCCGAAACGTGGGACGAGGTGGAGTTCAAGGGCGATCCGTTCGAGCCGCCGTTCATTGGGTTGTTTGGCAAGAACGGTGTGGTGGTGGCGGCGGTGGCGTGTGAGCAAGAGCAGACGATGGCGATGTTGGCGGAGCGGATGAAGCAGCCGTTGACGGTGGATGCGGGTTGGAAATTGATCCGAGGCTGACACCCGACCTTGCGCCTCACGCTACCCGTGTAGGAGCTGCCGAAGGCTGCGATCTTTTGATCTTGATTTTTTAAGATCAAAAGTTCGCAGCCTTCGGCAGCTCCTAAAGGGGGATGGTTATCCGGCTTTTATTTCGAGCTTCCAGCCCAGGGCGTTCAGGGCTTCGCAGCCGTCCTGGATGAGGATGTGGGCGGCGTTGGCGAAGTGTTCGAGGTCGTGGCCTTGGGCGTCTTTGATGCAGAGGCACGTGATGCTGTTGAGCAGATTGCGCGCGGCTTTGATGCGGTGGGTGGCGGTTTCGAGGAGGTCGGACGCGCGAGCTTCGGTGTCGATGTAGAGGGTTGGGCCGACGCTGAAGTTGCTTTCGAGTGGGCGGTATTTGGACATGGTTTCAATCTCATCTAGTGGGGTAAAAGTCCCACCCTATCCGCGGCTATTCGAATGAGGTGGTAGCTGTACGCGGGTTAGCCGACCGGCCAGATGATTCCGGCACACCCGAAGGTGTCCCACGTACAGCCACCATAGACAGATGCCAGGCAGCAAAAAGCGCCGCGATTATACGGGCGCTTGTACGTCATCGGGTACGACCGGCTAAGGTCTGTCACCATTTTGTCGGCGACGAACGAACGATAGGCGAGCGCCCAAAGGCAATACAACGGGGTTTGCACGCTTCGGAACCGTCCTACAAAAGTCTCGGATCCGGGTGACGAAATTGAATGCGGGGTATTAAACAGACCCCTGCAGGAGCTGCCGAAGGCTGCGATCTTTTGATTTTGTTTTTAAAAGCAACATCAAAAGATCGCAGCCTTCGGCAGCTCCTACAGGGGGTGGCGGCGGTGCGGGGTTAGCCGACCGGTCAGATGATCCCGGCACATCCGAAGATGTCCCACGCACCGCCACCATGGACCAATGCGCGGGTGTTACTGGACCTGCACAGTCCCACCAAACTTGCTCATCAAGAACCCGACAAACTGTTCAACGGTCATTTTCTGCCCGTTGAAATCCACCTCATTGTTGGCGTAATGCAGCTTGCTCACGACGTTGTTGCCGTCGAGCTTCGCCAGCTGCGAACCCACGGCCATGCTGCTGAACATGTCGGCCGAAGCGGTGGCCTGATCGGCGATCAACTTGGCATCAGTCTGCCCATCCAGCTGCGATTGCAGGGTGAGGATGTCGACGATCATCGGCTTGGACACTTGCAGGTTGAGATCCAGCAGCGCGATCAACTGGCGAACCAGTTGGTCGGCCGGCACTTCAACCGACGGCGGCTTGGTCAGGTCCAGCACCAGGTTAGCGCGGCTTTCGCCGTTGGCGGTTTTGAGCGACAGGTTTTCCAGCGCGACCTGCGGGCCGGCGGCCAGCAGCTTTTCCAGATTGGTTTTGAGCAGTGCTTCTTCGGCTTCGGTCAGGTTCAGCTCCGGTGCCGGCTGACCGGCTTCGGTGGCTTCGGCAACGGCCTGTTCATATGGCTGCAGTTTGGTCTGGTAGATCTCCATCAACGCCAGGGTCGACGGGATGTCGAGGTTCTTCAGGCTCAGGGCCATCTGTACCGAACCGACCTTTTTGTCGTTGAGCGTCACTTCGTCGACCTTGTAATCGGCACGCCCCGACGCGCTGGTGCCCGATTCCTGGGTCTGGTTCTTCATTTCAAAATTCTTGAAGCCCAGCACCGTCTGTTTCGGGCTGAAAGTGGTCTTGCTGTTGGTCAGGGTGAGGGTGTTTTCGCCGGTGTAGTAGCCGTAGGTGCTTTTGTTCAGGTTGCTGGCCAGGGTCAGGCCGCTCAACTCGACCAGCACCGGCGCCTGATCTTCCGCGACGGTGACCAGTTTCAGGCTGTCCATGTAGCCATCAGCCTTGACCTTCTTCGCTTCGGCGCTGGCGGAAACGTCGACTTTGAGACCGGAGAATTTCACGCTGGACTTGTCATCCAGCGCGGTTTCCACCGGCAGCAGCTCAAGCGAACCGTTGGTGGAGTTGTCGTAGCCGATGTTGACCACGCCCTTGAGCGGCGAGGCGTCCTTGGTGGCGGCGAACCACTTTTCGGTCAGCGGCGTTTTTTCCAGCTCGTAGTGACTGGTGGCCATGACTGGCAGCAGCTTGAGCGTCATCAGACGAGAGAACGGCAGCGGGCCGTGTTCGAGTTTGTCGACGAACAGCAATTCGACCGGCGCCTCGCCGAACATTTCACCCTCGGCCTTCAGGCGGTAGTGCGCGGTGCTGCTGAAAACGTGGCGCTCGAGCGACACCAGTTCCACTTTGGCGGTGCCTTTATGGCCGACCATTGCCGCCTGCAATTGCTGGTTGGCGTCGGCCAGGGAGGTGTTGATCACGCTTTCGATTTTGGTGCCGGTGTACCACGCGCCGCCGGCGCTGACTGCACCGATGGCCACAACGATTCCCAGAAGCACGCCTGCTGATTTATTCATGAATGACCCGATCAATGTCCGTTACTGAAAAGTGGTCGTCTTCCCTGAACCCGAGGTCGACAAGTGGGGTGCAGATTAGCATCAGGCGGGGACATTGTGGCGAGGGGGCTTGCCCCCTCGCCACAGGTATGTGTTGGGCTTTACTTATTGCAAAACAGGGTCAGGAATACTGAACCTCAATCTCATCCAACTGATGATCAAAGGTCTTGAGCCTTGCGCTCCAGGTGTAAACCAGCACTTCGAAATCCCGGTTGATCACCGCTCCGCCCGTCACTTCGCCACGGGGGTCGCAGAAATCCAGTTGATAGCGCTCGCGGGCCATGGCCGTGGCGACGTCCGCCAGTTCGCGGGCGTTGTTGAGCCAGTGCCGGCCGTCGTCCGCCACTTGCTTGTCCAGCTCCAGGCATTGCTTCTTCAGGGTTTCCAGGCTTTTTTCCAGCGGCGTGCCGGTCAGCTCGCCCATGACTTCCTGGAAGGTGCGCCCCGGTTGCCAGTAACTGCCCCAGAAATAGCGGTCGAACACCGTTTCAACACGGCGCAGCGCCACCTTGGTGTCCCAGATCAGCACCAAAGTCTTGCCTTGTTCGAGTTGTTTTTTCTTGATGCGTTTGGTCTGGACGGACGCCCAGGCCACCACCGAGACAGCCACTGCGGCGATCAACGCCACGGCACTGTCGAGAAACATCAGCGCCTTGTCGATCTGATAGGCCAGCATGACACCGTAGAAATAGGTCCCCGTGAGCAGCACGAGGGCCACGACGGCACACCAGAAGCCGAGAGCAAAAGGGTTTTTCATTATTGGTTTCCCCCTGACCTGCGCAAGCTTTGTGTATTGCAGGAGCGCTATTGCTGCAACGCCCTGCAACATTTCAAAGCATAGCAACGGCCTCAGGGTTTGCTGGCGTTCGACGCTTGCGTTCGTCCGCTTTCCCAACCGCCGCCCAGGGCCAGGAACAAATCGATCTGGCTCAACGCCACTTGGGTGTTGGCGGCGGCCAGCTGCGCCGTGACATCGGTGTAGGTGCGGGTGGCTTGCAGGTCGGCCAGGAACGACTCGCGGCCGGCCTGGAAGAAGCGGTGCGTCTGATCGGCGGCCAGTTTCGCCGACTGCTCGGCGTCCGCCAGGGCATCGCGGCGCTGCAGCAAGGCCGAGTACTGGGCCAGGCTGGTCTGGGTTTCGCGAATGGCATTGAGCACCACGCCATCGAAGTGCGCCAGGGTCGCCTGGGTCACGGCTTCGGCTTCGCGGATGCGCGCCCGGGCGCCGTTGGTCGGCACGTTCCAGGTCAGCGACGGGCCGAAGCCCCAGCGATTGGTGGAGGGCTCGCCCAGGTTTTCCAGAATACCGACGGTGCCGATGGTCGCGCCGAAGCGAACGTCCGGGTACAGCTCGCCGGTGGCCACACCAATGTTGGCGGTCGCGGCAGCCAGGCGACGCTCGGCCTGGCGGATGTCGGGACGACGCTTGAGCAGCGAGGCGCCATCGCCCACCGGCACCCGTTGCGCGATTTTCGGCAGTTCCGCACAAGCGGCGGTGCCGGCCGGCAGTTGATCGACCGGCTTGGCCAGCAGCATCGACAGGCGGAACAGCCCGGCCTGACGCGCAGCCTCATAACGCGGCATGTCGGCGCGCAAGGATTTGAATTGGGTTTGCGAACGGGTGACCTGGGTTTCGTCACCGCGACCGGCATCGCGCAGGCGCTGGATCAGCGAGGTGCTTTGCGATTGCAGGTCGAGGGAATGCTGGGCAATTTCCCGCTCTTCGTTGGCCGCGCACACCTGGGTGTAGGCCCGCACCACATCGGCCACCAGGGTGATGCGTGCGGTGTCGGCGGCGGCCTGGGTCGCATCGGCATTGGCCTTGGCCGCTTCGATGCCGCGCTTGAGCGTGCCCCACAGGTCGAACTGGTAGGACGCGCTGATGCCAATATCGCCGATGTTGGCCACCGGCACTTTCTCCGGCAGCAGGAAGGCTTCGCCGGATTCCTGCAAACGCTGGGCGCCCATCTTCACGCCACCGCTCCAGCCGCCCGCAGCCTCGGCTTCATCCACCTGGGCACGGGCCCTCAGCAGGCTGGCGGCTGCCACCCGCAGGTCGGTGTTGGACGCCAGCGCCTGCTGGACCAATTGATCCAGCCGCGGGTCGCGATACAGACGCCACCAATTTTCAGGCACCGGCGCCGACACCACCGGCTTGCCGTTCACGTCCAGCTCGCCCTGCAAATCCGCGCGCTGCACGGCGGCCTCTGGCGGCAGGTGATAATCCGGCCCGACCATCGAACACGCCGACAGCAGCAGACCTAAACCGGCCACCGCCAAACCCGAGGCTTTGTTCATTGCGCAGGCTCCCGTTCTTTGTCGTCGATGATCGACACGGTGGCGGTGCGCCCGGCGATCATGCGGAAATCTGCCGGCACGTCGTCGAAGGCAATGCGCACGGGGATCCGCTGGGCCAGGCGCACCCAGCTGAACGCCGGGTTGACGTTGGGCAGCAGGTTGTTGCCGCTGGTGCGGTCGCGGTCTTCGATGCCGGCGACGATGCTTTCCACATGCCCGCGCAAGCGCGCGTTGTCGCCGATCACGCGGATGTCGACGCTCTGGCCGACATGAATGCCACCCAGCTTGGTTTCTTCGAAATAACCGTCGATGTGGAAGGAGTTGCTGTCGACCACCGACAACACCGGCCGCCCGGCGCTGACGAATTCCTGGGTACGCGGCGCGCGGTCGTTGACGTAACCGTCCACGGGGCTGCGGATCACCGAGCGGTCGAGGTTCAGTTGCGCGCTGTCCACCGCCACCTGGGCTTCCGACAGTGCTACTTGCGCACGGGCCACGCGGGACTGGCTTTCTTCCAGCTGCTCGGCCGGCACCAGATTGCCCAGGCCCTTGTTGCGTTTGGCTTCACGCTGGGCCTGCGCCAGGGTTTCTTCTCTATCGGCCACGGCGGCCTTGGCCTGGCGCAGCGCCAGCTTGAAGCGGTCCTGGTCGATGGTGAACAGCACCTGGCCACGCTTGACCGGCTGGTTGTCACGCACGTCCACCTGCTGGATCAGGCCGGACACGTCCGGGGCGATCTGCACGATGTCGGCACGGATGTGACCGTCACGGGTCCAGGGGGCGAACATGTAGTACATCACCATGCGCCAGACCACGACCACGGCGAAGGTCACGATCAACAGGGTCACAATCACGCGGCCGAGGGTTAAAAACGGTTTTTTCATGTCATCAGGTATCGACTGAGTGAGTCCACGGCGCCAAGCAGCAAGGCGTAGAGAGCCACGTTAAACAAGGCCCGGTGCCAGACCAGGCGGTAAAAGTGCAGACGTGTGAGCAACCCGTGCACCAGCAGGTAAACCAGGTAGGTAATGCCCATCAGCACCAGTAGCGTGGGCAGGAACACGCCGCTGATATCCAGATCTCCGATCATAGGGGCGCTCCATCAATGCCATAAGGAAGCGGTTCTTCGGGCTCGGCGGTACCGACGAATTCAACACCGGGCAACAGCGCCAGGCGCAGGCCGCTCAGGGCGTGCAACAGGTGTAGACGAGTTTGCTCATCGCCAGCGCCAGCGAGCGCGCGACGGGTGCGATCCATGGTCATCAGCAACGGGCTCGGCGCCGGCAAGCGTTCGCCAGCCTTCAGACACGTCTTGAAGTATTCGCCGACTTCGGCCACCACCTGACGCAACAAATCCTGGGCCGCGCCGTGAATCCGTGGCGTGTAGGCCAGCAGGTCGAGCATGTTCAACGCCACGCGCACTTCGCGCAGGGCGATGCCGGTGTCCTGGCCGGTCATGGCCAGGCGTGGCAGGTGCTGCATCAGGCGGTCGAGCACTTGCACGCCCAGTTGGCGGTGTTCGGCCAGGGTCGCCGGTTCCGTCAGGCTGACGATGTCGCGCCAGCTGAAACGGGTCAGGCGCTTGGCCGCCAGCTCAGCGCCGAACGGCCGGGCGACCAGGGTCCAGATGAAGGCGAACAACAGGCCCATGGGGCCGGCCAGGTTCGAGTTCACGAAGCTCAGGAAGTCCGCGTCGTAGGCGCCCTGGATGCTGATGAAGGACGAGGTGTTGACCAGCGTCAGCAGCATGCCGAGGTAGAACTGCGGCTTGACCGTGAGGGTGCCAACCACGATGAACGGCACGGAAAACGCCAGCACCAGCATCGGGAAATCGTGCAGGTTCGGCAGCACCAGAAACAGATAAAGGCTGGCGAACAGCACCGACATCGCCGTCCAGAAAAAGAACCGGTAGATCTGCGGCGCCGGGTCGTCCATCGAGGCAAAGAAGCTGCAGGCCACCGCCGCGAGAATCACGGCCGCGCCGCCGTCGGTCCAGCCGAGCAGAATCCACAATACACAAGCGACGATGATCGCACAGACGGTGGAGGCCGCCGAATACAGCATCAGGCCACGGTCCAGGAAGGGCGTCAGCCGGCCCAGGCGCCAGTGGCGGTACACGGCGCGCCAGCTGTCCTGGTTTTCGCACTCGATGGCGATTTGCAGGCTGCGGCAGTCCTGCCATAGATCGATCCATTCGCCGAGGCGATACAGCGCATTGGAAAACAGCAGTTGCTTGCGATCCTCCAGCGCCTGGGCACTGGGTTGCAGGGCGTCGAGTTGGTCTTTCAAGGCCTGCCAGCGCGCGATATCGGCGTCTTTGTGTTGCAGCCATTCGCTGGCGGCGGCGAGCAAGGGTGCGAACTTGTCCACCAGTTCCGGCGTACGCCGTTCGAGGGCATAGAGCGCGTCGTCGAGGGCGTCGATTACCGGCAGCAAGTGAATCATGCGCCCGCGCAGTTCCTTGGTGTTGCGCACGGTCTGTGGTCGCGAGCCTTCGTGGGGCAACTGGCCGATCATCAGCTCCAGGCTGTTGAAGGTCGCCACCATGGACGAACGCAGCGCGCTGACTTCTTCGGGTTGCACGTTGCGGCTGAGAAAACGCTGGCTGTAGGTGGAGGCATCGGCAAACCATTTACCCACCGAATCGTTGAACACCGGCGCCAACCGACGGGGCCAGAACATCGCACCGACCACCGCCGCGACGGCGATGCCGAGGAAGATTTCTTCGGTACGCGCTTCGGCCACGTCCCACACCGCCAGCGGGTTATCCACCACCGGCAGCGCGATCAGCGGCAAGGTGTAGCCGGCGAGCATCAGGGCGTAGTTGTTAGCCGTGCGCAGGTGCAGGGACAGGAACAGCAGCGTGCCGGTCCACAGGGCGATGACCAACACCAGCACGTAAGGGCTCTGGACGAACATCGGCACGAACAGCACCGCCGCCGCAGCACCCAGGAAGGTGCCGATGGCGCGATACAGCGCCTTGGAGGTGGTCGGGCCGAGGAACGGGTTGGAGACGATGTACACCGTGGCCATCGCCCAATATGGACGCGGCATCTGCATGAGCAGCGCGATGTACAAGGCGATCATGGAAGCGGCGAACGTTCGCGCGCCGTAGAACCAGTCACGCGCTGGCGGCATGCCGCTGAAGAA
Organism: Pseudomonas sp. C1C7; assembly: GCF_013359595.1. Classification (GTDB taxonomy): domain Bacteria; phylum Pseudomonadota; class Gammaproteobacteria; order Pseudomonadales; family Pseudomonadaceae; genus Aquipseudomonas. The sequence goes on along the minus strand of NZ_JABFMP010000007.1, from coordinate 23,594 downwards.
ACCGCTCAAGAGTTGATCACCGGTGTCTGACTGGCGGACTCGAAGGCGCGCAGCACACGCAGCGCCGCTTCCAGATCGCGCCGATCGATGCCTTCGAGGGTTTCATTGCGCAGACGCACCAGCTCGACCTCGACCTTCTGCACCAGCGCCCTGCCGGTGTCGGTCAGGCTCAGGCATTTGGCGCGACGGTCCTGGGCATCGCCGGTGCGGCAGACGTGACCGGCATGACACAGCTGATCGAGCAACCGTACCAGCGACGGGCTCTCCATCCCCGACGCCTGCGCCACTGCGACCTGTCGCACCCCATCACCCAGGCGCCCGATCATCAACAACGGCACGGCACAGGCTTCGGAAATCCCATAGTTGACCAGCGTCGTCTGGCAGATCTTGCGCCAATGCCGCGCGGCCACCACCATGGAGCTGCTGATGTTCATCTGGAGAGCGTCGAGGTCGTTCGGCACGGGGGAATACACACACTGTTAGTTTGCTAACTATCAATATGGCATTGAAGGGGATTTTGCGTCAAGTTTTGAAACAAATTCTTCTTCCAGCGTGAATGCTGGCGTTTTAGCCACCCCGTCCCTTGCGCAACAACACATCCAACTGATCCACCACCTCCGCCCAATCGGCATCATCAAGAATTTCATTGCGCAGCAGATCCGCCTGGCTGGGGCTCCAGAAAAAGGCGTCGGCCAGGTGCAGTTCCGGTTTGAGGGGTGAGTGGGTGGCGATGAATTTGTCGATGTTTTCGGCGTCGTCCGGCAGGCCGAGTTGTTTGAAAAGGGATGGGAGGCTGTGGGTTGGGTTTTCCATGTTGGGCTCCTGTGTGTATCGAGGAAGGACCGCTGTGCGGTCGTTCGCGGGCAAGCCTCGCTCCTACGGACGGATGTTGACCTGTAGGAGCGAGGCTTGCCCGCGAAGACGGCAGCAAAAACACCACACATCTAACTAACTGCTCAACTCCCGCACCTGCGCATGAGGCACCATTTTCAGGAACTCGGGCATGTTCATGTGCAGCAGGTTGATGTGGTTGCCGGCCTCCAGGTAGATGTCTTTTTGCCGGGTCAGCAACGGGTCGATGACCACGTCCAGCCCGTAGGCTTCGCCCAGGGCAGGCACGGCGCCGCGTTCGCAGTCCTGAAACAGATGCGCCAGGTTGCTTTCGCGCGAGACCTGCCATTCGCCGCTGCTGCGGACTTTGCTCAGGTCCAGGTGACGACTGGCGGGCAGCACGGCCATCAGGTAGCGACCATGGTGGTCGTCGAGAATGACCGACTTGGCCATCCGCTCCGCCGGAATGTTGGCGACCCGCGCCGTTTCCAGGCTGCTGGCCGAGTGAGGATGGGTGACGATGTCGTATTGGCATTGAGCCCTGTCGAGGCTTCTCTGCACGGTTTTTGCCATTCGCATGATGCACCTCCGAGTCCGCCATGCCGCTGGGCGGACGATGGTTGACGCTTTTCTTCGTACTCAAAGTCTAGGCCCGCAGGGGCGATCCGGCGGGAAATCCGCCCACCGGACAGGTCAACAACTGAGCAAAATTCATACAGCTGGCGCGTCAACTAAACTGTATACAGAACCACCCACGACTCTCCCGGAGGGTCACGTGAACACGCGTTGTTGTGCCATTGCCTGGCTGTTGGTGTTGAGCGGTTCCGCCCTCGCTGCGGACACCGCCGGCATGCCCGCCCCCGACCCCATCGGCATGTGGCTGATCACCTTCGGCATCGCCTTTCTGATCGCCGAAGCCGCCCTGCCCAACTACGGCGTGATCGGCCTGGGCGGGATCGTGATGTTCGTGATCGGCGCGGTGATCCTGACGAACGCCGAACTGCCCGTCCCCCTAATGATCGGCCTGGGACTGATCAGCGGCCTGCTGCTGATCTTCCTGCTGATCCGCGCCCTGAAAACCCGACCACGCCACAACGTCAGTGGCGATGCCGGATTGCTGGGCAGCGTGGCGCCGGTGTTGTCGTTGCAGGCCGGCGATGCCTGCCAGGGCTGGGTGCACTTGCAGGGTGAACGCTGGCAGGTGACCTGCGCCAACCCGCTGCAGATCGGGCAACGGGTGCGGGTGGTGGCTCGCAAGGGATTGATGCTGGAAGTGTCCGCGACTGACGCGGTATCGAAGGGAGAATGAACATGGGCTTGCAACTGGGTTTTGCCGCACTCCTGCTGTTGCTGATCGCACTGGCCAGCGCGACCTTTCGCATCCTGCGCGAGTACGAGCGTGGCGTGGTGTTCCAACTCGGCCGCTTCTGGCAGGTCAAGGGCCCGGGCCTGATCCTGCTGATTCCGGTGATCCAGCAAATGGTCCGCGTCGACCTGCGCACCGTGGTGCTGGACGTGCCGGCGCAAGACGTCATCACCCGCGACAACGTGTCGGTCAAGGTCAACGCCGTGCTGTACTTCCGGGTCCTCGACCCGCAGAAGGCCATCATCCAGGTCGAAGACTTCCTCATGGCCACCAGCCAACTGGCACAAACCACCTTGCGCGCAGTGCTCGGCAAGCACGAACTTGACGAGCTGCTGGCCGAACGCGAGCGAATGAACATCGACATCCAGCAAGTGCTCGACGCCCAGACCGACGCCTGGGGCATCAAGGTGGCCAACGTCGAGATCAAGCACGTCGACCTCAACGAATCGATGATCCGCGCCATCGCCCGCCAGGCCGAAGCCGAGCGCGAACGCCGGGCCAAAGTGATCCACGCCGAAGGTGAATTACAGGCCTCGGAAAAACTCATGCAGGCCGCCGAAATGCTCGGCCGCCAACCCGGCGCCATGCAGCTGCGCTACATGCAAACGCTCAGTTCGATTGCCGGCGACAAAAGCTCGACCATCGTTTTTCCATTGCCAATCGAGCTGCTCAAGGGGATGGCGGATCTGTCGTCGAAGTCTTGAGTGTTATGACCTCAACGCCGCACCGCCAACGGATAAACCGACTGCCATGCGCCACCCAGCGCCTTGTACAAGCCGACGGCGGCCAGCGAGACGCCGGTCGAGCTCTCGACCCATTGCTCCTGAGTCGCCAGCAGCGCTCCCTGTACGGTGAGCACGTTGACGAAATCCACCACGCCTTCGGTGTACTGCCTTTGCGCGGTTTGCAGGGCGATCTGGTTCTGCCGCACCGCTTCGGCCAGGCTGTCGCGACGCAATTGGCTGGCGTTGTAGGCGCTCAGTTGGTCGTCGATTTCATGCCAGGCCCGCAGCACGGTTTGCTGGTAGGCAATGGCCGCTTCCTGTTGCTGGGCTTCGCGCAGATTCAGCACGCCGCGCAGGCGGCCGCCGTCGAACAGCGGCAGGCTGAACTGCGGACCGATGCCGAACGTGCGCGAGCCCCAGGAACCGAAATCGCTCAACTGCATGGCTTGCGAACCGACATTGCCCGACAGAGTAATGCGCGGATAGAAATCGCCCTTGGCCACGCCGATGCTCGCGGTGGCGGCATGCAGGCGGGCTTCGGCCTGGCGAATGTCCGGGCGGCGCTCGGCCAGTTGCGACGGCAGGCCGATGGCGACCTGCCGCGGGGTCTGCGGCACTGGTGCATCGCTGGATAGCTCGGCCGCCAGCGCTTGAGGCGGCTCGCCCATCAACAGGCTCAAGGCGTTGATCAGTTGTGCCTGGCGCTGCTCCAGCGCTGGCAGGCGCGATTCGATAGCGGCGACTTGGGCGGCGGCCTCGGCGACGTCCAGATCGGTAGCCACACCATCGCCCAGGCGCAGTTGCGACAGCTTCAGGCTGTGGCGAGCCACTTCAAGGTTTTGCTCGGTAACCGCCCGGGTGCTTTGCACGCCGCGCAGTTGAATGTAGTTCTGGGCGGTTTCGGCGAGCACCGATAGCAACACGCCTCGGCGGTCGTTTTCCGCGACTTCCAGCGTTGCGTCGGCGGCTTCGGTTTCGCGGCGCACCCGGCCCCAGAAATCCAGTTCCCAGGAGGCAGAGAAACCGGCATCCCACAAATTGAACGCGGAATTGCCGTTGTTTCCGGAGGGGTCCATCAGGCCTTCGCCGCTGTTGCGTTTACGGCTGTAGCTGCCAGTGGCGGCGGTGCTCGGGTAGCGGTCGGCGGTGACCACCTGACGCACGGCGCGGCTTTGCTCCAGGCGACTGCTGGCGAGTTTGAGGTCGAGGTTATCGGTCAGGGCGCGTTGGCTCAGCGCCGAGAGTTTTGGATCGTTGAAGACTTCCCACCAGCGTTCGCTCATCGCCTCGGTGGTGGCCTGGCTGGCTGCGGCTTTTGAGGGCTTCGACCATTCGGTGACTTGCTGCGTTTCGGGTTTCTGAAAGTCCGGGCCGACGGTGCAGGCTGAAAGGCCCATTACCAGCAAGGCGCTGAACAGGAGTCGAGGCTGATGGCCTCTTCGCGGGCAAGCCCGCTCCCACAGGGTTATCGGTTGTTCATAAGTTTTGTGGTCACACCGACCACCTGTGGGAGCGGGCTTGCTCGCGAAAGCGTCAGTCCAATCGCCAAACATCTTCATCGCTGAACAACCTCATTCGCCTTCACACTGGCCGTATCAATCCGCGCCTCCACCGACATCCCTACCCGCAACCGCTGCGTCAAAGGCTGGCCTGGCTCCAGCGCAATCTTCACCGGAATCCGCTGCACGACCTTGGTGAAATTACCCGTGGCGTTATCCGGCTTGACCGAGGCAAACGTCACGCCGGTGGCGGGTGCGATGCTCTCCACGCGCCCGTTCAGCGCCTCCCCGCCAAAAGTGTCGACGCGCACTTGCACATCCTGCCCCGGCTGCACATGGGTCAACTGGGTTTCCTGGAAGTTGGCCACCACATAGGCCTGCTCCAGAGGCACCACCGCCAGCAACTTGCTGCCCGGCGTGACATAGGCGCCGACCCGCACGGCACGCTCACCGATCATGCCGTCCTGCGGCGCGACGATGCGGGTGTAGGACAGATCGAAGCTGGCGATTTCCAGCTTCGCCTGTGCCCGTTTCAAACCACCTTCGGCGCCGTCACGCTGCGCAGTCAGGATGTCCACCTGCTTGCGCTCGGCAGCCAGCACCGCCGTCACGTTGGTCAACCGGGCGCTCGCCTGGTCGATGCGAGTACGAGCCTGCTGCGCGTTCTGCACGGTGCCGGCACCGACGCCGGCGAGGTGGTTGTAGCGATTGAGCTCATGCTCGGCGAACGCCATTTCCGCTTTGGCGGACACCACCGTCGCCTGGGCCTGGGCGATCACCGACGCCTGGCGCTCGAGGGTCGCCTTGGCATTCTGCAATTGCGCCTGGGCCACCAGCGCTTCAGCGGCGGCCGCATCGGCAGCGGCACGCAGGTCGCGGTCATCGATCAGCGCCAGCAACTGTCCGGCCTTGACCTGTTGGTTGTCCTCCACCAGCACTTGCTTGATGAACCCGGCCACGCGTGGCACCACCAGCGTGTAGTCCGCCGAGACATAGGCGTCGTTGGTGGTCTGTTGCGTACGCTGGCCGAACAGGCCAGGCGCCAGCAGATACACCATCGCGCCCACGGCGATCACGACGGCAACACCCACGGCCACTTTCTGTTTGGATTGAGTCGTCATAAAAACCTCGGTTTCAGTGGAGCATTCAAGTCGGAGCGCGCGGTGGATAGATCCGCGTCGGCATCCAGAAAATCAGCAGGATCAGCGCGACGGCGACGCCGGCCATGCACAGGTAGAGATCGGCGGAGGTCAGCACCACGGCCTGTTCGTGTAGTCGATGGGCAAGGCCGGCGCTGTCGGCCTCGGCCAGGGGTGAGTTGCCGAGGCGGTCGACCAGCATCGTCGAGTGAAAATGCAGCCGGGCGGTGGTCAGGGTTTCCAGTACGCCGGTGGCGATGACAGCCGCCAGGCCTTTCACGGTGTTGAACCAGGAAGAGGCAAACGGCCCGTCCATCGGGTTGATGCTGCCGGTCGAGAGCATCAGCAGCGGTAGCACTGCCATGGGTTGACCGAAGATCTGCAGCAGTTGCAGCACGTAGAAATCATCGCGGATCCACTGCGATGTCAGCTGCGACCCGCCGATGCAAGACAAGATCAGCATGCTCAAGCCGATGCCCAGCACCCAGCGACAATCGACCCAACGCAGGTTGCACAACGCCGCCACCAATGGCAGCGCAATCAACTGCGGCAGCGCGGCCATCAGGGTGATCGGCGCAGTCTGCACCGGGCGATAACCCTGAACCTGCGCCAGGTAGCTGGACGGAATAATGACCACCGCCGACAACACCATCAGCACCCCGGCGAGGGTGATCAGGGCGAACGACAAGTTGCGGATACCGAGCATCTGCATCTTGAAAAACGGGATTGGTTGCGACCACTCGTTGATCAGAAACGCCACCAGCAACAGCGAGCCGCCCACCAACAAGGCGCTGATCAGGTTCGACTCGAACCAGTCCAGCCGATTGCCTTGCACAATGCCGATCACCAGCATGCAGATCGCCGGAAAGCCCAGCAGCAGGCCGCGCCAGTTGAACTGCTTGAAACGCTCCAGGCGCAGCGGGTCCTGGGGGATGCCGTAACCCACCGCGAGCATGGCGATCAGGCACGGCACGACGATTTGCCAGAAGGTCCACTGCCAGCCGACATACTCAGTCCACAGCCCCGCCAACGGCGTGCCCAGCCCCGGGCCGAAAGTGGCGGTGAGGGTATAACCGGCCAGACCATACAGCTTCACGCCGGGCGGCAGAAAACGCAGGGCGACGGTCATCAGCATCGGTGGCAGCGCGCCGCCGGCCAGGCCTTGCAAGGTGCGCAATACCAACAGGCTTTCGTAATTCGGTGCCAGCGGGCACAACACGCCCAACAGAATGAACGCACTGATGGCGCAGAGGGTGAAACGGCGCAACGAGAACGTCACCGCACACCATGGCGCGAACGCTGCGGCCGCTACCGAGGTTGCGGCATAACTGGCCACCAGCCAGGTGCCCTCGTCGTAGCCAATACCCAGGTTGCCCCGAATGTCGGCCAGGGCGACTTTGGTCACCGTTTCGTTCAGGCCCGCCACCAACACCGCCAGCAACACACCCACCAGGCCGATGATGATCCGCAGACCAAACACCGAAGGTGCAGCGGCCGGCGTGGGCGCAGCCAAAGGCGCCGAGGCCGTTAGAGAGCTCATCGGTTCACAACTCCGAAATCATTGAGGGGGCAGTCTACGAAGGCGAATCGCTGACGAAAACTGACTTATTGGCAATGTATAAGTGCGTCGTGTGCAACAATTGATCGACTGAAAGTCGCGAGAGCAGACAGTTGCCTAACGAAGAAAAGACGGCAAAAAACTAACATCGCCGCGTGGGAGGAACCACCATCCATAGGTGTTAGTGAACGGCCTTCGCTGGATGCGATCTTTTGATCTTCAACCCGTTTGCGCCGCCAGCCACGTCTCGTCACAGCACTGTTTCAGCGTTTCGCGCAACCAGCGGTGGGCCGGATCATTGTCAAAGCGCGGGTGCCAGGCCTGGCTCAGCACGATGGTCGGCAAGGGTATCGGCAGCGTGAACGAACGCAATTTCAGCCCGAGCCGACGCACACTCAACAGCGTTTCCCTGGGCACCGGCAATATCAGATCGGAATCCGGCAAGGCGAACATCGCCGCATGGAAACTCGGCGCGATCACGGCCACCCGCCGTTCCAGTCCCAGGGCGTTGAGTGCGGTGTCGATCGGCCCGCGAGCGATGCCGCGACGGGACATGCTGATATGGGAGAAGCCGGCGAATCGTTCAGCGGTGATCTCCTCATCGAGCAACGGATGATCCTCGCGCACCAGCCCGACAAACTGCGTGGAAAACAGGTTCTGCACCTTCACTTCCGGCATCAACGGGCGATTGTTGCTGACGCTCAGATCAATGCGCCCCTCACGCAAGGCCTCGTCATCGCCATCGCCTTCAGGAACGAAGCGCAACTCACAGTGCGGTGCCTGCCGCTCCATGGTGTCGAACAGCTTGCCGCCATAGATACCGATGAAGAAATCGTTGGCGCGGATGCTGAAACGTCGATGCAGACTTCCCAGATCAAGGCGCCGGGCCGAATGAAACAATTGAGCGGCCTGCTCCACCACATCCCGCACCTGCCCGCGCAACTCCAGCGCCTTGGGCGTGGGCACCAGGCCACGCCCGGCGCGTACCAGAATCGGATCGCCGATGGCCTCGCGGATACGCGTCAGGGTACGGCTCATGGCCGCCGGGCTGAGGTTCATCCGCCGCGCGGCGCCGACGACGCTGCCTTCATCGAGCAGGGCGTCGAGTGCGATGAGGAGGTTCATGTCGGGGAGTTGCATGGCAGGCACTCTTGTTTGATCAGAGCTGATTCAGACGCAATGCTAGCAAACATCCTCCGAGTGATGCGTTGGCAGACCCGGCCTCATCGCGGGCAAGCCCGCTCCCACAGTGTCCGTGTCGTACAGAAAATCTGAGAACGCCTATGAACCTGTGGGAGCGGGCTTGCCCGCGAAGGCGTTCGCAGAGTCACCGCCGCCACTATCAGTTCTGCTAGTTCTCAATTCTGACCATGTCGCGTAAAACTTGGTCAGACCTTTACTTGCGCCGACATGCAAAGGATTTCGTCATGACTCAACCCAATCTGCAACACACGGTGCTGCTGGCAACGGATCTCAAGAATTCGATACTCGCCGAGCTGGACGCGCGCGGCCCTAATCCAATTGCGTATTCCCCCTACGGTCAGCAATCGGCACAGCATGTGGTCATGACGCGACTCGGGTTCAATGGTGAACTGCGCGAGGCGAAACCCGAATGGTATTTGTTGGGTAATGGTTACCGTGCTTACAACCCTCAGTTGATGCGCTTTCAAAGTCCGGACAGTTTGAGTCCGTTCGATAAGGGCGGGAGACATGCGTATATGTATTGCGGCGGGGAGCCGGTGATGAATTCGGATCCGTCGGGGCATTCGGTATGGACGTTCTCGCGTTTGGTAATGCAACTGACGGACGAAATAGCAACGTCTGCCAGTCTTGCCCTCAACAAGATCGCAACAACCATCAGCAGTGGTACGTTGGAGGTGGCACAGCGAGCGAAAAAGGTCTTTACGGACAATTTTATGTTTGACCCTCAAGTCCTGGAAAGACTAGGCCCTCCACCTCCCAAATTTAGACAACAACCACCATTGAATCGAGTCATCACCCGGCAAAACCCACGTACAGGACCTAATTCAGTCAGGGCTCAGCAGGCTCCGTTTGTCTCCAAAACCGAAAATGGTCCTCGAATTACTGGCACGACGGGGGCAACAAAGCGTGTCACAGAACTTCGAAGGGGAAATTGACCACCGTTCCAAAACAGCGCGGTGAGCCCCCCCTCACCGCTGCATCCCCCACCGCTTCACCGTCACCCGCTCCAGCGAATCAAACACCAGGTTCTCCACCAGCAACCCAATCAGAATCACCACCGCCAACCCGGCAAAGACCTTGTCGGTGTACAGCTCATTGCGGTTCTGAAAGATGTACCAGCCCAGCCCGCCCTTCCCGCTGGTTGCACCGAATACCAGCTCCGCCGCAATCAACGTCCTCCAGGCAAACGCCCAGCCGATTTTCAGGCCGGCCAGGATCGACGGCAGCGCTGCCGGGATCAGGATGAACAACACGAAGCGCATGCCCTTGAGGCCATAGTTGCGCCCGGCCATGCGCAGGGTTTCGGACACGCCGAGGAAGCCGGCGTAGGTGTTCAGCGCCAGCGCCCAGAGCACCGAGTGCACCAGCACGAAAATCAGGCTGTTCTGACCCAGGCCGAACCACAGCAGCGCCAGCGGCAGCAACGCGATGGCGGGCAGCGGGTTGAACATCGAGGTCAGGGTGCTGAGCAGGTCGCGACCGAACTGGGTCGAGACCGCCAGGGTGGTCAGGCCGAACGCCAGGACGATGCCGATCAGGTAGCCCTTTAGCAGCACCACCAGGGAAATCCACACCTTGCCCAGCAACTCGCCGCTGAGCAGACCGTCGTACAGTGCATGGGCGGTTTGCAGGAAGCTCGGCAGCAGCAGGTCGTTGTTCTGATAGCGGGCGACGGCTTCCCACAGCACGGCGAGCAAAATCAGGATCAGGCTTTTGCGCAGCCAGCCCTGTTGCCACAGGCGTTGGCCGATGGGCAACTCACGCTCCAGCGGTACGCTGGTCAGTGGTTGCAGTACGGTTTCGAATTCTTCACGCGGGGATGATAAATGGCTCATCGGGCCCTCCTCGAAAACTGGCTCAATAAGCGATGCGGATATCGGCGAAATCCAGTTCGCGCTCGGTTTCCGGCGACTGGCCTTCATCGAACAGCAACCGATGAATGCGCCGCGCCGATTCCTGAAACGCCACGCCGCCCAGGCTGTGCAGATCGTATTGATGGCTGTGCACTTCGGCCCTCACCCGCCCCGGATGCGGCGACAGCAAGAGGATGCGATTGCCCACCACCAGTGCCTCTTCGATGGAGTGCGTAACGAACAACAAGGTGAAACGCACCTCCTCCCAAAGCAGCAGCAATTCTTCCTGCATCTTGCGTCGGGTCAGGGCGTCGAGGGCCGCGAAGGGTTCGTCCATCAGGAGGATTTTCGGCTGCATCGCCAGCGCCCGGGCGATCGCCACCCGCGCCTTCATGCCGCCGGACAGCGTGTGGGGATAGGCATCGGCAAACGCCGCCAGCCCGACCTTCTCCAGGTAGTGCAGCGCGCGTTCTTCGGCCTCTTTGCGCTTGAGGGTTTTCGAGGCCAGCAGCGCAAACATCACGTTCTGTTTGACGGTTTTCCACGGCGGCAGTTGATCGAACTCCTGAAACACCACGATCCGGTCCGGCCCGGGCGCATTCACGCGCTGGCCTTGCAGGCGGATCTCGCCCTCGACGGGCTGGATGAATCCTGCGGCAGCCTTGAGCAGGGTCGACTTACCGCAACCGGACGGCCCGAGCAGGACAAAACGGTCCGCCGGATCGATCTCGAAACTGACTTGATGGGTCGCCCGCACTACCCGCTGAGGGGTGCGGTATTCCAGGCTGACGTTATCGACCGACAGCAGCGCTTGGGCTGCCGTGGCCGGTTTGCTGACCGTGTGGCCTTGCAAAGGGGCGTTCATGTGCGTCAGCTCCCTTGCAGCGGCTTGGTGTCTTGGAAGAAGTAATCCTTCCACGAATCCGGTTTGTTTTTGATCGCGCCGACGCGGTAGAGGAATTCGGCCAGCGGGTAGGTGTTTTTCGGCGTGACACTGAATTCGAACTGCGGGTTGTCGATGATTTTCAGCAACGCCGCGCGGTCGATTTTCGCCTTGGTGACGCGAATGTAGGTGTCCGCCGCAGCGCCTTTATCGTTCTGCGCGAATTGCGCCGCTTCCGTGAGAGCGTCGACGAAAGCCTTGTAGGTTTTCGGGTTCTCGTCGCGGAATTTCTCGGTGGCGAACAGCACGGTCGGCGAGTTCGGGCCGAGCACGTCATAGGAGTTGAGCACCACGTGCACGTTCGGGTTTTCCAGGGCCTGATCCTGGAATGGCGGGTTGGAGAAGTGCCCGGTCAGCTCGGTGCCGCCAGCGACCAGCGCGGCCGTGGCATCGGGGTGCGGAACGGCGATGGTGTACTTGTCCAGGCGATTGAATTCCTTGTCGCCCCACTGCTTGGCGGCCGCGTATTGCAGGAAACGCGACTGCACGGAAACGCCCACCGCCGGCACCGCGATGCGGTCTTTCTCGGTGAAGTCGGCGATGGTTTTCACCTTGGGATTATTGCTCACCAGGTAGTACGGGAAGTTACCCAGGGAGGCCACGGCCTTGACGTTCTGCTTGCCGTGGGTGCGGTCCCAGATGGTCAGCAGCGGCCCGACGCCGGCACCGGCGATGTCGATGGATCCGGAAAGCAGCGCATCGTTGACCGCCGCGCCGCCGGACAGCTGGGTCCAGTCGACCTTGATGTCGATGCCTTCCTGCTTGCCGTATTTCTCGATCAGGTTCTGATCGCGGACCACGTTGAGCAACAGATAGACGATGCCGAACTGTTCGGCAATGCGGATTTCACCTTCGGCATGGGCCACGGTCGGCGCCACCAGGCTGCCGGCGATCAGGCTGAAGCCCAGGCCAATGGCTGCCGCCAGCGGTGCGAATGGAAGACGTTTGGACATGATCAGATCTCCGACAAATCAGAAAGGCGCGTCGCCCTGGATGGTGGTGCGATACAGCTTGCGGCGCAGATGACTCGGGCAGCCGGCGGCAAGGTGAATCAGCGAACGGTTGTCCCAGAACACCAGGTCGTGGGGCTGCCATTGATGGCGGTAGATGTTTTGCGGCAGAACGCTGTGGGCGTAGAGCTCGGCCAGCACCTGCCGGCTTTCGTCTTCCGGCAGGCCAACGATGCGGGTGGTGAAACCCTCGCTGACGAACAGCGCCTTGCGACCGTTTTCCGGGTGGGTTCGCACCACTGGATGCACCACTTGCGCCACCTGAGCGAGCTGCTCGGGGGTCAGGGTCGGGCGCCAGTTGCCTTCGAATTTGGTCTCGCTGTAACGCGCCGTGTAGGAGTGCGCCGCGGATCGGCCTTCGACCGCCTTGCGCAGTGCGTCGGGCAGGCTGTCCCAGGCTTTGTGCATGTCGGCGAACAGGGTGTCGCCACCTTCGGACGGCAGCTCCTGGGCGTGGAGCATCGAGCCCAGGCTCGGCAGTTCCTTGTAGGACAGATCCGAATGCCAGAACTTGCCGGCGTCGCCCAGGCCGATGTTCTGGCCGTTCTCGATGATGTTGGAAACGATGAGAATTTCCGGGTGCCCCGCCAGCAAAAACTGCTTGAGCACGTGGATCTGCAGCACGCCAAAGCGGCGGCTGAAGTCGATCTGTTGCTGCGGGGTGATGCGCTGGTCGCGGAACACCACTACGTGATGGTCCAGGTGTGCGCGGTGAATGCGTGCGAAGTCCTGATCGTTGATCGGGCAGGACAAATCCAGGCCGACGATTTCGGCCCCTACCGCACCGCTGAACGGGCGGATTTCAAAGTGTTGTGGCGCGGCAACTCGCGATGCTGAAACAGCTGACATAAATCACTCCCACGCACGGCGCGCTCAAGGGGCGCGCGCGTCGATCAGAAACTCACGGAGGTCCCGTGTTGGTTCGTGTCGTGCGGCGCGCCGATTGGTCGGCAGGTACGCAGGAGTGTGACTTTATAGATATAAGAACTCGATTTTAAATACCGTTAGCGAATAACCATATGGCGTATTTCACCTATGCTGCTGACAGCATGACGCTGTTCACTTCTGAGGGATGCTCAATGTTCTACGTGCAACGCGATACAGAAGGGCAACTGATGCGCGTCGAAGCCGAAGCCTACGCCGAGTCCACGGAAACGCTGCCGGCCGACCACCCCGACCTGCAGGCCTGGTTCGCCAACGAAGTCATGGCCACCAGCCTCAAACAGGTCAAGCAGATTAAACAGCTCAAGCAACTCAAGCAGAGCGACCTGGAAATGATCCGGGTACTCGACGACTTGATCGAAGTGCTGATCAACAAAGGCGTGATTCTGGTGACCGATCTGCCGGCGCCGGCGCAGGCCAAGCTCATGGATCGCAGCCAGGCGCGGGAGGCGCTGGGGGGGTTGAGTCATCTGGTGGATGATGACGAGGATGGGGTTATCTGATTTCAGCAAAAGATCGTAGCCTTCGGCAGCGCCTACATGGAATGCGTACTCCTGTGGGAGCTGCCGAAGGCTGCGATCTTTTCAATTCACTCCCAAGGTTTGGGCTCACCCACCAACCGCCCCTGAACCCCATACACCCCCATCTCGCGAATCACCGTCAACTCACCCTCAGTCTCGACCTGCTCGGCAATCAGCGGCAGGTCGATGCTGTGGGCCGCGCGCTGGATCGCTTCAATGAACAAGCGCTTGTCGCTCTCCTGATCGATCGCGCGGATGTAGCTGCCGTCGATCTTCAGGTACGCAAGACCGAGCCGCGCCAGGTTGCCGATCATGCTGAAGCGCCCGCCGAAGTGTTGCAGGCTCAGGGAGAACCCAAGGCTGCGCAGACGTCGCGTGAGGTCTTCGAGCATGGCTTGTTCGGGCAATTGCTCTTCGCCGATTTCCAGGGTCAGGCGCGGCCCCAGATTGGAGTGCGAACGCAGCAGATCGAGAAGCACATTCAACGCCTGCGGGTCATCCAGGGAAGCTGACGACAGGTTCAGCGCCAGCGACTCTTCGTGATCGTCCATCTGCTCCAGCACCAGCTCCAACATCAGACGATCGAGCCGCGCCGTCCAGCCGAAGCGTTGCAGCCACGGCAGGAAACGCCCGGCCGCCACGCTCTGGCCCTGGTCATCGATCAGCCGTGACAGCACTTTGTAATGCAGCACCAGTTGCGTGTCCTGACTGGCCACCACCGGCTGGAAATACAAGCGGAAGCGCCGCTGCTCCAGCGCCAGGTCCAGCAAGCTGTGCCAGGCATGCTGGTCATCGCCGACGTCGACCACAGCGCTGTGATCCACGCAAACCCAACGCGAATCCCCCTGGCTTTCAGCCTGCGCCAGCGCCTGATCCGCCAAGCCGAGCACCGTTTGCGGTGTGTCGCCGTGAACGAATGGCGCCAGGCCGATGGCGGCGACCGAGGCCACGTCGGTGGCGCCGGTCGCGTGCAGGCTGGCCAGGGCGATGTCGAGGTGTTGCGCCAATTGCAGCGCTTCTTCGCGCATCAGCCCCGGCGCCAGCACCGCGAACTCGCCGCCGCGGATGCGTGTCACGAGATTTTGCGTCTCCGGATAGCGGGCGCATTCGCGGGACAACTGCTCGCCCACCGCCTTCAGCAGTTCGTCCGTGCGCTGACCACCCAAACGCTGGTTGAGGCCGGCCAGGTCCTGCACCCGCAGCAACAACAGATAACCGGAACTGGCCTGTTCCGGGTTGCTCACCCGCGCGTTCAATTGCATCTCGAAATAGCGCCGGTTGGCCAACCCGGTCAGGTTGTCCTGATAGGACTCGCTCCGCAGTTTTTCACTGCGCTCGGCCTGCTCCTGGAACAGCGCCTTGAGCTTCTCGACCATCTGGTTCATGGCCTGCACTACGCGGCGCAATTCAGGCGTGCGTGGCAGCTGCGGCAGGCTGAGGAATTCGCGGCGGGCGATGGCGTGGGACTGCTGCACCATGTAGTCGAGCGGCTTCAATTGTCGACGCAACAGCAGCGCGCCCAATATCGCGCTGACCACGCCACAGAGCAGCAACCACGCCAGGCTGCCCAAGGCGCTTTGCCACAGCTTGGCCAGGGCGAACATCGGGTGGCTGACCACCTCGACCCGCGCCGCCTGCTCCCAACCGCGGCTGACAATCGCATCACCGCCGGCCGCCTCCAGGCCGATCAGCTTGACGAACCACTGCGGCACACGGGTATCGACCGGGATGCCGCTGCGCTCGACCAGAGTCTTGCCGTTGGACAGATCCACCACGCGGATGCTCGCGTAGTAGCCGCTGTCGAAGATCGAACTGACCAGCAACTCGGTCATCGCCGGGTCGTCGATGTTTGGCGTGAGCGACAGCGCCAGCGCGGTCGCGGCGTCCTGAGCGTGGGAGCGCAGCTGGTTGACGTATTGGGTGCGTGAGCTTTCCAGGCTGACCATGAAGCTGCCGGTGAAGGCGACGACCAGGAACAGACAGATTGCGATCAATAGCTGTTTGAACAAGGACATCTGTGGGCAGCTCCTAGTGAGTGGTCTCGACCGGAAATCCTTCGGCCTGCATTTTCTTAAGCAGATCCTGCCAACGGGACAGGCGCTTGGTGTCACCGACCTTCTGGTTACCCTTGGCACCGGGCAGCCACAAACCTTCCGCATTGAAAGAGTAGACCGGCAGCAGGTCTG
The DNA here is from genome assembly GCF_013359595.1 of Pseudomonas sp. C1C7. Taxonomy (GTDB): domain Bacteria; phylum Pseudomonadota; class Gammaproteobacteria; order Pseudomonadales; family Pseudomonadaceae; genus Aquipseudomonas. Next base: position 7,818 of record NZ_JABFMP010000007.1, on the reverse strand, counting down.
TACGCTCACTGGCCGGCTGGATACTGTCGGTCAGGCTGTCGAGCACCAGCGGCATGGCGTCCGGACGCGCGTAATAGGTCAGCACCATGTGCGCGCGATTCAGGCGCAAGGCCTTTACGTAGGTGATGCGCAACTTGTCACTGTCCACCCCGAGGTGCCGCAGGCTGAAATACTTGGCAATAGCGTAGTCTTCGCAATCACCTGCGCCTTTCCAAAGGGCTTCTATCGGCGTTTCCCAGTAATCGACCTGATGCCAGAGGTCGATATCCTCCACGTAGCGCATGCGCTGGTTGAAGAAACGGTTGACCAGGTTGAGCTGCTCCAGCTCGCCGATGGACTTCTGCGTGGCCAGCAACTGTTGCCAATCATCAATACGCTTCTGACCTTCACCCAAAGGTCCGTACAATGCCTGCGCCCGACGGCTGATCAGGGAAAAATCCCAGTCGGCCTGCACAGCGCCCAGCATGATGCCAGCGAGCAGCAAGGCGCCGCACAGCCCGCGCAATATCCGGGATCTGGGGAAAGGTAAAGCCAATGCAAGGCACTCTGGAGCGGCAGGTGAAAGTCGGTTGATGGTGTAGGTTAGCCCTTGAAAAAACAATGGCACGGTGAGATCAACCGAGGCGGACTAGACTTAGAAAAAGCCTCGATATCGTGCGTTTGACAAGCCGTCTGGCGGTTACTAGTGTCAATTGGATCCAAAATCAAATCAGCCAATCAGGGTGCGTTGTAGTGACACAAAAGCCCAACCCTCTCAGCAGCATCAAGGTCAACGGGCCGATTCCGGCGCACCTGGCTCGTTCCATCATTGAAGAGACCTTGCGTGCGGCGATTCTGGATGGTCGCCTGCCTTGCGGCATCGCCCTGCGCCAACAGGATCTGGCCGATCTGTTCGGGGTCAGCCGCATGCCCGTGCGCGAAGCCTTGCGCCAGCTCGAGGCCCAGGCGCTGCTCAACGTGGTTGCCCACAAAGGGGCGGTGGTCGCGCCTCTGGTTCAGGGCGACGCCGTGGAAACCTACGCACTGCGCATCCTGCTGGAGTCCGAAGCACTGCGCCTGTCGATTCCGCTGCTGGAAACTGCGGATCTGGAACAGGCCGCGCGCTATATCGACGAGCTGGAAACCCAGCACGACTACACCGAAATCGGCCGGCTCAACCGCCTTTTCCACATGTCGCTGTACTGCAAGGCGCCCAACAAGCGCCTCTTACGGCTGATCGAGGATGGCTTGAACGAGGAGGAACGCTTCCTGCGTTTCAACCTGGAAGCCATGGGCCTGGGCAAGCTGTCCCAGGAAGACCACCGCGCGCTGTTGCATGCCGCCGAAAATCGCGACGTCGCCACTTCCGTGGAATTGCTTGAACATCACCTCAATCGGGGCGTCGAGGTCATTACCCGCTACCTCGAAAGTCCTGAGGCGCAGAGCAAGAAAGCTCAAAGATAAAGCATCCCCCATCCTGCGATAGCGATCTTGTGTCGCTATCGCAGTCATGCTCCTGCCAGAACCATCCGCTTACATTTTCCCGCCCTCTCCTCCCTTCACCGACTCGTATGTCTCGGTGATCGCCCCTGCCTTGAATTACGCTGATTCCTGGGTCGACAACGAGCCATGAACGGGCAACGCCTGCTGTAGTGACGCAGCCCCCGCAACAGGAACCAACGGAAGGAGTCTTGCCCCGGGACAGGAGAGCGTCGACCTCAGCTTCGGCTCACTTTCATCCCTCAAATCACCTCAATGAACTTCATCGGAAAGTTGCTTCGAGTGAGGCATTCACTCTTTATAAAAATTTCGACTTATATAAGTTGGAAGGAGCAACTACGCCCAAATAAAACTTAAATCAAAAGTCTTATTGGAAGTTGTCGCGCCTGAAAAAATCAAAACTTCAAATATCAATAAAATAACTTGCCCGACACTATTTTCCTGTACTAGCTTTTCTATCGCCGCCCGTAGCTGCGGCTTGTAAACACATGACCAGAACTTGCAGACATTAGTCCTGCCGCGGCATTTGTTCGCCAGTAGAAAACTTTGAACTACGGACTGCCAATAGCCGAACACAACTTCCGATCATTGAAGGGATTATCCATGAACGCCACCAAAGAACTTCTGGAACAAAGGAAAGCCGAACTAAGTTCGCACCCGATCTTCTGCGAAATCAATTCACTGTCGATATTGCAGCGCTTCATGGAAAGCCATGTCTTCGCCGTCTGGGACTTCATGTCGCTGACCAAACGCCTGCAGCAGGAGCTGACCTGCACCCGCCTGCCCTGGCTGCCACCGCGCGATCCTCAGGCGGCGCGGTTGATCAATGAAATCGTACTGGGTGAAGAGTCCGATGACCGTCCGGCCCAGGGGCACTACAGCCATTTCGAGCTGTATCTGGATGCCATGCGCGAAGTCGGTGCCTGCACTGCCGCCGTGGAGCGCTTCGTGGCCTTGCAACAGGAAGGCGTGAGCTATGACGTGGCGCTGCAGAGCGTGGAGGTCGATCCGGCCGCGGCGCGCTTCGTGCGCCACACCCTGCACACCGCGTTGCATGCGCCGGGTCACAGCGTTGCGGCGACGTTCCTGCATGGTCGCGAGAGCGTGATCCCGCACATGTTCCAGCGCATTCTCGATGAGTGGGGCATCGGCATCGAACAGGCCCCGACCTTTCGCTATTACCTCGCGCGACACATCGAGGTCGATTCCGAAGACCACGGCCCCGCCGCGGAAAAACTTCTCGCACGCCTGGTCGATGGCGACCCGCAACGCGAACAGGAGGTGTACGCCAGTGCACTCGCTGCGGTGGAAAGCCGCATTGCGCTATGGGACGGCCTTCGCCTGAGCATGAGCGAAGCGCTGGTGGAGGTGAACGCATGAACGCCGCCGACTACCTGTCGTTCGCCGACACCTGGGAAAACCGCGCGACCATCCGCACGCGCCCGCGCCGTGTGCTGGAGAACGACGACAAGCTGATCTACCCCTTGAGCCGTCAGCCGCTGGTGCTGAGCGAAACCTTCCTGCGCGAGTGCCCTGGGCAACGGGATTTCGCGCTGGTGCAGACGCTGTACAAATTCATCAACGACGTGGTGATTTTCGAAACCGAGATCGTCGACAAGACCGCCCGCAGCATCGCCAAGAATCGCTTCGACCTGGCCTTCCCGTTCGCCTGCCGCTACGACGCCATGACCGTGGTGATCGACGAGGATTACCACGCGCTGGTGGCCATGGATTTCATGCAGCAGACGGTCGCCCTGACCGGCATCACCCCCATCGAGTTGCCGGACGAAATCGAACTCAGCCGTGCGATCCCGGCAGCCATCGCTCTGGCGCCGATGCACCTGCGCGGCGCGGTGGAGCTGATCTGCGTGGCCATCGCGGAGAACACCGTGACCGGTGACGTCGCGGCGTTCGCCAAGGACGACACGGTCAAGCAATCGATCAAGGGGCTGATGGCCGATCACTTGCTCGACGAAGGCCGGCACTCCGGTTTCTGGACGCGGATGGTGCGCATCTACTGGCACACCGCGAGCGAAGCCGACCGCCAGTGCATCGCACAGATCCTGCCGGTGTTCATCGGCCATTACCTGACCAACGACATCCAGAAGTCCTTCGACCTGCGCCTGATCGAGGCCTTGCCGATCAGCGACGCCGCGCGCATGGCCTTAAGGAGCGAGGCGTCGGGGCTGGCCTACCCGATCAACCGCCATCACCCGCTGGTGGCCAACATCGTGCGGTTCCTGCGCAGCAGCTCACTGCTCGATTCGCCGTGCGTGCAAAGCGCCTTGAGCGACTACCTGAATTGACGAGGAGTACACCATGAGACGTCTCGACATTTTGCTCATTGGACGAAGCCAGGCCTTGACTGACCTGGGGCTGGAACTGGAACAACATGGACATGCGCTGAAGCGGGTGACGTCGCTCGATGGGCCTGTGTCGCGTGAGGTGGATCTGCTGATCGAAGACTTGAGCTTCGATTTTCAGGTGCCCATTGATGCGCCGCGCCTGACGCTGCAAGTGGGCGTTGGTCTGAATGGTGTGTCAGGCCTGCCTTCGCTGGATCTGTTATGCGCAGTCAATTCCAGATGGGTGAGTCGAGTGCCGATGGCCGATGAACCTTCGGGCAACGGTCAGGCGCTACGCTTGCGGGCTCTGGCGGAACTGGTGGATCAGGTGAGTTTGCTGGTCAGTCGCTACTCACGGGACGCCGAGTATTTCAGGCTCGCCGAATCTGCGGTTTGTCCTCACTTCGAATCGATTGAGAATCTGCTGTTTCTGGACAGCCTGGCCTTTGTCCATCGGCTCAACGCGACGGCTGATCCCCGGCTGCTGGCCATTGCTCAAATACCGATGATCGAGCGGCTTGAGCAGCGTTTCATTCAGTCTGCCCGGCGACCGGCGCTGAATGTTGGGGGAAGCGTGTTGGACTATCGCCAATTGCATGCATTGAGTTGTGCGATACAGCAACGCTTGCAGCCGTTGCTTGACTCTCTGGAAGGACCGCCGGTGGTGGGCGTCTGTCTGCCGAAATGCAGTGCGCTGTATGCCGGGATCCTGGCGGTGCTGGGGTGTGGCGCGGTGTACCTGCCGCTGGAGCCGAGCCATCCGCTGCAACGTCAGCAGTACATCCTGTCGAACGCCGGGGCGGTGTTGCTGCTGCATGACGGACAGCATCTACTGGCGACTGAAATGCCGGGGCTGGACATCACCGCCATCGACGTCGAAGGGGTGAGTCTCGATCACCCGCTGATGCGCCGTCGCCCCGATCTCGACGCGCCGTGCATGGCGCTCTACACCTCGGGCACCACGGGCCACCCCAAAGGCGTGCTGCTCAGCCAGGCCAACCTCGCGCACTTCACAGCGTGGTACGCCGACTATGTGCAACTGAACGAGCACAGTCGGGTGCTGCAGTTTTCTTCGCTGAGTTTCGACTCATCGCTGATCGATATTTTCCCTACCCTGCTGCAGGGCGCCGAGCTGATCGTGCCCGACGACGATCAGCGCCGCGACCCGCTGCAACTGGTGGAGCTGATTCGTCAGCACCGTTTGAGCCACGCATTTTTGCCGCCGGCGCTGCTGAGCATTCTGCCGCTGGAGCAGCTGCGTGAACTCGAGCATGTGATGACCGGGGGCGATGTCTGCGAGCCCTGGGTAATCGAGCAACTGAGCCGCCAGGGCAAGCTCTACAACCTCTATGGGCCTACTGAAGCCACGGTGCTGATCACTGCGCGTCGATTGCAGGCGGGCGATCACAATCGGTGTTTGGGTGGGCCAATCGCCAACAGTCAGATGCTGATTCTCGATGAGGAGATGCAGCCGGTGATCGAGCAGGCGGTCGGCGAGTTGTACATCGTCGGGCCGGGGGTGTGCCTGGGGTATCTGAACAATCCACAGCAGACCTCTTCGCGCTATCTGGACCTGAATCTGCCGGATGGACGAAGCCTTCGGGTTTATCGCACGGGGGATATGGCGAGGTGGACTGCTGGCGGGATCGAGTTGTGTGGGCGGCGGGACAATCAGGTGAAGATTCGCGGGTTTCGGGTCGAGCCGGAGGAGATTGAGCGCTGCCTGAGGGACGCCGGGTTGTATCGTCAGGTGGCGGTGGTGATCGACAGTCAGCGACGGATTCTGGCCTTCCTCGCCCAGCCTCAACCTGGTGTTGCTCTGGAAACGCTGAAGGCACATGCAGCGGATAGTTTGCCGGACTACATGCGACCCGTTGCGTGGTCCGAGCTGACGAGCATGCCCTATGCGAGCAACGGCAAGGTTGATCGCAAGGCACTGCTGGAGCTGCCAGTGAGTGTGAGTGAGCTGGCCACGCGACGTCTGCCGGCCAGCGCCGATGAAGCGCATTTGCTGGAGATCTGGGCCGACTTGCTGGACTTGCCGGCGCGCGATATTTCGACCGACGAAAGCTTTTTCAATTTGGGTGGCCATTCGATCCTGCTGTCGCGCATGTTGCTGCGTCTGCGTGAGGAGTTCGGGCGCAGCATTTCGATCAACCGGTTCATCGAGCTTCCTACGATCGCGAAGCTCGCGACGCTGGTTCGTGGTTCTGGCAGCGAAGAGGTGCTGAGCGAACAGGCCCTGGCCGACGCCTCCCGTGAGTTGTCGGTGCAGCCGTTGCCTGTGGGTCAAATGGGCGATGTGCACAAGGTGATCGTGACCGGTGCCAACAGTTTTGTCGGGGTGCATATCGTCGAAGCGCTGTTGGCGTGGGGGGCTAATGAAGTGGCTTGTCTGGTCCGCGACGGTGGTGGGCGGTCGGCTGCAGAGCGTTTCGCTCTGGCACTGCGGGAGAACCGCCTGGAGCACCTGGATCTGCGTCGGGTGAGGGTTTACGCGGCAGACATCACGCAACCGTCCCTGGGGCTCTCACAGGCGGTTTACGAACGGCTGGATCGGGAGTTTGGCGCGCTGGTGCACAACGCTGCCAACGTCAACCACGTGCTCGATTACGAGTCGCTGGCTCGGGACAACGTCGAGCCGATTTTCGAATGCTTGCGACTGTGTGAAGGGCGCAGCAAGAAGATCTTCAACTTCGTCTCGACGCTCTCGGCGTCCAGCACGATTACCAGCGAGGGTCGGGTGCTCGAGTTGCCCGCCGCGCAGACACCGCCGATCTACATCAAGAATGGTTACAACCTGTCCAAGTGGGTGGGGGAGCGGATCCTGGAGCGGGCTCGGGCGCGCGGTGTGTGGGTCAATCTCTACCGCCCCGGCAACATCAGCTTCAACAGCCTCACGGGCGTGTGTCAGCCCCACAAGAATCGTTTGATGCTGATGCTCAAAGGTTCGATTCAGCTCGGCCAGGTGCCGGAGTTCGCGCTCAATTTCGACTTGATGCCGGTGGATTTTCTCGCCCGCTTCATCGCCTTCCATGCCAGCCGCTATCAACCGGAAAAAGCGGTGTTCAACCTGCACAACCCCGAACCGCTGAGTTGGGACAACTATGTGGCGTCCTTTCGTGAAAGCGGCAGGGAGTTTTCTTTGGTCAGCGTCGCCGACTGGCAGCAGCAATTGGGTCGGGTCGATAGCGATAACGCGTTGTTCGGCGTGCTGGGGTTTTACCTCAACGGCTTCGAGGAAGACATCGGCGACATCTCGATGATTGGCCACGACAACGCCCAGGCCGGTGTGCGGCAGATGGGTGCGCGTTATCCGGAGAAGTCGGCGGCGCTGCTGCGCCGTGGCTGCGAGTACCTCAAGGAAATCAATTTCATCTGATTCATCACAACCAGGAAATGGAGCAAAACCATGATCAATCTGAAACCCGATACCCTGATCAAAAACCCTCAAGGCTGCCATGTGGTTTCTTCGGTAGAGGTTGCGGCCGATGCTGCGCAGGTGTGGGCAGTGGTCGGCAATTTTGCCGGCTTCGAGCGATTCATCCCGGCGTTGTCGCATATCGAGATGACGGGGGATGGTGTGTACTCCCTGCGCAAGAAGTTCTTCAAGGACGGCAATCTGGTGGTGGAGCAACTCAACTCTCGCGATGACAGGGCAATGAACATGACCTGGACCACGATCTATAACACGCTGGGGGTGGCCAATCTGTGGGCAGCGATGCGGGTTGAAGCTGCTGGCCCTGATCGTTCTGTCGCGACCTGGAGCATCATTGCCGAGCCTGCGCAGGGCCATGCCGAAGGTGGATTCAAGGCATTCGTTCAGGCGTTTGCGGATGATGCGATGGGGAATGTGTCGAAGCTGTTCGCTTGACGCATTTCGCTGGCCCGGAAAGACAAAACCCCTGTCTGCGTGAGCAGACAGGGGTTTTGGAATTCAATCTTGACGATGACCTACTCTCACATGGGGAAACCCCACACTACCATCGGCGAT
>NZ_JABFMP010000079.1 GCF_013359595.1 Pseudomonas sp. C1C7 | reverse complement strand
CAAACACATTTCACCCGGAGCACACGATCATGAAACGCCAAACCATCCTCAGCATTGTTTTCTCGGTTTTCGCAGTGAACGCTTTTGCCGCTTCCTCTGTTCAACCTGTAGTCGCTGAAGGCGGCTCGGATCGGCTGATCGAAAGCCGTGTGGCTGAAGGTGGTTCCGACCGCCTGCAACAGAATCGTGTTGTCGAAGGTGGCGCTGATCGCCTGCTGGAAAAACGTAATGCAGTCGCTGCTGATGGTTCGGATCGTTTGAAAGGCAACGAAGTTGCAGCTGACGGCTCTGATCGCCTGAAAGGCAACGAAGTTGCAGCTGACGGCTCTGATCGCCTGAAAGGCAACGAAGTTGCAGCTGACGGCTCTGATCGCCTGAAAGGCAACACCGTCGCAGCCGATGGTTCAGACCGCCTGCACGGCAACACCGTTGCAGCTGATGGTTCTGACCGCCTGAAAGGCAACACCATCGCCTAAGCTCCCCGCCTCACCACAACACCCGCAAAAGGCCCGGTCTGATCAGCCGGGCTTTTTCGTACCTCAAACCACCTCAACCATAAGCCCGCGCAGTCCGGTCATCCCGGGCAAATCGCATCGCATATTCCTTGGGACTCACCCCAAGGCGTCGGATGAAGGCTTTGCGCAACACATCGATGCTGTTGTAACCGCACCGACGCGCGATCTCTTCCATCGAACGCCCGCCCATCTCGAACGCGCGACACGCGGCCTCCAACCGAACGTCTTCGACGTACTTGGCCGGTGTGGTTTTCAGATCCCGCTGAAACATGCGAATCAGGGTCCGGACGCTGGTCGACATCCGGTCGGCGAGAATCTCGACCGTCAACTCCGTATGCAAATGCTCACTGATCCAGACGCACAGCTCATCGAGGCTCGAACCGCTGGCCCGCTGGGATTGCAACGTCACGCTGAACTGCGCCTGACCACCCGGGCGACGCAGGAACAGGACAAGGTTTTTGGCGATGTCCATCGCGATCTCGCCCCCCAGGTCCTCGCCGACCAGGGCCAGCGCAAGGTCGATGCCCGCCGAAATCCCCGCCGAGGTGTAGAGGTTGCCGTCCTTGATCCAGATCGGGTTCGCATCGACCTTGATCTTCGGATATCGCTCGGCCAACTCCCGCGCCGCGCCCCAATGGGTCGTGGCCCGACGCCCGTCCAGTAGCCCGGCGCCGGCCAGGGCAAACGCGGCGACGCAGATCGAACACATACGCCGTACATCCGCCGAGCGCTCGCGTATCCAGGCCAACGCTTCGGGGCTCGGTTGAGTCGCCGAATCCCAGCCGGTGGCGACGATCAGGGTGTCGATAGGTTCGCCGTCCAGCCGCTCCTGCGCGAGGGTTTTGTGGGCGATCAGGCCGATGCCGGTAGCGCTTGGCAGCTGAACATCGGCAGATGCAGAAATCAGTTCCAGTTTGTAGGGCGCCACCTCCCTGCCATACAGGCGGTTGGCAACGGTAAAGACCTCCGCCGGACCAATGACGTCGAGCGAGTCAACCGGCGGCAGGCCCAAAATAACCACGCGTTTCTGCGCCGGACTGCCCCGCCGCGCACGACTGTTTGACTGCTTTTTCATGGCTGGCTCCGAGATTGGCTGACCTTTCACTCACTGTGGCACGAATCGACTGAAAATAGTCAATTTGGACATTCGGGAATCCTTAAATTGGAGTCATGTCCACTCCATCTGGTAAGCCCGCATGAACACTCCCGTTACCCTCGGCGGCCTCATCGCCCCGGACTCAGAACTCACCCGCAGAGCGGCTTTGCTCGTCGATCGGGTCCACTCCAAGGCATTGCAGCATCACGTACATCGCACCTGGTGGTTCGCCGATTTTCTCGGTCAGCGGCGCGGTCTGAAGTACGACCGCGAAACCGTCTATCTCGCTGCACTGCTGCATGACCTGGGGCTCACCGAGGAGTTCTGCGCCGATCAGCGTTTCGAAGTCGACGGCGCTGATGCGGCCAGCCGCTTCCTGCGCGCGAACGGCTACCCGCAGGAGAAAGCGGCGCTGGTCTGGGATGCCATCGCCCTTCATTCCAGCGCCGGCATCGCCGACCGCAAGCAGCCGGAAATCGCCCTGATCTACATGGGGGCCCACGTCGACGTCATGGGCTTGTTCATGGAAGAAATCACCCCCTCACTGATCGACGACACCCTGGCGCTGTATCCACGCCTGGGCATGAAGGCCGCCTTTACCCAGGCGGTGGCAGAGGTGGCCCGCAAGAAGCCCCATACCGCCATCGGCACCGGGCTGGGGGATGTCGGGCGCCGCCACATCCACGGCTTCGATTGCCCGAACGTGTGCGACCTGATCGACAACGCGCCGTTCGACAGCTGAGAGCTGTCGCGGTGTGTTTTTTCAGTCAACTGAATCCAGGAGCAAGTCGGCCCAGCGGACGGCAGTTGAAAGCAATTGTCAGGAGCCAATGCTCCGATTTCTTGAGAGGAACGCGGTAATGAACCAGGCAGAAATTCTTGTAAGCGGTGCAACCGGACGCACAGGTGGAGCTGCTATCGATGAGCTGCTCAGGATGGGCAAGCGCGTGCGCGCCTACGTGCGCTCGGACGATGACAGGGCTGCTGCGTTGCGTGAGCGCGGAGTCGACATTGCCATCGGCGACTTCACCGATATCGATGCAATTCGCGCGGCGATGGAGGGCATCCGTTCGGCCTATTTCCTCTATCCGCTCGCCTCGGGAATCATCGAGGGCGCGGCGTATTTTGCCCAGGCGGCGAAGGAAACCGGGGTGCAGGCCATCGTCAACATGTCGCAGATCTCGGCGCGGCGAGAGTCGCGAAGTCATCTGGCCCAGGATCACTGGATCAGCGAACGTGTGTTCGATTGGTCGGGCGTGCCGACGACCCATCTGCGTCCCACCTTTTTCGCTGATTGGCTGGTTTACCCTCACTTCGCGAAGGAAATCCTGGCCACCGGCAAAATCGACTTTCCGTTCGAGAACGGTCGTCACGCGCCGATCAGCAGCGACGATCAAGGACGCGTGATCGCCCATCTCCTGGCCAACCCTGCGGGGCACGAAGGCAGGATCTACAGCCTGCATGGCCCGGTCGAGATGAACCATACCGAGATCGCGGCGGCCATGAGCGAGGCACTGGGTATCGAGATCCGGTATGCGCCAACCTCGATCGAGGCGTTCAAGGACAAGATGGAGCAGCAGTACAGGTTTCCCGCCGCGCTGGTTCAGCACCTGGTCGAAGTCGCGCAGGATTATCGGGATGGGGTGTTTGCGGGGGTGAACGATGTGGTGGAACAGGTCACCGGGACACCGGCGCTGAGCGTGCAGGCGTTCATCAAAAAGAACCGTGATGCCTACGAACTGTAGGAGCGAGCACGCTCGCTCCCACAATTGATCGCATTCCCCGGTAGGAGCTGCCGAAGGCTGCGATCTTTTGATCTTGCTTTTAAACAATCAAAAGATCGCAGCCTCGTTGCACTCGACAGCTCCTACAACGGAGACGGGCGCATCATCACCGGGGCGTGCGGGAGATTGCTCGGCCTATCAATGCGGTCGATGTTCACAATCACCTCAATGAAGTTCTCTTAAAAATCCTGCGGCGTAACATCTGCTCCATACCAAACACAT
>NZ_JABFMP010000078.1:0-2809 GCF_013359595.1 Pseudomonas sp. C1C7 | reverse complement strand
TTAGCGGAACGCTCTGGAAAGTGCGGCCATAGTGGGTGATAGCCCTGTACGCGAAAGTCTCTTAGTCATGAAATCGAGTAGGACGGAGCACGAGAAACTTTGTCTGAATATGGGGGGACCATCCTCCAAGGCTAAATACTACTGACTGACCGATAGTGAACTAGTACCGTGAGGGAAAGGCGAAAAGAACCCCGGAGAGGGGAGTGAAATAGATCCTGAAACCGTATGCGTACAAGCAGTGGGAGCAGACTTTGTTCTGTGACTGCGTACCTTTTGTATAATGGGTCAGCGACTTATATTCAGTGGCGAGCTTAACCGAATAGGGGAGGCGTAGCGAAAGCGAGTCTTAATAGGGCGTTTAGTCGCTGGGTATAGACCCGAAACCGGGCGATCTATCCATGGGCAGGTTGAAGGTTAGGTAACACTGACTGGAGGACCGAACCGACTACCGTTGAAAAGTTAGCGGATGACCTGTGGATCGGAGTGAAAGGCTAATCAAGCTCGGAGATAGCTGGTTCTCCTCGAAAGCTATTTAGGTAGCGCCTCATGTATCACTGTAGGGGGTAGAGCACTGTTTCGGCTAGGGGGTCATCCCGACTTACCAAACCGATGCAAACTCCGAATACCTACAAGTGCCGAGCATGGGAGACACACGGCGGGTGCTAACGTCCGTCGTGAAAAGGGAAACAACCCAGACCGTCAGCTAAGGTCCCAAAGTTATGGTTAAGTGGGAAACGATGTGGGAAGGCTTAGACAGCTAGGAGGTTGGCTTAGAAGCAGCCACCCTTTAAAGAAAGCGTAATAGCTCACTAGTCGAGTCGGCCTGCGCGGAAGATGTAACGGGGCTCAAACCATACACCGAAGCTACGGGTATCACTTAGGTGATGCGGTAGAGGAGCGTTCTGTAAGCCTGTGAAGGTGAGTTGAGAAGCTTGCTGGAGGTATCAGAAGTGCGAATGCTGACATGAGTAACGACAATGGGTGTGAAAAACACCCACGCCGAAAGACCAAGGTTTCCTGCGCAACGTTAATCGACGCAGGGTTAGTCGGTCCCTAAGGCGAGGCTGAAAAGCGTAGTCGATGGAAAACAGGTTAATATTCCTGTACTTCTGGTTATTGCGATGGAGGGACGGAGAAGGCTAGGCCAGCTTGGCGTTGGTTGTCCAAGTTTAAGGTGGTAGGCTGAAATCTTAGGTAAATCCGGGGTTTCAAGGCCGAGAGCTGATGACGAGTTACCCTTTGGGTGACGAAGTGGTTGATGCCATGCTTCCAAGAAAAGCTTCTAAGCTTCAGATAACCAGGAACCGTACCCCAAACCGACACAGGTGGTTGGGTAGAGAATACCAAGGCGCTTGAGAGAACTCGGGTGAAGGAACTAGGCAAAATGGCACCGTAACTTCGGGAGAAGGTGCGCCGGTGAGGGTGAAGCACTTGCTGCGTAAGCCCACGCCGGTCGAAGATACCAGGCCGCTGCGACTGTTTATTAAAAACACAGCACTCTGCAAACACGAAAGTGGACGTATAGGGTGTGACGCCTGCCCGGTGCCGGAAGGTTAATTGATGGGGTTAGCTAACGCGAAGCTCTTGATCGAAGCCCCGGTAAACGGCGGCCGTAACTATAACGGTCCTAAGGTAGCGAAATTCCTTGTCGGGTAAGTTCCGACCTGCACGAATGGCGTAACGATGGCGGCGCTGTCTCCACCCGAGACTCAGTGAAATTGAAATCGCTGTGAAGATGCAGTGTATCCGCGGCTAGACGGAAAGACCCCGTGAACCTTTACTATAGCTTTGCACTGGACTTTGAATTTGCTTGTGTAGGATAGGTGGGAGGCTTTGAAGCGTGGACGCCAGTCTGCGTGGAGCCATCCTTGAAATACCACCCTGGCAACTTTGAGGTTCTAACTCAGGTCCGTTATCCGGATCGAGGACAGTGTATGGTGGGTAGTTTGACTGGGGCGGTCTCCTCCTAAAGAGTAACGGAGGAGTACGAAGGTGCGCTCAGACCGGTCGGAAATCGGTCGTAGAGTATAAAGGCAAAAGCGCGCTTGACTGCGAGACAGACACGTCGAGCAGGTACGAAAGTAGGTCTTAGTGATCCGGTGGTTCTGTATGGAAGGGCCATCGCTCAACGGATAAAAGGTACTCCGGGGATAACAGGCTGATACCGCCCAAGAGTTCATATCGACGGCGGTGTTTGGCACCTCGATGTCGGCTCATCACATCCTGGGGCTGAAGCCGGTCCCAAGGGTATGGCTGTTCGCCATTTAAAGTGGTACGCGAGCTGGGTTTAGAACGTCGTGAGACAGTTCGGTCCCTATCTGCCGTGGACGTTTGAGATTTGAGAGGGGCTGCTCCTAGTACGAGAGGACCGGAGTGGACGAACCTCTGGTGTTCCGGTTGTCACGCCAGTGGCATTGCCGGGTAGCTATGTTCGGAAAAGATAACCGCTGAAAGCATCTAAGCGGGAAACTTGCCTCAAGATGAGATCTCACTGGAACCTTGAGTTCCCTGAAGGGCCGTCGAAGACTACGACGTTGATAGGTCGGGTGTGTAAGCGCTGTGAGGCGTTGAGCTAACCGATACTAATTGCCCGTGAGGCTTGACCATATAACACCCAAGCAATTTGCTGCTCCGAGTTGAAAGACGAAAGAGACCAGATTGCGGTGGTGAAGACGAAACGAACCGAAAGTTCGAGAGTAACCCACAAAGATCACATACCCGATTCGCTGCAACGTCGAAAGACGGTACAGCTCAAGAATTTCTTGACGACCATAGAGCATTGGAACCACCTGATCCCATCCCGAACTCA
>NZ_JABFMP010000077.1 GCF_013359595.1 Pseudomonas sp. C1C7 | reverse complement strand
GCCGCAGGCTGCGATCTTTTGATTTTGATTTAAAAAAACAAGATCAAAAGATCGCAGCCTGCGGCAGCTCCTACACGGTTCGTGCGTTTATTTGCTGGCGAGTCCATCCGCGCGGAACATCCCGCGAATCCCGCGTACGGCCTGGCGAATACGGTCCTGGTTCTCGATCAGGGCAAATCGCACATGATCATCGCCATACTCACCGAAACCCACCCCCGGCGAGACGCAGACCTTGGCCTCGGCCAGCAGCTTCTTGGCGAATTCCAGCGAGCCCAGGTGGGCATAAGCCTCCGGAATCTTCGCCCAGACATACATCGATGCCTTCGGATTCTCGACCATCCAGCCCAGTTCATGCAGGCCCTTGACCAGCACATTACGGCGCTGGCGGTATTGCTCGGCGATGTCGCGCACGCATTGCTGATCGCCTTCCAGCGCGGCAATCGCCGCCACTTGCAGCGGGGTGAAGGTGCCGTAGTCGTGGTAGCTCTTGATCCGCGCCAGGGCGCTGACCAGTTCCGGGTTGCCGACCATGAAACCGATACGCCAGCCGGCCATGTTGTAGCTCTTGGACAGGGTGAAGAACTCCACCGCGATGTCCTTGGCTCCCGGCACCTGCATGATCGACGGGGCTTTCCAGCCGTCGTAGACGATGTCGGCGTACGCCAGGTCATGCACCACCAGCACGTCGTATTGCTTGGCGAGGGCGATCACCCGCTCGAAGAAGTCCAGCTCCACGCACTGCGCGGTGGGGTTGGACGGAAAGCCCAGGATCATCATCTTCGGCTTGGGAATCGAGCCGCGAATCGCCCGCTCCAGTTCGTCGAAGAAATCCACACCCGGCACCAGCGGCACCGAACGCACCTGGGCGCCGGCAATCACGGCACCGTAGATGTGGATCGGGTAGCTCGGGTTGGGCACCAGCACGGTGTCGCCCTGGTCCAGGGTCGCCAGCATCAGGTGCGCCAGGCCTTCCTTGGAACCGATGGTGACAATGGCTTCGCTTTCCGGGTCGATCTCGACTTCGTAGCGATCCTTGTACCAGTTGGAAATCGCCCGGCGCAGGCGCGGGATGCCCTTGGACGTCGAGTAGCCGTGGGTGTCTTCGCGCTGGGCGACGGTGACCAGTTTTTCGACGATGTGCGGCGGGGTGGCGCCGTCGGGGTTGCCCATGCTCAAGTCGATGATGTCTTCGCCACGACGACGGGCGGCCATCTTCAGCTCGGCAGTGATGTTGAAAACGTAAGGGGGGAGTCGATCTATGCGCGCAAAGCGGCGCGGCGAACCTTGTTCGGCCATTGTTGCCTCGATAACGTAAGCGCCCGGAACCGTCCGAGCGACGCTGGCCACTGTGGTGACCTGTGGCGCAATGTACGGGCAGCTGTGACAGACTGTCCAGCCTCGATGTAAACAAATTTTTCCGAAGGATAGGGTTTGATGGAATTCACCAGCGGCTTCTTGCTGAGCCTTTCGCTGTGCCTGGACATTGGTGTTGCCAACATCGCGATGATCACTCTGGCGATGCAGCGCGGCTATTTTCAGGGCTTCGCTCTGGGCCTGGGCACCTGCGTCGGTGACCTGATCTACGCGGTGCTGGCGCTGGCCGGGATGACCGTTCTGCTGCAGTACGAAACCGTGCGCTGGGTGCTGTGGATCGGCGGTTCGGCGCTGCTGGTGTATTTCGCGGCGAAGATGATTTATTCGGCGATCCATCATGAAGCGCTGCTGGCCGAGACCGCCGAAGTCGGCCAAAACTCCCATCGCAAGGAGTTCTTGCGCGGGATCTTCCTCGCCATGTCGTCGCCGAGTGCGATCCTCTGGTTCGCCGCAGTGGGCGGCACGCTGATCGCCCGTTCCGGCGGTGGCGGCCCCCTGAGTTCGGCACTGTTCCTGGGTGGCTTTCTCTGCGCCGGGCTGCTGTGGTGCGCCGGCCTGTGCTTTGCCGCGAGCCATGGCGGCAAATTGCTGGGCGACAAGCTGCTGCGTTACTCCTACATGGCATCGGCGGCGATCTTCTGCTATTTCGCGGTGTACGTGATCCTATCGGGCTACAACGAGTTCGTCGGTGCCGGCGCTGTAGAGCAGTTGCACGCCCTGTAAGTTGGCGAATCGGGTTTGGCTTCTATACTCCCTGCCGAACCCACTTTTTCCCTTCAGGAGTCGAGCCATGGATGAGCAAACACGCGTCGAACTGGCCGAACCACGTATCGAAAAGGGTCACTTCCAGCTGATCGCAGGATTTGGCGGACGATTCAACCAGCAGACCGTCAAGGACATTCCCGCGCTCTGGGAAAAATTCGCGCCCCATTGCGGCAGCGTTCCGGGGCAGAAAGGCGACGAGACCTACGGCGTCGGCTTCAATTTCGACGGCCAGGGCGGCTTCGATTACCTCGCCGGGGTGGCGATCAGCAAGCTCGACGATCTGCCAGACACCTTCCGCTGGGTCGAGATCCAGCCCCAGCAATACGCGGTGTTCGAGCACAAGGGGCCGCTGAGTCAATTGCCGCAGGTCTTCCAGTACATCCATGGCACCTGGCTGCCGCAGTCCGGCTACCAGCATTCATCGGGGCCGGAGTTCGAGCGCTATAGCGCGGATTTCAACCCGCAGCGCAACACCGGCACGATTGAAATCTGGCTGCCGGTTACCGTTTAAAGCCTCTGTCGAGAGACGAGTCCGGTGATTCGTCTCTCGATCTCGTTCAGCGGCTGATATGATTCCCGGCCATTCCCACGCCGATTCCGAGCCGCCATGAACACCGTCATCCGCAATGTCACCCCCGCCGATCTGGACCGCTGCTACGCCATCGAAACCCTTGCCTACGAAGGCGACGAAGCCGCGACCCGGGAGAAAATCGCCACCCGCATCGCCACCTGGCCGGAAGGTTTCATCGTGGCCGAAGTGGACGGCGTGGTCGCCGGTTTCATCAATTCCGGCGCGGCGTTCCAGGTGGAAATGTCAGACGAAGCGTTCAAGGAGTTGATCGGCCACGACCCGGCCGGCCCGAACGTGGTGATCATGTCGGTGGTGGTGCACCCGGATTTTCAGGGGCAGGGGTTGGCGAAGCGGCTGATGGCGGAGTTCATCGAGCGTATGAAGGGGATGGGCAAGGCGACCATTCATCTGATGTGCAAGGAGCGGCATATTCCGCTGTATGCCGGGTTCGGGTTTGCCTACATCAAGCCATCGGCCTCCGACCATGGCGGCATGGCGTGGCATGAGATGGTGCTGACCCTGTAAACACATTCCCGTGTAGGAGCGTCAGAAAATCATGCCCATCCGCCGCTCATACCCGATCCGCCCCTTGTACGCCTCGCCGCAATCGACAAAACCATACCTGGCATACAGGCCAATCGCCGATTCATTGTCCGCATCCACCGACAACTCCAGCCCGCGGATTTCCGGCCAGGCCTCACGCGCCGCGGCGGGTAGTGCCTGCAGGCAAGCCTTGCCGTAACCCTTGCCCTGAACCCGTTGGTCGACCTGAAGCGCGTGTAGTGTCGCGCTGTGTTCATTGGCCCACGCCGGCAGCGCCGGCGGCCGCTTGAGCAGCAGGAAGGCCACGGGAATATCATCCGCCAGCAAGGCAAATCCTTTCACGCCAGGTCCCGGCCGGGACAGCAGGGTGTGCAACGCACCGTGAATGTCGCCGGAGTACTTGATCTGCTGCGGATGAACCTCAATCGCCTCGACCTGCTGGCGCTGCAACGCCGTGAGGTTTTCGTAAGGCACGAGTTCAGCTGTCATGGAAGTGTCCTTTTTCCTGCATGAATGAGCCTCGATTCTAGCGATTGCGTCGCTTTGGATTATTTTTATTTCAGTTGTCGATCCAGCGGATCGCCAGACGACTAAGGGTGTCTTCAAATAAAAACAACGGAGAACCACCATGAGCGCAACCCATGAAATCGAAACCCTGATCGAGACTTTCCGCCAGGCCGTCGTGGCCAAGGACGTCGACAGGATCATGAGCTTCTATGGCGATGACATCGTCTCCTTCGATGCGGTCAAGGCCCTGCAGTTTCGCGGCAAGGCCGCCTACCGCGCGCATTGGCAGGCCTGCATGGAAATGTGCGCCGGCCCGCACAAATTCGATTTCGACCACATGACGGTCGTGGCTGACGAACACATCGCCTTCGCCTACTGGCTGGCCCATTGCGGTGGCACTAACGAGCAGGGCGAAACCCAGGCCTGCTGGATGCGCGTGTCCGCCTGCTATCGCCGCGAAGCCGGGCAATGGCGCATCGTCCACGAACACTGGTCGGCACCGTTCGACATGGAAAGCGGCGCGGCGTTGTTCAATCTGCAGCCCTGATTTGAATACTTGGTTCAGGAGAGCGCGATGAAATACCTATGCCTGGTCTACAGCGATGAGCGCCTGCTGCATTCGCTGCCGGAAAGCCCCAAGGACGAGGAATGCATGGCCTACGCCGAGTCGGTTCAGGGCAGTGGCCGGATGGTCGCCGCCGAGGCGCTGGAGTCGGTGCAGACCGCCACCACCGTGCGCATGCGCAACGGCAAGCTGTCGATCACTGACGGGCCGTTTGCCGAAACCAAGGAGCAACTGGCCGGCTTCTACCTGATCGATGCCCGGGATCTGAACGAAGCCTTGCAGGTGGCCGGCGATATTCCGGCGGCCCGGGTGGGCTGCGTCGAAGTGCGCCCTGTGCGGCAGTTGAATGTCTGAGATGCCGGCATCGGTGCAGGCGCGGGTCGAGCAGGTCTATCGCCAGGAATCGCGGCGCATCCTGGCGACCCTTATCCGCCTGCTCGGTGATTTCGACCTCGCCGAAGAGGCCTTGCACGAGGCGTTCTTCGTCGCGGTCGAGCGCTGGCAGAAGGACGGCGTGCCGGACAATCCGCGCACCTGGCTGGTGTCCACCGGGCGCTTCAAGGCCATTGATGTGCTGCGCCGCCGCGCTCGCTTCGCCGCCTCGCGTCCGATGCTGATCGCGCAACTGGAAGAGCTGGAGCAGGCCGACTGGAGTGACGAAGACGTGGAAGACGATCGCCTGCGCCTGATCTTCACCTGTTGTCACCCGGCCCTGGCGGCGGACGCCCAGGTGCCGCTGACCCTGCGTGAAGTGTGCGACCTGACCACGGAAGAAATCGCCCGGGCCTTTCTCTCGGCACCGGCCACCATCGCCCAGCGCATCGTGCGCGCCAAGGCGAAAATCCGCGACGCGAAAATCCCTTATCAAGTGCCGTCCCTGGCGGAATTGCCTGAACGTCTCGATAGCGTGCTGCGGGTGATTTATCTGGTGTTCAACGAGGGATACTCGGCGTCCGGCGGTGCGCAAGTGACGCGCGAGGATCTGACCCGCGAAGCGATTCGGCTTGGGCGGTTGTTGATGGAGTTGCTGCCCGAGCCGGAGGTCATGGGGCTTTTGGCGATGATGCTGTTGCATGAATCGCGACGGGTAGCCCGGACCGCTGCGGATGGCGAGTTGATCTTGCTGGATGAGCAGGATCGATCGCTGTGGGACAGCGAAATGATCGCCGAAGGTTGCGCGCTGGTTGAGCGGGCGCTGGGGAGTCGGCGGTTCGGACCGTATTGCCTGCAAGCGGCGATAGCGGCGGTGCATGCTGAGGCGCCTTCGGTGGAGGAAACCGATTGGGTGCAGATCGTCGGGCTTTATGACGTGCTGCTGCGGGTGGTGCCTTCGCCAGTGATCGAGCTGAACCGCGCCGCGGCCATGTCCCGGCGCGATGGGCCGTTGGCGGGGTTGGAATTGGTCGAGGCGATACTGGAGCGCGGTGAACTGCAGGATTACCACCTGGCGCACTCGGCGCGGGCGGAGTTTTGCCGGCAGTTGGGGAGGGTGGAGCAGGCGCGGGCGGCGTATGAGCGAGCGCTGGAGTTGACCCAGCAGGTGCCGGAGCGGCGGTTTATAGAGGCTCGGATTAAGGCGTTGGAGTGAGGGCCGCATCGCGAGCAGGCTCGCTCCCACAGGGGGATTGGTGGTGTTCGCAAATGTTGTGATCGACCCGAAACCCTGTAGAAGCTGCCGAAGGGGGGGTGTCAGAAATTTTGTGTTCGGGCATAACATGAGTAAGAGGTGCATGTATG
>NZ_JABFMP010000076.1 GCF_013359595.1 Pseudomonas sp. C1C7 | reverse complement strand
TCCCCCACCCATCCTTGTGCCCCCACCTACCCCCAATTCTGGGGAAAAAGGCCCGTTCCCACATTTGGGGGAACCGTCCCCCAACATCAGGTCAACGCCTGTGAGCCGGGCGTCTCACGGCTGAATTCGGCAATTGGCATGGGAGTTGCCGAAGACCTGCCAACTGACCCATTTCAAGGGACAGGTACTTTGATAGAGGGAATACTCATGCACCCTTTACTGTCCAAAACCGCGATCGCACTGGCTGTGACCGCCCTGGCTCAAGGCGTTGCTCAAGCCGCGCTGTTCGCTGTAGATACCGGCCCTTACCTGCCAGCTAACGGAAATTTCGCTGCCTGGTATCAGGACACCCACGGAAGGACCCTTGATCTTTGCCTGACCAAAGCTGTCAGTTCCAGGGTTGCCGGCGCTCCAGGCGCACCGGCCTACATGTGCCTGTTGAACCCCAACCCCGGCATCTTCGACGACACGCAGCCCATCGTTTTCCCGACCAATTTTCCCGATGAAGCGTTCTGGTTTACCGGTGACGGTTCGATCGTCGACGCCGCCAGCGGCATTGATCTGACCTATGTCAGCGCCCTGGAAGCCGCCTTCGCCGCCGAAGATCCGGTCGAGGGTGATCAGGTCAGTTTTGGCCGGATCCGTATCCGGGTCGACGTGCCCGTTGCCGGCACCTATGTCATCACCCACCCCTACGGCGTGGATGTGTTCAACGTCGATACCCCCGGCCGTCGCGCGATCAACATGACCCGCGATATCGGCATCGGCTCGCCGAAAACCTACGACGGCGCACTCAAGAGCGACCTCGGCCCATTCCTGCGCAGCCTTAACGGACCTTACACCGAGACCAACCCGGTGACCGGTGCGGCGGAACAATTCGTGGGTGACCCGAACCTGGAAGAAGCCTTCACCGGCAGCCCGTTCAACACCAACTACATCCGCATCGAAGGCCCTGGCGGCATCGACCTGCGCACGACCGTGATGGCCATTTCCGGCAAGTTGTCCACTGTGGTCCGCCCGACTCCGATCATTGCCGAGCGCAGCACTTACTCACGCAAGGCCGGTGCCAGTGCACCTGTCGCCCAGCAGGACGTGTTCGTGATGGCCCCGCCACCACCGGCCACCGTGACCCTGACCAGCAACACCCCGGCGCTGAACCTGACCGAGGCCGACACCACCGGCCACTGGTACGCCCAGTCCGCCACCAACCCGACGTTGCCGAGCACCTTGTCATTGACCGCCGACAACCACGTGGCCATCCCCAGCAGCACGCCGACCACGGTGCCTTCGCCGCTGACCGACCTGGTGGTGATTTCCCAGGCTGAATACAACCTGCATACCGGACAGCTCACTGTCGTGGCCTCTACCAGCGATGAGACCTCGCCACCGGTGCTCACCGTCACCTCCGGTACCGGCGTCGCCATCGGCGCCCTGAGCGGCGACGGCGCAGTGAAATCGCTGTCGACCGGCATCTCGCCGATTCCACCGGCCAAGGTCAAGGTGACGTCATCCAATGGCGGCACCGACATCGAAGACGTGGTCATCGTGCAATGAACGCACTCATGCCCAGATCCGTATCAGGAGGCATCATGAACAAGTGGCCACGCTTCGCACTCAACACGCTCGGGCTGACTATCTCGCTCTGCGGCAGTGCTGCGTTCGCGCAACTCGCCGCCGTCGACCCCGGCCCCTACACCTTCGCCACGGGGAAATTCCCCATGTGGTATCAGGACAACAATCTGCTGTCGCTGGAACTGTGCCAATCCAAGGCCACCAGTACCCGGGCACCCGGCGCTCCCGGCGCGCCCGCCTACATGTGCATCCTGAACCCTGAGCCCGGTGTCTTCGACGACACCCTGCCGCTGGTGTTCCCGGATAACTGGCCACCGGAATCATTCTGGTTCCTGGCCGAGACCAGCATCAACGACAACGCCGCCGGCTATGGCGTGGATGCCTACGTGGCCGGGATCGAAGCGGCCTTCGCCTCGGAAAATCCGATCGAGGGCGATCAGCAGAGCTTCGCGCGGATTCGCATGCGCATAAACATTCCGGTCGCCGGCACCTACACCATCACCCACCCCTATGGACAGGAAACGGTCACGGTCGCCACACCAGGCCGTCGCGCGATCAACATCACCCGCGACATCGGCATCGGCGCACCGGGCAACTTCAGCGGCGCGCTCAATGGCGCGGTCGGGCCTTTCCTGCGCAGCGTCAACGGCCCTTACACCGAAGTGAACCCGGAAACCGGCGGCATCGATACCTTCATCGGCGACCCGAACATCAGCGAACCGGTCACCGGCAGCCCCAACAACACCAACTTCCTGCGCATCCAGGGACCGGCCGGCACCATCGAGACCAACCTCTTTACCGTGTCCGGCAAAGTGCTCGACAGCCGTCAGCAAACCGCTGTGGAAATCGGCCGTGCCACTTACCGCCGTACTTCTACCGGCCCGGGCACCAGCAGCACCCAGGTTGAGGTCTTCGGCAAATCGCCCACCGGTTCCACCCTGTGCTTCCGCGAAACCGTGGCACTGGTTCCCGGACCACCGCCTACACCGTGCCTGACCGCCATGGTCGGCGACCCCAATGGCCAGTACTTCGCCCAGCGTCTGGTCGGCACCAACGTGCCACCGGTGGTGGTGGTCACCGCCACCAACCCGAGCGGCACCACTCGGCCAACGGCGGTATCGAGCAAGGTCTCGGACGTGGTGAAAGTGCAGACTGCGCGCTACAGCTGGAGCGATCACACCCTGCGCATCGAAGCCAGGTCCACCGATGAAGTGGTGGTCCCGGACATGGTCGCCCAGGGCTACGGTCGCCTGACCAAAGCCGGCACCCTGCAGACCCTGACCGTTACCGATCTGCGTCAGCCACCGGCCACCGTCACCATCAAATCCGCCGCCGGCGGTGTCGATGTCGAGCCTGTGGTCGTGGTCGGTACAGCGCCGGACACCGGTGAGAACCAGGCACCGATCTCCATCGCCGACACCGGCAACACCAGCTTCGGTGTGCCGATTACCCTCAACTTGCTGGCCAACGACAGCGACCCGGACAACAACAATCCGTTGAGCATCACCGCGCTGACTCAACCGCCGACCGGCCAGGGCACCGTCGTACTGAGCGGCACCACCGCGGTCGTCTACACCCCGCCAGCGGTGGTCAATGCTCCGCTGACCACGTCCTTCACCTACAAGGCACAAGACGTGAAAGGCCTGGCCTCGACCACGGCGGCCACCGTGACCATCACCGTGGCGCCTAACCAGGCTCCGACGGCGGTGGCCGACAGCGCCACGACATTGGGTGTGGCCATCCCGATCGACGTGCTGGTCAACGACACCGATCCGGAAAACAACCTGCCGCTCGCCGTCGCCAGCTTCACTCAGCCACCAACCGGCCGCGGCACCGTCACCAACAATGGCACCGGCCTGACCTATACCCCACCGGCCACGGTCACGACGGCCTTCACCACGACCTTCACCTACTTCGTCCGTGACAGCTTCGGCGCCGTCTCGACGACCCCGGCGACGGTCACGGTGCAAGTCTCGCCACGGCCTGCTGCGGAAACCTTCGCGGTGACCACGGCGACGGTGTCGGCCCGCTCCAATAACCGCTTCACCTGGGACTTTGCAGGGACCTCGTCGGTGACCACAGGCAACACCATCACCATCAGGGTCACCACCCCGACCGGGCTGCAGACCCTGGGCACCACCACGGTGCCGGTGACCGGTCGCTGGCGGTTCACGGCGAACAACAACACCGCAGTGGTTCCGTCGGCGAACCCGACAGCCACCATCACCTCGTCCCAAGGCACCACCCGCACAGTTCAGGTGATTTCGAACTGAGCCCACGCCCCCTCCACTCACCGGGTGGAGGGGCCCGATTCTCGCGAAGGGAAGACGCCATGAAAAAGTCGACCGCCGCCCTGCTCTGCCTGCTCCTGCTTTGCGGCACTGCCGGGGCGCGGGCCGACGATTTGATGGAGAACGATGACCTGGCGCCCGGCGCCGATCTGGGTGAGCTGCCGCCTGTAGTGATAGGCCAGCACGCACTGATCGACCAGAACGGCCAGGCCAACATCGCACTGGTGCAACAGAACGGCCAGTCGCTGCTCGGCCAGATCGTGCAGCAAGGGAGCAATCAGGAAGCCTGGATCCTGCAACAAGGCAGCGACCTGATGGCATTGATCAACCAGCAGGGTTACGGCAACTCCGCGTCGATTACCCAGACCGGCAGCAGTAACCGCGCACAGATATCCCAGAACGGCAACAACAACGACGCCAACATCGTCCAGGCTGGCACGGGGCAGCAGAGTGCTGTGACCCAGGCAGGAAATGGAATGAGCGTTTCGGTCACCCAATATCGCTAAAGCACTGCACTTCTTGGAGGTTTCATCATGTTCAAATTGACGCCCCTTACCGCCGCAATCCTGGTTGTTGTCAGTGTCCAGGCCATGGCTGATGAAAGCGAATCCACCCAGGGCCAGTACGGTACCGCCAACATCGCCAACGTCAAGCAGACCAACGCGCCCGGCAGCACCATTACCCAGCTGCAGGTCGGCACCGGCAACGATGCGGCCGGCGTGCAGGACACCGCCACCAGCACCATCACCCAGAATCAGACCGGCGACTACAACGCAGGCTACGCCGAGCAGCTGTTCGAAGACGGCAGCGTCATCACCCAGAACCAGATCGGCTCGCTCAACGTCTCACATGCCAGCCAGTCGATCGGTGTCGGCAGCGGTGAGGTGTTGCAGCAGCAGGAAGGCAACGGCAACTTCTCGTTCGTCTATCAGGACAGCCAGGAAGGTACGACCGGCCATACCTTCCAATACGGTGACAACCACCAGGCCAACATCGAACAGGTCGACGTGGGCGGCGGTAACAACGCCGTGCTCATCCAGTATGGCGACAGCAACTACGCCACCGCCGAACAGATCGCTCAGATGAACGGGCAGATCAGCATCAACCAGTCCGGCAACATCAACTACGCCTACGCCGACCAGCGTAGTGGCGACGGCAGCACCACGACCATCAACCAGTTGGGCGACGAAAACGGCACCGAAGTCTGGCAAGACACCCAGGTCGCCAGCTCGGCCACCATCAACCAATTTGGTAACACCAACGAAACCATCGTTGACCAGAGCTTCGGCTCGGATAACGTGGCCAATGTGCTGCAAGTCGGTGACCTCAACGCCATCTATGCCGACCAGTTCGAGTCCATCGGTTCCACTGTCGGCATCTACCAGGAAGGCGTCGGCAACGTTCACTTCACCTACCAGAGCGGCGACAGCCATGTGCTCAACGCCAACTCGGTGGGTAACGACAACAAGGTCTACGCCAGCAACTGGAAAGGCCCGCAACTGGGCGGCCAGTTCGGCTCCAGCCAACGCGCCACCGTCAACCAGAACGGCGATGGCAACATTGCCAGCTTCAAGCAGGATGGCATCGGCCACATCATGACCACCAACCAGACCGGTACCGGTAACAAAACCACGGTCAGCCAGGCCGCTGCCTACAACGAGCTGTACTTCGACCAGAACGGTAGCGACAACATCCTGATCTCCGATCAGCGCGGCACCACCAACCTGGCCCAGGGCAGCACCAATGGTACCGGCAACAGCACCGAGTTCAACCAGGATGGCACCGGCAACCAGGCGTACACCACGCAGCTGTATGGCGAGGACAACATGATCACCGTCAAGCAGGCTGACACCATGAACGTGGCCTACGTCACCCAGGGTGGTACCGGCAACATCACCAGTGTCGACCAGGGCGGCAGCTCCCAGACTGCGAACGTCCAACAGTTTGGCGATGCCAACCAGGCGACCGTGTATCAAAGATAATCGCGCGGCGTGAAAACCGCGGCCCTTGGGGGAGGGTCGCGGTTTTTTTATGGGCGGGATTTGGGGAGTGCGGGGGGCCGATGGAAATCCTGAATTCCTGTGGGAGCGAGCCTGCTCGCGATGCTTTTCTGAGTACATATCCATTTCTGCGGTAACGGCCGCTATTGGTTCCGCCCTTACGGCGGGTCACTTTGAAAAGCGCAAAGTAACCAAACGCTTTATCCCCTGACGTCCGGTGCCTCGCTGTGGCTCGGCATCCCCTCGCTCCGGTCCTGCTCCGTGGGCCCGCCGCCATCGGCCATCCATGGCCGGGGGCGGCT
>NZ_JABFMP010000075.1 GCF_013359595.1 Pseudomonas sp. C1C7 | reverse complement strand
AATCGACACCAACCCCCGCCCCTTCCCCGCCGCATCCAGCAACTTCGCCAGGTTCGCCACAATCCTCCCTCCTGTAGCCGCAAACGGATGCCCCGCCGCCAGCGAGCTGCCTTTGACGTTCAGCCGGCTACGGTCGATCGAACCCAAGGGCGCATCCAGCCCGAGCCGGGTCTTGCAGTAGTGCGCATCCTCCCAGGCCTTCAGCGTACAAAGCACCTGCGCGGCGAAGGCTTCGTGGATTTCGTAGTAGTCGAAGTCCTGCAGGGTCAGGCCATTGCGCGCCAGCAGGCGCGGCACGGCATACACCGGCGCCATCAACAGGCCTTCGGCGCCGTTGACGAAATCCACTGCCGCCGCTTCGCCGTCGCGCAGGTAAGCGAGGATCGGCAAGCCGCGCTCCTTCGCCCACTCTTCGCTGCCCAGCAACACCAGCGACGCGCCATCGGTGAGCGGTGTCGAGTTGCCGGCGGTGAGCGTGCCCTTGGCGCTTTTCTCGAAAGCGGTTTTCAGGGTCGCGAGTTTTTCCAGAGTCAGGTCCGGGCGCAGGTTGTTGTCGCGGGTCAGGCCCAGAAAGGGTGTCATCAGATCGTTGTGCCAGCCCTCGGCGTAGGACGCGGCCAGCTTGTGGTGACTTTCCATCGCCAGCTGATCCTGCGCCTCACGGGAAATGCCCCAGGTCTGCGCCATCAGCTCGCAGTGCTGGCCCATGGACAAACCGGTGCGCGGCTCGCCGTTGCGCGGGAATTCGGGGATCAGGTGTCGGGGGCGCAATTTCAGGAAGGTCTTGAGCTTGTCGCCGGTGGTCCTGGCGCGGTTGGCTTGCAGCAGGATCTTGCGCAGGCCCTCGCCGACGCTGATCGGCGCATCAGAGGTAGTATCGACGCCGCCGGCAATGCCGCACTCGATCTGCCCCAGGGCGATCTTGTTGGCCACCAGCAACGCCGCCTCCAGCCCGGTGCCGCAGGCCTGCTGAATGTCATAGGCCGGGGTCGCGGGCGAGAGCCGCGAACCGAGCACGCACTCGCGGGTCAGGTTCATGTCCCGCGAATGCTTGAGCACCGCGCCCGCCACCACCTCGCCGATGCGCAGGCCATGCAGGTTGTAGCGTTCGATCAGGCCTTCGAGCGCGGCGGTGAGCATGTCCTGATTGCTGGCCGTGGCGAACGGCCCGTTGGAGCGGGCGAAGGGAATCCGGTTTCCGCCGATGATCGCGACGCGGCGCAGTTGAGTCATGAAAAGCTCCTGATGAAATATTCAGATACCAAACCCAGCCCGACCCCTGCAGGAGCGAAGCTTGCTCGCGAAAACGGTGTGTCAGCTACATTGATGCTCACTGAAACAACGCCTTCGCGAGCAAGCTTCGCTCCTGCAGGATTGCGTTGGGCTACGTTGTCATAACGCACAAGCGTAGGCCTTATCTCGCGGACCGAACGACTGATCGCCAATCATGGTCCACACTTTGAACCCCAGCTTGCGGAGTGCGTTCCATGTCTGACCGCTATATCGAATTCGCCAATTCCTCCATCGGCCACCGCCTGGTCGGGGCCCTGGGCCTGCCAACGCCGGTGCGCCTGGAGCGCTGGCAAGCCGGTCGGCTGCGGCCGGTCGAGGGTGCACTGCTGATCGGCGGCGGGCCACTGGCGCAGCATGTCAACGCCTTCGCCAACCGCCTGACTGACGCGATCTACAGTTACGGCGCCGAACCTTCGATGGCCACCGAGTGGATTCCCGGCCACGGCCCGAAACTCAAGGCCGTGGTGTTCGATGCCAGCGATCTGCTGCAAACCGGGCAGCTCAAACAGCTGCGCGAGTTCTTCCAGCCGCTGATGAAAAACCTCGATCATTGCGCGCACTTGGTGATTCTCGGGCGTGATCCACAGACCCTGAGCGATCCGTTCGCCGCCAGCGCCCAACGCGCCCTCGAAGGCTTCAGCCGATCACTGGCCAAGGAACTGCGCAGCGGCGGCACCCTGCAATTGATCTACGTCGGCGACGGTGCCGAAGATCAGCTCGAAGGCCCGCTGCGGTTTTTCCTCTCCCCGAAAAGCGCATTCGTTTCCGGACAAGTGATTCGCCTCAACGCCTGCGCCACCCAGGTGAGCGACTGGACTCGCCCCCTGGCCGGACGCAAGGCGCTGGTCACCGGCGCGGCCCGGGGCATCGGCGCCTCCATCGCCGAAACCCTGGCCCGGGACGGCGCCGACGTCATCCTGCTCGACGTGCCACCGGCGAAGAACGATCTCGACGCCCTCGCCGCACGTCTGGGCGGCAAGAGCATCACTCTGGACATCTGCGCCGAAGATGCCGCCACGCAACTGGTCGAACACCTGCCCGACGGCGTCGACATCGTGGTGCACAACGCCGGGATCACCCGGGACAAAACCCTGGCCAACATGACCCCGGATTTCTGGGACGCGGTGCTCGCGGTCAACCTCAATGCGCCGCAAGTGCTGACCCAGGCACTGCTCGACAGCGGCACGCTGCGCGACAATGCGCGGGTGATTCTGCTGGCCTCGATCAGCGGCATCGCCGGCAATCGCGGGCAGACCAATTACGCGGCGAGCAAGGCCGGGCTGATCGGTCTTGCGCAAGCCTGGGCGCCGTCTCTGCTGGAGCGGGGCATCAGCATCAACGCCGTGGCCCCAGGTTTCATCGAGACGCAGATGACCGCGAAGGTGCCCTTCGGCCTGCGCGAGGCCGGCCGACGCATGAGCTCCCTGGGCCAGGGCGGCCTGCCGCAGGACGTGGCCGAAGCGGTGGCGTGGCTGGCGCAACCGGGCACCGGCGCCTTCACCGGGCAAGCCTTGCGCGTGTGCGGGCAAAGCGTTCTGGGGGCCTAGACATGACTACTGACTGGCACCAGCTCGATCGCGAACCCGGCTTGCCGGCGCTCTTTGCGAAAGCCGCGACCCGACGAAAAATCACCGGCACCACCCTTCCCGACATCGGTTTGCGCTGCTGGGTGGATATCGATCCCCAACGCCTGGCGGCTTATCGCAAGGTCTGCGGTTTCGCCGACAACAGCCTGCTGCCGCCGACCTATCCACACATCCTCGCCTTCGCCTTGCAGATGCAACTGCTCACCCGCCACGAGTTTCCGTTTCCCCTGCTCGGGCTGATCCACCTGAGCAACCGCATTCGCGTATCGCGCCCCATGGGGGGTCTGCATCGGGCGCAAGTCAGCGTGCGCGTGCAGAACCTGCAACCTCACGCCAAGGGCGCGACTTTCGATTTGCTGACGACTTTGGAAGATCAGCTTGGAACGCTGTGGGAGGCGCAGAGCACGATGCTCTGTCGCGGGGTCAAGCTTGAGGGCGAACCGGTGGAAGAGGTAATCGCCTCGACGCTACCCCTGACCCAGATCGCCCAATGGAAAGCCCCCGCGGACATCGGCCGGCGCTACGCCAAAGTTTCCGGCGACTACAACCCGATTCACCTGAGTGCGGCCAGCGCGAGGCTGTTCGGTTTTCCTTCGGCCATCGCTCATGGACTTTGGAACAAGGCCCGGACGCTGGCGGCGCTGGATGAACATTTGCCGACGGCGAATTACGAGATCGCGGTGCAGTTCAAGAAGCCGGTGCGGTTGCCCAGTGAGGTGGCGCTGCTGGCCAGTGCGGCGGGGTCGAGTGGGGAGTTGCAGTTGATCGGCAGTGGCGATCTGGAACACATGGCAGGCAATTGGCAGCCTCTGGGCTGATTGCTTGGACTGGGGATTTTTGCGGGCCCGGCGGACGTCTTCGCGGGCAAGCCTCGCTCCTACAGGGCCCGTGGTGGACAAAAATCTGTGGGCGTCCCCAATCCACTGTAGGAGCGAGCAGGGACGATTGAATTGTGTATATCACTTAAGTGTCCATTCTTCTCGACGCCTTCCTGACTCATTGATTTCACGGCAATTTTTCCTCACCACCGCCTCGCATTAATACCAATTCAATAATGGCGCACCACCGCCCTTGCGACTGTCATGTGAACAACGGACGAAGGAATGGCCGGCAACAGAATCGGTCAGCCTTCGATGACAACGACGTTGTTCCTGGTGCAAGGACTCTGAATCATGAACTCACAGGTGTGGCACAAATCGGCAATCGCATTGGCGCTCGCGCTTTCCCTCGGACTCACCGGCTGCAGCAGCGGCGGTGGCGGTCATCACAGCAGCCCGGACAGCTCCTCCGCGGATGGCGGGACGGCGGGCACCGGTGGTGCGGGCGGCAGTAGTGGCGGCGCAGGCGGTTCCGATGGCACCGCTGGCACTGGCGGTGGTGGCACCACCAATCCAACTGATCCAACCAACCCCACCAATCCAACAGATCCGACGAACCCAACCAATCCGACCGATCCCACCAACCCGACCAACCCCGGCGCAACGCCTCTGGTCACCACCACGCTTGTCCAGGATGTCGGCAACACCGTCAGCGGCGTGGGCTCAGGCGTCGGGCAGATCGGCGATTCACTGAGTTCCGTACCCGTGGCCGGCGGTGTCGTGCAGAGCGTGGCCAACACCACCGGCAATGTCGTCAGCACCCTGGGCGATGGCGTGGCCAATGGCCTGGGCAAACTCGGCACCGATCCCAATGGCCTGGGTGTCACGGTGTCGGCAGCAGGCGGCGTGGTGCAGGATCTCGGCAATGGCGTTTCCGATGTCAGCGGCAAACTGGCCACGGCCACCAGCAGCGTTCCAGTCGTGGGCGGCGTAGTGACCCGGGTCGCCCCGGTGCTCGATGGCGTCGGCGAACGCGTCACCATGCTCGGCGACACCCTGAGCACCGCCACCACCACCGGCCCACTGGGCACGGTAACCCAGCAAGTCGGCAACAGACTGGTGCCGGTGATCGCCATGGTCGAGAGCACTACCGACAAAGTGGGCAGCGCCACCGGGCTGGGCGATCCGCTCAAGGGTGTGGTGAAACAGGTCGGCGATACCGTCAATGGCGTGGGTACCCGAGTGACCGATGCCGGCAACGGCAATGCGCTGACCAACACCGTGGGCGGTGCCGTGAGCAACGTCGGCACCACGGTCGGCAAGGCAGGTGGCCTGGTGTCCAATGGCACAGGAGCCGGGACTGGCACGCCGGGCACCGGTCTGCTGGAAACTGTCGGCGGCGCGGTGGTCAACGTCGGCAACGGCCTGAATATCGGCAACAGTAACGGAACGGTCAGCGCGGCAGGCATAACCGGTGCGGCCGGCGGCAATCTGGTCGCCAGCGTCGGCAGCGCACTGGGTGGCAGCGGCGTGGCCAATACCGCACCGACGGCGGCGCTGGGCACGCTTGGGACCAACGTCGGCGCAGCGATCAACCCGGTCACCACCGCGGTATCGGGGCTGACGCAAAACGTCGGCGCCACCACCGGACTCGGCGCCCCCGTCGCCAGCCTCACCAACCAGACCGGAGGAGCAGTTGCCAACCTCGGCACTGCAATAGCCGGCAGTAATGCCAACCCGGTGGTCACGGCCCTTGGTAATACCGTGACCACCGTGGGCGGCACCGTCGCTGCCGCTGGCGGCCTGGTCAATGCCGGCTCTGCGGGCACTGGCGCGGCCGGCACAACCGGCGGGCTGGGCGGTGTCATCGGCGGACTCACCGGCGCCCTGGGCGGCAACAGACGCTAACTTGCACCTGGCCGTCGGCAGGCGGCCTTACCTACAGCGCCTACACTTGGTTGAGGGCGGAAGATGTTACTCAGTCTTCCGCCTTTTCTTTGGGTCACGAAGATCCAGGTGCTACAGCGATCGAACAGGGAGTGCCCTATGCGCGTCATGGCTTTTTTGTTGTTGTTCCCCCTCAGCTCCACCCTCCTCGCCGACACCCTGCCCAGCTTCCTCAACAGCAACGAAACCATCCGTAACCTGCCGGTGCCGAACCTGCCTGCCGATGCCTACCGTCCGAGCGCCACACCACTGCAAGTCCCCGAGCCCGGCGCGCGTCAGGAACCGCTGATGATGGACACCAAAGTGCAGCTCAAGAACGTGCAGATCCAGGGCGGCACGATCTACCCGCTGGAGGAACTGGCGGCGCTCTATCAACCCTTGCTCGGACACGAAACCAGCCTCGCCGACCTGATCGAAGCGACCCGCAGCATCACCCGTCGTTATCAACAGGATGGCTACCTGCTGTCCTACGCCTTCCTGCCCCAGCAGAATTTCGACAACGGCACCGCCCGCGTGGTGTTGGTGGAGGGCTACATCAAGGATTACCAAGTGCAAGGCGACGTTGGCCGGGTCAAAGCGCTGCTGGATAAACTGGTGGCAAAACTGCAGGCCGAACGCCCGCTGACCCGCAAGACGTTCGAGCGCTACACCACGCTGATGAGCCGCATTCCCGGCGTCACCTTGCAAGCCCAGGTGCCGCCACCTGGCACCACCGATGGCGCGTCAACCCTGACCTCCCAGGTCAGCCGCAAACCCTTCACCAGCACCCTGAGCACCACCGAAGACAACCGCAACGGCACCCAGGCCCTGCTCGGTGTGAGCAGCAATTCCCAGACCGCCATGGGCGAACAACTGACCCTCAGCGGCCTGTTTCCACCGGGTGACGATCAAGAGCATTACTACCGTCTGGACTATAACCAGTTCCTCAATACCGAGGGCACACAACTGCTTCTTTCCGCCTCCCGCTACCGCGCTGATCTGGGCAGCAATGTGCGCCTGGACAACGGCCTCGAACTGGAACCGCACCGGGAAAACGATCGCTATTCCATAGGCTTCAACCATCCGCTGATCGCCTCCCCCAACGAGGTGCTCAGTGCCGGCGCGCGCCTGTACGCCGTGGACGACAAGACCCGCTACAAGGTGGTGGGCTTCCCCTTGAGCGTCGAGCAACGCACCGACATCCGCGCCCTGGCGTTCGAAAGCGACTGGCGCAAGGCCGACACCCGCCAACTGCGCATCCTCAGCGGCGGGCTGTACCAGGGCATCGACGGCATGGGCGCCAACACCGACAACAGCGCCATCGACCTGGACTTCTTCCGCTTGCGCCTGTCAGGGGTTCAGAGCGACAAGTTCTTCGACAACTGGCAAGGCGTCCTCTCCGCCGCCCTCTACTGGAGCGACGACACCCTGCCCGACAGCGAACGCGCCGTCTTCGGCGGCCAGAACTTCGGCCGCGGCTACCCCGACGACCAGGCCTCCGGCGACAAGGGCTGGGGTGCGGCGTATGAGGTGAACTACAGCTTCAATCGCGAAGGCAGCTGGGTTCGGGTGCTGCAACCTTACGTGGTGCTGGACCGCGCCAAGACCTGGTTCAACAAACTGCCGGTCCAGGGCAACGACATGTCATCGGCGGCGGTGGGGCTGAGATTTGGCGATGCCAAGTACTACAACATCGCACTGGAAGCGGCCAAGCCGATGTCGGAGAAGGCGCTGGATACGTTTAATCGGCGGGCGCGGTATAGCATCAGTTTCAGTTATCAGTTGTA
This sequence comes from Pseudomonas sp. C1C7, assembly GCF_013359595.1. Classification (GTDB taxonomy): domain Bacteria; phylum Pseudomonadota; class Gammaproteobacteria; order Pseudomonadales; family Pseudomonadaceae; genus Aquipseudomonas. Next base: position 294 of record NZ_JABFMP010000075.1, on the reverse strand, counting down.
GGGACGCCGTCGCTGGCAAGCTGGCTCCCACAGCTTTGGTCTGGGTACATTCGGGAAATCGGGTTGTCTGTGAGGCCGCCTTCGCGGGCAAGCCTTGCTCCTACAGGTTTTGTGGCGGACGCAAAATCTGCGGGCGCCCCCGCACATCTGTAGGAGCTGTCGAGTGGAACGAGGCTGCGATCTTTTGAAGGGCAAGATCAAAAGATCGCAGCCTTCGGCAGCTCCTACACGAACCAAATCCGATCAGGCCGGCCGGTAGGCCGCCTCGCTTTTGATTTTGATCCACCCGCCCCG
>NZ_JABFMP010000074.1 GCF_013359595.1 Pseudomonas sp. C1C7 | reverse complement strand
ACAGCGCTTCGAACAGGATCGCGAAGTGGTACCAGAACGCCATGGTGTTCTCGCCTGGCAGCACACTGTGCAGGATCTGCGCGATACCGACCGCCAGGGTCGGCGCACCGCCGGCACGGGCCAGGATGGTGGTTTCACCGATGTCATGGGCCACGGCCTGCAGCGCTTCGGGGGTGATTGCAAAGCCCCAACTGCTGACCGCCGCCGCCACCGAAGCAACATCACCGCCGACCACCGCCGCCGGACTGTTCATGGCGAAATACACGCCTGGCTCGATCACCGAAGCGGCAACCATGGCCATGATCGCCACGAAGGACTCCATCAGCATGCCGCCGTAACCGATGTAACGGGCGTTCACTTCGTTATCGAGCAGTTTTGGCGTGGTGCCGGAGGAGATCAGCGCGTGGAAGCCTGACACGGCGCCACAGGCGATGGTGATGAACAGGAACGGGAACAGACCGCCCTTCCACACAGGGCCAGTGCCATCGACGAACTGGGTCAGGGCCGGCATTTTGAGCTCTGGCATGGTGACCAGAATGCCGATCGCCAGGGCGACGATGGTGCCGATTTTCAGGAACGTCGACAGGTAGTCACGAGGCGCGAGGATCAGCCAAACCGGCAACACGGCGGCAACGAAACCGTAGCCGATCAGCATCCAGGTGATCTGCACGCCGGTGAAGGTAAAGGCTTTGGCCCAGACCGGGTCAGCGGCAATCTGCCCGCCCAGCCAGATCGAGCCCAGCAGCAACAGCACGCCAATCACCGAGATTTCGCCGATGCGGCCCGGGCGGATGTAGCGCATGTAAATGCCCATGAACATCGCGATCGGGATGGTCGCCATCACGGTGAAAATCCCCCACGGACTTTCAGCCAGGGCCTTGACCACGATCAGCGCCAGCACCGCAAGGATGATGATCATGATCAGGAAGCAGCCGAACAGCGCGATGGTGCCGGGGATGCGGCCCATTTCCTCGCGCACCATGTCACCGAGCGAACGTCCGTTGCGGCGGGTGGAGAGGAACAGAACCATGAAGTCCTGCACCGCACCAGCCAGCACCACACCGGCGATCAGCCAGAGCGTGCCGGGCAGATAGCCCATTTGCGCCGCCAGGACCGGACCGACGAGGGGACCTGCGCCGGCAATGGCGGCAAAGTGGTGACCGAAGAGGATGTGTTTGTTGGTAGGAACGTAGTCCAGACCATCATTGTTGAGCACGGCGGGGGTGGCCCGCCGCGGATCGAGTTGCATCACGTTGTTAGCGATGAACAGACTGTAGTAGCGGTACGCGACCAGATAGATGGCCACGGCAGCGACCACAATCCACAAGGCGTTGATCGCCTCGCCCCTGCGCAATGCGACTACACCCAGGGCGCACGCGCCCAGGATTGCCAGCACCAGCCAGGGTAGATGGCGTAGCGGGCTATTATTATTTTTCATTTGTTTATTCCAGCCAGAGTGGACAGAAGGACAGCCACCCCGAGTTTAGCTCTCCTGACGGTAAAGACCATACCCAACGTTGGTCTGGAGCCTCGCTCTGGCTGGCAGATTCTGACAATGCGGGTCTATAGTCAGCGAACATCCAGAGGATAGCGCCATGAGCGAGCACCCTGTCGATCGTCGCCAATTCAAACGTATCGCATTCGATGCCCGGACCGAGCTGAGCCAGGGGGAATTCGTCTGGCCGGTCAAGCTGATCGACCTGTCACTCAAGGGCTTGCTGATCCAGCGGCCCGAACCGTGGCTGGGCGATCCGCAGCAGGACTTTTTCATCGACATTCATCTGAGCGACGACGTCGATATCGAAATGGACGTGCAGTTGACCCATGAGGACCATGGGCAATTGGGATTCGTCTGCCACCACATCAGCCTGGAATCCATCGAGCGTTTGCGGCGATTGATCGAGCTCAATCTGGGGGATCCGCAGGAGCTTGAGCGGGAACTGGGCGCTTTGATCGAAATCTGAACGCCCTATCTGCAGGAGCTGCCGAAGGCTGCGATCTCTTGATCTTGAAAATCAAAAGATCGCAGCCTTCGGCAGCTCCTGCATTGGGATTTGCGGTTATTCGAATAGCGCGTCGAGGGCCTGTTCGAGGCGTGTGACGGCGATGATCTGCAGGCCTTGCGGCGCTTCTTTCGGGGCGTTGCCCTTAGGCACGATGGCGCGCTTGAAACCGTGCTTGGCGGCTTCCTTCAGGCGCTCCTGCCCGCTGGGCACCGGGCGCACTTCGCCGGACAGGCCGACTTCACCGAATACCAGCAGATCGTGAGGCAACGGCCGGTTGCGCAAACTCGACATCACCGCCGCCATCAACGCCAGATCCGAAGCCGTCTCCAGCACTTTCACACCACCGACCACGTTGAGGAACACGTCCTGGTCATGGGTCGGAATGCCGCCGTGACGGTGCAAGACCGCCAGCAACATCGCCAGACGATTCTGATCCAGCCCCAGGGTCACCCGACGCGGGTTAGCCAGGTGGCTGTCATCCACCAGCGCCTGGACTTCCACCAGCATCGGTCGGGTGCCTTCCCACGTTGCCATGACAACACTGCCCGGTACTTCTTCCTGAGCACGTGTCAGAAAAATCGCCGAAGGGTTGGAGACTTCCTTCAACCCCCTGTCAGTCATGCCGAACACGCCTAGCTCGTTCACCGCGCCGAAACGGTTTTTCACCGCCCGCAGCAGCCGCAGACGCCCGTCGGACTCGCCTTCGAAATACAGCACGGTATCGACCATGTGCTCCAGCACCCGGGGACCGGCCAGCGCGCCTTCCTTGGTCACGTGGCCGACCAGGAAGATCGCCGTGCCGCTCTGTTTGGCATAGCGCACCAGCAAGGCCGCGCTCTCGCGCACCTGGGACACGCCGCCCGGCGCCGATTGCAGTTGTTCGGTGAAAATCGTCTGGATCGAGTCGATCACCATGACCTTGGGCTTTTCCTGACGGGCCGTGGCGATGATGGATTCGATGCAGGTTTCGGTCATGACCCGCAATTGATCCTGTGGCAGACCCAGACGACGGGCACGCATGGCCACTTGCTGCTGGGATTCTTCGCCGGTGACGTAAAGCGCCGGCATGCTCTTGGCCAGGTTGCACAGGGTTTGCAACAGGATGGTCGATTTGCCGATGCCCGGATCGCCGCCGATCAGCACCACCGAGCCGTCGACCAGACCGCCTCCCAGCACCCGGTCCAGTTCGCTGGATACGGTGGAGAACCGCGGAATTTCCTCGACACTGACTTCGGCCAGGGTCTTGATCTGCGCCTGCTGGCCAGCCCAGCCGGTGCGACCGCTCGGTGCCGCGGCCCCGCCGCTTTCCACCATGGTTTCGGTCAGGGTGTTCCAGGCGCCGCATTCGCTGCACTGGCCGGCCCACTTCGGGAAGGTTGAGCCGCACTCGGTGCAGCCATACATACGCTTGGCCTTGGCCATCTGAACCCCCGGCAAAAACCGCGATGATAACGCAGGCGGGAGTGATGAGCCCGCACGGTAATACACCGTAACGCGCAGGTTGGAAACGAACCGGTCTTGGATAAACAGAACGCTTCTGCAGTACCCAATGAACCCGGCTTGTACAAGGAACTCGAGACACTCTGCCTTTAGCGGACGAATAATGCTGGTAAATCTTGTACAACAGTTATAGAGCAAAACTCCGACCGTACAACTCCATCTCTAGCAGATAGACCAACTTCAACTTTTATTAATCCACATAAAAAACAAACCCATTGCGCAAGTTTAGAGCATTTACTTTAGCCTCCACTGAAATAATACCGATGGTATTAATCACCTATTTCATTGAACTCATATCTTCCATCTTCCAATCACGGCACAACTAAACATCAGAATGCTTGTTGGCATATCTGGTCCATCAGTCCCATGCCAAAGATGGGCATCTCGTTTTGGAGTGCATTGGATTTAAACTTTTCAACGCCCCTCCGGTCGACTGCAGGCAAGCGTCTCAGGCAGCCGTTTCAAGCAGGATGCACCTTGCTGATTTACACTGCCTTCACCTACCTCATCTGTAACAAGGAAATAACCTATGGGCGTGATCAATGAGTTCAAGGCCTTCGCGGTCAAAGGCAACGTGGTCGACATGGCCGTCGGGATCATCATCGGTGCGGCTTTCGGCAAGATCGTCACCTCGTTTGTCGGTGACGTGATCATGCCGCCGATTGGCTTGCTGATCGGCGGCGTGGACTTCAGTGACCTGGCCATTACGCTCAAGGCAGCGACCGCCGACGCCCCCGCCGTGGTGCTGGCGTACGGCAAATTCATCCAGAGCATGATCGACTTCGTGATCGTCGCATTCGCGATCTTCATGGGCGTCAAGGCCATCAACCAACTCAAGCGCGAAGAGGCGGTCGCACCGTCTGCGCCGCCGGTTCCAAGCAAGGAAGAAGAGTTGCTGGGGGAAATTCGCGACCTGCTCAAGGCCCAGAACAACAAGCCCTGAAAGCTGACGCCTGATCTGTTGTAGGAGCGAGCTTGCTCGCGATGCACCTGAGCGCGCCACGGTGTGTCAGGCTGTCAGCGTTATCGTTGACGACCATCGCGAGCAAGCTCGGCGCCTACAGGTTTTCGATGGGGCCTTTACCAGAAGTTCTCTACAGCCACCTGCCCCGGCCGGCGGCTCAGGCTCAAGTGCATGTCACGCTGCTTCAGCAGTTTACGCGTGTCGTCGATCATCTGCGGATTGCCGCATAGCATGACCCGCGAGTGTTCCGGTGTCAGCGCCACCCCTGCCGCACGTTCCAGCTCGCCATTCTCGATCAGCGTGGTTATCCGCCCGTTCAGCGCTCCGGGATGCTGTTCCCGCGTTACCGTGTTGATCAGTTGCAACTTGTGCGCATGTTCCGCCAGGTACTCGCGTTGCGCCAGCTCTGCAATCAGCTCCTGATAGGCCAGCTCACGGGTTTCGCGCACGCTGTAGACCAGGATGATGCGTTCGAATTTCTCCCACACCTCGAAGTCCTGGAGGATCGACAGAAACGGCGCGATGCCGGTGCCGGTTGATAACAGCCACAGATCACGCCCATCGACAAAACGGTCGAGGGTCAGATAACCGAAAGCCTGGCGATCGACCAGCAACGTATCGCCGACGCCGAGTCGGCTCAGTTCGCTGGTGAACTCGCCGTCCGGTACGACAATGGAGAAGAACTCAAGGAACTCGTCGAAGGGCGACGACACCATGGAATAGGCACGCCACACGGTGCTGCCATCTGCCTTGGTCACACCCAGGCGGGCAAATTGGCCAGCACGGAAGCGGAAGCCCGGATCCCGGGTGGCGCGCAGGGTGAACAGGTTCGGAGTCAACGGCTGGACGTCGAGCAGGGTCTGGCGAGTAAATTTCTCTTCACTGACGGTCATGTGCGGCTCCAGGGAAATCATGGCCGCAGTGTCTCGCAAAGCGCGCCGCATAAACACTGGTGATTTGTGGTGTCTTTAGGGCAGATGCCTATCATTTAGTTGTAACATTTCTACATACAAATAATAGCTATATGACATCACCCTATTAGTAACCGGGCAATTAATATTAATGATGACATTCAATGTCTGATTTCAGAAATATCCACGATAGAACCGGACACCCAACTTTTCCCTCGATATAAATTCAAAAAAAACTCAACACAGTTGTGGGATCTCTCCTACAATCCAATCGCAAACACTCTGGATCCAATTAACCATATAGACCAAACACATTTGGAGCTCCATGATGGAACGGTGGAAGGAGTCGCAACTTGAACAAATATCCTCTACAACCGAACTTGGGAATGCCTTCCAGAGCTCTCTTAATTTCGTGAAGAATATGGGCTTCAAATTTTTTGCCTTTTCAACCACTTGCCCGACAAAAACAGAGCAGTTCCACACCCTGCTGTACAACAATTACCCCGTTGCCTGGAGCCGCGAGTACGAGAGAAAGAAACTTGTCGTCACCGACCCGATAGTGGCTCATTGCAATCAAACAACGCTGCCGGTTCTCTGGAGCGAGGATCTGTTTGGCAACACCCCCTGGATTTGGGACGCGCTCGAGGAGCAAGGCATACAGCACGGCTGGTCCCAGGCGGTGCACGACGAAGACAGCGGCTTGTGCAGCATTGTCAGCGTGGCCAGGAGTCATTGCCCGATCAGCGCATGGGAGCTGTACGAGAACCTTGGCTTCACCACCTTCATCGGCCGCCACTTGCATAGCCTGGTCGCCCAGGCGGTGCCCAGGCAGCCGGAAAAGAACGGCGGGACCCACTTGTCGCCGCGGGAAATCGACGTACTGAACCTGGCGGCGGCGGGCAAGACCGCGTACGAGAGCGCCCGAATTCTCAATCTCAGCGCGCGTACCGTGAACTTCCATGTCCAGGAAGCCATCCGCAAACTGGGGGTCAACAACAAGGTTTCGGCCGTGATCGCCGCCGCCAAGGCGGGCTATCTCGACAGCGACACGATGCGCTGAGGCGAAAAACCTGCGGGCAATCCGACTCAAAAAAACGTACCATCCGCGGTTCCTCCTGAGTGATGACGTGTGAGCCTTCCACGACGCAGTACACTCGGACGACCCCGCCCGCCACAACGCCCCTGGGCGCGGGATTATTCCCCTGAGCTTGATTATCCAGAGCCCGCCCCATGCCTTTGCTCGAAACACCTTTCGCCAGCCTCGACCTGATCCGCCAACCCGAACAGCAGAACGAACCGCTGCAGGCCTTCGACGCGGCGGACGAATACCTGCTCAACCATCTGGCCGAACAGCAGCCTTCGATCGATACGCGGGTGCTGGTGCTCAACGACAGTTTCGGCGCATTGGCCGCCAGCCTGGTGGGCAAGGTGAAGGTGACCAGCAGTGGCGATTCATTCCTGGCCTTTCAGGGACTGGAGAAGAACCTGGCCCGTAACGGCCAGGCATTCGACGCGGTGCCGGCCATTCCTGCCAGCGAAACGGCGACCGGCCCCTTTGACCGCGTGCTGATCCGGGTGCCGAAAACCCTGGCCCTGCTGGAAGAGCAACTGATCCGCCTGCAAGGCCAATTGGCACCCGGCGCTCAAGTAGTCGCCGCCGCGATGATCAAGCACCTGCCACGCGCCGCGGGTGATCTGCTCGAACGCTACATCGGCCCGGTCCAGGCATCGCTGGCCGTGAAAAAGGCCCGCTTGCTGATTGCCACCGCCGAAGACAAGGCGCCCGCCACCTCCCCTTACCCCACCCGCTATCGCCTCGACGCGCCCGCCATCGAACTGCTCAACCACGCCAACGTGTTCTGCCGCGAAGGCCTGGACATCGGCACCCGGGCATTTCTGCCACACCTGCCAAAAAACCTTGGAACGTCACGCGTGGCCGACCTCGGTTGCGGCAACGGCGTGCTGGCAATCGCCAGCGCCCTGCAAAACCCCGACGCCCACTACACGCTGGTGGACGAATCCTTCATGGCCGTGCAATCGGCCGCAGAAAACTGGCGTGCGGCCCTGGGCGAACGTGAAGTGATCGTCCGGCCCGGCGACGGCCTGGCCGGACAGGAACCGCAATCGCTGGACGTAGTGCTGTGCAACCCACCCTTCCACCAGCAACAAGTAGTCGGCGACTTCCTCGCCTGGCGGATGTTCCAGCAAGCCCGGGAAGCACTGGTGGTGGGCGGTGCGCTGTACATCGTCGGCAACCGCCACCTGGGTTACCACAGCAAACTGGCGCGGCTGTTCCGCGGCGTCGAACAGGTTGCGGCCACGCCGAAGTTCGTGATCCTCAAGGCCCGGAAGTAAGGGCCTGCGCATGCATCCGGTCGCACCTCCTGTGTAGGAACTGTCGAGTGCAACGAGGCTGCGATCTTTTGATTTTAAAGCGCAAGATCAAAAGATCGCAGCCTTCGGCAGCTCCTACACGAACCAAATCCGATCAGGCCGGCCGGTAGGCCGCCTCGCTTTTGATTTTGATCCACCCGCCCCGTCGGCAGGCTGAGTGGAGGCGTTCATCCGGGGGTGAGGCGCGCAGCGCCGTGCGG
>NZ_JABFMP010000073.1 GCF_013359595.1 Pseudomonas sp. C1C7 | reverse complement strand
ACTCAGGGGCTTTGCCCCCACCTGTCCCCCTCTTGAAACACCCCGGCAAACCATCCCGGTCGTCCGCAGGCTGTTGGATCCATGAAACATTTGCTCACGTTTCCCGTTCGCCGCGAGCGCTGGCACGGTCCCTGCTTGACGCCCAAATATAGGGCACAGTGCTATCAACGCGATGCAGGTCTGGCCTAGCGCCACACCTTGCCGGGGAGGCAAAAGAATGAAGACCAAACAACCCAACCGTTCTTTCTCACGCCTGATACGGCCGGACATGGCTTCGGCCATCTTGTTCGCACTCACCATGGGGGACGCGGGGGCTTCACCGATCGACGATGAGAGCCAGCCATCGCCAACCGACCCCTCTTACTATCGGCCGCAACCTGCCGACCCCGCGGCCGCGCTGCTGGAAATCCGCACCATGCCGGAGGCCAACCACGGCTCGCTGTCGCTGCCCAACGGCGGCCAGGGCGACCGCAACACACCAAGGGCCGATAACGTCCTGCCCCCTGCGTTGCAGACCTCGTTCAACTTCCCCACCAACGGCAAGCCAAGCCCGCTGTTTGGCGCCGAACCCTTCACCCAGCAAATCCTCCTGTTCGAAGAATTCGGCCCGGAGAAACTCGACCCGCAAACACCGCCGGGGCAACTGACCTTCCCCGTGCCGACGGTGGGCCCGATGCCCGGCCAGGACCCCAACAGCATCGCCCGCAGCGGCCCTTCGGGAACCGCGCTGGAAGCCTTCCTGCGTCAACCGGGGCTGACGCCGTTCCCGACCCAATACTCCAACGTACTGGACCGCAACCCCTGGAAGGCGCAGATCGAAGCCTTCCTCAACCGCGCTCCGGTAGGCTCACCAGCGGAAGGACGGCCAGGCGGCAAAGGCTGGTCGCACCAACGCTGGAACGAGTTCTACCCGCAAGCCGCGTTCAAGACCGTGCAAGCCGGCGCCCGGCAGAACCTCGGTCTGCGCGACAGCAAACAGATGCACGGCTACGCCAAGGGTGAATTCGGTCCGGGCGGTCTCTACTACCAGACCTCGGACATTCCAACCACCAAGGGCACCACCAAAGGCATCGACATTCGCATCCATCCGAAGATGCCGATCCAGAACCACAACTCGGTGTGGACCTTCGACGGCACCCTGCCGCCGAAACTGTTGATGGTGCGCTACGGCCAACCGCTGCTGATGCGTCACTACAACGCCCTGCCGATCGATCCGGCCGCCAACAACGGTTTCGGCCTGCACACCATCAGCACCCACGAACACAACGGTCACAGCCCGGCCGAGAGCGATGGTTATGCCAACGCTTTCTTCTTCCCCGGTCAGTACTACGACTATCGCTGGCCGGTGCAACTGGCCGGCTACGACACCATCAACACCAAGGCCGAAGACCCGCGCGCGGCATTCCCATGCTCGCCGGGTGAAACCCTGTGGACCAACGACCTGAGCCCGGGCCTCAAAACCTGCGAGAACGGCAGCATCAAGATCCGCGGCGACTGGCGCGAAACCATGAGCACCCACTGGTTCCACGACCACATGCTCGATTTCACCGCACAGAACGTCTACAAGGGCAACGCGGTGATGATGAACTACTACAGCGCCATCGACCGTGGCAACGAAGCCTTCGAGGACGGCGTGAACCTGCGCCTGCCCAGCGGCAGCGCCATGCCCTGGGGCAACCGCGACTATGACGTGAACCTGGTGGTGGCCGACAAGGCCTGGGATGCCAACGGCCAATTGTGGTTCAACCCGTTCAACACCGACGGCTTCATCGGTGACCAGATGCTGGTGAACTGGCAGTACCAGCCCTACCTCAACGTGCGCGCCCGCAGCTACCGCTTCCGCATTCTCAACGGCTCGGTGTCGCGTTACATGAAGCTGGCCGTGGTACGGGAAATCAAGGGCACCGGGGGCGAGTTCCCCGGCCCGTCAGGTTCCGGTGTGTCCTACGCCCGGGTGCCGTTCCACATGATCGGCAACGACGGCAACATCATGGAACACGCCATTCCCTTCGACGGCAGCATGGACCTCGATGGCGACGGCGACCTGAAGGACAACAACGGCATCCTGCCGACCCAGGCGATTGCCGAGCGCTACGACATCATCATCAACTTCGCGAAAAACGGGATCAAAACCGGCGACAAGCTGTACTTCGTCAACCTGATGGAACACAAGACCGGCAAGGGTCCGGAGAAAGAGGAAGTGCCGCTGGGCGATGTCCTGTCCGAGAAATACAAGGCCGTGCTCAAGCAAAGCAGCAAGGGACCGCAGTGGGACAAGGGCGACCCGGTGGTGGGCAAGTTCTTGCAACTGATCGTCAAGGAATACTCCGGACAGGACCTGAGCATGGACCCTGTCGCCTATGAGCCGGCCAAGCCCGGCAAACCGGCCGGCAAGAAAATGATCCCGCTGACCATCAACCGCGACGACGTGGCCGACAAGGCAAAATTGGACCTGGCCCGTCACCGCAGCTTCACCTTCGGCCGCTCCGATGGCACGGACACCGCGCCCTGGACCATCAAGACCGACGGCGGCTTCGGCTACTCCATGGACCCACGCCAGCTCACCGCAGCGGCGCAATTGTCCACCGGGCCGACCGACGCCGGTTTCAGCGGCGACGGCACCCTGGAAGTGTGGAACATCAAGAACGGCGGCAACGGCTGGAGCCACCCAGTGCATGTGCACTTCGAGGAAGGGGTGATCCTCAACCGCGACGGCAAGGCACCGCCGGACTGGGAAAAATGGGCACGCAAGGACGTGTACCGCATCGGGCCGGAAGTCGACAGTTCCACCGAAGTGACCATGGCGATCCGCTTCCGCGAATTTGCCGGGACCTACATGGAGCACTGCCACAACACCCAGCACGAAGACTCGTCGATGTTGCTGCGCTGGGACGTCGAGCACCCAGGCCAGTTCGAGCTGATGCCGACACCGCTGCCCAGCTGGGATGTCGTGGAGTACGTTGCCACCGCTGCTCTGCCGACCTTCCGTACCGGTGGCAAAGGCGATGGCGGTAATGACGATGACGAGGACGAAGACGAAGGCGGCGACGACAACAGCACCAACAAGCTGCCGATCGCCGGTCCCGACGCCGGCAGCACCACCGCCGGTGTGCCGGTCACCCTTAACGTGCTGGCCAACGACAGTGACCCGGACAACAACGTGCCGCTGACTGTGGTCGGCCTGACCCAGCCGGATTCCGGCATGGGCACGACCACCACCGATGGCACCCGGGTGATCTACACACCGCCGGCCGCACTCACCGAGCCGGGCACCGCGTCCTTCACCTATGAAGTGCGCGATGCCAAAGGTGGCGTCTCGGCAACGCCTGGCACCGTGACTGTCTCGGTGGCACCGGCGGCGACCAGCAACGAGGACCTGCAAGTGACCAGCGCCACGGTCGCGGTACGCAGCAACAACCGTTACACCTGGGACCTGGCGGGGACCACGTCACTGACCGGATCGGTGCTGACCGTCACCGCAGCCACCACCGGCGGGCCGCTGGTACTGGGCACGGCGACCCTGACGCCAACCGCCACCGGCGCACGCTGGAGGATCTCGGCGAGCACCACTGGCAACGGGCCGGCGGCCACCGCGACCGTGACGATCAAATCGTCCTCCGGCAAGTCGGTCACAGCGCCCATCTCCGTCCGTTGACCGGCATCACCTTGCACTCCAGCCGGTACCGCTGGAGTGCAAGGCTTCAATCAGTACTCTGCACAGGACGCAATCATGATCACTTCATATTGGAACCGGACGATCAGACTCCTTCGCCTGTTGCTGCTTTTCACCCTGGGCATCACTGGCGGGGCCGCCGCCGTTGCCGAGGAAAACGGCACGAGCACACCCTGGGGCAAGGACTATTTCCCCAACACCGAACTGGTCAATCAGGACGGCCAGAAGGTGCATTTTTTCGATGACCTGATCAAAGACAAAGTGGTGGCGATCAACTTCATCTTCACTTCCTGCACCGATTCCTGCCCACTGGAAACCGCGCGCCTGCTCCAGGTCCAGAAGGTGCTGGGCGACCGGGTCGGCAAGGACATCTTTCTCTACTCGATCACCATCGATCCGGAAACCGACACCCCAGAGGTGCTGAAGAAATACACCGAGAAATTCAGGGTCGGCCCGGGCTGGCAGTTCCTCACCGGCAACAAGGATGACATCACCGCCCTGCGCAAGAGCCTGGGCCTGTTCATCGAAGGCATCGACAACGGCCGCAACAAGGACCACAACCTGAGCCTGATCATCGGCAACCAGAGCACCGGGCGCTGGATGAAATCCTCGCCCATGGAGAACCCGTACATCCTCGCCGACCGCCTGGGCAAGACCTTGCAGAACTGGAAACAGCCGAGCACCAGCACCCAGGACTACGCCACCGCCCCGACCCTTCGTCCGCCTAGCGCCGGCGAGCAGATCTACCGCACCCGCTGCTCGTCCTGCCATACCGTGGGCGACACCGCGAACGCCGGCATCCGCAGCATCGGCCCCGACCTGATCGGCGTCACCCGCCAACGCGACCCGCAATGGCTCAAACGCTGGATCAAGGAACCGGACGTGATGCTGGCGGAGAAAGATGCGCTGGCCACCCAGCTGTTCGAGCAATACAACAGCCTGGCGATGCCGAACCTGCGCCTGGGGGAGATCGAGATCAATGCGGTGCTGACCTATCTGGCCGAAGAGACCGAACGCCTGCAGCCGCAAGCACCGGTGGCGCAGGACACCCACGATGAACACCACCAGCATGCGGGGCACAAGATGTAAGGCGGCTAACCACAGTTCCCCTCGCCCCCTGTAGGAGCTGTCGAGTGAAACGAGGCTGCGATCTTTGATCTGTCAAAGACAAAATCAAAAGATCGCAGCCTGCGGCAGCTCCTGCATTGGAATGCAATCAACTGTAGGAGCGAGCTTGCTCGCGATGGACTCAGAGACGCCGCGGGGCATCATGTTTCCCGCGTTAACGTTGACGGCCATCGCAAGCAGCTCGCTCCTAAAGTCATTTCGAATTGTGAAAAATTCGTTAACCAATTGGTAATTATTGCTTTTTTTCCAGGATCCAATCTGGCACTCTGTTGAGAATGATTATCACAAGTAATCTCAACAGCATTTGTGTGAGTGCCCATGTCCGCCTCGTAACGCAATTCGGTCGACCCCGCCGCCGCTGAAACACCCCCCCCATTCGCTCAATCCGACATCCATTCTGTAAGGAGACTTTCGCGTGCAATTTTTTTGGCCCCGCCCTCTCGCCGTTGCCGTTGCCCTGGCCAGCACCTCGCCCTTTGTACTCGCGCAGGAACCCGCTACGGTGACAACGCCTGACGAGCCGATCAGCGACCAGCAGGTCCTGACACTGGGAGCCGTGAACGTCAGCGCCGATCAGCTGGGCCAGACCACCGAAGGCACGGGGTCGTACACCACCGGCGCCATGTCGACCGCCACCAAGCTGCCGCTGACCATGCGCGAAACCCCGCAGGCCGTGACCGTGATCACCCGTCAGCGCATGGACGACCAGGCCATGACCAGCGTGAACGATGTGGTCAGGGCAACGCCGGGCCTGTTCCTCAGCCAGTCCAGCGGCCCAGGTCGACAAACCTACAGCGCACGCGGTTTTGACATCGACAACATCATGTACGACGGCCTGCCGAGTTCTTACACCGGCTGGAACGTCGGCGTGCAGCCCAACCTTGCGATGTTCGACCGGGTCGAAATCATTCGCGGCGCGACGGGCCTGGTCACCGGCAGCGGCAACCCTTCGGCGGCCATCAACATGATTCGCAAGCGCCCCACCGCCACCCCGCAGGTCACGTTGACCGGCGCGGCTGGCAGTTGGGATGACTATCGCGGGGAGTTCGACGCTTCCGGTGCGCTGAATGACAGCGGCAGCGTGCGGGGTCGCGTGGTGGGTTCCTACCGCGACTCGGACAGCTTTCGCGACGAGGAAAAAAGCGACCATGGCTTGTTCTATGCCATCGGCGAGGCGGACCTGAGCGACGACACCACGGCAACCCTGGGCTTCTCGCGCCAGGAAGACCAGACCAACTTCTTCTGGGGCGGCCTGCCCATCGGCACTGACGGCCACCATCTGGACTTGCCGCGCTCCACTTACCCGGGCACGGATTGGGAAAACAAACGGCAGGAAATCAACACGCTGTTCGGCGAAATCGAGCATCACTTCGCCAACGACTGGAGCCTGCACCTGGCGGCCACCAAGTCCTGGCAGGACGCGCTGTTCTCCGGCACCTATCTGTCGCGCTACTCCGGCCCGCTGGCGACAACGGCCTATCAGTCCAAACCCCAGGAAGACCAGACCGCATTCGATGCCTTCGCCAGCGGCCCGTTCGAAGCTTTCGGTCGTACCCATGAACTGGTGCTCGGCGCCAGCCGTCGTGAAGTCGACCTGCGCACTCGCGAGTACAGCCCCTATGCCCTGTCATGGGCGATCGGCGCACCGAAACCGGACTTCGTGCACAGCGGCGACAGCCATGAAGTCACCAGCCAGGACGGCGTCTATCTGACCACCCGCCTGAGTCTCGCCGACCCGTTGAGCCTGATTCTCGGCGGCCGTCTGGACTGGTATGACTACGACAACCGCACAGGCGAAGGCGACTACAAGGTCACCCGCAACGTCACCCGTTACGCGGGCGTGATCTATGACCTGAACGACACCTACTCGGTCTACGCCAGCTACACCGACATCTTCACCCCGCAAACCTCCAAGGACATCTCCGGCAAGGTGATCGAGCCGATCGTGGGCGAGAACTACGAAATCGGCATCAAGGGCGAATATTTCAACGGCGCCCTCAACGCCAGCCTGGCGCTGTTCCAGGTCGATCAGAAGAACCGCGCCAGCGTCGCCGACGACCAGACCGGTTGCCCGGAGATGACCTGCTACGAATCGTCCGGCCTGGTTCGCAGCCAGGGCATCGACATGGAACTGCAGGGTGCGTTGACCCCGAACTGGCAGGTGGGTGCCGGCTTCACCTACACCCGCGCCCGCTACAAAAAGGACTCGGACCCGGCCAACGACAACCAGCGCTTCACCCCGGATCAGCCGGAACGCCTGTTCAAGGTGTCCACCGCTTACCGCCTGCAAGGTCCGCTGGAGAAGTTCCGCGTGGGCGGCAACGTCTACTGGCAGAGCCGCATGTACAACGACGTGGCGCTCGACGATGGCAGCTATCGCATCGAACAGGGCAGCTATGCGGTCACCGACCTGATGGCCGGCTACGAGGTGAACAAGCACCTGGACCTGCAACTCAACGCCAACAACATCTTCGACCGCACCTACTACTCGGCGATCGGCTATGACGTGACCTGGGGTTCGACGGATACCTACGGTGCACCGCGCAACTACATGCTGACGGCCAAATACAGCTTCTGATATGGGAGCTACATGCGCGGAGCCTGATCGGTTCTGCGCTCGTATTGCAGATAGCCGTGAGTGTCGATTCCGCTACGCACGAAACCTGCTCGTTCGTAGAGGTGCCTGGCGGGGTTCTCGGGCTTCACACTCAACTTCATGAGCGTGAAGCCTTCTCGCAATGCCGCGAGCTTGCTCGCGCCTACAGATTGCTGCACTGGATGCAGCATCCATCTGCGCCGAACCCGGATTATCAAACTCTCCAGAACCAGTGATGCTTCCCCGCACCACAAACCACACAGGTAAGCACCATGGGATCCGTCATCCGCATCCACTGCGCCGGCACTCCAGAGGTCATGGAAGTCCACCCCCTCACGCCCGCCAGTCCCGCATCGGGCGAAGTCTGGGTCGATCAAAAAGCGATTGGGGTTCGCTGACCTCCAATGACAGCGAAGCGCTGCTCAGCGCCGCGTGTGCTGGCGTAGGCATTTTGGGTGCGGGTGACTGGTTGTTCGAGAAGGCGCTGCGCAATGGTGAACTGATGCGGGTGTTGCCGGATTGGGAGCTGGGCGAGCGCGGGGGAATCTATTTCATCCGGCCTTCGGCGAAGTTCACGTCCGCCGCAACCAGGGCTTTGAAAGCCTGGCTGAAAGATCAATTCACGCCTTAGTTCCTGCCCCCTATTCCTGTAGCAGCTGGCGAAGCCTGCGTCCGGCTGCGAAGCAGCCGTATCTCTGAACAGCCTCGCATGATGACTTATGGCCACTGTGCGCAAGAAGTTGCGCACAAAAAATGTGGATAAGCCTGTGGGCACATTCCCGTAGACCACGTCGCCCGTGCTGTACAGGCGAGTGCGCAAAAAGTTGCCAGGCACTGCGCAACTTCTTGCGCACTTTTAGGGGCAATTGAGCTTCGAATTGTTTCAAACGTCGAACAAAAACGCCTCATACCCCCGGTTTCATTGACCCTCAATATTTCTGGCACGTTCCTTGAGAAGGACTCTGGTAGCCATCGGGCGATTTTGCCCCGTGTGCCCCCTTATTTTCGCGTTCCTCGATGCCGTGTTCGGGCGACGGTACGCGTTACTCAACACAAGGAACAGGGAATGGACTGCCCAGTGAACAACGTTTCCCAAGCCAACTATTTGTTGATTGATGGTGTATTGCGGCCCGATGCGCTGGCCCGTCTGTACCAGC
>NZ_JABFMP010000072.1 GCF_013359595.1 Pseudomonas sp. C1C7 | reverse complement strand
CCCCCGGATGAATGCCGGAGCGAAGGGATCCCGAGCTTTAGCGAGGGACCGAACGTTGGGGCAAGACTTTTTGGTTACTTTTGGGGCGTTTGCCAAAAGTGACCCGACCGTCAGGGCGGAACCGACAGCCGCCGCGCCCGCAGCAACGGATATGTACACAGTCAAAAAGCTCGCGAGCAGGCTCGCTCCCACAAAAAAACTCAGGAACCGCTGGCCCGCACATCCGGCAACGGAAACAAATTGTTCAAAGTCTCCAACAACCTGACGTGATAAATCGGCTTGCGAAACAGATCCAGCACATGCAGCCGCAACATGTCACTGACATCCTCCATATCCGCATGCCCCGACGTCACGATCACCGGCAAATGCTGACGCGAAGTGTGCTCGCGCAAGCGCTTGATCAGCGACATGCCACTCTCTTCCGGCATGCGCAGGTCAGTGATGACCAGCGCAATATCCGGATGACGCGTCAAGTGATGCAACGCCAGCTTCACCGACGTCGCGGTAAAACAATTGAAGCCCTCCCCCTCCAGCAACTCCGCCAACTCGAGCAAGGCATCCTCTTCGTCATCGACCAGAAGAAGTTGTTGGCGTGAAAGCACAGGAGAGTTCATGGGCAACACCGTTAATGGACTTAGCGCTGACATTAGAACCCACCCGCTACATTGGCAAGTTGGCGACAGGTACGCTGAAAGTTACTCCAACCCTTCTTTGATCTTGGTGAATATGGTTGAAACTGAATCGCCAATATCGGAGGTAAACCCAACAATCACGACCGCCACCATCGCCGCCACAATCGCGTACTCAATACCCGAAGCGCCCTCGGTATCCCTGACCAACTTCTTGCAATGAGCAAAAATCACTTGCGATTTGACCTTCTGAACCAGCTTCGAAAAAGACATGACCGATCTCCTTGAACGACCAGGATGTTGCAAAAGCGCAACATGATTCCCCTATGCCAGCATCAGCATTGTCGGCATTCCGCCCCCCAACAACTGTAATAACGGATTAATCACAAAGTATTAGCCGACCGCTTGGCGCCAAAAACATGGCCTTTCGTCGTAATCATTTACTTTTTATGGTTTTTTTCCGCTCCGTAATGGCGTTTTGCTTTAGCTGCGCTACGTTCAAATAGCGAAATAGTTCAATGTTCATAACTGCCAGATGCGAAGTTTTCTCGTTGGGAAAAACGAGGTTTTAGAGCAGCAGGAAAGGGAGAGCCGTCATGAACAGCCGTATCATTCTGAGCCTTGCCGGACTGTCATTGGTGGGCGCTGTCATTGCCGGTTACTGGGGGCTCACGCTAACCCGTCAACCCGCCCCGACACCCGTCGCACAAATCGCCGACACCCCAGCACCCGCCGCTCCCCAAACCGTTGCCGCACAGGCAGAAGACACCACCCGCCATCCCGTCGTGGTGCTGCAGCGTGACATCGCCCCCTTCACTAAGATCACCGCCGACGACGTCGCTCTGGAAAAACTCCGCACCGTCCCCGCCGGCAGCCTGACCAGCCTCGATCAAGCCATCGGCCGCACACCGTGGCGCGCCCTCAAGGCCGGCAGCTGGCTCAACGACGAAAGTTTCGAAGCCGGCGGCAGCCTGGCGCGGATGATTCGCCCCGACGAGCGCGCGCTGGCCGTGGCCGTGGACGAAGTGGTCAACGCCGGCGGACAACTCACGCCCGGTGACTATGTCGATGTATTGCTGTTTCTACGCATGGACACCAGCAACCCGCAGGCCTCCTCCCAGCTGGTAATCCCGGCCCTGCGCGTACTCGGCGTGGGCGAGCAGATGGGCCTGACCAACGACGGCCAACCCGCCAATCCGGCCCACAGCAACGACGACAGACTGCGCCAGGAACAACAGCGCGCCAGCGCCCGCACCGTGCTGCTGGCCGTGCCCGAACCGCTGATCAGCCGGCTGATGCTCGCCGCGCAAGCCGGGGTGCTACGCCTGGCCGTACGCAGCGCCGAGGAAAACCGCCTGGCCCGCTACTGGGCCGGTGAAAGCGATTCGGCGGCCAACCTGGCCAATGCCGACCGCGAACTGATCCAGTTCAACGAGCTGGCCATGACCCCGCCGCCGAAAAATGTCATGGCCATCGGCGCCTCCACAACCGCGCGCAAAGCGGCTGTGGAAGTCATCCGCGGCAATGAAATCACGCAAAAGAATCCCTGAAACAGAGCAAGGACGCCCTTAGATGCGCAGACGTTTTGTGCCGTTGTTCAACGGTTTGATCTGGGCCACCTTGATCAGCGGCGTGCCGGCGACGGCAGCCCTGGCGGCAAGCGCCAATTGTTCCGCGCTGGGCCCGATGCCGGCCACGATGGAGGTCGGCGAGGGAATGCAACAGGAAGTCCAGTCGCCGGTAACCATTACCCGAATCGCGGTGGGCGACCCGAAAATCGCCGACGTGCGGGTCAACGGCAACGACGCCTTCCTGCTCACTGGCATGGCCCCCGGCGCCACCAGCCTGATGGTCTGGACGCCCTGCGCCGGCACGCCGCGCCAGAGCATGGTGTTTGTGAAAGGTCGCGCCACTGCCGCCATGACCACCGCCACCCGCCTGCCCTCCGATGAACCGGCGCTGCCCTCGCAGGTGCAGACCGACATCCGCTTCGTCGAGGTCAGCCGCACCAAGCTCAAGGAAGCCAGCACCTCGATCTACGGCAAGTCCTCCAACTTCCTGTTCGGCTCCCCTGGCACCGTGCCCAACACCGCCGTGACACCACGGGTGCTGCCGCTGCGCGATCTCGATCCGCGCATCGCTGTGCCGAGCATTCCGCTGGCCAACGACATGTACAACATCGTCGCCGGTGGCGGTAACTTCCTGGCGATCATCAATGCCATGGAAGGCAGCGGCTTCGCCTACACCCTGGCACGTCCCAGCCTGGTGGCCTTGAGCGGACAGAGCGCCAGCTTCCTGGCCGGCGGTGAAATCCCGATCCCGATCCCCAGCGCCAACAGCAACAGCTACTCCATCGAATACAAGGAATTCGGTATCCGCCTGACGCTGACGCCGACGGTAGTCAGCAACGACCACATCGCGATCAAGGTCGCGCCCGAAGTCAGCGAGCTGGATTACAACAACGCCGTGACCATCGGCGGCACCACCGTGCCGGCCTTCACCATTCGCCGCACCGACACCAGCATCTCCCTGGCCGATGGCGAAAGCTTCGTCATCAGCGGCTTGATCAGCACGCAAAACACCTCGCAGGTGAACAAGTTTCCCGGCCTTGGCGACATTCCGATTCTCGGCGCGTTTTTCCGCAGTTCCTCGATCAACCGCGAAGAGCGCGAACTGCTGATGATCGTCACCCCGCACCTGGTCCAGCCGCTGGCGGTGAACGCGAAGTTGCCGTCGTTGCCGGGTGAAAACCTGCGCAACTACGACCCCAACTGGTATCGCCTGTACTTCCTTGAAAACGGTGATTTCGATAAACGCAGCGGGCTATCGCAATGAGCCAGAACCTGAGCCAGACCTTCCTCGCGATCACGCGTAGCAGCACCGACCTTGAATGGCTGCAAGGCGCCCTCGCACCGATGGGCCAGGTGGTCAGCGCCCCGGGCGACAGCCTCGACGAGCTGCTGGCGCTGGTTGAGGTGACCTTCGCCAGCCTGGTGTTCGTCGGCCTTGATCGCGAACATCTGGTGGCCCAGTGCGCGCTGATCGAAGGCGCGCTGGAAGCCAGGCCGATGCTGGCCATCGTCGCGTTGGGCGACGGTATGGACAATCAGTTGGTGCTCAATGCCATGCGTGCCGGTGCGCGGGATTTCGTCGCCTACGGCTCGCGTTCCAGTGAAGTCGCCGGGCTGGTGCGGCGGTTGGGTAAACGCCTGCCGCCAGTGGCGCCGAACACCCAGCTGGGCGGCCTGACAGTGCTGTACGGGGTACAGAGCAACGCTGACGGCGCGCTGCTCGCCAACCACATGGCGCAGGTGGTGCAGAAGAGCGGCCAGCAAACCCTGCTGCTGGATCTGGGGTTGCCTCGCGGCGACAGCCTGGCGTTGCTGGGTCTGGAGAGTTCGTTCTATTTCGGGGATGCGCTGCGCCACGTGCGCCGCCTCGATGCGACCCTGATCGACAGCGCCTTCACCCGCTGCGAAGTCGGCCTGCGCATCCTCGCCTACGCCAGCAACGACGAGCCGCTGGAGCACACCAGCGCCGCCGAGCTGTACATGCTGCTCAGCGCCCTGCGCCAACACTTCCAGCACATCGTGGTGAACCTCACCGGGCAACCGGATAGCGAGGCCCTGCGCACCTTCGTCAGCCATTGCGACAAGCTGCTGTGGTACACCGACCAGAACGTGATCGACTGCCGACGCAACCTCGCGGTGCTCAATCTGTGGCGGGAAAAAGGCATGAAACTCGATCACGCCAAACTGCTGGTCGACCGCTATCTGCGCAGTGTCGCGCCGGACTCCGATGCCCTGGGCAAAAGCTTCGGCATGGAAATCATCGCCACCCTCGCCTACAGCCCCGAGGTGCGCCTGAATGCCAAGAACCAGGGCGTCACCCTGTTCGAACTGGCGCCCCGGGAAGTGCTTACCCAAAGCCTGAAAACCCTCGGCGAACGCCTGGCCAAGCGTTCCGAAAACCTGGCCAAACCCAAGTCCTGGTTCAGTCGCTTGCGAGGTACCCCATGAGCGCTGAAAAACTCTTCGGCGGCCCCCAGCGCGGGGTGGCCGGCAACACCGACCATGAAGGCCTGAAACTGGTGCTGCACCGCTACATCATCGACGCCATCGAGGAGTCCGGCAAAAACCTGCTGGAAGGCTCGCGGCAGGTGCTGTCGCAGTTCGTCGTCGACAAAGTCGCCGAGTACATCGCGCGTTTGCACCTGGCGATTTCCCGCTATGAGATGGAGCGGCTGGCCGAAGAGATCGTCGACGAACTCACCGGTTTCGGTCCGCTGGAGGTTCTGTTACGCGATCCGGCGGTGACCGAGATTTTGGTCAACGGCCCACACCGGGTGTTCATCGAGCGCGACGGTTTGCTGCATCAGAGCGATCTGCGGTTTATCGATGCCCATCACGTGGAGCGGGTGATCCAGCGCATTCTCGCGCCGCTGGGGCGCCGGCTCGACGAGTCCTCGCCCATGGTCGATGCGCGCCTGCCGGATGGCAGCCGGGTCAACGCGATCATTCCGCCGATTGCCCTGGATGGCCCCTGCCTGTCGATTCGCAAATTCCGCCAGGACATGCTCAAAAGCACCGATCTGATGGCCATGCAGACCATCGATCAGGCGATCTATGAATTTCTTCAGGACGCCGTGGGCAAGCGCTGCAACATCCTGATCAGCGGCGGCACCGGCACCGGCAAGACCACGTTGCTGAACATCCTCAGCCAGTTGATCAACCCTCACGAACGCCTCGTCACCATCGAAGACGTCGCCGAATTGCAGCTCGGCCACCCTCACGTCGTGCGCCTGGAAACCCGGCCGCCGAATGCGGAGGGCCATGGCGAGGTCAAGGCCAGCGACCTGATTCGCAACGCCCTGCGGATGCGTCCGGACCGGATCATCCTCGGCGAGATCCGCGGCGTCGAAGTGGTCGATGTGATGACCGCGATGAACACCGGCCACGACGGTTCCATGAGCACCGTGCACGCGAACAACGCCCAGGATGCGCTGTTGCGCCTGGAAACCCTGGTCGGCCTGACAGGGCGCAGCATCGCCGAGCGCACCTTGCGCCAGATGATCTGCGCGGCGCTGGACGTGGTGATCCAGTTGACGCGCATGCCCGACGGCCGCCGCTGCGTCAGCGAAGTGGTGGAGGTGGTTGGCGTGCGCGAGGACGTGTATGTGACCAATACCCTGTTCCGTCTGGACCGGCGCAGCGGCTTCGGTTTCCTGCGCGAGGCGGTGAATCCGGCGGGCGACAAATTGCGCCGCGACTCGCACTTTTCCCCCTCGACGTACTGAGGCCACGGCATGCTCAAACCCCTGCTGCTGATCCTGGTTTGCCTGGCCTTGCTCGGGCTGTCGGTGCGCCTGTTCCTGCGCGGCTTGCGCCAACCCGGCACCGAGCGCGCGCTGGAGCGCCTGACCCGCGGGCAGCCGGAACCGGTGACGCAGAAAAACTCGTGGGCCGGTCTGGAACGCGCCTTTTTGCGGGCCGGCCTGGGCCGACCCACGGAGCGCCTGGGGCTGTGGCTCACGCTGTGGGGGTTGGGTGCACTGCTTGGATTGATGCTCGGCGGCTGGCTTGGGTTGCTCCTGCTCGCCGTGCTGCCGCCGCTGCTGGTGCGAATGTATGTCCAGTGGCGTTATCAGCGCAGGCTGCGGCGCATGGTCGAGCAACTGCCGCCGCTGCTCGATCACACCGTGCGCAGCCTGAAGTCCGGTCGCACCCTGGCCGATGCGGTGCTCGGCGCCATCAACGCCTCTGAAGATCCGCTCCGGGATGCCATGGGCCGAGTGCAGCGCAGCGTGCAGTTGGGCGTCAGCCTGCCGGATGCCGCGACGGACTTTGCCGAGCTGTACGACAAGGACGAACTGCGTCTGTTCGCCCTGGGATTGAAGGTCAACCATCGCTACGGCGGCAATGCCAGCGAGCTGCTGGAAAACCTGATGAAGATGATCCGCGAGCGCGAGCAGGCGGCTCGTCAGTTACGCGCCATGACCGGCGAAACCCGGGTCACGGCAGTGGTGCTGGCGCTGTTGCCGGTATCGGTCGCCGGTTACTTTCTGATCACCAATCCGAAATACCTGATGAGCATGTGGAACGATGGCTCGGGGCAGATGATGCTGGTCAGCGCCCTCGGCTTGCAGGTGTTCGGCTGCCTGGCGCTGTGGCGGATGTTGCGAAGCCTATGAACCCATCGATGCTGCTCAGCTCGCTGCTGTTTCTGACCGCGTCCCTGCTGCTGGTCAGCGTGGTATTGGAACTGCGTCGCCGGGCGCGCCAGGTGGTGCAACGCCTGGACGGCAAGGCGCCGAGCGAACCGCGCTTGAGCCAGTGGCTGCATGCATTGGGCGCCAGCCGGCTCGGACAGCGCACGGCCAGCCTGGATAACGAAACCCAGACCCTGCTCAACTGCCTGGGCTGGCGCACCGCGCGCAAACGCACCTATTTCGCCGCGTTCCAGGTGGGCGTTCCGCTCGCGGCGCTGCTGCTGAGTCTGTTGATCCAGGCGCTGTTTTTTCCACAGACGAGCAATCACTGGATCGCTCCGACCTTCGCGGTCGGCATCGGTTATCTACTGCCCAAGCGTCTGCTGGCGGCCGCCGCACACAACCGGCAAAAGCAACTGGCGGTCGAGATTTCCACCTTCATTGCGCTGCTGCGCATCCTGTTCGAATCGGGCATGGCGGTGGAGCAGTCCCTGCGCGTGCTGAGCAACGACGGCAAACAACTGCTGCCGGTCCTGACCCATGAATTGCGCCTGGTATTGGCGCGGGTTGATTCGGGCCTGGAACTGGGCGAGGAACTGCACAAGGCCAGCCGCCTGATGGCGGTGGATGAGTTCACCGACACCTGCGTGATCCTTCAACAGTTGCTGCATCAGGGCGGCGGCGCCATGAAGTCGCTGCTGTCGCTCAAGCAGTTGCTCGATGACCGGCGCATGACGCGTCTGCAGGAATACATTTCCAAGATGTCCGCGAAAATGTCCGTCGTGATGATGCTGTTCCTCTTCCCGGCGTTGTTGATCGTACTGGCCGGCCCGGGCTTCACCGCCCTGACGCGCGCCTTTGCTTCCTAGCTTTGCTTGCTGGAGGAAATCTGATGAAAGCATTGATAGCCGGTTTGAGTCTGCTGATGCTGGGCGGCTGCGCGAGCACCGGCCAGACACCCTGGAGCGCCCTGACCGATTCGGCCAGCTGCGGCAAATTGAGTTCCGAACAGCAACTGGCGATGAACCTCGCCGACGACATGGCCAGGGACGGCAAGCTGCACGCGAGCCTGGCCAATCTGGAAAATCTGCCGGGCAACATGGCCGATGTGCGCCTGCGCAAGGCCAAGGTGTATCGCCTGCTGGGCCGCAGCGAAGCCGAACCCTTGTACAAAAGCCTGCTCGGCGGTTGCATGGCCGCCGAAGCCGAACACGGCCTGGGCCAGCTCGCCGCGGCCCGCGGTGACAACGGTCAGGCCCAGGCGCATCTGCAACGGGCCGCACGCCTGGCCCCCACCGACGAAAAAATCCGCAACGACCTGGGCGTGGTCTACCTCAATCAACTGCGCCTGGAAGACGCCCGCTTCGAATTCCTCACCGCCATGGAGCTCAAGCAGAGCGACACGCTGGCCGCGCTGAACATGGTCACCTTGCTGATCTACCAGGACGACTGGAGCCGCGCCGCCGAACTGGTCAGCCGCGCCGGCCTGAGCCCGACCCAGGTCACCGAAGCCCAGGCCCGCGCGGAAAAACTCAAATCCCCGGCGAAACCTTCCCCAACCGCCGCCGCACAAGTCGCCGCCGTCGCCACCCCGGCACTTCCGTAGGAAGCAACTCCATGAAACCCACCATCCTCTGCTGCCTCACCCTGCTGGCCCTGCCCCTCACCAGCCAAGCCATCGACCCCGGCCCCGCGTCGCCCCAACAGCAGCAAACCGAACTCTGGCTGCAACTGCAAAGCACCAACACCCTCGCCTCCCCCAAACTCCAGACCGCCACCGCGACAGAACGCGAACTGGCGATGCAGCGTTGGCTGAAGAGCTACCAGCATGAGATTCCGGAGTTCTTTGATCAGTATGAGGGTGGGAAAGTGGATAGTGGGTCGGGGGAATAAAAGCTGCTACATGGGGTACGTACTTTTCTGTAGGAGCTGTCGACTGGAACGAGGCTGCGATCTTTCAAGATCAAAAGATCGCAGCCTTCGGCAGGTCCTACACGGGATTGGTGCAATCAGGGCGGATCGAGATTATCCAGCGCCCGATTCACCGCCAGCTCACTCAACATGATCACCTGCACAATCCCCAACAGGGTGCAGCGCTGCGAGCCCTCCAGGAATGTCGCGAAATCACTGGCCATGACACTGGCAGAAGCGAGCGACTCTGAGGCGTGTGCCAGCAGGGTTTCGGTGCTGATGTCGGGGGCGATTCTGAAGATATGGCTTGGGGTGTGGGATGGGATTTTGGGCGTCAGGAGTGTGTAGGCGACAGATTCTGATTCGGGGGGATTTGGGGTTGGTTTGATCATTTGTGAATCTCCATTCGTAAGCAGGAGTTCACCCTCACTGCGACCAAGCAGATGGGTGGCGAACTGTACGCAGGTTGGTCGACCAGGGAATGGAACCCGGCAGGGCCAAAGCCCTCCCGCGCACAGCTCGCCATAAGCAAGCACAAAAAAACCGCTCGCGCGGTGCTGTGCGCCATTCTAAACCCGGGCGACCAAACCCGATCACTGATTTTGCAGCGACAAGCAAAAGGCTAGAGAGCCCACTTCCGACGGGCAACCTGAAAAACATGTGGGAAAGTTCCGGTTTTTTTATCGGTCAATAAACATCTTTGCCCCATTGTCCGCCATCGCGAGCAAGCCTTGCTCCTACGGGGCTGGTGGTTGAATGCACATTAGAGAACGACCAAGACCGGTGTAGGAGCTGTCGAGTGGAACGAGGCTGCGATCTTTCAAGATCAAAAGATCGCAGCCTTCGGCAGCTCCTACACGGGACCGCGAACCGCAGTCAGGTCGAGTGTCAGCTCGCCTCAAGCGCTTTTGCTTTGGCTTTTGCTTTTGATCCACCCGCCCCGTCGGCAGGCTGAGCGGAGGCATTTATCCGGGGGTGAGGCGCGTAGCGCCGTGCGGCGAAGCCGCACACATCGAGAGGAGGTGCAGCGAAGCAAACCGG
>NZ_JABFMP010000071.1 GCF_013359595.1 Pseudomonas sp. C1C7 | reverse complement strand
CCGGTTTGCTTCGCTGCACCTCCTCTCGATGTGTGCGGCTTCGCCGCACGGCGCTGCGCGCCTGCCCCCCGGATAAATGCCTCCACTCAGCCTGCCGACGGGGCGGGTGGATCAAAAGCAAAAGCGAGGCGGCCTACCGGCCGGCCTGATCGGGATTGGTCTGTGTAGGAGCTGCCGAAGGCTGCGATCTTTTGATCTTGCTTTTAAAAAAACAACATCAAAAGATTGCAGCTTCGTTGCATTCGACAGCTCCTGCAAAACCTCCGCAAACCGCTTACATCCACCCCTATACACAAACCTGTACCGATCTTGTACGGATCTTGTACAGATCCTGAAAACCCCTTGTTTGAGGGGCTACGGCTCTCAAACAAGCGTTTCATCGGACTGATGGCGAAATGATGACTTTTTTCAGTGCGTTCAACGGCGGAATCAGTACAATCGCTCAATTTGCGCCCTCGAGAACGGAAGCAGTACGGGGGTGATTTCGAGATTTCTCCATGCTCATTGGTAGTTATTCCCCCACGCTGGTTGTCATTTCGCTTTGCGTAGCGATTCTTGCTTCTTACACCGCACTGGACCTGGCCGGACGTATTGCGACCGCCAAGGGCCGGGCCGCGCATTTGTGGACGGCGGGTGGTGCTTGCGCCATGGGTATTGGTGTGTGGTCGATGCACTTCATTGGCATGCTGGCGTTCAAGTTGCCGATCGATCTGGGTTACGACCTGGGCATTACCTTGCTGTCGTTGTTGATCAGCATTCTGTCCTGCGGATTCGCTCTGTGGCTGGTCAGCCAGCCGCAGATGCCGGCCTGGCAACTCGGGTTCGGTGCGTTGGCGATGGGGGCGGGGATCAGTGCCATGCACTACACCGGCATGGCGGCCATGCGCATGCTGCCGGGGATCGATTACGACCCGACGCTGTTCGGCACCTCGCTGCTGATTGCGGTCGGGGCCTCGGGGGCGGCGTTATGGATTGCCTTCCGCCTGCGCCGCAAAGGCCCTTATGTGCGTCTGATCCGCAGTGGAGCGGCGGTGGTGATGGGGATTGCCATTGTCGGCATGCACTACACGGGCATGGCCGCC
Source organism: Pseudomonas sp. C1C7 (assembly GCF_013359595.1). GTDB lineage: Bacteria > Pseudomonadota > Gammaproteobacteria > Pseudomonadales > Pseudomonadaceae > Aquipseudomonas. The sequence continues at coordinate 8,918 of NZ_JABFMP010000071.1, read as the reverse complement.
GCGCAGTTTGCCGATGGCAGTTTCTGCGGCGCGGCAGTCACCGGCTTGAACGGCAAGGGCCTCGACAATCTGGTGCTGATCACCACCCTGGCGGTGCTGAGCATCGCCTTGCTGACTTCGATTCTCGATGCGCGCCTGGAAGAGCGTACCGCCAGCCTTGCCCATTCCCTGACCGAGGCCAACCGCGAGCTGACCCAGCTGGCCCTGCACGACACCCTGACCGGTCTGCCGAACCGGATTCTGCTGGCTGACCGTATCGATCAGGCGATGTCCCGGGTGGACGGCGAGGGCGGCTGTTTTGCGCTGATGTTCATCGATCTGGATGGTTTCAAGCCGGTCAACGATGCGTTCGGCCATCACATGGGCGACCAGTTGCTGCGCGAAGTCAGCCTGCGCTTGCGCGAGGATCTGCGCACGCAGGACACCCTGGCGCGTATCGGTGGCGATGAGTTCGTGTTGCTGGTGCAACTGGCCGATCAGAACGACGCGATGAACCTCGCGGGCCGTCAGGTCGCGTTGATCGCCCGTTCGTTCCGGGTCGCCGAACATGACTTGCAGATCTCCGCCAGTGTTGGCATCGCGCTGTATCCCGGCAATGGCCAAAGCGCCCACGAGTTGCTGATGAACGCCGACGCGGCGATGTATCACGCCAAGAACGCCGGCAAGAACGGCTACCGCTTCTTCGACGCCTCGATGAACGGCAACGCGCGCAAGCAATTGCAACTGCTGCAGGACCTGCGCGCCGCTGTCGAAGAGGAACAGTTCAGCCTGCATTACCAGCCCAAGTTCGACGCCGCCAATAATCGACCGGTCGGCGCCGAGGCGCTGCTGCGCTGGGAACATCCGACCCAGGGCATGATGCTGCCGGACAAGTTCATCGAACTGGCGGAGAAGACCGGGCTGATCATTCCGATTGGCGACTGGGTGCTCAACGAAGCGTGCCGGCAGATGCGCGAATGGTATGTCATGGGCTACACCGACTGGCGCATCGCGGTGAACCTGTCGGCCTTGCAGTTCTGTCACACGGGGCTGGTGCAGAGTGTGGCCAAAGCCTTGGCCACGCACCAATTGCCGGCCAACAACCTCACTCTGGAAATCACCGAAACCACCGCCATGAGCGATGCCGACGCGAGCATGACGGTGTTGCAGGAACTGTCGGAAATGGGCGTCGACCTGTCCATCGACGACTTCGGCACCGGCTATTCCAGCCTGATGTACCTCAAGCGTTTGCCGGCCAACGAACTGAAGATCGACCGCGGTTTCGTGCGCGATCTGGAGCGGGACAGCGATGATGCGGCCATCGTCTCGGCCATTGTCGCGCTGGGGCAGGCGCTGGGTTTGAGGATCGTGGCCGAGGGCGTGGAAACCGATGTCCAGCAGGATTTCCTCACGCAACTTGGTTGCAATTCATTACAGGGATATCTGCTGGGGCATCCGCTGCCGGCGGATCGGTTCATGAGCGAGTTGCAGCGTTCCGAGAAGCTCACGCCCGCGTAAGTAAACCGCTGACCCTGTAGGAGCTGCCGCAGGCTGCGATCTTTTGATCTTGCCCTTCAAAAGATCGCAGCCTCGTTGCACTCGACAGCTCCTACACAGAATTTGCGTACAGCCACAAACCCTGTAGGAGCGGGGATCTGCGTAAGCGATTCCTTACAAAATCCATGAATGACGGTTATTCTTGCCCGCGACCGCTTACGCTTGAAACGGGGAAAGCTTGCATGGATAAAGTCATCGTCATCACTGGCGGCAGTCGCGGCATTGGAGCCGCCACGGCGTTGTTGGCCGCCGAACAAGGCTATCGGATCTGCATCAATTACCAGGCCGACGAAGAGGCTGCGCAAGGTGTGCTTGAACAAGTCCGTGCCCTGGGTGCGCAGGCCATTGCGGTCCGCGCCGATGTCAGCATCGAAGACGAAGTGATTGCCCTGTTCAACCGGGTGGACAGCGAGCTGGGCCGGGTCACGGCGCTGGTCAACAACGCCGGCACCGTGGGGCACAAGTCCCGGGTCGACGAAATGTCCGAATTTCGCATCCTCAAAATCCTCAAGACCAACGTGCTGGCACCGGTGCTGTGCGCCAAGCACGCGATCCTGCGCATGTCGCCCAAGCATGGCGGGCAGGGCGGCAGCATCGTCAACGTCTCGTCGGTCGCCGCGCGCCTGGGTTCGCCCAACGAGTACGTCGACTACGCGGCCTCCAAGGGTGCGCTCGACACCTTCACCATCGGCTTGTCCAAGGAAGTGGCGGGCGAGGGGATTCGTGTCAATGCGGTGCGGCCTGGGTACATCTACACCGATTTCCATGCCTTGAGCGGCGATCCGGATCGGGTCAGCAAGCTCGAGTCGGCGATCCCGATGGCCCGTGGCGGGCGGCCGGATGAAGTGGCGGAGGCGATTGTCTGGTTGTTGTCGGACAAGGCTTCTTATGCGACCGGGACTTTTGTTGATCTCGGGGGCGGGCGCTAACAGCAAGATCAAAAGATTAAAAGATCGCAGCCAGCACGGCAGGCTGCGATCTTTTGCTTTTAAAAGGATCTGACGATCCGCCCCAATGTCTCCATGGCCTTCTCCGCCGCCTCATTCCACGGACTGCCATAGTTCAACCGGATGCAATTCCTGAACCGCTGCGCCGGTGAAAAGATCGGTCCCGGCGCAATGCTGATCCCCTGGGCCAGCGCCATCTGGAACAACTTCAACGAATCCATCTGCGCCGGCAATTCCAGCCACAGGAAGTAGCCGCCCGCGGGCTGACTGACCCGGGTTTGCGCCGGGAAATAGCGGGCAATGGCGGCGAGCATCGCGCTCTGCTGCTCTTCCAGGGCGTAACGCAATTTGCGCAGGTGCCGGTCGTAGCCGCCGTGTTGCAGGTAGTCGGCGATGGCGGCCTGGGCCGGCATGGAAGCGCAGAGCGAGGTCATCAGTTTCAGCCGCTCGATCTTCTGCGCATAGCGCCCGGCGGCCACCCAGCCAACGCGGTAACCGGGGGCCAGGCTCTTGGCGAAGGAGCCGCAATGCATCACCAGCCCTTCGGTATCGAACGCCTTGGCCGGTTTCGGTGCCTGCTGGCCGTAATACAGCTCGGCGTAGACATCGTCTTCGATCAGCGGCACCTGATGCTGGCGCAGCAATTCCACCAGTTCCTGTTTCCTGGCCTCGGGCATGGTCGAGCCCATGGGGTTCTGGAAACTGGTCATGCACCAGCAGGCCTTGATCGGGTGGCGCTCCAGGGTTTGCGCCAGCACGCCGAGGTCGATGCCATCACGCGGATGCACCGGGATTTCCACGGCCTTGAGTTTCAAGCGCTCGAGGATTTGCAGGCAGGCATAGAACGCCGGCGCTTCGATGGCCACCAGGTCGCCGGGCTGGGTCACGGCTTGCAGGCACAGGTTCAGCGCTTCCAGGGCGCCGTTGGTGATCAGCAGTTCCTCCATGGGCAGCATCAGCCCGCCGACCATGTAGCGCAGGGCTATCTGCCGCCGCAGTTGCGGGTTGCCCGGGGACATGTCGGTCACCACCATGCGCGGGTCCATCTCGCGACTGGCACTGGCCAGCGAGCGCGACAGGCGTTGCAGGGGAAACAGGGTCGGGCTGGGGAAGGCTGAGCCGAAGGGCACGGTGTTCGGGTCCTTGATCGAGTCGAGCACCGAGAACACCAGTTCGCTGACGTCGACCTCGGTGGATTCGTTGACCTGGCTGCTGATCACCGGCTCCGAAAACGGCCGTGGCGCGAGGGCATTCACGAAGTAGCCGGAACGCGGTCGCGCGCGGATCAGGCCGCGACGTTCGAGCAGGTAATAGGCCTGGAACACCGTGGACGGGCTGACCCCGTAGGTCTGGCTGGCATAGCGCACCGACGGCACCCGCTGACCGGGGCCGAGGACACCGGAGCGGATCAGTTCAGCGATGTCATCGGCGAATTTTTCGTAGCGTTTCATCGAGTGCTCGATTGGTGTCATTTGTTGAGGTTGAAATCGCCAAGATCGCAGCCTCCGGCAGCTTCTACCCTGGAATGCGTTCCCCTGCAGGAGCTGCCGAAGGCTGCGATCTTTTAGCTGTGCATCTTAAAGGCTCACCGGTTCATCGGCGCAACAAACCGGCTCGTCGCCACACTGCAAACCCCTGGCTCATCGCTATCGACAATCCGGAACCCAATGCTCTGCGAACTGCTGCCCGGCCGATCCGCGATCATCGCCACCGACACCGGTACATCGACAATTTCGCCGGGTGCCAGACTCAGCTCGGTCTTGCCCTGCAACTGGAAGCCGTCAGCCTCGACCAGTGTCAGCCGGTAATCCTGGCGCTGCTGGGTCTTGTTGATGACCTTGAGGGTGTAGATGTTTTCGATCTGCCCCTGACTGTTCTCGCGGAACAGCCCACGGTCCTTGCTCACGTCCAGCGACACCATCGGCCGCTCGATCAGCGCAACCACCAGCGCAGCGATCATCACCAGCAGCACCGCGGTGTAGCCGATCAACCGTGGCCGCAACAGGCGAGTTTTGCCGCCTTGTAACTGACGCTCCGAGGTATAGCTGATCAACCCGCGTTCGTAGCCCATCTTGTCCATGATCGAGTCGCAGGCGTCGATGCACGCCGCGCAACCGATGCATTCCATCTGCAAGCCGTCACGGATGTCGATGCCGGTGGGGCAGACCTGCACGCAGACCTGGCAGTCGATGCAGTCGCCCAGGCCGACCTCGGCCGGCTTGACCTCACGTTTACGCGGCCCACGGTTTTCGCCACGGGCGACGTCGTAGGAAATGGTCAGAGTGTCCTTGTCGAACATCACGCTCTGGAACCGCGCGTAGGGGCACATGTGCATGCACACCGCTTCGCGCAACCAGCCGGCATTGATGTAGGTGGCGCCGGTGAAAAACAGCACCCAGAACAGACTGACACCGGTCATTTGCAGGGTCAGCAGTTCCTCGGCCAGGGGCCGGATCGGCGTGAAGTAACCGACGAAAGTCAGGCCCGTCAGCAGGCTGATCGCCAGCCACATCGTGTGCTTGGCCGAACGGCGTATCAGCTTGTTCAGGCCCCAGGGCGCGGCCTGCAGCTTGATCCGCTGGTTGCGCTCGCCCTCGGTGATCTTCTCGCACCACATGAAGATCCAGGTCCACGAACTCTGCGGACAGGTGTAGCCGCACCAGACCCGGCCGGCGAACACGGTGATTGCGAACAGGCCGAAGGCGGCGATGATCAGTAGCGCCGAGAGCAGGATGAAATCCTGCGGCCAGAAGGTCGCGCCAAAGATGTGGAATTTGCTTTCCGAAAGATCCCACAGCACCGCCTGGCGGCCGCCCCAGTTCAACCAGACCGTGCCAAAGAACAGCAAAAACAGAAATCCCGCGCCGCTGATGCGCAGGGAACGGAACAGGCCGGTAAAACTGCGGGTGTGGATCAGGTTGTCGCTGGTCTTGACCTTCATCTTCGGGCGTGAAGGTTCGTGAATCTGGACTGGCGTCGGGCTTTCTACGGTTCGGACGGGGATTAGCTCGCTCATGGTCTTTCGCTCATCAGCCTCCATCAGGCATGAGCACTATGCGCGGCGATCTGTTTGCATAACAGACTCAGGTATCTGTTTAAAAACCGTATCAGATGGATGCGTCGGCAGCGCCTGCGACAAGTTGAAGCACCTGTAGCGGCGGGCGGCGAGCGCCTATATCAGGCGCTCGCGGGCTGTGTTGATGCGAATCAGTCAAATCACCGAATCACTGTCGGTGGCTTTCAGGTGCCGGCGTCCGTCGACGGCGCCTGCTACGGTCAATGCATCGGCTTCTGCTTCGGTGATGTAGATACGCTGGCCATTGATGTCCACCGCCGACATGGCCTTGGCCCCGTCGGTGACGATAGTGACATCGGGACACAGGCGAATTTCCTCGCCATGTTCGACGGTAAAGAAACAGGTCTGGTTCTCGATTCGAACGGTCATGACGTCATCCCTTTCTTGCGACTGATGAAACGTTAGGGCACAGGCACCGGCCATCGTTCTGTGCAACCGATTAATGGTCGGCGAGGTCCACCCACCATGGCTCCCTCGAAAGGACAGCACCATGAACGGCTGGTGGCATGAAGTCTGGGTGACCCTGCAAGCGGAATTCGCCGACATCGGCGATGCCACACAACTGACCCGCATCACCGTGCGCCTGGTTATCGCCGCGGTGCTGGGCGGCATTCTCGGCTTCGAACGCGAGCACAAGGGCAAGGCGGCCGGGGTACGCACTCACATGCTGGTAGCGCTCGGCGCGGCGCTGTTCGTGCTGGTGCCGCAGATGTCCGGCTCCCAGGCCGATGCCATGAGCCGGGTCGTGCAGGGGGTAATCGCCGGGATCGGCTTTCTGGGGGCGGGGACGATCCTTAAGAACCAGGACGGCGACGAAGGCCACGTCAAGGGCCTGACTACCGCGGCCGGGTTATGGATGACGGCTGCTATTGGTGTATCCGCCGGATTGGGGCGGGAGGCGACGGCGGTGTTCAGTACGTTTTTGGCATTGGCGATTTTTAGTGTGATGCCGAAGGTGGTGCGGTTGTTGGAAAAAGAAGATCGGTAGCGTATCGCCCCTCTTTGAATGAGCATTCTAGCGATGTATAGATATAAACATTGCCATTATTTTATTAGTTTTATCTATAAATTCAGCTTAAGTGGAATACGGTTTTTCATGCATCACGATTCGCAGTTTTTGAAAGTGTCAAAGCTGTATAGGGTTTTTGGCTTTTGAACTGACCCGCGCCCCGCTCGGATAACTCGTGTCGTAATTAAATCTCCTTATCCTAAAAGTGCGCTATTACAAGCGTAGGGAGAAATACAAACTTGGAGTTTCTCCCTGCCTCCACGGTATTGACCGTTTATCCTTGGGGTAGGCGTGAATGTTGCTCGGCTCGGCCCAAACACGCTTGGTGTAGGAGGGTTCGTGGATATAGTTCAGTCCATTCCCAAATTAACCTTTTGCAATAGGAGGGCTAAACAGACTATGCCTCTCGACGAATCCGAGAGATGGTTGTGTTATCGGTTCGACGGTGAGCAAGATGTTAATCTCAATATGTAGGATGTTCCTATGTTTTCTTATTCAGATTGGGCTGCGTTTTTGATCTTTGCAATCGCTTCAACTTTGTCACCTGGCCCTGCTGTTATGTTGGCTATGCGTAATGGTTCTCAGGTTGGTTTCAATCGTTCATTAATCGGGGTTGCTGGAAACGTTAGCGCAATGCTGACCTTTGCATTGTTGGCCACTGTAGGGGTGACTGCCGTTTTTAGCTTGTTCCCCATGTATTTTTTATGGGCGCAGGTATTGGGTGGCGCATACCTAATTTTTTTAGGTATCAAACTGTTTCTCAGCCCAAAAATTGTACAAAATAATAATGTGGGCTTAGCAAATCAGGCGACACGCTCAAGCTTATTCTTAGAGGCATACGTCGTTGGGATTTCAAATCCTAAGGCCCTTCTTTTCTATACTGCACTTTTTCCCCAGTTTGTTAGGGGTGATGAATATGTCCTTGTTCAGTCATTCGTTCTCTCATTAACTTTTGCGATTTGTTCTTTTTTATCGCTTTCTGGTTATTCATGGATAGCAAGTCGACTTACTATAAGATTTTTTAATTTTTGGATGTGGATTAGTCGTGGCAGCGGAGCGGTTTTCATTTTGTTTGGTACTGGCGTGGCTTTAAGTGCTTTGCTGCGCTAGGTTGTTTAACTTCTTAAATCAGATCGCGGTAACCGCCCCTGATCAACTGTTTTGTTTTATTGATATTATAGCGAATTTTAGCTCTCATCCAACTATCTGGTGCCCAATGGTGCTTCACTGACTCCAATCCAAATAACTTTAATGCGATTTCTCTGTGTGGAGTACCATCTTCTATGGAATTTGCGATCAAAATGCTTTCTCTCGCAGCTTTAGTTTGAGTCGTTGACTCAGATGTATTGCCATTAGTTAATTCCAGAATCAATTTTGCGGTTTTTACACATAATGAAAATTTTGGTGTTAAAGGGGTGCATAGCTGAATCGATTTACTATAGTCAGCTTGTTGAAAGTCGGAAATTACCAGTTGATAAAATTTAAGCTGTAAAGTTATTTTTATAATACATTTTTTGCTTTGTTCGAAAATAGCGCCAGTAATCTTCGCATTCGAAAGGCGGAAAATATCAATAAGAGTCGGTCCATTATTCTCGCATAATCTGATTTCTATGCTGTTTTTTGATATTTCAGGATTCCAGAAAACTGTATATCCCGCGATATCATCGATTTCAGGTGTGTTGAGTACGCCCCATTTGTTTTTAAGGAATGAATTTTCGCTTTCGTATTTTATAAACTCAAATTTTTTTAGCGTGTCCATTTTATCGCTCTTGGAAGTTTTGTTCGCAATAGCATCACGAAGGTCTTTCTTGAACTCCGCGTTGGTTTTTAGGATGCACCATGCGAAGTCAACTTCACGAGCGATATTCGAGTTATTCATTGTGCGAGATCCGTTTCGATTAATTCCGATGGGTATAATTTCATGTGTCCTGAAAATTTATAACCGCGCTATGGGTCGATATCAATAGTCTTTATTTTTTTACTTGTAGGAAATTTCTCTCAATAAAAACAGAGTGTTCGTACGTATATGCATGACCGATCCTGTCGGTGTTTTGTTTTTGTGACTCACATTTTGTTTAGGCAGGTTTGCGCAGGCTATAAGCTTTAAAGCTTTTTCCGGAAAATCATGTTTTTTGGTTGTTTTTTTGCTGTATGTAATATCTGACAGAGAAAGTTTGGGGAATTTCGATAGTCCCTGTAGCGCGTGAGTCAATAGCTTTTCCTCTGTAAAGAATCCGACGAACGGTATGCTGTTCGATTTGCTTCTGTACCTTAGGTTCTGTCCGAAAAGTAATGTCGTAAACACCGCATAGCACAAGCCAGCGAGACCATCGCCGCATAACTTTTCGCG
>NZ_JABFMP010000070.1 GCF_013359595.1 Pseudomonas sp. C1C7 | reverse complement strand
CGCGAAGGCGGTGTGTCAGTCCAATCTCGGTAACTGACACACCGCCTTCGCGAGCAAGCCCGCTCCCACATTTGTTATGTGTTGTACTTGGATATCGATAGTTCACGGACCCACAGGCGTTATGACTTTAATCCTTGGCATCGACCCCGGCTCGCGAATCACCGGCTATGGAGTGGTGCGCGATACCGGTCGAGGTTGCGAATACGTGGCCTCCGGTTGCATCCGCACCGGTGCTGGCGAGCTGCACGAACGTTTGCAGATCGTCTACCGCGGGGTGCGGGAGATCATTCAGACCTACAAACCCGTGACCATGGGCATCGAAAAGGTGTTCATGGCGCGCAACGCCGACTCCGCGCTGAAACTGGGGCAGGCCCGTGGCGCCGCCATCGTTGCCGGCGCGGAAGAAAGCCTGGAGATTGCCGAATACACCGCGACCCAGGTCAAGCAGGCAGTGGTGGGCACCGGCGCCGCCAACAAGGAGCAGGTGCAGATGATGGTCATGCACATGCTGAAACTGACCAGCAAACCGCAGATCGATGCCTCGGACGCCCTGGCCATCGCCATTTGCCACGCTCACACCCGTTCCAGCCTGTTGCCTCATGGGCTGGGTGCGGCACGCAGTCGTGGCGGGCGCCTGCGTCTCTGATAGCATCGGCAGTCAATTTCATGGAATCAGGGATTTGCGCCCCGGCTGGCGCAAGCCCTCGCTCTGTCAGTCGCCGGCACCGTGCCGGCCAACGCTCAAGGATCTGTAACGTGATTGGACGCTTGCGCGGCACACTGGCTGAGAAACAGCCGCCGCACCTGATTCTGGATGTAAACGGTTTGGGGTATGAACTTGAAGTGCCCATGACCACACTTTATCGCCTGCCGTCGGTCGGTGAGCCGCTGACGCTGCACACCCATTTGGTCGTTCGCGAAGACGCGCAGTTACTCTATGGTTTTGTCGGCAAGCGTGAGCGAGACTTTTTTCGCGAGTTGATCCGTCTTAATGGTGTAGGGCCGAAACTGGCCCTGGCCCTGATGTCGAGTCTGGAAGTCGACGAACTGGTGCGCTGCGTGCAGTCCCAGGACACTTCGTCATTGACCAAAGTGCCGGGTGTAGGCAAGAAAACCGCCGAGCGCCTGCTGGTCGAGCTCAAGGATCGCTTCAAGGCCTGGGAAACCGTGCCGGCCATGTTCGCCCTGGTGCCGAACCAGCCTGACGGACCGGCGCCGGTCAACATGGCGGAAAACGACGCGGTCAGCGCGCTGATCTCCCTGGGTTACAAGCCGCAGGAAGCCAGCAAGGCGATTTCCGCGATCAAGGAGAAAGGTTTGAGCAGCGAAGACATGATTCGTCGTGCCCTGAAGGGAATGATCTAAGTGATTGAAGCTGATCGTCTGATTGCCGCCACCGGTGGTGGCCCCCGTGAGCGCGAGGAAGTCCAGGACCGGGCGATTCGCCCTGTCAGTCTGGCCGAGTACATCGGCCAGCCGACCGTCCGCGAGCAAATGGAGTTGTTCATCCAGGCAGCCCGGGGGCGCAACGAGTCCCTGGATCACACACTGATTTTCGGTCCTCCGGGCCTGGGCAAGACCACCCTGGCCAACATCATCGCCCAGGAAATGGGCGTCTCGATCAAGAGCACCTCGGGTCCGGTCCTGGAGCGTCCGGGGGATCTGGCGGCGCTGCTGACCAATCTCGAACCCCATGATGTGCTGTTCATCGACGAAATCCATCGCCTGTCGCCGATTGTCGAAGAAGTGCTGTATCCGGCCATGGAAGACTTCCAGCTCGACATCATGATCGGCGAAGGCCCGGCCGCACGCTCGATCAAACTCGATTTGCCACCTTTTACCCTGGTTGGCGCGACCACACGGGCGGGCATGCTGACCAACCCGTTGCGTGACCGTTTCGGGATCGTTCAGCGCCTGGAGTTCTACAGCAACGCCGACCTGTCGACGATTGTCAGTCGTTCGGCGGGCATTCTCGGCTTGCCGCTGGAGCCTGAAGGCGCCTTCGAAATCGCCCGTCGTGCCCGCGGCACGCCGCGTATCGCCAACCGTCTGCTGCGACGGGTGCGGGACTTCGCCGAAGTTCGTGCCAAGGGCCACATCACCAAGTCGGTGGCCGATATGGCGCTGAACCTGCTGGATGTCGACGAGCGTGGTTTCGATCATCAGGACCGGCGTCTGCTGCTGACCATGATCGAGAAGTTCGATGGCGGACCGGTGGGCGTGGACAGCCTTGCCGCAGCCATCAGTGAAGAGCGCCACACCATCGAGGATGTTCTGGAACCCTATCTGATCCAGCAGGGTTACATCATGCGGACCCCGCGGGGGCGGGTGGTGACACGGCATGCTTATCTGCACTTTGGATTAAACATTCCGTCACGATTGGGCGAAATGCCCGTGGTAGACGAGTTTCTCGATGCCGTGGACGATTAAATGACTTTTGCGGGCTGAATTTTCGGGCATTGTGCTGTCCTAGGATCGTACTTTAACCAGAAAGCCGCAGAACAATGGAAAAACAGTTGCCTGCCGGATTGGCAACCTGAGGAGTAAGCACTAGAGTATGCGCGCGCAAAACGGGCTTGAGCCTTTCGCACATCGTTGTCGCGTTTATTACGAGGACACCGATGCGGGCGGCATCGTGTATTACGTTAATTACCTCAAGTTTATGGAACGGGCTCGAACCGAGCGGCTACGGGAACTGGGCTTTGCCCAATCGCAGCTGGCAGGGGAGGACCTGTTGTTCGTCGTGCATTCCAGCGAAGCGCGCTACCACGCGCCGGCGCGACTGGATGACGAGTTGCTGGTAAGCGCTGAAGTAATCGAATTGAACCGTGCCAGCCTGCGCTTCAAACAGCAGGTCAGGCGGGCTACGGATAACGTACTGCTCTGCGAAGGGCAGTTTCTGGTGGCCTGTGTGCGCACCAACGGTTTGAAACCCCGGGCCATTCCCGAAGCTCTACGAGCGGCCTTTGCCGACGTGAGCGGCGCGGGTACACACTCAACGCAGGAGATAAAGCGTGGAAGCTAACGTCGTCGACCATTCCTCCATGTGGAGCCTGGTCAGCAATGCCAGTATCGTGGTGCAACTGGTAATGCTGACCCTGGTAGCCGCATCGGTGACCTCATGGATCATGATCTTTCAGCGCAGCAACCTGCTGCGCGCCGGTCGACGCGCTCTTGAGAGTTTCGAAGAGCGTTTCTGGTCAGGCATCGACCTGTCCAAACTCTATCGTCAGGCGGGCAGCAACCCGGACCCGGATTCCGGTGTCGAGCAGATCTTCCGCGCCGGCTTCAAGGAGTTTTCCCGTCTGCGCCAGCAGCCAGGCGTCGATCCCGAGGCGGTCATGGAAGGTGTGGCCCGTGCCATGCGCGTAGCGATCTCCCGCGAAGAAGAAAAGCTCGAACAGAGCCTGCCTTTCCTGGCCACCGTGGGTTCCGTCAGCCCGTACATCGGTCTGTTCGGTACCGTCTGGGGCATCATGAACTCCTTCCGCGGCCTGGCCACTGCCCAGCAAGCGACCCTGGCCACCGTAGCCCCGGGTATCGCCGAAGCCCTGATCGCCACCGCGATCGGCCTCTTCGCCGCCATTCCAGCGGTCATCGCCTACAACCGCTTCTCCGCTCGCAGCGAAACCCTGCTGGGCCGTTACTACACCTTCGCCGATGAATTCCAGGCGATCCTGCACCGCAAAGTGCACACCAGCGAAGACTGAGCAGGTAATTTCCAATGGCTTTAATCGCTCGAGCCCGAAACAAGCGCAAGCCGGTCGCCGAGATGAACGTGGTGCCATACATCGACGTGATGCTGGTGCTGCTGGTCATCTTCATGGTGACCGCGCCGATGCTCAATCAGGGCGTGAAAGTTGATCTGCCCAAGGTTTCCAGCGAAGCCTTGCCGCAGGACAACAACACCCAGGTACTGACCATTTCGATCAAGGCTGACAAGACCTACTACTGGAACCTTGGCAGCGAAGTCGACACCGAAAAGCAGCAGGATCGCGCCATGACCCTGCCGCAGATGACGGACGCGGTGACCAAGATCATTCGCGTCGGCAACGAGGGCGGCAAGCGTACCCAGGTCTTCATTCGCGGCGACAAGAGCGTCGACTACGGCGCCGTCATGGGCGCCATGGGCGGGTTGCAGAAAGCCGGAGTCGGTAATGTTGGCTTGATTACCGAGGCGCCCTGATGCAGCAACAGCGAGAGCCGTCCGCCTCGGAAAGCTACTTCTGGCCTAGTGTCTGGGCGATTGGCTTGCACGTGCTGGTGTTCGGCATGCTGTTCGTCAGTTTTGCCTTCACACCGGAGCTGCCGCCGGCCAAGCCTATCGTTCAGGCGACCCTGTACCAGCTGAAATCGAAGAGTCAGGCAACCACCCAGACCAATCAGAAGATTGCGGGTGAGGCGAAGAAATCCGCCGCGCGTCAGACCGAAGTCGAGCAGATGGAGCAGAAGAAGATCGAGCAGGAAGCCGTGAAGGCTGCGGAACAAAAGAAAGAAGAAGCGGCTCAAAAGGCCGAGGAAGCCAAGAAGGCCGATGAGGCGAAGAAAGCGGACGAGGCGAAAAAGGCTGATGAAGCCAAGAAAGCCGACGACGCGAAGAAAGCCGCCGAAGCCAAGAAGGCAGAAGAGAAACAATTGGCTGATATAGCCAAGAAGAAAGCTGAAGAAGAAGCCAAGAAGGCTGCTGAAGAAGAGGCCAAGAAAGCGGCCGCTGAAGAAGCGAAGAAAAAGATCGTCGAAGACGCGAAGAAGAAAGCCGCGGAAGACGCCAAGAAGAAAGCTGAAGCTGAAGAGGCGAAGAAGAAAGTCGCCGAGGAAGCGAAGAAGAAAGCTGCTGCCGATGCTGCGAAGAAGAAAGCGCAGGATGCGGCACGCAAATCCGCCGAAGACAAGAAGGCTCAGGCCCTGGCAGATTTGCTTTCCGACACGCCACAGCGTCAGCAGGCCTTGGCCGATGAGCAGGGTGACGAAGTCGCCGGCAGTTTCGATGACCTGATCCGAGCGCGTGCAGCAGAGGGCTGGGCCCGTCCACCTTCGGCCCGCAAAGGCATGACGGTCGTGTTGCAAATCGGCATGTTGCCTGATGGTACGGTGACTTCGGTCAGCGTGGCCAAGTCCAGTGGCGACGGTCCGTTTGACGCATCGGCTGTAGCAGCGGTGAAGAATATTGGACGTTTGACAGAAATGCAGGGAATGAAGCCGAGCGATTTCGCTCCGTATCGTTCGTTCAAGATGACATTTACACCTGAGGATCTAGCCTTGTGAGAAACCTTCTTCGAGGAATGCTGATCGCGATCTGCTGCATGGCAGGGCTGGCGATGGCGGATGAGAAAAACATTCTGGTTACCAGCGGCAGCGATCGGGCCACCCCGATCGCGGTTGTACCGTTCGGTTTCCAGGGCGGTAGCGTGCTGCCGGACGACATGGCGGAAATCATCGGTAACGACCTGCGCAACTCGGGTTATTACGCGCCGATTCCGAAGCAGAACATGATCAGCCAGCCTAGCCAGGCCAGTGAAATCATCTTCCGTGACTTCAAGGCACTGGGTGCCCAGTACGTCATGGTCGGCAGCATCGTTCCTGCGGGCGGTCGCCTGCAGGTTCAATACGCACTGTTCAACGTCGCGACCGAGCAGCAAGTGCTGACCGGCAGCGTGTCGGGTGGTGTGGATCAGCTGCGCGACATGGCGCACTACATCTCCGACCAGTCGTTCGAAAAACTCACCGGCATCAAGGGTGCGTTTTCCACTCGCCTGCTGTACGTGACGGCCGAGCGCTTCTCCGAGAAGAACACTCGCTACACCCTGCAGCGTTCGGACTATGACGGTGCCCGCGCCGTGACCCTGCTGCAATCGCGCGAGCCGATCCTGTCGCCGCGTTTCGCACCGGACGGCAAGCGTATTGCCTACGTGTCGTTCGAGCAGAAGCGTCCGCGTATCTTCATGCAGAACATCGACACCGGTCGCCGTGAGCAGTTGACCAACTTCGAAGGCCTGAACGGCGCGCCAGCCTGGTCGCCGGATGGCAGCCGCCTGGCATTCGTGCTGTCCAAGGACGGCAACCCGGACATCTACGTGATGAACGTGGGTTCGCGTCAGATCAGTCGTGTCACCAATGGTCCGGGCATCAACACCGAACCGTTCTGGGGCAAGGACGGTTCGACCCTGTACTTCACCTCCGACCGTGGCGGCAAGCCGCAGATCTATAAAACCAGCGTCGGTGGCGGTGGTGCGGAGCGTGTAACTTTCGTCGGTAACTACAACGCCAACCCTAAACTGTCGGCGGACGAAAAGACCCTGGTCATGATCCACCGCCAGGACGGTTTCACCAATTTCAAAGTGGCGGCCCAGGATTTGCAGCGAGGCAGTGTAAAAATCCTCACTGATAGCACTCTGGACGAGTCGCCCACTGTTGCGCCCAACGGCACCATGGTAATCTACGCCACCCGCCAGCAGGGCCGGGGAGTCTTGATGCTCGTGTCCATCAATGGACGCGTAAGGCTCCCGCTTCCTACCGCACAAGGCGAAGTCAGAGAACCTTCCTGGTCCCCTTACCTGAACTGACGCGGCGCTTTACGTTTTACTTAACACACTGGGGTTCATTAGGAGTTTCACGATGGAAATGCTGAAGTTTGGTAAATTTGCTGCGCTGGCTCTGGCCATGGCTGTAGCTGTAGGTTGCTCGTCCAAAGGCGGCGACAATGCCGGTGAAGGCGCGGTAGATCCAAACGCTGGTTACGGCGCAAACACTGGTGCAGTTGACGGCTCCCTGAGCGAAGAAGCTGCTCTGCGCGCTATCACCACTTTCTACTTCGAATACGACAGCTCGGACCTGAAGCCAGAAGCCATGCGCGCTCTGGACGTTCACGCCAAAGACCTGAAAGCAAACGGCGCTCGCGTTGTTCTGGAAGGCAACACCGACGAACGTGGTACTCGTGAGTACAACATGGCACTGGGCGAGCGTCGTGCGAAAGCCGTTCAACGCTACCTGGTACTGCAAGGCGTTTCCCCAGCTCAGCTGGAACTGGTTTCCTACGGCGAAGAGCGTCCAGTTGCCACCGGCAACGACGAGCAGTCCTGGGCTCAAAACCGTCGCGTCGAACTGCGTAAGTAATTCGTCATGCGAACGTGCCGTCGTGCTGTAACTGTTCTGGCTCTCAGCCTCGCGTCCCTTTCGGCGTGGGCTGCGGTTCCTGTGGTCGATAATGACTCCGGCAGTAGCGGGAGCAGTTATCCGCCTGCTGGTTACGGTACGAACGGCGCCTATGCCGGGACAGGGGCTGCGGCTCCTGTCTCGGCACAGGGCCAGCTGTTCAACCAGCTTCAGCAAATGCAGGAGCAGATCGAGCGCCAACAAGGCGTGATCGAAGTTCTGCAAAATGATGTAGCGCGCATGAAGCAGGAAAACCTGGAGCGATACCAGGATCTTGATCGGCGCATTGGATCGGGCGTTGCACCAGCCGTGACTCCAGAGAATTCTTCTACCGGTGGCGATTTGAACGCCCCCGGTGCTGCAGCAGGTGCAGGCGCAGCCGCGGGGGCGGCAGCAGCTCAGGCACCAGCAGCGGGCAGCGAACCGGCGGATCCGGCAAAGGAAAAACTGTACTACGATGCAGCCTTCGACCTGATCAAGGCCAAGGATTTCGACAAGGCCAGCCAGGCTTTTGCCGCCTTCCTGCGCAAGTACCCAAACAGCCAGTACGCGGGCAATGCGCAGTACTGGTTGGGTGAAGTGAACCTGGCAAAAGGCGATCTGCAAGGTGCAGGTCAGGCATTTGCCAAGGTTTCGCAGCTGTATCCGAAGCACGCCAAGGTGCCTGATTCGCTGTACAAGCTGGCTGATGTAGAGCGTCGTCTTGGTCACACCGACCGGGTCAAAGGCATTCTGCAGCAGGTGGTGTCCCAGTATCCGGGGACTTCCGCCGCTCAGCTGGCACAACGCGATCTGCAGCGCATGTAAGCTTGCCGGACCCGTTTTGAAGAAACCCGCGCTTGTCGCGGGTTTTTTCGTTAGAATTCATCCCCTTTTTCTGAAACACGCTTTTTGGGATCTACGCATTGCCGGGGTTCCATGAAGTGCCTGACGGAGGCGGACAGCCTGTTTAGCTGTTACGCCCGTGGCGACTATGCAAGACACATTGAGAATCACCGAAGTTTTCTACTCGTTGCAGGGTGAAACTCGGACGGCCGGCCTGCCCACGGTTTTTGTGCGCCTGACCGGTTGCCCGTTACGTTGCCAATACTGCGACAGCGCCTACGCCTTCACTGGCGGCACCATTCGCACACTCGACGATATCCTCGAGCAGGTAGCCGGTTTTCGTCCGCGTTACGTGTGCGTCACCGGCGGCGAGCCCCTGGCTCAACCCAACGCCATTCCATTGCTCAAGCGCTTGTGCGACGCCGGTTACGAGGTCTCGCTGGAAACCAGCGGCTCGATCGATATCTCGGCCGTGGATCCTCGGGTCAGTCGTGTCGTCGACCTGAAGACGCCGGGTTCGAAAGAAGCCCACCGCAATCGTTACGAGAACATCGAACTGCTCACGCCCAACGACCAGGTGAAATTTGTCATCTGCTCGCGGGAGGACTATGAGTGGTCGGTTTCCAAGCTGATTCAGTACGGCCTGGAGCAACGTGCCGGCGAAGTTCTGTTCTCGCCGAGCCATCACGATCTCAATGCGCGGGATCTGGCTGACTGGGTGGTGGCGGACAACCTGCCGGTGCGCCTGCAACTGCAGCTGCATAAATATCTTTGGAATGATGAGCCGGGGCGCTGAAATGACTGAACAACTGAACACTGCAGAAAAACGTGCGGTCATCCTGCTGTCCGGTGGCCTGGATTCGGCGACGGTCGTGGCCATGGCCCGGGCTCAGGGCTACAGCTGCTACACCATGAGCTTCGACTATGGTCAGCGCTCCCACGCCGAACTGTATGCCGCCGAACGTGTGGCTCGGGACCTGGGTGTGGTCGAGCACAAGGTAATCGGCCTGAATCTGAACGGCATGGGCGGCTCGGCCCTGACCGACAGCAGCATCGATATCCCGCAAACCCCGGGCGAAGGCATTCCGGTCACTTACGTCCCGGCACGTAACACCGTGTTCCTGTCCCTGGCATTGGGCTGGGCGGAAGTACTTGGTGCTCGCGACATCTTCATTGGCGTCAACGCCGTGGATTACTCCGGTTACCCGGATTGCCGTCCCGAGTTCATCGAGTCGTTCGAGCGCATGGCCAATCTGGCGACCAAGGCTGGCGTGGAGGGCGATGGTTTCCGTATCCAGGCACCGCTGCAAAACCTCAGCAAGGCGCAGATCATTCAGGAGGGTACGAAGCTTGGGGTCAATTACGGCCTGACCGTTTCCTGCTATCAGGCCGACGATGAAGGGCGTGCGTGCGGCAAGTGCGACAGCTGCCGACTGCGTGCGGAAGGCTTTGTTGCGGGCGGAATCAGCGACCCAACACCTTATTTTTGATTATTTTCAAAATAGGTGTTGAATAGTCCTTAAAAATCAGTATTATACGCGCCACCACACAGCGGGTCGTTAGCTCAGTTGGTAGAGCAGTTGGCTTTTAACCAATTGGTCGTAGGTTCGAATCCTACACGACCCACCATTTTCAAGCTGTTTTAAAAGTCTGGAAGGCCCACGCAAGTGAGGATTTCCGGATTTTTTTTTGCCCGCGATTTAACCCGGCCCTGCCTCCGGGGTGCTCCGTATGGCGCAGGTCAGAATCATCTTTTGCATCCGCCGGATATTCTGTAGCCTTGCGCATCTTCACGCTGTCCGTGCCTGATGAATACTCACTTTCCCGGCGGTACCCAGACGGGTCCGGAGCCGGGTGTATACTCGACTTTCGCGCGAATGCGCCTGCAGGTCTTGCGAACATGACGCAGATTTCCGAACGCCTTCTGGTTCAAGCCCACCTCGACGCCAAGCAGCCCAAGCCGCTGACGGCCGACGAGGAAGCCCATTACCGTGCCGCCATCGCTGCCGAGCTCAAGGCTCAGGATGCGGTGCTGGTTGCCCACTTCTATTGCGATCCCATCATTCAGGCGCTGGCCGAAGAAACCGGTGGTTGCGTCTCCGACTCCCTGGAGATGGCCCGCTTCGGTAACGCCCACCCGGCCAAGACCGTGGTGGTCGCCGGGGTCAAGTTCATGGGGGAGACGGCCAAGATCCTCAACCCTGAAAAGCGCATTCTGATGCCGACGCTCGAGGCGACGTGCTCGCTGGACCTGGGTTGCCCGGTCGACGAGTTTTCCGCGTTCTGCGATCAGCATCCCGAGCGCACGGTGGTGGTGTATGCCAACACCTCCGCGGCGGTCAAAGCCCGGGCCGACTGGGTGGTGACGTCCAGTTGCGCGCTGGAGATCGTCGAAAGCCTGATGGACAACGGCGAGACCATCATCTGGGGCCCGGACAAGCACCTGGGCACCTACATCCAGCGCCAGACCGGTGCCGACATGCTGCTGTGGGACGGTGCCTGTATCGTTCACGAAGAGTTCAAGTCCAAGCAACTCGAAGACATGAAGGCGCTGTATCCCGATGCGGCGATCCTCGTGCATCCGGAGTCGCCGACCTCGGTAATCGAACTGGCGGACGCCGTCGGTTCCACCAGTCAGTTGATCGCGGCCGCGCAGACCTTGCCGAACAAGACCCTGATCGTGGCGACCGACCGCGGCATCTTCTACAAGATGCAGCAGCTGTGCCCGGACAAGGTGTTTATCGAGGCGCCAACCGCCGGTAACGGCGCGGCATGCCGCAGTTGCGCGCATTGCCCGTGGATGGCGATGAACACCCTTGAGCGCACGCTCAAGAGCTTGAAGGAGGGGGCGAACGAGATCTTTGTCGATCCGGCGCTGATTCCTCAGGCTATCCGGCCGTTGAAGCGGATGCTGGATTTCACCCAGGCTGCGCGGATGAAGCTGGCTGGTAACGCTTAACCGTAAAAGCAAAAGATCGCAGCCTGCGGCAGCTCCTACACGAGCTGTTGCAGGCTGCGATCTTTTTTATGGGTGATTACTTTTGTTTCTTTGGAATGCGAACCAGCTGGGTATTGGAATACATGTCATGCCAGCTGCGCTTCTGCTTGTCGAACAGTGACCAGACGAACCCCAGGCCAACGCACAGCCAGGACGCGATCGATACCACGAAGCGCAGCAGCGCCTGCCACAGGCTGATCGAGGAGCCGTCGGCGTTCTGCACGCGAATGCACCACACCTGCATGCCCAGGGTCTGACCGGAGTGGGTCCAGAACTTGGCGAAGAAGCCAAACAGGACAAACAGCAGCACTGTCGAAAGCAGCGGGTCGCCATCAAGCGCCCCGGATTCCGTGAGCGCGCGCATTTTCTCTTCGCCGATGATCGACATCTGGACCATCTTGTAGGCGCCGCTGGTGACGATCAGCAGGGCGGTACACAGCAGGAAGTCATAAAACATGGCGGCCAGACGACGGCCCAGGCCAGCGGCAGGAAATTCGCCCTGAGGGGTGAGCAGGTGTTTCGACATGTTGGCTCTCGGCGAAAAAAGAAGCCATTTTACGGATTTGCGCGCACAAAAAAGCCCCTGATGTCAGCATCAGGGGCTTTTTCGTTACAGAAGATTAAGCTTCTGCTTGTACTTCGTCAGCCTGCATGCCTTTCTGGCCTTGCACGGCGATGAAAGTCACTTTCTGGCCTTCTTTCAGGCTCTTGAAGCCGTTGCCCTGAATAGCGCGGAAATGCACGAACAGATCCGGACCGCTTTCTGGAGTGATAAAACCAAAACCTTTCTCGTCGTTAAACCACTTGACGGTACCGCTCTGACGTTGGGACATTTCTTATTTCCTTTGACGCTAAAATTAATGACAGTCTCTATCTTGTGACAGAGTACTGGGGCTGGTTGCAGGAGAGTAAGAAGACGTCGAACGGGATGTAGCTAACTTGAGGCTACTGCCCAGGTCACGATTCCAAGCGACCCATGCAAACACAGTGAACAAACTCTACGCCAACTATGGGAGAAAAAACAAGCCCCTGCGAAGCCCCGGATTTCCTCAGCTTGCTGGCAATTCAAAGAAATTACCAGTTCTTATTCTTTGCGCTCGTTCAGTTGTTTTCGATCGTTATAAGCAAAGTTCATAATCGAAGCCGACGTAAAACAGATGCACTATTTTATGGCGGTTGCGTTACACATTAGTGCACTGTTAACGCAACCGCGTTACTTATAGGAACAGTCAATCAGCCGCGATAGTAGCGTTGAGGAACAAATGGCATTTTGCTTACAAGCAAAGGAACCTTTTTCCCACGAACAATTGCCCAAACCTGGGTATCGAGAGCGGTATAAGCGCTATTGACGTAACCCATCGCCAACGGCCCGCCCAGGGTCGGTCCGAAACCGCCGCTGCAGACGCTGCCGATGATCTCGCCGGCCTCGTTGACGATCTCTGCACCTTCGCGCACCGGGGTACGTTCCTGTGGCAGCAGGCCGACACGCTTGCGGCTGACTCCGTTCTGTTGCTGGGCGAATACGTTTTCAGCGCCCGGGAAGCCACCGGCACGGGCACCATCGGCACGGCGCGGCTTGGAAATGGCCCACAGCAGGCTGGCTTCGATCGGGGTGGTTTCGGTGTTCATGTCGTGGCCGTACAGGCACAGACCTGCTTCCAGGCGCAGCGAGTCGCGGGCGCCCAGGCCGATGGCCTCGACTTCCGGCTCGGCCAGCAGCGCGCGGGCGAGGGCTTCGGCGTTGGCCGCCGGCACGGAGATTTCGAAACCGTCTTCACCGGTGTAGCCCGAGCGGCTGGCGAAGCAGTCCACACCCAGCAGGGAAACACGGGCGAACTGCATGAAGGTCATCTTGGCCACTTCCGGTGCCAGACGCGCCAGTACAGTGACCGCCGCCGGGCCTTGCAGGGCCAGCAGGGCGCGCTCTTCGAACAGCGGCTCGATCTTGCACTGCTCGCCGATGTGCTTTTGCAGGTGCGCCAGGTCCTGATCCTTGCAGGCGGCGTTGACCACCAGGAACAGCTCGTCGTTACCCAGGTTGGCGACCATCAGGTCGTCGAGGATGCCGCCGGTTTCGTTGGTGAACATCGCGTAGCGCTGCATGCCCACCGGCAGGTCGATGATGTCCACCGGCACCAGGGTTTCCAGGGCCTTGGCGGCATTAGCGCCGGTCAGGCGAATCTGACCCATGTGCGACACGTCGAACAGACCGGCCTGATCGCGGCTGTGCTGGTGTTCTTTCATCACGCCCAACGGGTATTGCACGGGCATGTCGTAGCCGGCGAAGGGCACCATGCGCGCACCCAGTTCGACGTGCAGTGCGTGCAACGGGGTTTTCAACAGTTGTTCGGTGGACATACTCAGCTCCTGAAAATGTGTGCAGCGGCGCGAAGGCTCATCAGCACTCGATAATGTTGACCGCCAAACCGCCACGGGCGGTTTCCTTGTATTTGCTTTTCATGTCGGCGCCGGTCTGGCGCATGGTGCGGATGACCTTGTCGAGGGAGACGAAATGGTGTCCGTCGCCACGCATGGCCATGCGCACGGCATTGATGGCCTTGACCGACCCCATGGCGTTGCGCTCGATGCAAGGCACTTGCACCAGTCCGCCAATCGGGTCGCAGGTCAGGCCCAGGTTGTGTTCCATGCCGATTTCCGCGGCGTTCTCCACCTGCTGCACCGTGCCGCCCAGCACTTCGCACAGCGCGCCCGCTGCCATGGAGCAGGCGACCCCGACCTCGCCCTGGCAGCCGACTTCGGCGCCGGAGATCGAGGCGTTTTCCTTGTAGAGAATGCCGATGGCCGCAGCGGTCAGCAGAAAGCGCACCACCCCGTCATCGTTCGCGGTGGGGATGAAGCGCATGTAGTAATGCAGCACCGCCGGAATGATCCCGGCCGCGCCGTTGGTCGGAGCGGTCACCACACGCCCGCCGTTGGCGTTTTCTTCGTTGACCGCCAGGGCGTAGAGGTTGACCCAGTCCAGGACCGAGAGTGGATCGCGCAGGGACGATTCCGGGTTTCTGCACAGTTGCTGGTACAACGCGGTCGCCCGGCGCTTGACCTTCAGCCCGCCGGGCAGGATGCCTTCGTTGCGGCAACCGGCGGCGACGCAATCCTGCATGACCTTCCAGATCTTCAGCAGGCCGGCGCGGGTTTCCGCTTCGGGACGCCAGGCGCTTTCGTTGGTCAGCATCACCTGGCTGATGGACAGCCCGTAGGTGGTGCAGTGCGCGAGCAGTTCCTTGGCGTTCTTGAAGGGAAAGGTCAGCGCAGTGGCGTCTTCGACGATACGGTCGGCGCCGGCGGCGTCTTCATCGACGACAAAACCGCCGCCCACCGAGTAGTACTCGCGGCTGCGGATCTGCAGGCCTGCGGCGTCGAAGGCGCGAAAAATCATGCCGTTGGGGTGATAGGCCAACGGTTTGCGAATCATCGCCAGGTGTTCTTTCTCGTTGAACACGATGCTGTGTTCGCCGAGCAGGTTCAGGCGTCCGTTGCCGCGAATGTCCTGCAGACGGGCGGCGACGGTTTCGGTGTCCACGGTATCCGGGTGCTCGCCTTCCAGGCCAAGCAGCACGGCCTTGTCACTGCCGTGTCCCTTGCCGGTCGCGCCGAGCGAGCCGTAGAGCTCGACCCTGACGCTGGTGGTCGCCGCCAGCAGCCCTTCACGGCGCAAGCCTTCGACGAAGCGCGCAGCTGCG
Source organism: Pseudomonas sp. C1C7 (assembly GCF_013359595.1). Classification (GTDB taxonomy): domain Bacteria; phylum Pseudomonadota; class Gammaproteobacteria; order Pseudomonadales; family Pseudomonadaceae; genus Aquipseudomonas. Next base: position 286 of record NZ_JABFMP010000070.1, on the reverse strand, counting down.
CGCATCGGGCCGACGGTGTGGGAGCTGGAGGGGCCGATGCCAATCTTGAACAGGTCGAACACGCTAAGCGACATGGTTGTTCTCCAGGAAGCAGCGGCAAGCAGCAAGCTACAAGCCGCAAGTTGAAAGCCTTTGAGCTCTTTCTTGCAGCTTGAGGCTTGAAGCTTGTTGCTGCTTTAAGCGTAGCTTTCGATCGACGGGCAGGCGCAAACCAGGTTGCGGTCACCAAACACGTTGTCGACACGTCCCACCGGCGGCCAGTACTTGGCTTCGATCAGGGACGCCA
>NZ_JABFMP010000006.1:7597-206589 GCF_013359595.1 Pseudomonas sp. C1C7 | reverse complement strand
CTGCGATCTTTTCAAAGATCAAAAGATCGCAGCCTCGTTTCACTCGACGGCTCCTGCAGGGATCAAACAATTATTTGGGCTTAAGGAATTTGAACATGACTGCTTTGAACCTCATCCCGGGCCAACTGAGCCTTTCCCAACTGCGCGCCGTTTACCAGCAGCCAGTCACCCTCAGCCTCGATAACAGCGCCAGCGCGCAGATCGAAGCCAGCGTCGCCTGCGTCGAGCAGATCCTCGCCGAAAACCGCACCGCCTACGGCATCAACACCGGTTTCGGCCTGCTGGCCTCGACCCGCATCGCCAGCGCCGACCTGGAAAACCTGCAGCGCTCGCTGGTGTTGTCCCACGCCGCCGGCGTCGGCGAGCCGATCAGCGATGCGATGGTCCGCCTGATCATGGTGCTCAAGGTCAACAGCCTGAGCCGTGGTTTCTCCGGCATCCGCCGCAAAGTCATCGATGCGCTGATCTCGCTGATCAACGCCGAAGTCTATCCACACATCCCGCTGAAGGGCTCGGTCGGTGCTTCCGGCGACCTGGCGCCACTGGCACACATGTCCCTGGTTCTGCTGGGTGAGGGCAAGGCGCGTTACAAGGGTCAATGGCTGCCAGCCACCGAAGCCCTGGCCGTGGCCGGTCTGGAGCCGCTGACCCTGGCGGCCAAGGAAGGTTTGGCGCTGCTCAACGGCACCCAGGTCTCCACTGCATTCGCCCTGCGTGGCCTGTTCGAAGGTGAAGACCTGTTCGCCGGTGCCTTGGCCGTCGGTGGCCTGACCGTTGAAGCGGTACTGGGCTCGCGCTCGCCGTTCGATGCACGGATTCACGCTGCTCGCGGTCAACGCGGCCAGATCGACACCGCTGCCGCCTATCGCCATTTGCTGGGCGAGCGCAGCGAAGTGTCCGACTCCCACCAGAACTGCGAAAAGGTCCAGGACCCGTACTCCCTGCGTTGCCAGCCGCAAGTCATGGGCGCCTGCCTGACCCAGTTCCGCCAGGCCGCCGAAGTGCTGGTGATCGAAGCCAACGCCGTCTCCGACAACCCGCTGGTGTTCGCGGCCGAAGGTGATGTGATCTCCGGCGGTAACTTCCACGCCGAGCCTGTGGCCATGGCCGCTGACAACATGGCCCTGGCCATCTCCGAAATCGGTTCGCTGAGCGAGCGCCGCATCTCGCTGATGATGGACAAGCACATGTCGCAACTGCCGCCGTTCCTGGTGGCCAACGGCGGGGTGAACTCCGGTTTCATGATCGCCCAGGTGACCGCTGCCGCCCTGGCCAGTGAAAACAAGGCCCTGGCGCACCCGCACTCGGTGGACAGCCTGCCGACTTCCGCCAACCAGGAAGACCACGTGTCCATGGCGCCGGCCGCCGGCAAGCGCCTGTGGGAAATGGCCGAAAACACCCGTGGCATCCTCGCCGTGGAATGGCTCGCCGCCTGCCAGGGCCTGGACCTGCGCGAAGGCCTGAAGACTTCCGCCAAGCTGGAAGTGGCGCGCAACACCCTGCGTGAAAAAGTCGCGCACTACGAGAAAGACCGCTTCTTCGCCCCGGACATCAACGCCGCGAGCGAACTGCTGGCCTCCCGCTGCCTGAACGAGCTGGTCCCGGCTCGGTTGCTGCCTAGCCTTTAAGTAGGCCCTTTGCCGGGAGCGCTCGCTTCCGGCATCTCCATTTTTTCCGTGCACGGCCTGCCCCCAGGCTGTGTACGGCTTTTCGCCCGACAAAAACAATCAGGAAAGCGAAATGACAGGTTTGAAACGCGGGCTATCAGCCCGACACATCCGCTTCATGGCACTGGGTTCGGCGATCGGCACCGGGCTGTTCTACGGATCGGCCTCGGCCATCCAGATGGCCGGCCCGGCGGTACTGCTGGCCTACCTGATCGGCGGCGCGGCGGTCTACATGGTCATGCGCGCCCTCGGTGAGATGGCCGTGCATAACCCGGTCGCAGGCTCCTTCGGCCAGTACGCCAGTACTTACCTGGGCCCCATGGCCGGCTTCATTCTCGGTTGGACCTACGCGTTCGAGATGGTCATCGTCGGCATGGCCGACGTGACGGCGTTCGGCATCTATATGGGCTTCTGGTTCCCGGAAGTCGCGCGCTGGATCTGGGTGCTCGGCATCGTCTTCGTGATCGGTGGCCTGAACCTGTGCACGGTGAAGGTCTTCGGTGAAATGGAATTCTGGATGTCGCTGCTCAAGGTCGGCGCGATCATCGCGATGATCCTCGGCGGCTTCGGCATCATGGCCTTCGGGATCGGCACCTCGACCACGGAACACGCCACCGGCATCAGCAATCTGTGGACCCAGGGCGGCTTCATGCCCAACGGCATCGGCGGCCTGATCGCCTCGTTCGCGGTGGTGATGTTTGCCTTCGGCGGCATCGAGATCATCGGCGTGACCGCCGGCGAAGCCAAGGACCCGCAACATGTCCTGCCCAGGGCGATCAACGCGGTTCCGCTGCGCATTCTGCTGTTCTACGTGCTGACCCTGTTCGTGTTGATGGCGATCTTCCCGTGGCAACAGATCGGCAGCAACGGCAGCCCGTTCGTGCAGATCTTCAACAACCTGGGCATCAGCTCGGCAGCCACCATCCTCAACATCGTGGTGATTTCCGCGGCGATCTCGGCGATCAACAGCGACATCTTTGGGGCAGGGCGCATGCTGTTCGGCCTGTCCCGCCAGGGCCACGCGCCGAAGGGCTTCGGCCAGCTGTCGCGTCACGGCGTGCCATGGATGACCGTGGTGGTGATGAGCGCGGCCTTGCTCGGCGGCGTGCTGCTGAACTACCTGATTCCGGAAAACGTGTTCGTGCTGATCGCTTCGATCGCAACCTTCGCCACCGTCTGGGTCTGGCTGATGATCCTGCTGACCCAGGTGGCCATGCGTCGCTCCATGAGCGTCGAACAGGTTGCACAGCTGAAGTTTCCGGTTCCGTTCTGGCCGTATGCGCCCATGGCCGCGATTGGTTTCATGGCGTTCATCTTCGGCGTGCTGGGTTACTTTCCGGATACCCAGGCGGCGTTGATTGTTGGCGTGGTGTGGGTTGTATTGTTGGTGGTGGCTTATCTGCTGTGGGTCAAGCCGGCGGCAGGACGGGTCATGGCTGAGACGTCGACCCGCTGAACCCAACTGTGGCGAGGGGATGAAACCCTTCGCCACAATCAAGACAAGGGCAGGTCGGCTGCCTGCTCAAGCCTTGGGCAATACCCCTCTTTGCTTGGCGACATGGGTCGCCAACGCATCCATCAAATCCGGCGACAAACAGTCATAAGTCTCCAGGCCAAGCGCATGCAGACGGTCACGAATGGCTTTCATCTGCGCCGGCGGCGTACCGGTTTCAATGACCGAAGACACGAAAGCCGCAAAGCCCGGCGCGCACCATCCGCGCTGGGGAGACAGTTCGGTGTGCACGAAGTCCAGGCCATAGAAGGCATGGTCCTTGTTCTCGATGCGTCCGAAGAGATGGGTGTGGCATTGCTTGCAGGCATGGCGCTGGATGGTTGCGCTTTCGTCGACGATCGCCAGTTTTTCACCATGCGCGGTGACACTGAGCTTGTCCCGGGGGACTACGGCAATCACGGCGAATATCGCGCCGTCGGGCTTCCAGCACTTGCTGCAACCGCAGGCGTGGTTATGCAGGGTTTGTGCGTCGATTTTGACCTCGACCTTGTCGTTCGCGCACAGGCATTGCAGGGTGCCACCGGTGAAATTGGCGGCGGCAGGTTCGAAACCCTTGTCCGGTACAGCGCTGTCCAAGATCGGGTGCAGCTTCACGGTACTCACGTTGGCGTCTCCTTTTCAGGGTCAGACAAAGGTGTCTGAGGGCAGGGCGGTCCATCCAGTATAGGACCCGCTTTCTACCCCGATGCGTGAGTGACCGCGCCCTGCGTCAACTGTCCCTATGGGCGCCATTGACCGGCAGCCGGCTGCCCAGGCGATAGCGCGAAGATGGATGGATCAGGCGGACATACGTCACGATCTTGCTCTGATTCCAGGTCCGGCGCATGAGCACCAGGCAAGGTTCGTTGATGTCGATCTGCAGGTATTTGCTTTCGTCGCTGCTGGGGTGACTGGCCTCGACGATGTGCTCCATTTCATCTGGCCGCAGGACCTGCAGCAGGTACATGGCAGGCTGCAGGTTTGCGCCAAAGTCCTGCTGGAGAAAATCCGGAATCATCTCGGGATTGACGTAACGATCCTCGAGTTGCACCGGAATGCCTTCTTCGCTGTGCACGCAGATCACATGAAACACCGAAGCGCCGGTGGGCAGCGACAACGCCGCAGCCACCGGCATCGAGGCGACCTCGCGCCCCAGGTGCAGGACCTTGCAGGTATAGCTGTGGCCTCGGGCGAGGATCTCGTCGCCGATGTTGGTAATGCGCAGCAGGTTCGATTGCGGCTTGCTCTCGGCGACGAAAGTGCCAACACCGGAGATCCGCACCAGATGACCTTCTTCAGTCAGCTCGCGCAGCGCCCGGTTGATCGTCATGCGCGACATGCCCAGCTCTTCGACCAGCCGATGCTCCGAAGGAATCATGTCCCCGGCCTTCCAAACGCCCGCGCGAAGCTGGTCCTGCACGAAATCCTTCGCACGCCGATAGAGCGCTTGCGGTGCATTTTTAATCATCAGTCGATCCGTAATGGCGGTGCGGCAAGGGGTTTTGCCAGGGGCTGGAGAAAAGGTGGGTATCGTCACAGTTTAGGGGGGATGGCTGCAAGCTCAGGTTTAAATATCGAACCAATTGATGGTTTATACCCAAAAACAGCGATTTTTCTGATCGGCGCGGCTGAGCATACTTTACTCACATCGATCTTTCAGAAGGTAATCGCAATGGCAAAGGCGGGTAGCTATACCAGCACTGCAAAGTGGCTTCATTGGGGCATGGCGCTCGTTTTGCCACCGCTGGTGGCGCCCGATCAAAGTCTGTATGACCTGGCCAAGTGGGTTCATACCTACACGGCGTGGTTGTGTGGCGCGTTGGCGGGAGGACATGTTCTGGTTGCGCTGAAGCATCATTTCATCGAGAAAGATGAGGTGCTGAAGGGCATGCTTGCGAGTCGGTGAGCTGATCCTGACTGGTCGATGGAGACTTCAAGGCTCTGGATCCGCCATTTCCGGGGTGGCTGACATACAAACGCCGGAACACTGCAATCCAGTGTTCCGGCGATCAGCTTTCAGGTCGGTCTCAAACCGTACGGGAACAACTAGCGAGGCCACAGAGCTGGAAACAACGGATGCTCCAAAGGCGCATCCGCCGCCAGCGTTTCCTCAAGCCCGGGGAAATGAGGGGAGGTGGCCCAGGGTCTTGGCGCATGTCGAACGTCATCACCGGTGACTCTGACCGAGAACGCACGGCGACGGTTTTTCCCGCCGACACCGGACGAAGCATGCAGGGTCAGCATGTTGAAACACACCATGTCCCCCGGAGACAACGCCCAGCCCAGAATGGGGAAGTCCTCGCGATGGTTTTCAATGTCCGGCAGTTCGTCGAGCGTGCCTTCGGCAAACCATTTGGCCTGGCTGTCCATGAAGGAGCGCGGCATCAACCAGGGGCCCTTGTGCGAGCCGCCAATGAATTCGAGGGTCGATTCCCGTGGCACGGGGTCGACGGGAATCCAGAAGCTGACGGTGTCTGAACCGCTGATGTTGTAGTAAGGCTGATCCTGGTGCCAGGGAGTGCGCTGACGGGTATTGGGCTCCTTGACCAGCAAGTGGTCGTGATGCAGGCGTACCTGTTGGCTGCCCAGCAGCGCGGCCGCAATAGGGGCAATGGCGGAATCGAAGATGAAGTTGCGGTAGTGCGCATTGGTTTGCCAGTTGCAGAAGTCTTCGAAGAACCAGCCCGGGTCGTCCGGGCTGCTCGCCACTTTGGCACGGGGGCTGGGTTGGGCCAGGTTGCGTTCGATGCCTCGGGTCAGCTCGCTGATGAGCTCCGGCGTGAACGCATTGCGGATACACACGGCACCATCACGCTGGAAAGCGCGGACGGTTTCGTCGCTGACGGGCAGGGCGAGCGAATCAATGTGTTGGGCCAGATCGTTCATGGGTTCGCCTCACTCGCCGTAAATATCGAAGTTGAAATACTGCTTCGCGATCTGGTCGTACTGGCCCGACTGGCGAATGCCGGCAATGGCTGTGTTGAGTTGTTCCCTGAGTTCGGGCTGGTTTTTCCGAACACCGATTGCCACGCCATCGCCGATGATGCTCTTGTCGGTGATGGGGTCGCCGGCGAAGGCAAAGTCCTGGCCTTGAGGCTTTTGCAGCAGACCGATGTCAGCCTGTACCGACGCCTGGAACGCAGCATCGAGGCGCCCGTTGATGAGGTCTGAAAACACCTGGTCCTGGGTCTGGTAGGAGAGGATATTGGCGCCCTGGCGGCCCCATTGCGTCTTGGCGTAACTCTCATGCAGCGAGCCTTGGACGACCCCGACCGACTTGCCCTGCAATGACTGCGGCGTCGGCAGCAATCCCGAGTTTTTTCTCGCGACCAGCGAAGAAGGCGCGGTGTAGATCTTGTTGCTGAAGTCGACCTGCTGGCGACGCACTTCGGTGGCGCTGAACGCGGACAGGATGGCGTCGAATTTCCGGGCCTTCAACCCCGGGATCATGCCGTCGAAACTCTGCTCGACCCAAATGCACTTGACCTGCAACTCGGCGCACAGAGCGTTGCCCAGGTCGATATCGAAACCGCTCAATGAACCGTCCGGCTGTTTGGCCTCGAATGGCGGGTAGCTGGGGTCCACACCGAATTTGATCACCGGCTGCGCCTGGGACAGCGGGGCGACGATCAATCCGAAGAGCAGGGCGGCGTAATGACGGTTAAGTAGCTGCATGATGACCTCGTTGTTATTGGTTTTAGCGGTTTGACAGGTCGTAACTCAAGCGTTGATCGGCAGGAAAGCCTCGGTCAGCTTGACCCAGAAGCCCGCGCCCCGAATCAGGATGTCATCGTTGAAGTCGTAGCGCGGGTCGTGAGCCATGCAGCTCTTTTCGCCGTCGCCATTGCCGATGATCAGGTAGCAACCGGGGCATTTCTGCAGGAAATAGGCGAAGTCTTCGCTGCCATTGAACGGCACGATATCGTTCATGACTTCGTCTTCACCCAGCCAGTCGGTGGCCACCTGGCTGGCGAAGCTGGTCATTTCCTGATCGTTGATCAGCAACGGGTAATCGGCACTGTATTGGACGTCGGCCGTCGCGCCGAACGCTTCGGCCTGGGCATGAATGAGCTTGCAGATCTGCTGTTCCAGGCGGTCCCTGACGGCATTGTTCAGCGAGCGTACGGAAATCAGCATGTGCGCGCTGTCCGGAATCACGTTGGACGCCTTGCCTGCATTGATCGATCCGACGGTAATCACGCTCATTTCCTGAGGCGAGACGTTGCGCGAAACAATGGTCTGCAAGGCCATGATGATACTGGCGCAGACCACCACCGGATCGATGCTCAAGTGCGGCATGGCGCCGTGGCCACCCTTGCCGTGAATCGTCACGCTGACCTGGTCGGCGGACGCCATGAAAGGGCCGGCCCGGAAGCCGAGTTTGCCGACAGGATAGCCGGGCATGTTGTGTGCCGCGAACACCGCATCGCAAGGGAACTGTTGCAACACGCCTTCCTGGATCATGCGGCGGGCGCCGGCCAGACCTTCTTCGGCGGGTTGGAAAATCAGGCGCAGGGTGCCGTCGAACGGGTGGCCATGGGCGAGGGCGTATGCGGCCGCCAGGAGCATCACCGTGTGCCCGTCATGGCCACAGGCGTGCATCTTGCCGGGTATGCGGCTGGCATAGGGCAACCCGGTTTTCTCCAGAATCGGCAGGGCGTCCATGTCGGCCCGTATGCCGATCACCCGTGGGCTCGTGCCCTTTTTCAGCGTGGCGATAATCCCGGTTTCGGCGATCCCGCGATGGACCTCGTAACCCCATTCCAGCAACCGTTGGGCGACCAGTTCGCTGGTCTCGACCTCCTGGTAACCAAGCTCAGGGTTGGCATGGATCTGGTGGCGCAGTTCGCGCATTTCCTGCTCGATTTCCTTCAACAGCGCGATGGAGTCTGTCATTGGCAGCGTTTTCCTTGATGACCAGTTGGAGGTACCTCTGGTACGGTCCTTTGCTGAGGATCGAGGCCCGGGCGGTATGGGTCCGAGAGTAGAGGGCCTGGACAACCGCTGACAGGCAATCGAAAGTTAACGCGACAACCCTGGGTTAACAGTGGCCGATACCATGAAGTTCTATCAACTCAATGCACTGGTGGCAGTGGCCGACGCGGGCAGCATCCGCGGCGCCGCCAAAAGCCTCGACACATCGCCGGCCGCCGTCACCAAGGCCATCCAGAAGCTGGAACAAGACAGCGCCACGCAACTGCTGATCCGCAACGCCACGGGGATTGTGTTTACCGAACTTGGCAAGAAACTGCTGATTCAGGCTCGCCTGGTGGTGGCGCAAATGAGCAATGCGCAACAGGTACTGGCCGATGAAAACGGCGAGCTGACAGGCAGTTTGTCGGTGGCCGTCACGCCCTGGCTGGCAATGACCCTCATGCCCAAGGCGGTCGTACGTTTCCGCCAACTGTTCCCACAGGTGCAGCTGGAATTGCACGAGGGCCTTTCATCGGTGGCGTGCCCGATGCTGCGCGAGGCAAGAGTCGATCTGTTTATCGGGCGTCTCGATACCCGTTTTTCCAGCACCGATCTGACGTATCAGCCGCTGTTCACGGCAGATTGCGCCGTAGTCGCTCGCCAGCAACACCCGTTGTCCGACTGCCACAGCATGAAGGACCTGGAATCCGCCGACTGGATATTGGCCTCACAGCAGGACGGCGCGATCTCGACCCAGGGGCACGTGCATTTCGCCCATTCGATCTCGATCATCATGAGTTTGCTGCGTGAGACGGACATGCTGAGCATCTTTCCGTGGCCGCTGGTGGAGATCTGCGCGCAACGGGAAGGTTTGTGCGCGTTGCCGTTGCGTGATTCGGTGGGTAGCGCTTCGGTGGGCGCTATCAGTCGTAGTGGTCAGCCGTTGCGGCCGGCGGCGGAACGGTTTTTGGAGTGTTTGATTGAGATTATTCAGTGGGAGATGGCGCAGGTGCAATCACCGTATCGGCGGATGTTGCAGACTGTGGATTTGTTGGTTTGATTTGGGTGGTGTGGCCAATTGCGGGGAGCAAAAGCCGGAGCGGTGTGGATCCTGAGACTTGACGGGATTGGTGAAAGTTACTCGACTCACCTTGCACTGGGCAAGACCATGGATCGATGCAGGCAGAACTGCTTCACGTATTTACGGTCTTTTCACATTCATCGAAAACTCTTCAATTCACCGCTGCCGGCACCTCAGATTTTTCACGCACCACCAGATCCACTTGATGAATCGGTTTGCTCCGATGCTTCAGCATCCTTCCGTTACGCTGATTCAACGCCGCCATCATCTCCGCCAGAATCGAGAGCGCCACGCTTTCGGGCGCATCGCCGCCAAGGTCCTGGGGGCGAACGTTGTGGCGGTGGACAGTGCGGCTGCGCTGCAAGTACCCGGCGTGCGCAAGGTGATCACAGTGCCTCAAGCGATTTCCCTTGGCCTGAATCGCGCGTCGCCCCCTCTCTCGTTCGATCATATGAACCACTATTGTCACATTCCTAAGATTGCTCAATAGTTGAGCATTGCAAGGGAAGCGAAACTGTGGAAAACAACACAGTGGAAGCAATCCCATGCGCCTGGCCCTTTCTCGCCCTCTGACGCGTAGCTACTGGCTGCAGAGTCTGGAGGAAAACCTGCAGCCCACTCCACCCCTTGAGGGTGAATACAACGCTGACGTAGCTATCGTCGGTGGTGGCTTCGTCGGTCTGTGGACAGCGTTGACGCTCAAAGAGCGCGATCCCAACATCACCGTTGCCGTGTTGGAGCAGGACATTTGTGGGGGCGGTGCATCAGGTCGTAATGGCGGTTTTGTCATGTCTTGGTGGCCGAAGATCGGCTCCCTGTTGAGCTTCTGCACCCAGGAGCAAGCGCTGTTCCTGGCCCACGCTGCCGAGAGAGCTATTACCGAACTGGGCGAATTCTGCGAGCAGCATGAAATTGATGCGCATTATGCCCGTAAAGGATGGCTCTGGACGGCGACAACCCCAGCCCACATCGACAGCTGGAATGGCACTCTCAACATGTGCGCGCGTCTCGGCGTCCAGCCTTTTGTCAGGGTGTCGAGGCAAGAAGTTGCAGCGGCCACTGGTTCTGACGTCCACCTTGCGGGCGTATTTGAGGGCAGCAACGCCACGGTTCAGCCAGGCGCCCTGGTTCGTGGTATGCGTGAGGTCGCCAAGAAGGCGGGCGTTCGTATCTTTGAACAAACTCCGGTCAGCAGCATCGAGCCTGGCAGAACAGTACGTCTGAGCTCCGACAAGGGTTACGTCAACGCCAGTACCGTCGTGATGGCCAGCAATGCCTGGGCGGCTTCCATTCCAGAACTCGCCAAGTTGATCGTGCCAGTTAACAGCTCCATCGTTGTGACTGAGCCGATCCCCGAAAAGCTTGAACAGATGGGATGGACTGGTCAGCAGTCGATCACCGACTCGCAGCTGATGGTGGATTACTACCGCACCACCCGAGACGGGCGCATTGCCTTCGGCAAGGGTACCGGCGCGCTGGCTTATGGCTCGCGGATCGACGACACCTTCAGCAATCACGCGCAGAGCATTGAGCTGACTGAAGCCGACTTCCGACGCACCTATCCGAGCCTGGCATCGACTCAGCTCACGAATGCCTGGTCAGGGCCAATTGATCGCACTTATGACAGCCTACCGGTATTCGGCACGTTGACTGGTAGCCAGAACATCCATTACGGCATCGGCTGGAGCGGAAATGGAGTCGGCCCCAGCCGCCTCGGTGGTCGCATTCTCGCCAGTCTCGCACTCGGCGTCCGGGACGAGTGGAGCACCTGCCCTCTGGTTGGCCGTCGCTGCAAAACCTTCCCTCCGGAGCCCTTGCGCTACTTGGGTGGCTCGCTCGTTCGCAATGCCGTGATCCGCAAGGAGCGCGCCGAAATGAGCGGCGTTCGACCGTCCGCAATTGACCGCATGCTGGCCGGGCTTGCCCCAGTCGGCCTTGAAGACAAAGCCTGACCATACAGGAGCCAACGACATGACCCCGATCGTTAAACGCCTTGCTGCCGATACTGCATTTTCAGCCTCGACACCGGTTGCCCAACCTCTGGGTGACCTCATTTCCCAAACCCGCCTTGCGCTTGATGAGGTCGTCGAAAACCCGCGTTTCTCGCTGGGTGTTTGGGAGTGCACACCAGGCACCTGGCGGCGCCAGGTTCTTCAGGCTGAATACAGCTATGTCATCAGCGGCAAAGGGGTGTTCACGCCTGACGAAGGCGAGGCAGTCCATTTCCAGGCGGGCGACGCCGTCTACTTCGCGCCGAACACAACAGGTGTTTGGGACATCGAGGAAACGGTGACAAAGCAATATTTCATCGTCGGCTGACTGGCCCGTTTCGCCTTCCACAATTTCAATAAGAAAGGTCGTTTTATGAGCGTGTTCGATATCATCGAAAATTCGCCCGTCTCCAAGTTCCACCGCAAATTATTGCTTGCATGCTGCGGTGGACCATTCTTGGACGGATACATCCTCAGCTTGATTGGCATTGCTCTGATCGGTTTCGCCCACGACATTCCGGCATCGCCAGTAGAGACTGGTCTTATCGGTGCGGCTTCGTTGCTGGGCATTTTCTTCGGCGCTACGGTGTTTGGGGCCCTTACTGACCGAATCGGTCGCGAAACCATGTATGCGCTGGATTTAACGGTGCTGATCATTGCCTGCGGTCTGAGTGCTTTCGTTACTGATGCCTGGCAATTGATCCTGTTGCGGTTTGTGATTGGTCTGGCCGTTGGCGCGGATTACCCGATTGCTACGTCGCTTCTTACCGAGTTCACACCATCCAGGCGTCGAGGCTTCATGATCGGCCTGTCCGGGCTTGCCTGGTCGGTGGGTGCAATGACCGCGTTCGTAGTGGGCTATCTGGTGGTCAGTTTCAGCGGTGACCATTCGCTCTGGCGCTGGATGCTGTTCAGTGGCGCCGTGGTAGGCCTGATCGTCGTGATTATGCGCCGCGGTATTCCTGAGTCTCCGCGCTGGTTGGCGAGTAAGGGGCGAGTCGAGGAAGCGGAGGAGGTCATCCGCAAGGTGTACGGCAAATCGGTGAAAATCACCCAGCACGACATCCATCAGCTCAATGACGGCGGGCGTCCACGCTCCATGCTGGCAGATCTGAAAATGATTTCGTCAGGCGGTTATCTCAAGCGCACCATCATGTGTGGTGTCCTCTACTTCGCCCAGATTACACCGCAGTACGTGCTCTACACCTTTGGTGGAATGATCCTCATCTCTGCCGGCATTCAAGGCGTAAACGCATCGACGTTGGGTGAGCTGCTCATCGCCACGCTGTTCGCAATTGGTGTGATACCAGCCCTGAGACTGGTGGAAACCTGGGGGCGTCGACCGATGGTGTTGGTACCGTTCGCGCTAATGGCCATACCGCTCTTCGCGCTCGGGTTGTGGGCGGATGCTCCTGCCTGGTTCATTATCGGCGCCTTTGCATTTTATGCCTTCGTTTCGGGTGGGCCGAGCATTTTGGAGTGGATCTATCCCAACGAGTTGTTCCCCACTTCCGTGCGTGCAACCGCTGTCGGTGTCGCCGTTGGTATCAGCCGTATCGGTGCAGCAACGGGCACCTACCTGATGCCAATTGGAATCGAATCCATTGGTCTGCAATCGACGCTGATGATCGGTGCCGGCATAACACTTCTGGCGTTCTTCGTCTGCCTGGCTTGGGCACCAGAAACAAAAGGTAAATCTCTGCACCAATCCGCGTCGCTGAGCATGGCGACCTGAGTGAGTTCCGTACCACTGTTCTGGCTCGACGTCCCATAAGCGTCGCTGCTAGGGTGGAGGCGGAGTCCAATGGCGTTGGTGGCGGTTAGTCATCAACGCCTTTTGGGCGTTTCAGCATCTCCGACCTGGCAGTCCATCACCATGCCTTTCAGCATCCAAGACATCATTGATAACGTATCTCTACGCACCCGTTTGCTGACGGGCGTGGAGTGCGCGCAGCGAAGCTTGCGCTGGGCGCATGTGTGCGAACTGTCCGACCCCAGCGAATGGCTAGGGGAAGGTGACCTGCTGATGACCACGGGTATCGGTATACCCCGTGAGGTTGAGCAGCAACGCGCATACGTCACGCGATTATTCGAAGCCAAAGTAGCTGGCCTGATGATCGGGGAAAACATGCAAGCACCGGAGGACATTTCGGGCTTGCGTGAGCAGGCATCGCTGTTGGGTTTCCCGGTGCTCATCACCGATTATTCGGTGCCTTTCTCCGCTGTGACGAAAGCCATTCTCGATGCCAGGCAGCAAACCGAAGATCAACGCCGACGGGCTGTGGTGCGGCTCTATGAGAGTGCAAGGATCGGGTTGCGCCATCTCGGCCTGAACGGTCTGTTGCAGAGGCTCTCTGCCGACGTTACCGCTGAGCTCTACCTGTTTAACACTCGCAGCCTGTGTCCCTGGCAAGCAGGGCTTGTGGCGCTGCCCGCACGGTGGTGTGAGGTGCTTCGCTCGCGTGCACGACTTACCTATGATCTGACGCGCTGTCATGACGGCGAGAGTGAAGCATTGGTCATGGCGCTCCCGGCACTGCCAGAGTGCGCAATTCTCGCAACAGGTGGCCAACTGCTGGATTACGGCATCCTTCACCACATCGCCTCGGTGCTTGCTATTGAATTGGAGCGCCTCCAGGGCGAGCACGAGCGAATGCTGCGTCTGGGTTCTGAGCTGGTGGATGACCTCCTGAACATGAGACTTACCGATCGAGCAGCCCAGGAGCGCCTGGAGCAACTGGGCTGTCCGCCAGACTCAGCCCGTCTGGTTCTTGCCCGGTTAGATCATGCTGCACCGAAAAACTGGCAGTTGGAACTTAGTCGGCAAAACATGAAAGTGCTAGCCAGGCAGGCCGGGGATGAACTGGTGATAATGATGGCCGGGCCGGCACCCTACGAATCCCTTCAAGGGGTGTTGGGAGGTTGCTTGGGAGTGAGTGCCGTGTTGGGTACGGGGCTCAGGGCACCTGAGGCGCTGCGGGAGGCTCGTCTTGCACTGGCACACTCGACGCCTGGTCGAAAAATTGTTGAGTACGCCAATGCGTTGGACGAAGCGTTCTGGCTGCCGAGTGACCTGGAGCAAGCGAACAGGATGTATCGTCGAGTCATTGGCAGCCTGGCTGATTACGACGCTCAGAACAGTAGTCACCTCATCCAGACACTGCGGGTGTTCCTGGAACAAAATCGCTCATGGCAAAAATCTGCGCAGATGCTGAACGTGCACAAGCAGACGTTGGTGTACCGCGTGCGTCGGATCGAAGAAATCACCGGACGATCATTGGATGACACAGAGGGGGTGGTGGCTTTGTGGATTGCCTTGCGCGCGATGGATATCGCAATCGATGCCAATGAAGCAGGTTCGCCAGGTTAACCGCTATCGGCATTACCAGGCTCTTGGTTGACGGAAGGCAGCTGCCAGCTCCCAGCTCCCATCGCGCTGGATGACCATCATATATCCAGTGTCCGGTTGTTCATTGTTTCGTATGAGGACGGGCGCTGATTTTGTGCGAACGGCTGATTGTAGCGGGACAGGAGAAACTCTAAAAACTGTGGGGTGTCCCCGGTACTGCTCCAAAGGTACCAGGGATCGTCGTCGCTTAATAATAATCGATGCCCAGCAGAGGCCATAACAATGTCTAAATTCCTCAGTACCTCCCTCACCCTGGTTTTCAGTTCCGCTATCGCAATGCAGGCACACGCAGATTTGACTGTCGTGTCACATGGCGGCGCCAACAAAGCCGCTCAAGTCAAAGCTTTTTATGAGCCCTATACCCAGGCCACGGGCACTCGAATTATTGCCGATGAGTTCAATGGTGAGATGGCGAAGGTCAAGGTGCAAGTTGATACTCAAAACGTTGCGTGGGATGTTGTTGAAATGGAAATGCCCGAACTAGCCAGGGCTTGCGATGAGGGAATGCTGGAGACAATCGGCGAGGATCCTGCGATCTCCAAACTGGAACCGGAACTACTGAAGGACGCGGTGCAGCCCTGCGGGGTTGGTTTCTTCGTCTGGTCGACCGTGCTCGCCTATAACGCGCAAAAGCTCAAAACCGCGCCTGAAGGCTGGGCTGATTTTTGGGACGTTGAAAAAATCCCGGGAAAACGTGGTTTACGCAAAGGGGCGAAATATACCCTGGAGTTCGCTTTGATGGCTGATGGTGTTGGGCCCAAAGATGTGTATTCGGTGCTTGAGACGAAAGCGGGGCAAGATCGAGCATTCGCCAAGTTAGACAAGCTCAAACCGTACATTCAGTGGTGGGAGGCAGGTGCTCAACCGCCACAATATCTCGCCTCCGGTGATGTCGTCATGAGCTCCGCCTACAATGGCCGCATCGCAGCTGTGCAAAACGAGAGTGATCTGCGAATTGTGTGGAATGGGGGCATCTACGACATGGACGCTTTTACGATACCCAAAGGTGCAAAGAATCGGGAAGAGGGGCTGCGCTTCATCCAATCTGTATTGAAATCTGATGCGCAGAAAGCTTATGCCCAGCAAATCGCATACGGCCCAGTCAACCGTACGGCGGTAGGAATGGTTGATGCGAACCGCCGGAGCAATATGCCAACAGATGAGGCAAACCTCGCTCATCAGGTCGCCATCAGTGCATCGTTCTGGGCGGATCACGGAGATCAATTGGAACAGCGCTTCAACGCATGGGCTGCGAAGCAATAACGTTGCGGTAGGGCGGCTGCTCCCGGTGGCCCTTGCCCGGGTTGGCGGTGAGATGCATGAGTGTTGGCGCTGATGCGATGTTGCCTCCCTCCTGGGCCAAAATCTCATCAGGGCCAACACTCAAGGAGCCTCGCCCAGTTATTTGCGAAGGGGGCTATCCGGTATGCGTCCCCTTTTGGCTTTCAATGCATCCGTTGTCGAACCCTGGAAAAGCAATCTCCTGGCTGGGCGCAAGCTCAACGTAGTGTGAGGTTCGCCTTCCAGAGTTGTGCCGCACTCAGGTTGTCGCTGCTCGGCAACTTGTTGATGCCCGAGCACTGAAGACCGATCACCCCTTGATGCCTCTTAATCGCAACGAACGTCGACGCATGAGCTCTACCGCAATCAGCAGTGCTACCGAGCCGATAATCAACAATGTCGCTGCCGCGAGGATTGTTGGGCTGATCTGCTCGCGCATGCCTGACCACATCTGTCGCGGTATGGTGCGCTGCTCGACTCCGCCAAGAAATTGCACCAGCACAGCCTCATCGAATGAGGTCACCATTGCAAAGAGCGCACCGGACATGATCCCTGGACGAATAATGGGGAAGGTCACACGGACAAATGTATAAGTCGAAGATGCTCCGAGGCTTGCGGCTGCTCTGGTTAATGACTGGTCGAATCCGACCAGTGTCGCCGTCACTGTGATGATGACGAATGGGGTGCCGAGTACGGCATGGCCCAGGATGATGCCTATATGGTTTTGTCCGATGCCCAGTGCGCTGTAGAAAAAGTACATGCCGGCGGAAGAGATGATCACAGGGACGATCATTGGCGAAATCAGGGTACCCATCAGCAGCCCCTTGCACGGCAGATTGGCGCGGCTCAATCCGAGCGCGGCCAGCGTACCCAATGTCGTTGCGATGACAGTGCTGCAGGAAGCGATCAACAGGCTGTTCTTGAACGACAACACCCACAATGGGTCTTCAAGCAGCATGTGGTACCAGCGCATTGAAAAGGCTGCTGGATCTAGGCTGAGCATCCCGCTTGTGAAACTGAAGTAGGGCTCGACATTGAATGACAGCGGCACCACCACCAGTATTGGCAGGATCAAAAAAAGCAGTATCAATACACCAAAACCACGAACGCTGAAGAACCAGACTCTGCCCATCGGGCTGGTATAACTTGGAAGGCTCATCTCGATTACCCCAGTTTCATGTTGTTGATACCGACGACCCGGTCATAGACCCAATACAGCACCAGCACGATCAGCAGCAGGATCGAGGCGATGGCGGCGGCCAGTCCCCAGTTCAGGGAGGTCTGCATGTGGTAAGCAATAAAATTGCTGATGACTTGTCCCGTTCGCCCCCCCACCAGCGCCGGGGTGATGTAGTAACCGGTGGCCAGGATGAACACCAGAATGCCGCCGGCGCTCAAGCCGGGCAGGGACAGCGGGAAGTAGATCTGTACAAAGGTGCGCAATGAACTGGCACCCATGGAGTGCGCTGCGCGGGTGTAGGTGCTGTCGATACTTTTCATCACGCTGTAAAGCGGCAGCACCATGAACGGCAGCAGGATGTGCGTCATCGCGATGACCGTCCCGAACAGGTTGTACATCAACTCCAGCGGCTGGCTGATTACGCCCAGGCTGCTCAATGTACTGTTGAGCACGCCGTTGTTTTGCAGGATCACCATCCAGGCGCTGGTGCGCACCAGCAGCGACGTCCAGAACGGCAGCAGCACCATGACCATCAACAGGCTGCTGGTTTTCGCCGGCAGGGTCGCCAGCATGTAGGCCAGCGGGTAACCGAGGAACATGCACAGCCCCGTGATGCCCAGTGCCACCAGCAATGTCTTGATCAGGACGCTGACGTAGATGCGCCGGCTCTCAGGTTGCTGCACGACGTTGCCCTGATCGTCATAGCGCAAGTCGAGTGCGGCCAGGTAGTTGGAGGGGGAATAGGCCGGCGCCATTTTCTTCAACTGCATCCAGGTGCCGACCTGGCCCCAGCGTTTGTCGGCAGCGGTCATGCGGCTGGTGAACGAGCCTGGTTCGACGGTCTCGCCGGCCAGGCCGCGTACGGTGCGGGCCAGCAGGCTTTTGGCATCGTTCATGACCCGGTTGAGATCGGAGCCGACACTGTCCAGTTGCCGCGCCTGTTGCAGGCTGAGAATTTCCTGCCCGACGACGGCGAACAGATGCTCGTCCGGCAGCGCCGTGCCTTCCCAGGCGAGCAACGCGGCAGCGGTCTGTGGCATGGCCGCAGAAAGGGTCGGGGTTTGCACGCTGCGCAGCAACATGGTGCCAATCGGCAACAGAAAAAACACGGTGATGAACGCCAGCAAGGGTATGACCAACAGCAATGACTTGGTCTTGTTGAGGCGTTCTGCCCGATCAAGCCTGTCCTTCAGGTTGCCTTGCGGCGGGGCCTCGCCGACGTTCTCGAGCGCGGGGCTGACGCTATATGAGTGGTTCATACTGGGTACTCCGGCAAAACAGTAAGGTCGTTGAAAGGCTTCAGGCGTCCAAAGCGCGACAGTCGTCGGCCGACCAGCCCACATCAATGCACGTACCGGCCTGCGGCGCCGGGTGTCCTGCGGTATTGACCATTTTGACGATGAACTCGTTGTTGCCCGCCAGCTTCAGGCGCGCGCGCAAATGGTCACCGTGATAGATGATTTCTTCGATGCGGGCGGGCATATGGTTGTCGTAATCGCCTGCGTGGGCGCCGATCTGCACGCGTTCGGGACGAATCGACAGGGTGGTGTTCGCGCTGGCTGCGGCGATGTTGACGGACAGCGCCTTGACCAGATGATTGCCGACGCGCACCTGGCAGTAGCCTTGCTGACGCTCGACAATCTGCCCCGAAAGTCGGTTGTTCTCGCCAATGAAGCTTGCGACAAACGCAGTCTTTGGTTTCTCGTAGAGGTCGCAAGGGTTGGCCAGTTGCTGGACAATTCCGTCGTTGAACACGGCGATGCGATCGGACATTGTCAGTGCTTCGGTTTGATCGTGAGTGACGTACACAACGGTGATACCGAGCTGCTTCGACAGGCGCTTGATCTCGTACTGCATTTGTTCACGTAGCTGCTTGTCCAGAGCGCCCAGCGGCTCATCCATCAGCACCAGGCGCGGCTCGAAGATCAACGCCCGGGCCAGCGCGACTCGCTGTTTCTGACCACCGGATAATTGAGCGGGCATGCGCGTGGCAAAAGGCCCCAGGGCTACCAGATCCAGGGATTTGCGTACGCGGTCTTCGATGTCTTGCCGGGACAGTTTGCGCACCTTGAGCGGGAAGGCCAGGTTCTCTTCGATGGTCATGTGGGGGAACAGGGCATAGTTCTGGAATACCATGCCGATGCCGCGTCTTTGCGGGGCGATATCGTTGACCGGCTGGCCTTCAATGCAAATCTGCCCATGGGTCACCGTTTCGAACCCGGCGAGCATCATCAGGCAGGTGGTTTTACCTGAGCCCGAAGGGCCCAGCATGGTGATGAACTCTCCCTGTTCGATTTCGAGGTTGAAGTTCTTGACGACGAGATGTTCGCCGTCATAACTCTTCTGCACATTTCGAAAACTGACGAAAGACTCAGTACGCATGGGGGATCTCTCTTGTTATGAGGCGTAGCGGCACCGGGCACGAAAAGTCGCCCGGGCCATCAAAAGGTTATGTCAGGTGTGTAGCTGCTAACGTCGGGGATGTGTGGGTGCTTATCGGGAAAGCCAGGCGTTGAAGCGTTCGTTCAACTCATCGGAATGATCGCCCCACCACTGTGAGTCAACCTGCAAGGCACTGGCGAAGTTTTCCGGGCTGGTAGGCAGGTCGGGCCTGACCTTTGGATCGATCAATGCCTGTGCCGAGCGCCGGGTTGGGCCGTAGGCGATGTAGTTACTCTGATCGGCCAGAACCGGGCTTTGGGTGGCGAACTTCAGGAAGGCCAACGCCTGATCTTTCTTTGGATTGCCGGCTGGAACTACCCAGGCCTCCATGTCGTACATCTGGCCATCCCAGAGGATCTTGAAGGGTTGTTGTTCCTTCTGCCGGGCAATAACGATTCGCCCGCTGTAGGCCGAGATCATGCTGACTTCTCCGTCGGCCAACAACTGGGGTGCCTGAGCCCCGGCCTCCCACCAGATGGTGTCTTTCTTGATGGTGTCGAGCTTGGCAAACGCACGCTCCAGGCCCTCTTCAGTGCCCAGAAGCTCATACACCTGATCGCGAGGGACGCCATCGGCCATCAACGCCCACTCAAGGTTCACCTGGGGGGCCTTGCGCAGTGCGCGCTTACCGGGGAAGCGTCGGATATCGAAGAAGTCTTTCAGGGTGCTGGGCTGCTCACCCTTGAACGCCTGGGTGTTGTAGGCCACGACCGTCGACCAGATATAACTGGCTACACCGCATTCGGTCAGGGCCCCCGGCAGAAAGTCTTTTACCGCCGGTGTGCCATCCGGCGCCGGAGCCAGGGTTGCAGGGTCGATACGCTCAAGCAAACCGTTATTGCAGGCACGAATGACGTTCGGTATTTCAGCATCGACCACATCCCAGGAGATCTTTTTGCTATCGACCTGAGTCTTGATTTGGGCAATACCTCCTGAATAGTCCTCGGAGATCACCCGAGTGCCCGTGGCTGCGGTGAATGGCTTGTGCGCGGATTGAATCTGCGCATTGGTCAGGTTGCCGCCATACGACACGACGGTCAGGGAGTTTTCTGCCAATGCACTGCAGGAAACGATGCTTGAGAGCAAAAGCAATGTGGCGCCTTTCATGCGGGATACCCCTCATTTTTTATTTTTGTGGGTAACCGTCGCAAGGTCGTTGCGCACAGGGTGCGTGAGCGGCCGTGGAGACGATCAGGGCCTTACTCTCGGCAAAAAACGGGGAAGGTAAAAGCAATAAAAAAAAGCCCAATGAGGCGATTTTATTTATGGGTGCTACACAAAAGTTATCTGAGAGGGAGGGCCGGACGATGAATTCGCCCTGCCCATTGCCAAGTGCCAAAACCGCTTTGCTTAATCCTCGCTACGGGCCGACAACGCTGCTTCCATCAGCCAATTGGCAAACGCAGCGGCCTGTGGATTGACTATCTTGTGCGGGGAATACACCAGGTAAAACGCTTCTGAGGTTTTGAATTTGGCGGCCAAGGGGGCAATGAGTTGTCCGGACTGAAGGTATTGCTCAACCAGTGAAGAGCGCGCCAGGGCAACGCCTTGCCCCAGCTCCGCCATTTTCAGCGCGGAGATCAGCGTATCGAACTGCAAACCTTGAGATGAGTCGACGTCATCGGCTTTGGCTTTTTTCAGCCAGTAACCCCAACCCTCCTCGTAACCCAGGACATGCAGCAGTTCGTGATGACGAAGGTCTCTTGGAGTGTTCAAGGGTTTTTCGATCGTCGACAAGGTGGGGGAGCACACGGGGAAAAGCAGATCCCAAGTCAGCCGTTCACTTTTCAGACCGCTCCATTTGCCACTGCCGTAACGTATTTCCAGATCGGCTTCGAGGTCGGTATCGCCCATCCAGATGTTGCTGGTGATACGCAGATTGATGTCCGGATGCTGCTCCCGAAAATGTGGCAGTCGGTTAGCCAGCCAATGGGTAAAGAACACCAGGCTGCTGCGCACCGTTAGAACCTTGCGATGTCCTTGGCCAAAAATTTCGTCGGTGGCGGCGGCCAGGCGCTCCACCGACTCATGGACAACGGGCAAAAAGGCCAGCCCCGGTTCTGTCAGTTCAAGGCCACGGGGTAGCCGCTTGAATAGCGCGGCGCCCAGCTGTGACTCCAGGGCTTTGATCTGCTGGCTGACTGCGGCCTGAGTGAGGCTCAGTTCGAGTGCTGCGTCGGTAAAACTCAGATGGCGGGCAGCTGATTCGAATGCGCGCAACCAGTTGAGCGGGGGTAATCGCTTCTTCATGGCAACGGGTTCTCTCGGGAAATGGGACTGACGAGGCAGCGCGCCAGAGCGCGTTATACCGCATTCACCCATAAATCCTACTCCGTTCACATAAAAAAAATGAACCCATAGGGCTTTTTTTTATTGCTTTCGCAACCCCGTGCTTTTCTCGACAGTAGGCCCCAGATCGCCATTCAACGGGCCGGCCTTAAACGCTATGTGCCTTTGCAAACGGCTTCTGAAAACCGAAACCCTGCGTGAAAGCTGGAACCAGCAGGACAATAAAAATAATGGGTGAAACATGGCAAAGCTCAGTCAGCTACCCCTCAGCGGCGTGAACGTCATCGATTTTGGTCAATACATTGCTGGCCCGGCGGTCGCGATGATTCTGGGCGATCTCGGCGCTACGGTCATTCATATCGATCCGCCTGCTGGCCCTCTCTGGGACAGCCCGGCAAACGCCGTCCTCAACCGCAACAAGCAATGCTTGCGCCTGGATTTGAAGTCCACCGAAGGCCTGCAGCAGGCGCGACAGGTGATCGCCAAGGCCGACATCGTGATCGAGAACTTCCGACCCGGCGTGATGAAAAACCTGGGGCTGGATTTTGCCGAGTTGCGTCGTGAGTACCCGTCATTGATCAGCCTGTCCATCCCCGGTTTCGCCACCAATGATGAACTCCGAAGCCAATGGCGTGCTACCGAGGCAATTATCGCTTCGGCCTCCGGGGTGTTCACCGACATGGGGCAAAACAGGGTGTTGATGGGCATCAACCCGAGCTTCTCGCCGCTACCGCTCGCCTCGGCCTACGGCACCATGCTTGCCGTTTCAGCTGTAGTGCTGGCGTTGCAGGCCAGGCAACGCACCGGGGTGGGGGACGAAATTGAGGTGCCGCTGGCAGCGGCGGTCATGGAAGGGCTGTCTTATAACTCGATCAAGATTGATGGGTATCCTGCGCGCTACAAAACGTTGCGTGAGAAAGAGATCGAGCGTCGGCGTGCCGAAAACCTGCCGATGAATCTCAGCTACGAGGATTTGCAGGAGTATCTCGATCCCTTTTACCGCACCTATGAATGTGCTGACGGGCGCAAATTTTACGCGGTGTGCCCATCCCATCGCTCTCACGCCAAACGCTGCTTGCAGGCGATGGGTTTGTACGAAGAAATGCTCGCGGCAGGCCTGCCTAAAGTCGACGACCCGTATTTACCCTTCGACCAATGGGAAGGGGATGCCTCCCTCGGTGTCTATCCACTGCCCGGAAACTGGGCGAAGCGGATCTCTGCGCGCATGAAGGAAGTGTTCCTGACCAAGACGGCTGCGCAATGGGAAAAAATCTTTGGTGAAGGGCAGTTTCCTGGCGCACCTCATCGCTCCACTCAGGAGTGGTTGCATGACGAGCATGCCAATACTGCCGGTTTGGTGGTCGACGTCGTTGATCACCAATACGGCCGGATGAAACAACCCGGCGCCATCGCCTGGCTTGAAGACAGTTCAGAGTTGATGTTGTCGCCGCTGTCGCGCCGAGAAGTCAGTGTCGAGGAGGCGCTCGCCACCCTGAGTGAAGGTGCTCGGGAGGTATTGCCAATTGCAACGCAGCAGGGCTCAAAAGGATGGTTGGACGGGGTTAAAATTCTCGATCTGACCAACGTCATCGCCGGCCCGCACTCGACTTCATTCCTTGGCCGATTTGGTGCTGAGGTCATAAAGCTGGATCCCACCAAGCCCAATTACGACCCTTGGAACACCGTTGTGTTCGGCATGTCGTCGGCGCGTGGCAAACAGAGCATTCTGGTTGACCTCAATCAGGAAGAGGGGCGCGAGGTATTCAACCGTCTGGTGAAGTCGGTCGATGTCATCGTGATGAATGCACCTGATCGTCAACTGGCGCCATTGGGCCTGGATGAGGTCAGCCTGAAGGCAGTGAACCCTGAGGTGATTTTTTGCCAGCTGGACTGCTTCGGTGGCCCGCGCCGTGGCCCTCGCACCGACTACCTGGGGTACGACGACCTGATCCAGGCGACGACCGGCATCATGCTGCGTTTCGGCGGGGGTATGGAGACGCCCGAAGAGCACGCCCACGTTGGCACCATCGACGTGATGTGTGGCTTCGCCGCTGCGCTTGGGGTGGCCACCGCGTTGTATCAAAAAACCAGGACAGGCAAAGTCAGCCGTGCTCGTACGTCGCTCGCGGCGCTGGGCAACCTGGTTCAGATTCCTTTCTGCTATGACTACGTGGGCCGTGCACCCTTTGATGAACCAACGGGACGCGACGCGTTGGGATACAGCGATCTGTCGCGTTTCTATCGCACAGCGGACGGCTGGCTTTACCTCGATGCCAACGAAGTCGATCTGAACACGCTGGAGTCAGTACAAGGCCTGCAAGGCCTGTCTGTGGCCAGCGACCCTGCACAGTTCCTCGGTGCAGCGCTTATCAAGACAGCGGGAGAAACCTGGCAAACCCGCCTGCAGGCGGCCGGCGTCGCAGCGGCTGTTCCGGACAACATCGACACGCTGCGCCAGCGCTATAGCCGACCGGCTGACAATTACCCTGGCACGGATAACGGCAGCTACTCGTTCAGCGTCTACGCCGATCACCCGAGTGGACGCTGCGTGACCCAGCTCGATCCCTTTGCTATTCGCCCGCGCCATGCCGCCATCCGCGCATTGGCCCCGGCTGAAAAGTTTGGTGCATCCACGCGATCTGTACTGGCCGAGCTCGGCTACAGCCAAAGCCGGATCGACACGCTCATGGCATGTGCAGTCATCGGTGACAGCTGGAGCCAAGAGTATTTGCCCAGCTGACGCATTCGCTTGAATCCAGGGTACGGAGCACTTCAAAGGCTCCTGTACCCGGATTAACTCCATCACCAACAGTCATTGGGGGCAGTCTCTGCAGGGAGGCGTGCACCCACATGGAAACCCCGGAGGCAACATGTCCAATCAAATAATCTTGCCGCGCATCCTGCAGGTGGGGGCCAAGGCCAGTGAAGCCATTCCCGATGTGCTGAGCACTCTCGGGTGTTCCCGGCCACTGATCATCACCGACAAAATGATGGTTCAACTCGGTTATGCCGGGCGCATCCAGGATGTTCTCGCAACCAAGGGGTTGAGCGCCGATGTGTTCGCCGACACGGTGCCGGAGCCTACGGTCGACTCGATTCGTGCCGGAGTGGAACACGCGCGTTCGGGGGACTATGACAGCATCATCGCGTTGGGTGGTGGCAGTCCTATCGACAGCGCTAAAGCCATCGGCATTCTCGCCAGGTTCGGTGGTGAGATGCGCGACTACAAGTTTCCACGCCAGGTGAGTGAGCAAGGCCTGCCAATTATTGCCGTGCCAACCACCGCCGGCACGGGTTCTGAAGTGACCCGTTTCACCATCATCACGGATGAGCAGAACGACGAAAAAATGCTCTGCGTGGGCCAAGGGTTCATGCCTGTGGCGGCATTGGTCGACTACAACCTGACGCTCAGTCTGCCGGCCCGTGTCACGGCGGATACCGGGATCGATGCGTTGACCCACGCCATAGAGGCCTATGTCAGCCTCAAAGCCAATCTCTACAGCGACAGCCAGGCACTGGCCGCGATGCGCCTGATAAGCCCGAATCTGCGTCGGGCCTATCACTCAGGCCAGGACATTGCCGCGCGTGAAGCGCTGATGTTGGGCTCGACGTTGGCCGGCGTTGCGTTCTCGGCCGCCTCCGTAGCACTGGTGCACGGCATGAGCCGGCCAATTGGGGCGTTCTTCCATATGCCGCACGGTCTTTCCAACGCGATGCTGCTGCCGGGTGTCACGGCCTTCTCCATTCCCGGCGCTCCGAAGCGCTACGCCGATTGTGCTCGGGCCATGGGCGTCGCGACCGCTCAGGACAGCGATGAAAGCGCCAACGCCAAATTGCTCGTCGAGCTGCAGGCACTCAACGACGAGTTGCAAGTTCCCACGCCTGAAGGCTTTGGTATCAGTCGCTCACGCTTTTTCGACCTGATGCCAACCATGGCTGAGCAAGCCTTGGCCTCCGGTTCACCTGGCAACAATCCGCGCGTGCCTTCGGTCGACGAGATGATCGAGCTCTACCGCAACCTCTGGTAGCCAACACTTACCCACATCAGCGGCAGCTGCCGTGTACTCAACAATAAGGAACACGCGAATGATCTTTGGGCCGGTTTTGCTGGTCGTGCGTGCGCATAGCATGCAGGAGGCCATGAGGCTGATCGATGCCCGTGAGTACGGAAACGGCACCTGCATCTTTACTCGTGATGGTGAAGCTGCGCGATATTTCTGCGACAACATCAAGGTCGGTATGGTCGGCATCAACGTGCCGCTGCCAGTGCCTGTTGCCTACCACAGTTTTGGTGGTTGGAAGCGCTCGTTGTTTGGCGATTTACATGCTTACGGCCCGGATGCCGTACGTTTTTACAGCAAGCGCAAAACGATTACCCAACGCTGGCCGTCGTCTGGAGTGCGTGAAGGGGCTGAGTTCTCGATGCCTGTAATGAAGTAAATCAAACGTAAGCGTCTGCCAAACCCGTATTGAACAACTGGATTGGAAATCCACTTTACCTATTTTCGAGCTTCCATTGAGGGCGGCTGGGCTAGCTCACGTCACCATGACAGCAGACACAGTGTCCCGGGAGGCCGTACAGATTTGAGTGCTTGGAGGTTGAGTTTTTCGGTAATGTTGCTATAGGATCTTCTCAGGAGATGGCATTCCTCCTTAAACCGCTTCGTGCTGATGATGCCTACGTGAACCCTGGACAGGGTGCGTAGGTGTGCCCCCTGTCCATCAATTTAGGACAGGATTGTGACTACCATTCTCATATCAGCCCCCTCTCTTCGCATGCGGTTATCAGCACCTCCTCGGCTCTACCAGCCCAGAGGAGATTTGCAGCCATGCTGAAATCACTATTAGTTATCGCAATCGGCGCATCACTTGGTGCCTGGTTGCGCTGGCTTCTGGGCATGAAGCTCAACGCGCTGTTCCCGACAATTCCCCCAGGCACTGTGGTGGCGAACATGGTCGGGGGGTACATCATCGGACTAGCCATCGCGTTCTTGGCCGCATCTCCTTCCTTAAGCCCTGAATGGCGCCTGCTGATCATCACGGGTTTCTGTGGGGGACTTACCACCTTTTCCACCTTTTCAGCCGAAACAGTTGCCCTAATCCAAGAAGGGAGATTGCTGTGGGCACTTGGCTCGATTTCGTTACACGTCGTGGGCTCGTTGGCGATGACGGCTGCCGGGCTTCTGTCATTTCAAATGATTGGCACGCGTTGAGGAGATGAAAATGAAAGGTTTTCTGGTGATTTTCTTTACCCAACAGAACCGTCGTTACCAGGGAAAGATGCTGGGCGACTGGATCGTTGATGTAGCAAAGGAAATGGGGCTGCGTGGCGCGACCCTTTCTACAGGTATCGAGGGCTTTGGGCATACTGGCCGGTTGCACTCCTCACATTTTTTTGAACTGGCGGATCAGCCGACCGAAATTCGCATGGCTATCACCGAGGACGAATCCGAAAGGTTGTTCAAGCGATTGGAGCTAGAGGAGATCTCAGTGTTCTACATAAAGACCCCAATCGAAATGGGCACCGTCGGCAAAAAGGCCAACTAGCCCAAAACCCTTCTTAATCCCTTGGAGATACGAACATGAGCTATGCGGACATTCCAGCTGGTAACGCAATCCCCGATGACTTCTTCACCGTTATCGAGATCCCTGCAAACCACTCTCCGATCAAGTACGAGGTAGACAAACCAAGCGGGCAGATCTTCGTTGATCGCTTCCTCAGTACACCAATGTTCTATCCGGCCAACTACGGGTTTATTCCGAACACGCTAAGCGATGATGGCGATCCACTGGACGTACTGGTGATCTGCCCTTATCCGGTCTCTCCTGGCGTTGTCATTCGCAGTCGTCCAGTTGGCGTGATGTACATGACAGACGAAGCTGGCGCCGATGCCAAGGTAATCGCTGTTCCTCATGACAAACTCAGCTCGACGTACAGCGATATTAAGGAGTGCGAAGACCTTCCCGCACTTCTGCTTGCGCAGATTCAGCACTTCTTTGAAAACTACAAGGCGTTGGAACCGGGTAAGTGGGTGAAGATGGGGCGCTGGGGCAGCGCAGATGAGGCTAGGGAAGAAATCCGCAGGTCAGTAGCTGCCTACGTTCCAAAAAGCCTGGTGTCTCACTAGAAAATCTGGACTGTTAAATGTGAACCCACTTATGCGGAAGTAGCTCAGTAATCTCACTCGCTCGCTGTGTCGGCAGGCGGGTGAGGACGTCCTTCAGGTACGCATATGGATCATGCCCGTTGAGCCGTGCAGTCTGAATCAAACTCATGATTGCAGCCGCACGTTTACCGCTGCGTAACGAGCCCGCGAAAAGCCAGTTCGAGCGCCCAAGTGCCCATGGCCGGATTTGATTCTCGCACCAGTTATTATCGATTGGCACATCACCGTCATTGAGATAGCGCGTCAGCGCTAACCAGCGTTTGAGGCTGTAATCCAACGCCTTGGAGATGGCCGATCCTTCAGGCACAAGCTGCCTCTGGGCGATCATCCAGGTATGAAGTGCATCGATTATCGGTGCTGCTTTTTCCTGCCGTATGCGCTGCCGGACATTCGGTTCCAGCTCGCGTGCTTCTCGTTCAACTTCGTACAAGGCCGCGATGTAGTGCAACGCTTTTTCGGCAATCTTGCTCTTGTTGGTGGCGTGCAAGTCGAAGAACTTTCGACGTGCATGGGCCATGCAGCCGATCTCCGTGACGCCCAGTTCAAAGCCTGCCTTGTATCCAGCAAAGTCGTCGCAGACCAGCTTGCCGCTCCAGTTGCCAAGGAAGTTTCGGGCATGTTGGCCAGCACGGCTCGGACTGAAATCATAAACGACCGCCGCCAGCTCAGAGAACTGGCTGGTGGCATAGGCCCAGACGTACGCGCGATGAGTTTTCTTCGCACCAGGCGTAAGCATTTGTACTGGTGTTTCGTCGGCGTGGACGACGCAGTGCGTCAGCACGGCTTCACGCAGCGCATCGACTAGCGGTTGAAGTTGCACGCCGCAGTTGCCTACCCATTGCGCCAGGGTCGAACGGGCGATGGGCAACCCTGCACGGCCAAAGATTTTCTCCTGCCGATACAGCGGTAGATGGTCGGCAAACTTGGCCACCATGACGTGGGCCAGCAGACCCGCCGTCGGTATGCCTTTGTCGATAACATGCGCCGGTACCGGCGCCTGGATCAGCGTTTCGCACTGTTGGCAGACCCATTTTCCACGGATGTGGCGTTCGACGGTGAATACGCCAGGCGTGTAGTCGAGCTTTTCACTGGCATCTTCGCCAATACGCTTGAGGGCGCAGCCGCACTGGCAGTGTCTGTTTTCTGGTTCGTGATGGATCAGTTTGCGAGGGAACTGCGGTGGCAGCGCAGCGCGTTTAGGCTGCTGGCAGAATTTGGCTCCGAAAGGCGCTGGTCGCAGCGCTTCAAGCTCAGCTTCAATGGCGGCGATGTCAGTGTCGATCAAGTCGTCAAGCAAGCTGGCTTGATCCGGACTTAGCTGCTCGCTGTGCTTGGCAAACTTGAAACGTTTGAGCTGCGCGATCTCGTGGGCCAGCTTCTCGTTGACCGACTTGTAATGGATGATTTGTTTGTCCATTGTCTCGACGCGCTGGATCAACTGCGCCGCCAAGGCACGCAGTTCTTCAGGGTTTAATTGATCGAGATTCGGATGCGAAGTCATGCCACCGATTTTGCCCGAGAGGGCACATGGCTGCGACAGACTGATGGGCCAATTGCGCTGGTAAGCGCGCCATGGCAAGTGTTAAAGCACCGAGATGATTCCGCCTGCACCGACGCGCTGCCAAGGTAGACCGAGCACCAGGGCCTGAAGTTGCTCGGCATCCAACTCGACTTCAGAGCCGTGCCGCACCCCTGGCCAAAAGAAGCGTCCTTGATTCAAGCGGCGGGCTGCTAGCCAAATCCCCACGCCGTCATGCACCAACACTTTCATACGATTGGCGCGGCGGTTGGCGAACAGATAAGCACAGTGTGGATTCGCCGCACCGAACACCGCCACGACCCGTGCGAGCGCAGTTTCAGTGCCGGCGCGCATGTCCATCGGCTCGGTGGCGAGCCAGATAGAATCGACGCGGATCATCGCAGTAGGTCTCGCAGAAAAGCGGAACACGCCGCTGCATTTTCTGCCGGCCAGCTCACCACAACTACGCCTTTTGAATGTGGCACTTCAATTCGGATCGTGGCGGGAAGGACTTGATGCACCGCTGCCGAGGGCGATGCCTTGACCGGGATGAAGGCGGTTTGCAGCGCCAAAGCTTTTTGCACATGCGCCCGAATCCATTTATGGACAAGGTTGGCATTGAGGTTGTGGGTCAAAGCGACATTGGCAATTGAGGTGTCAGGCTGCGCGCACTCGGCAATGACCTGGGCCTTGAAGGACTTGGAATAGGAACGGCGTTCTTGTGGCATGGGCGTCCGCTTAAAAAGGCTAAAGATGGTGTCCACGTAAATTTAGGTGGACACCATCGCCTCAAGCGACGGTGTCAGGAAGGTGTGTTGACCGGACGGTTACAATCAAACCTCTAATCTGACCTGTAGTCGCACCTGTGCATTGCGCAAGTGCGACTTGCATCAGACCGTTTTATGACTAAGTGTCCCAATGTCGATAGGGATACGGAATTCACCCTATCCACCGCATATGTCAAACAGCAACGCCCTGGCCCAACGCTGGGCCGAGTGATGGTGCGTTCGCTCATGCCAGGCGGCGATCTTGGTGAAACCGGGAATGACCAGCGGCGGCTCGATCTTTTGTAGATCGTTGACCTTTGCGACCAAACGCTTGGGCACTACTGCAATCAGATCACTGCTGCGCAGGACGTCCAGCAAGACCAGAAAGCTGGTGACCGAGAGGCTCACTCGTCGCTCCACGCCGAGCTGAGCAAGTGCATCATCTGTTACTCCTCGAAACCCTCCACCCGAGTAGGAGACGATAGCGTGGTCTAACGTGCAGAAACGCTCCAGTGTCAGCCCGTGTGCGGCCGGGTGCCCATCGCGCATCACGCATATGTAATGCTCGTCGTACAGACGCCGCGAGTGCAGGCCCTCGTGCGTGCTGTCAGGGGTTAGGATAGCCAGATCCAGATCGCCGCACTCCAGTTGTCTGAGTACCTGGGTATCGTCCACCGGTAGCGTGGCAATGCGGATGCCCGGCGCTTGCTGCCTGAGTTCCGCGAGGAAGGGTACAAGGATGGTTTGCTGCGCGTAGTCCGTGGCGGCGATAGACAGCTTCAGGCTGGCAGTGGAAGGGTCGAAGCGGGTGGGTTGCAGCAGTGCATCGATTTCAGCCAGAACACGCTTGACCGGAAGGGCTAGCTCCAGAGCGCGAGGTGTCGGCACCAGACCGCGCTGGGCCCGAACGAATAGTGGGTCGTCGAAGCTGTCGCGCAGGCGCGTCAACATGCCGCTGACTGCTGGCTGGGTGAGTGCCAGGCGCTCCGCGGCCCGGGTCACGCTGCATTCGTCGAGTAGGGCGTCCAGGGCTTTAAGCAGATTGAGGTCGAGGCTTCTGATATCACGCATTCTTATGGAAAGCCTAAGCGAATGTGATTGGTCTTATGCATTCTGGGCGAACATCATTCTCTGCGTCAAAACGCGGAGCGTTCTGCTCCCAAATCGAACCCTGAGAGGAATGCACCATGAGCGACATTATCTGGCCTGAAGACTATCTGCCGGGCATGACTGAAAATTTCGCTTCCAACGAAATTATCGTTGCAGACCTGAGCGCCGCGCAGATCTGGCAACAGCTCAACGACACTCGAGCCTGGCCGACCTATTACAGTAACGCTTCTGACATCCGCTTCTACGATGGGGGAGGGCCGAATCTGAGCGAGGGCGCTCGTTTCCGTTTCACCACCTTTGGTTTTCCGGTAGAGGCCGAAGTGACCGAGCATGTGGCGCCGGTCGCCGGAGAGCCGGCTCGCGTGGCTTGGCACGGTTGGGTTGAGGGCGACGCCGAGACGCGTCTGGACGTTCATCACGCCTGGTTGTTTGAAGACCTGGTCGGTGGACGGGTGCGCATCCTGACCCAGGAAACCCAGAAAGGAAAACCAGCGGAGGATCTGGCCAAAGCCAAGCCCAATCCGATGATCAATGGCCACCAAGAGTGGATTGAAGGGCTAGTAGCTGCAGCCCGCCGAGCGAGATCCTGAGTTATGTATTGAGATCGACACTTGGTGGTCATCCGCGACAGCGAGGGGAGACGCATGAACGTGTTTGGAGGATTCAACGCTTCTTCCTCAGCGCCCATCTTCAAAACGGGCGTTGAAAAACCATCACTCCGCTGGGGCAGTTACTGCCGGTCTTATCGAGCTCTCCATGAAATGCCTTGTCCTGAACCGGGATGGCGCTACTAGCTATGAAGCGTTCGTAGCTGGGCCGATACGCTATGGACGCCCCTCTGATAATCAAGAAAATGAATCGGGAGGCGGTTGTGAAGCTGGAAAAGCGCAGTATCGAGTTTGTCCCTCACTCTGAACGTTACGGCACGCCACGGCGGTTGTTCACCATTTGGTTCAGTTCCAATTTTCAGGTGACCGCTTTGATGGTCGGTACGCTGGGTATCGCCTCAGGGTTGAGCTTTGGCTGGACATTGCTGGGCCTGCTGATCGGCAATCTGGTCGGCACCGTGTTCATGGCGGCGCACTCCGCCCAGGGCCCTCACCTGGGCGTTCCACAAATGATTCAGAGCCGAGCGCAGTTTGGTGTTTACGGGGCTGCGGTGCCGTTGTTGGTCATGGTCACGGCGGCGGTGCTGTTCCTCGCCGCCAGCGGCGTCTTGATGCGTGATGCCCTAAAGGCGCTGGTTCCAATGAGCGACGACATGGCCATTGCGGTGGTCGGTGTTCTGACCTTTGTTATAGGTTTCATAGGCTATGAGCTGATCCACCGCCTGGGGGCGTGGATGAGCCTGCTATCGACCCTGGTGTTTGCCGCCGCCTTGGCCTTGATCCTGCTGCACCCGACCGATACAGCAACAATAACGGTTTCAGGTACGGGGTTCACGCTGGCGGCCTTTAATCTGGTCATCGCGCAGGCCGCCTCCTGGACTCTAGGGTATGGGCCATACGTAGCAGACTACTCGCGCTATCTCCCCGCAAACGTGAGCACCCGCGCTACATTCTGGACAACCTATTGTGGTTGCGCACTGGGCTCTTTTGCCATGATGGCATTAGGTGCTTTACTGGCAGTGGCGATACCTGCCGCGCTGGATCGCGACCCCGCAACCGCCATCGCCACGTTGTTTGGCCCTTGGGCACCTTTGGCATTGGGTGTGATCGCTCTTGGCGTCATCCAGTACAACGTCCTCTGCCTGTATAGCGCCTACATGTCATCGGTGACGATATTCGGGGCCTTTGGCGGACTCAAATACGTCACGGCTCCGGCGAAAGCCTTGGTGATGGCCGTACTGACCGTGGCCGCGACCTTGATCGCCATAGCCACCCAGTATCGTTTTGACACGTTCTTTGCGGACATTCTGATCGGTCAGCTGTATTTGCTGATTCCCTGGAGCGCGATCAATTTGGTCGATTATTACTGGGTGTGCCGAGGCCATTACGAAATAGATGATCTATACGAACCTAAAGGTTGCTACGGGCGCTTCAACCGAAAAACTCTGGCGGTCTATGCCGTTTCGATCATCGGTACCATTCCCTTCATGAAGCTTTCATTCTACACGGGCTTCGTAGCGAACTGGCTGGGCGCGGATATCAGCTGGGCGATGGGGTTGGTGTTGGCTGGGGCTCTTTACTGCATGGTCAATAGCCGTCCGGTTGTTAAAACCTCTCGCATGTACGGTCAAAAATCTCTTGAGTAGGGCTAGGTCAGGCGACGGATCCTAGAGCATGCTGAAGGGAGTGATTTGTCCAGTTGAGACTATGCAATCAACCGAGGCATGCACTGTTGTAAAGCTCTGTGCTTACCAACGTGCACCAGTCGGAAGCGACGCGATGGGCTTTCGCCTCCATTAGCCCAAACCTGTGAACCGCCTATAGCGTGGCAGCTTGGACTTGCGAAGCGATGAAGTTTATATACTGCCGGCTGGCACAAAGGCTGCAAGATTTACCCAGGTTTACCTACCACGTTTCCCTCTGGACACCTCCTCGGTCAACGATGATCGATGTGACGAACAGACTATGAACAACGTTGGTGCCTCAGACATGGATTTCTGGCGTTAACACTGCAAAAGAACAGGCAAAGGCGCCTGGAACCATATGGTTTCAGGCGCTTTTTTTTTGCGTTTTTTATCCGCAATTAACATCGGAGCCGTTCATGAAAACAGCCGCACAATTGCTGAAACTGAAGATCTCGCAAAACCAAAAGGTACATAGCATCGCGCCAGATCAGATGGTGTATGAGGCGCTGTAAATGATGGCTGAAAAGAATGTAGGTGCACTCCCCGTGATTGAGCGTGGGCAAGTGGTTGGGGTCATCATCCGGCAACTGGAACACTATATTCGCGGGCACTAAGTGACCGAGCGTGTTGCGCATATAGGGTTCATGGGTCTTGTCGTTATGAAGGTGGATGCCCATCGGGCAGGAATAAATCAGGGAGCATTTGATATGGTCAAGTTAACCACGGCACGACGTATTGTTATCGGTTTTGCAATTGCGCCGATGGTTCTGATCTGCCTGACTTTCTATGCGTTGCACGACCTGGCAACGCTGAAAGACCAGGCAATGGTAATCGTTAAACAGGACTGGCCGAAAATTGACCCGATCATGGTGATCGCCACAGGTGTGCGAGACAACGCCAGGAACACCAGGGATTTGCTTATCGACAGAGAGAACCAACAAGCGCAGCAGTCTATTGATGCCACTAAAAAGCGAATCAGCGAAGCACTCGAATGGCTTGCGCCATTGCTCGATTCTCCGGATGGCAAGGCTGCCTATGCTGCCCTGAAACAGAACCGCGAGGCATACGTCTCTGCATTCACTCAAGTGCAGGTGTTGATCAGGCAGGGCGACCTTGATGCCGCGATGGTGCAGTTGAAGCAGCGCGTCGTCCCCGCCGAGCTGAAGGTTTATAAAAGCCTGGATGTGCTCATGATGCTGCAAGGGCAGATCTTTGCCGATAGGGAAAAGTCTGCGCAGGCGCTGTACAACGATGCGCGACTGAACATGACGGGGTTGCTCATGTTTTGCCTGATCTCTGTGATCGTCGCGGCGCTCATAGTGACGCGTAGTGTCACCCGACCATTGGGTGGAGAGCCCTCTGATGCTGCGCGGGTGCTGAGTCAAATCGCGCAGGGGGATCTCACGACACAAGTGCCATTGAATGCTAGTGCGGGCGATAGCGTGATGATGAACATGCACCAGATGCAGCAGAGCCTGAATTCGATGGTGAAGCAGATCGCGGCCTCGGTCGAACAGGTAGCAAGCTCCTCCGAAGAGCTGAGCGCGGTCAGTAGCCAGACAAGCAGTAGTTTGCAGCTCCAGGGGTTGGAAATCGAACAGGCTGCGGCGGCGGTCAATCAAATGACGGCGGCCGTCGACGAGGTTGCACGCAACGCGGTCAGCACAAGCGAGGCGTCGCGGGTCTCCGAGCAAACCGCGCAACGCGGCCGCGAGCAAGTTCAGGAAACAGTTTCCTCGATAGGAGCACTGGCGGATGGCATGACGGATACCTCAGAGCGTATCCAGCAATTGGCCAAGGGTGTGCAAGAGATCAGCTCAGTGCTTGATGTGATTCGCAGCATTGCAGAGCAAACCAATTTGTTGGCCCTCAACGCGGCGATTGAAGCCGCTCGTGCTGGCGATGCCGGGCGTGGTTTCGCTGTGGTCGCTGACGAGGTACGGGCACTGGCTCATCGTACTCAGGTGTCGACTCAGGAAATCGAGCAGATGATTGGCACTATTCGGCTCGATACCGTGCAGGCTGTTAACGCCATGCAGAGCAGTAGTCAGTTGGTGCAGTCGACCCTGGAAGTCGCTCGACGCTCAGGCGATGCACTGGAAGAAATAGCCCGTTCGATCTCGCAGATCAATGAACGCAACCTACTGATCGCCAGTGCCACGGAGGAGCAGGCCCAGGTTGCGCGAGAGGTCGATCGCAACCTGGTGGGGATTCGTAATGTGTCCGACCAGGTCTTGGTGGGGGGCCAGCAAACCCAGGCAGCAAGTTTGGAGCTGGCGCAGATGGCAGGAGTACTGCACGAGACAGTAGCGCGTTTTAGAGTCTGAGCTTACACGCTTTGCCCGCTGCCATCGAAGAACTGATAGCTCAATGCTCTTCAACAGAACAGCCTATCCCGCAGTGTCGAGTGGGTGACGGACTTCATGGTTCATTTCTTGGGTCAACGAACAGAGTGTCTGATTGCCGAGGCTTATAAAGTTTGGCTGTTGACTTGCAATCAGCAGCCAGCTAATTTTCGGTCATGACTTCCATCCTATTGCGCTGCCAGCCAAGCATTATTACCGCCATTCCTCATTTGGCGGGCTAGCTCACGACTGCAGCACCCAACCCGCCCTAGAGGCGGGTTTTCATTTTCTGTCTCGGGGCTCTGATCAATGTCAGGAGACGATCATGCCCAGTACGCTCGCCCAACAAGCCCTGCTTGAGCAGTACGTCAAAAAGATTCTCGCCGCGCCGGTCTACGAGCTGGCCGTGCAGACACCTTTGCAACCGGCACCTGCACTGTCCTTGACTTTGGGCAACGAGATCCTGCTCAAGCGCGAAGATCTGCAACCGACCTTTTCCTTCAAGATTCGTGGCGCCTACAACAAGCTGGTGAACCTGAGCGATGAGCAAAAAGCTCGCGGCGTGATTACTGCGTCCGCCGGCAACCATGCCCAGGGCGTGGCACTGGCGGCCAGGGAGTTGGGCATCGAGGCGACCATCGTGATGCCCGCCACGACGCCTGAGCTGAAGGTGGGTGGCGTGCGCAGTCGCGGTGCCGAGGCGCTGCTGCACGGCGATAGCTTTCCCTTTGCTTTGTCCCATGCGCTCGAACTGGCAAGCCAAACCGGCAAAATGTTTGTTTCGCCTTTCGACGATCCGGATGTCATAGCCGGGCAGGGGACAGTCGCCATGGAAATACTGCGCCAGCACCAAGGTGCGCTGGATGCCATCTTTGTTCCGGTAGGTGGTGGCGGCTTGATCGCCGGCATCGCGGCTTACGTCAAATACTTGCGGCCAGAAGTGCGGATCATTGGCGTCGAGTCAGAACATTCAGCCTGTTTGTTCGCAGCCCTACAGGCCGATGAACGAGTGGTGCTGCCAAGCGTTGGCACCTTTGCCGATGGTGTGGCAGTCGCGCAGATTGGCGCTCACGGATTTGAAGTGTGTAGGTTTTGCGTCGATGAGGTGCTGACCGTCAGTAACGATGAGCTTTGCATTGCGATGAAAAATATTTACGACGATACGCGTTCTATCACCGAGCCTTCCGGTGCTCTGGCCGTTGCTGGTATCAAGAAATACGTAGCGCGAACTGGTGTGCGAGATCAGACTCTGGTCGCCATCGACTCGGGTGCCAATATCAATTTCGACTCTCTACGGCATGTGGCCGAGCGCGCGGCGTTGACCGAGGTGTCAGCGCAATCGTGAGTTCTGACGGAGCTTCAGCACTTGGCTGGTAGGCTTTGGGCTCCGTGAGAGATTGGGATGGTTTGCGCCTCGGTCTTTTCTTCTCCGAGGCACTGGAGATCTCTGGATCATCAAACCCAGCTGCGCTGTCTGCCAAAGGGTCTCTGATGGAAACAAGGATGCGTCCGAGTGCTTTGGGGTTGTAAGAACTCCGATCGTCTTTGGGGAAAATTGGAATCGATGGGAGAGGGTGGAGCGGATCAATATTCAGGTAACGCAGGTAACGACCAAAGACTTCATCGAAATGGGGTGACAGCGGCAGCCAGCCATCCTTGGCTGAGCGAAGCTCAACCCAACGTCCGTCCGACCTACGATTGAACTGATCGAGATGGCCGGGCGACCTGGCGTTTTGGGTTGCTTGAAAGCAAGTGCGACGCCGGGTTCCTGCACGAAGCGAGCCTGTTTGCCGGATACAGTCCAAGCTTTCGGCGGGTTGAGCACAAACTCCGCGTAGTTCTCAAAGTCTTTGCGGCGCCAGTCAACGAGCCACAGGCCATGAGCAAAGCTCCAATTGAGCATTTTCTCCAGACCCATAATGCAGCTGTGGTACTGACGGTGAGGATTTTCTACGCCCCAATTGTGAGCAATCCAATTCACAGCGCAGAGATAGGATTATGAATGGAACCCATGCTTTTGATTTTCTGGAAAACGGGGGGTTGTGGGGATTTGACCGGAGATATGTGGGATTGGATATCTAATGGGTGAGTTGATATTCAGACACATAATTTAACAAGTGGGCGATGTCAGATGTTCACAGGCCGCTCGTAAGACCACTCCAATTGGCTCAATACGCTAAAAGTGAATGTGGTTGTTCATCGATTTTTGTTCATAGGCTTCATTTTCCCGACCGTCTAGCCTCGCCGCCCCGACCTCTATCCACAAAAGCGCTTTGAGGAAGCTGCCGCGCGCTCGTCGCGTTCCGAGATGGCGGTGAGCTATCATCCGCAAAACCTGTATAAATACTCATCGCGTTGACAGTAGGTTTTAAGTAATAACTATTTTGGGCGGTTCTCCCGAACAGCCTTTCAGCGGCATAGGAGTCAGGGATGTTCCGTCGTATAGCTCAGGTGCTTACTTCGAAGTGCGAGTACGTCAGCTCGCTCGTGAATCATGCGATGGGACAGTACAAGCGCTATAGAAAAGCTGCCGACAAAGCCGCAGCCGCCGCACGTGAATACCTGGCTGTGCCCAGCGTTAAAAATGTCTTCGAGCCGCTAACGCCTGTACTTTTGGAGGTGGATCGATCACAACGTTACGAGAGTGAGCTGTTGAGCGCACTGAGCAACGATCAGATTCGCAATATCGCGATTACTGGTGAGTATGGCGCTGGCAAGAGCAGCGTTATCCGTACGTTTGTCGATCGTCATCCTGAACTCACCTATGCATTTGTATCGCTGGCTGCCTTCGGCAAAGATCTCAACAACGTTGGGGCAGGGAAGTCGACTTCGACCGATACTCCAGTAGCTCCCGCTGATTCCAGTTCAAACACCACAAATCCCAAAGGTGCAGAGAAACAAAACGAGTCGGATATTTTGACGCGCATCGAGGAAACCATCGTTCAGCAACTGCTGTACGCGGTACCGTCAGATGAACTGCCGAAGAGTCGATTGAAGCGAATCATCCAGGCGTCTTCGTCTAGCATCTGGGTGCGTACAATCTTCTACGTGCTGATGATCGTAAGTGTACTGAGGCTTTACGTCCCGTCAGTCGAGAAACTGCCGAAAATTGACCCAGCTTGGTTGGTCGAATGGCTTCTATGGATTCCTGGGTGGATGGCCGTTGTGGTGCTCGGGAGTGGTGGCATCTATATGTTGTTCTCGGCGCTGAAGTTGCTGTCCCTGTTCAGCATTGACGGCTTCACGATCAAGGGTGGAAAACTGGAAACGACCCACCACGGCTCCGTGTTGCACAAGAATGTAGATGAAATCGTTTACTGCTTTGAACGCAGCAAAATCGACATCGTGGTGATAGAGGATCTCGACAGATTTGGTATTCATGACGTCT
This sequence comes from Pseudomonas sp. C1C7, assembly GCF_013359595.1. Classification (GTDB taxonomy): domain Bacteria; phylum Pseudomonadota; class Gammaproteobacteria; order Pseudomonadales; family Pseudomonadaceae; genus Aquipseudomonas. Next base: position 167,254 of record NZ_JABFMP010000006.1, on the reverse strand, counting down.
TCACACGGCTGCGGGAAATCAATTTCATCATCAAGCAGTCCCCGCAGATCAAACGACCGGTTTACTTCATCTATGCGCTTCGGGATGAGCTGTTCGCCGTGGGTGAGAAAACGAAATTTTTTGACCTGATCATTCCGATTATCCCCGTGGTCAACTCCGAGAACTCTCGCGAGCAAATGTTTAAGATGCTTCGTGAGCGACAGTTAAATGGGGAAGCGTTGCACGTTGGGCTTGATGAGACGTTGGTTGAAACTGTTTGTTACCTCATCGATGACATGCGATTGATCAAGAATATCGTCAACGAATTCGACATGTTCTCTAGCATTCTCAGCGGTGGCTCCGGCCTGAGACTTGATCCAAATAAGTTGTTTTCGATCATTACGATTCGCAATCTGCATCCTGCTGAATACGCTGACCTGATCAAGCGACGTGGGGCCATTTACGAGACCATCCAAGGTTTCAGTGAGTGGAAGTTTCAGCAGTCAAGAATCGCCGAAGATGCTTACCAGGCACTGCGCGATAAGCGGGAGAAGCGGGTACAAGAAATCGCTGAGAGTGTGGCAGAGCTACGGGCCTACGTTTGGTTTGAGCTTCAGAAAGCTTCAAATTTGCCAAGCGCAAACTTTGTCCTGGTGCTACAGGGCAACATGTTTACGATGCTCGATTTTGTGACCGATCATGTATTTGACGGGATTTTCAACGAATCGACTCGTTTGCAAATGATCCATGCCGATGCGCAAATGCGGGTGTTGCAGACGTCAGCGGCTGTGGGCGCTAAGGAACTCCTAGCGTCCACCTCATACCAGAAAAGGTATGACCTGCTCCAGCGAACGCTGGTTGATATTGACAATGAAATGGCTGAACACCGAGTCGAGGCAAGCCGAATTATTCACCAAACCTTCCGGGCCGCTGCCAAAAAAACCTACGGCGATTTCATCTCTCAAAAGCTGAACGGCTTGGACATCGTCGTTTACCTGATGCGTCACGAATACTTCGATACCGATTACACGGACTATTTCGGCTACTTTTACGCAGGATCCCTCACATCCGAAGACAAGAACCTGATCCTGGAATTGAGGCGCGGTGTCTCCGTGGACGTCGCGACTGTGATCAGTGCTCCGAAAAAAGCCGTCGAAAAGCTGGATACTGATGATTTGAGCGATGGTCGGGGCATCATTGTCGCGTTGATCGAGCAGCTATCTAGCAGTCCGTACAACGATCTTGGTATGAGTCACGAGCGCAATAAGCTCGAAACCATTCTCAGAAGCGGACTTTATGGGCACCTAGACAGGATGGCGCAAGCGACCGAAATATTGATAACAAGTGCATCGTCACCTAAGTTCATTCAGGCTGTTTATTCTCTGGAGTCTGGATTGTTCCAAGCGTTGTTGAACGCTGAGCGATTCGAGCCAGCCGTGCTGAGGCAAGCACTGATCAGCGCTGTTATGGATGGATTGGAGGTTGCCCAGCTCACTCAATTAAACTCTATGCCGGGCAAGAGTATCTATGATGCCATTGCGAGTCTTGAAGACGTGTCGCGCTTGATGCCTGGACTCGAAGCTGGAGGTAAAGGCTGGCCTTGGCTGAAAGAGCTTCCGATGTGCTTCTCAGCGCTAAATGACAGCATCCTCCTGGAAGACCTCAAGAAGCTAATAGAATGGGGTTGTGTTGAGGTAAACCTGAGCATGCTCACGCTGATTTGCCAAAAAGCCGAACCCGTTCATGCAAGCAAATCTGATCACAGTGTAGGCACCATTTCCTATCGTCGACTGCAGGCCCTTGAGATTGATGGCCTGAATGAACTCCTGCTTGAGGCCGCGGAGGAGTTTGCAAACACGCTTTTAGCCCAGGTTGGCACGCTGGACGAGTCCGCGACCTCCTTTATAGAGCTGCTATGGGCCATCCTTGAAGAGTCGGACGATTCAGATGCCGTGGATCAATTGTTTGAACGAACGACATGCACCTTCGAGCGGCTTGAAGACACGACCCCATCGTTGTGGACGAAAGTGCTGTTGTCTGATCGGGTCAAATTGAAAGCCGTTACGGTGTGGACGTTCTTCAAAGACATACTCGTACCCGCTTTGGAGCATAAAGGTTGCGAAACCTTGGATATGGAGGCCTTCGCAGGCTTCATCCAGCGTCATGTAAAGGAGATAAAAGAGGAACTCTGGGACCTCAACCCCTCTCTGCATCAAGTGCTACAGAGATATCTAATCGCGCCAACCGGGTTATCTAATGAAACACTTGAAGTGCTCTTCACGAACGTCGTCTTAAGCGATCCCGGGATTCTCAAGGGACTGCAAGCCAGGGAGCGCTGGGAGATGCTCGCAAACGCGCCGTTTCTGGCGTACAGCCCTGAAATCCGCGAGAGCATCAGGACATTCAGTGCCGATCTGGAAGCTCCGTATCTCGCAGCACATTGGGTACAGGCACGCGACCAGATTGATCTAGCCCAAATATCGATCGACATGGCGTTGCCACTTAGTCAAAGCGGTGCGCTTGAGTTGAAGGAAAAAATTCAGATCTGGACGGCGTTACCGGTTGAAGCCTTCGACACCAACAACGAGGCCGTCAAAGAGGTGGCTGAAACCTGCCGCGTCGCTAATCGATACTCGACAAGCTTTCCGCCGGCGTTCATCCCCGCGCTCAAAAAGTTCGCAGGTGGGGAGGGGCTTACTTCAGCTCAGCGCTCTGAAGTACTGATCCAATGCTTGCCATCGTGCAGTTGGGCAGAGGCAGCCTCCGTCCTTGGTATGCTCAGCGAGGGCGGTTTCACAAAGCTTTCACCGCATGTCAAAAAAATTGAAGTGCCCCACACCGATCTCAACATGAGGCTAGTCAACGCTCTTCAAAGCAAAGGCTTCGTTCAGACCGTAACGGAGAAGGACGCTGTCATCATCGCCACTGCTAAGCCTAAGGGCATGATTTGATCTAGCGGTATTAGTTTAAAAAGCTGGTTGCGAGATCTGTACTTCGCGCTACACCCACAAAATAGATCGGCATATTCGGTGGCCGTCGAAGGACGCGGTGTTTCAGGGGGAGGTTGCAGCGGTCAAGGGCTCGCAGAGGACTTGGAGATAGAGAGCTATCAAGCATCAACAACGTCGATTTGCCGCTGGCAACGATTGCCACTCCGCCAAGCCTCACATCTTTTGCGAGATTGAAGAAAGATTGCTAGGCGATTGCACGGACTTGCACACCCATTTGCATTTGACCTAACCAGTCATTTGCATCGGATTTGACCAGCAAAAATCGTGGTAATGACCGGCAGAGAACGACCCAAAGCAGACCCTCGCCAGGGTCTGCATACGGCCACAAACGGGCGATCCATATGCCCGAATAGGATGGAATTACCTAAGCAATAGGCTATATCCATGCGTATGCTTGAGAAAAAATATGCAAAAGAGATTCGTTCTTTTACCCTCGATCCCGGTCGAGCGCGAGACTTTTCGCGCCCGAGTTCGCAATCACGCACAAGCAGACCCCGACGGGTTTGATATCTACGACAACATGAAGAAAGAGCGTTTGAAAAAAGGGTACTCGGATCGGGCAGATGGTGAAGCTGCGTGTATCAAATTGAATGCTGATTCTTCTAATCTCAAATGAGCTTTTCCCGTTGTCCGGATATTCATCCCCTGAAAGCCAACGGCGTGTGTGGAGTGAGGGCAGTTCTAGACGATTGCTGCACACGGAGAATGGCAGCAATCGACTCGACACTTCAATTTTCCTGCATCTCGCTGGTTCAGCTCGTGAATAGACCTTTGTACAACGTGACGAAGGCCTGAACCGTCATGGGTGGTTGACCGGTGACCTGCGCGATGATGGAATCCTCCCCCTCGAACACCCCATTCTGGTAATCCTTCGCAACTTCTAGCAGATGCTGAATGAGGAAAGATGGGAGGCCATCTTTCTCTAACTCTTGGCGGTAATCATCCAGTGTAATCGCCACATATTTGATCTCCTGACTCAAGACTTTGCCGACTTCGTCCGCTATAGCCTGTTGGTTCATTTGAACCGGACCGTGGAGTGGATAGGTTTTGCCTTTGTGAGGCTGTGGGTTTTCCAGGATGGCCGTGATCAATCGAGCCTGATCTTCTGCCGCGATGGGGGCATGGCGACCAGAGCCAAACGGCAATCGAATTTCTCCGTGCTTGACAATGTGTTTGCGCCAGTGCGGATAGATAAGCCATTGGGCGAAATAAGTAGGTCGCAAGTGCGTTACATCAAGACCCGACCAGTCAAATACTCGCTCCGCAGTGTAGTGGCTAAGGGCTGCATGACTCTTTGCCACGCGACGTGCTGATATCTGTGACATGTTCACCACGGACGCTACTCCTGCTTCTTTTGCCGCCAGAGCGAAAAGCGCTGTCGCCTCGATCAGCCCAGGTGCGATCGGATACACGAAGTAAGCTCGCTCTATACCTTCGAGTGCTGCCCGAACGGCGTTCAGATCCAAAAGGTCACCGACCACAACTTCGGCACCCAATTCGCGTAGCTGAGCGGCTCTCCGATCGTCCGCGCGGACCAACGCACGTACGGCGTGCTTGTTTTCAAGCAACAGTTCAACGGTTCTGCGGCCGGTAAAACCGGTCGCGCCAGTGATGAGAATGGTGGGGCTGGTCATCGATTTTCTCTCTTTTTTGAAATGAATGTGGAGGTGAAAGCATTCAATATTACGACAGTAATATTGTTAGATGATGACCATAATGATTGTCAATGTGTTGTTTGACTTAACGAAAAATCATTCTGCGGTGGGTATCAGGAAGTTTGGGGTCAAGGGGAGGCGGGGGACGTGGTTTTGACGCTGTCACCCGCGATGAGTGAGCGCAAGCTATGGCAGCAGGCCTACTGCGCGATAGGTCTGGATCGTTTGATCGTACACTTGGATATCGTCACGCCCACGTGCAATCAACTGAGCACCTTCCACAGCCGCATAAATCGCCAGTGCCTGCTGCTGCCGTTCCTCCTCGCTCAACTGCGGGCGGCAGACAGTTAGTACCTGCGTCAACCAACGGACGTTGAGGGCGTTAAAAGCTTCGACTTCTGTCCTGACCTCCAGCGGCAAGTCGTCAAATTCGGCAGACATGATTCCGCACAGGCACATGCGGTTGTCGTTCACCAGCGCTTGGCGAAAGATGTCCGTATATCCCTGCATCCACACGCGAAGGTCATCGGAACCTGTGCGCAAATCCTCCAGATAAGCCAAACCATCCTCGGTGTAACGCTTGGCAAGCGCGGCACCCAAGTCACCTTTGGTTGGGAAATGGTAGTGAATGCTCGCACTCTTGATGCCTACCTCCTTCGCCAGTTCGCGAAAGCTCAAACCGTTATAGCCACGGGTCTGCACCATCGTGCGGGCGACCTGCATGATCGTTTCCCGAGTATCCGTCGTCACAAATTTACCTCCCTATCGATAGATAGATGTTGACAGTCAAAATCGCCTCGTCGTAGTTTATACCTATCGATAGGTAGATAGATAGGCAGCGAGCAATATGAAAATTTTTGACATCCCTGGTTTCCCAAATCCTCTGCGTGTGCGAATTGTCCTTGCTGAAAAGCGGATGAACGCTCAAGTGGAGTTCATCAAGGTGGACTTGCCGGCAGCAGAACATAAGCAGCCTGCGTTCCTGGCGCTCAATCCGCTGGGTACAGTTCCCGTTCTTCAGTTGGAGGACGGCACTAATATTTCTGAGTGCACGGCCATCACCGAGTATCTGGATAACCTGGACGGCAATCCGATTCTCACGGGTTCAACACCAAAGGAGAAGGCCGTCATCCACATGATGCAGAAACGCGCCGAATCCGAGCTGGCAGATCCGGTTGGAATCTACTTTCACCACGCTACGCCAGGATTGGGCGCTGCATTGCAGCCCTACAAAAGTCCCGACTGGGAAGGCCGTGTCGATTGGGGCAATCGTCAACGCGAGAGGGCAATCGACGGCATGAAGTATTTCGATCATCTCCTGCGCAACCAACCCTATATCGCCGGTGATGCGTTTTCCATGGCTGATATCACCGTCTTTGCGGGGCTCCTGTTTGCTGGTTTCGCTTCCATCGACATCCCCGTTGAGTGCACTGCGCTCTCGGCTTGGCAAACAAAAGTTCAGCAACGTCCGAGCGTGAAAAATCCCGCTTGATCCTGCACCGCCCCATCGACACTCGCTTTGGGGCGGGCCCCGCACCCTCCAGTTTTGATCAGGTACATCCCTATGGCCGTTTCCAACACCCGCTGGGCATTGCGTCCTACCTTTACCCTCGTCGTACTGGCGATTGCCTGTTCGATAATATCGGTTCAGGCGAGCGCCAGCGTTACAGAGCCCAAAGTAATTTCCAGCTACACGCACCAAACCGCGCCAACTCGATTTGTCGAAGTTGACGGCGCCCGCCTGGCGTACCGCCGCTTCGGTAAAGCCGGAGGAGTACCGCTGGTGTTTCTCCAGCATTTTGTTGGCAACCTCGACAGTTGGGACCCGAAGGTCATCGACGGTTTTGCCCGTGATCGTGAAGTCATCCTGTTTGACAATGCCGGCGTCGCCAGCTCAAGCGGTGAAATACCCAAAACTATTGAGGGCATGGCCAAATATGCCGCTGGGCTACTCCAACGGCTGGGTGTGGCGAAGGCTGATTTGCTGGGTTTTTCCATGGGTAGCCTCATCGCCCAGCAAGTAACGCTTGATCATCCAGAACTGGTACGTCGCCTGATTCTGGTGGGCTCATCACCCCGTGGTGGTGTGGGCATGTCTTCTCTAACGCCCGAATTCCAAGGCTACTTGGCGAAAAAACGCGATGTACCGGATGAACTGCTGTTGGATGTGTTTTTCACCCAGACCGCCGAGAGCCAGACCGCTGGGCGCAAGTTTCTTACCCGCCTGCGTGCACGCAAGGTCAATCGTGATTTGGAGGTCGATAGCAAGACCGCACCAGCACAGGCGGCGGCCATCGCAGGTTGGGGAGCGCCGACAGACAACTCGAGCGATTACCTCAAAGGCATCAAGCAACCCACGCTGGTGGTCGCCGGCAGTCGTGACATCGTGTTCTATACAGTCAATGACGTCACCTTGCAGCAGGCGCTACCCGATTCTCAATTGGTGATTTACCCGGATTCGAACCATGGCGCGATCTATCAATATCCCGACCTGTTTTTGAAACACGCCACGTTGTTTCTCAATGGGGTGAAGTGAATCGAACTGCGCTGGCGGCGTGCTCGCCAAGGCATTGCTCACCATCCATTGCTCGCCAAATCAGCCTGTAAGCCAGGTCTCACGGCTAAAAATCAGGATCACAGATATGAAAGCGATTCAGTTCCGTAGCTTCGGAGGTCCCGAAGTTCTCGAGTACGTCAATCTGCCAACTCCCGTGCCTGGGCCCGCAGAGGTACTGATAGACACCTCCGCCATCGGAGTGAATTTTCCAGATGTTCGCGAGCGTTTAGGCACGTATAACCGGCCAGAAACGCGCGTCGGTGGTGTGACGCTTCCGCACATCACTGGACTTCAGGTCGTCGGGCGTATATCCCAAACAGGAGAGGGCGTTGACTCTGGGGTCGTCGGTCGAAAAGTCATGGCATTGATGTCCAAAGGTGCCTACGCACAGCAGGCTGTCGCACGCGCGGACATGTTGGTCATGCTGGATGAAACGGCCAATGATGTCGCAATGGCTAGCTTGCCTTGTCAAGGGGTGACCGCGTACCTCGCGCTACGCATATGTGCACATCTGCAAGTTGGCGAAGACGTATTGATCCATGGAGCCGCCGGCGGTGTTGGGAGCCTGGCTGTCCAGATCGCCAAAGCGATGGGTGCGCGGTCGGTTTTTGGTACGGCCAGCACTGAAAGTCGACGTGCATTCGTCAAAAGCCTTGGAGCAGATCATGCCATTTCTTACGACACGCCCCAGTGGCCCCAGCGAGTTTTGGACTTGACGGGTGGGCGTGGGGTCGATGTGATCCTCGAGACAATTGGCGCAGAGGTGTTCGACCAGAACTTTGAGTGCCTCGCCATGTTGGGGCGTTGTGTGGTGGCGGGATCGACACGTGGGCCCGGCCAGCCATTGGCGCCTCGTCAGTTGATGGCCAAGGCTCAAACCTTGGCCGGCGTTTACCTGCCGACATTCTTCCAACGGCCAGCACTGATACGCCAGGCTTTGGAGTTCCTCGCCCAAGGCGTTTCAAGTGGCTCAATCCGACCCGTGATCGGCGCAAAACTGCCGTTGAGCGAAGCTCCCCTGGCGCATGCATTACTTGCGCGTAGGGAAGTGCAAGGTGTCATTGTGCTTGATCCCACTCTTTGATTTGCCCCTGGACCTCGTCTTGTTGGTTAGGACATTAGCAAATGGCGATGACACGCTATGTGGCGACCGCTGAGCATTGATACTCAATAGGTTAAAGTGTGGGCGATATCAGCAGCCCCCATTTTACGAATGACGGCTTTTGGCCGTTTTCTGCCTGTCGTGACCGGCTAAAAACGGTCATGTCTCCATGAATCTTGCAGGTCAAATACTGCACGTATGACTGGTCAGGTCCGATTCAAATGGATTGTCATGTGCAACGCAAACGGGCGTTCAAGCAGGGCGTGATTTCGTATTTGCCCGATAAAAACGTCAGTGTTGGCCAATTCGCAGGATTTCTCCCACCAGCCAGTTCACTGCTGGGTCCTGTCCACGTTGTGCCAGATAGACCAGGTCCAACTCGAAAGCCTCCAACGCAAACGGCAAGTCGTGCAGTTGCAGAGGGAGCAATGTCGCAAAGTTGCGGGCTAGTTGGGTCGGCAATACGACGCACAGGTCCGAAGCGGCCACTAGGTGTGCTGCCTGCAAGTAGTTGGGTGTGGTGTAGACGATCTGCCGTGACAATCCCTGTTCCCCTAGCCACTGATCGACCATGCCACGTGTCTGTCCGCCGTGTACCCAGAGGTGGCGTAATCGCAGAAAGGTTTCCAGATCCAGTGTGTCGGTGATTGCCGGATGGTCGTGTCGTAACGCGATTTGAAGGGTTTCGCTGCGCCAGTGATGTCGGGCAAAACGTGCAGGGATGTCGTCAAAGCGGCCCAGAACCATGTCGAGATGCCCGCGATCCAGGGCATCGATCGGCAGGCTAGGGTCGAGTGGGGCGATGTCCAGGCGCAAGTTGGGTGCATTGTCTTGCAAGTGCCGCAGCAATCTTGGCATGCACAACTGCTCGACGAAGTCAGTTGTGGCAATGCGAAAGGTCTGTCGGCTCGACAGCGGATCGAAGCCTTCATCCACGCCGAGGGTCTGTTCGATTTGCTGCAACGCCGCACGAATCGGGCCTTCCAGTGCCAGAGCCTTGGGCGTCGGCTGCATGCGCCGGCCGATACGCACCAACAAAGGATCATCGAGCTGTTCGCGCAGGCGCGCCAGGGCGTTACTTACGGTCGGTTGACTAAGAGCCAGGCGTTCAGCGGCGCGGGAGACGTTCTGTTCTCGCAGCAATACATCGAGAATGCGCAACAGGTTGAGGTCGAAGTTAGTTGTATTCATTCTGCAAATATCACGCATATGAAAATGAAATTTCTCAAATAGTAGGCAGCTGCTTAGGGTGTCGGCAATCCTTCTTTTCGGTTTGGGAGTGTCGGTGTGAGCAACAGATACGACGTACTACAGGCAACATTCGCAGTGGTCAGCACAACGGGCCGTGGCGATGCGGAGGGGCGGGTATGAACTATCAGGCACCGCTGCGCGATATGCGTTTTGTATTGCACGAACTGTTTGACGTGACCGGGCATTGCCAGCAACTGGGCAATGGCCTGGATCGCGAAACCATCGACGACGTGCTCGAAGAGGCCGCGCGGTTCGCTGCCGAGGTAGTGGCGCCGCTCAATCGAAACAGTGACGAGCAGGGCTGTCGCCTGGAGAACGGAGAAGTCACCACGCCCGATGGTTTCGCCCAGGCCTACAAGCTGTTTGTCGAGCAAGGCTGGGCGAGCATGACCGGGCCACTGGCGTTCGGTGGCCAGGGTTTCCCGCAGATGGTCTCGGCAAACTTCCACGAAATGCTGATGAGCGCCTCGTTGTCGTTTCGTGTCTATTCCGGGTTGACCGAAGGCACGGTCCTGGCCTTGCATCGCCACGGCAGTGAGGCGCTCAAGGCGCGTTACCTGGGGCCATTGGTCAGCGGCGAGTGGACCGGCACCATGTGCCTCACCGAGCCCCAGGCCGGGACCGACCTGGCGCTGTTGCGCACCCGTGCCCAGCCCCAGGCCGACGGCAGTTATCAACTCAGCGGCAGCAAGATCTTCATCAGCGGCGGCGAACAGGACTTGAGTGACAACATCATTCATCTGGTGCTCGCCCGTTTGCCTGACGCACCACCGGGCATCAAGGGCATCAGCCTGTTCCTGGTGCCCAAGCGGCTGGTCAACGCCGATGGCTCGCTCGGAGAGCGCAACTCGCTGAGCTGCGGCGCACTGGAACACAAGATGGGCATCAAGGGTGCCTCCACCTGTGTAATGAATTTCGACGGCGCCACCGGCTGGCTGGTAGGGCAACCCAACCAAGGCCTGGCCTGCATGTTCACCATGATGAACGATGCCCGTTTTCAGGTGGGGCTGCAGGGCCTGGGCATCGCCGAAGCGGCATTCCAGGGCGGCCTGGCCTATGCCCGCGAGCGCTTGCAGTCGAGGGCGATCACCGGTCCCGTGGCGCCGGAAAAACCTGCCGACCCGATCATCGTGCACCCGGATGTGCGGCGTATGCTGCTCACCCAGAAGACCCTCAGCGAAGGTTGCCGCATGCTCGCTGCCTATGCCGCCCGGCAACTGGACCTCGAACACGGCGCCGCCGACCCGGCGCAGCGCGATGCCGCCAACCGCCGCGCCGCGTTGCTCATTCCGATGATCAAGGCCTTCTTCACCGACTGCGGGCAGGAAGTGGCCAGCCTTGGCGTGCAGTTGTACGGCGGTCACGGGTACATCCGCGAGTGGGGCATGGAGCAACTGATGCGTGACAGTCGTATCACCCAGCTCTACGAAGGTACCAACGGCATCCAGGCGCTGGACCTGATCCGCCGCAAGTTGCTGGGCGACGGCGGTAGCGAGCTCAATGCGCTGATAGACGAACTGAGCACCCAAGTGGCGTTCGCCACGTCCCATCCGGAAATGGCCGAGCGGGTCAGTCAGCGCCTTCAGGAGTGGCGAGCGCTGGCTGAGTCAATACTGCAGGCCTGCCGTCGCGATCCCGAGGAGATCGGCGCGGTATCCGTGGATTTTCTAGCCTATTCGGCCTACGTGATGTTGGCGGCCTTGTGGTTGCAGGCGGCTGTTCGTGCCAGTGAGGCCTTGCAGGCTGGCACCGGAGAAACGGCGTTCTATCAGACCAAGTTGCAATCGGCCGACTTCTACCTGCGCCGGATACTGCCCCGGGCCGGTGCCCATCGCGAGGCATTGCTCGCTGGTGCCAGTTGCCTGATGGCCATGCCGCAGAGCCACTTCGCATTCTGAAATGTCCCCGCCGGTGTTGCCACAAAGGGAGGGGCGGGCCATGCCTTCCGCTGGCTACGCTGCCCCCACGCAGATCCTCTGCCCTCAATAATCGGCACCCTCCGGTGCCGATTGCTCAATCCCTGCGGGCGGCATTGAGCCGCTTGTTCTGCGACTTACCGCTGGAGCGCAATACCATGCAAGACGCCGTTATCGTTTCCACTGCCCGCACGCCAATCGCCAAAGCCTTTCGCGGTGCGTTCAATGATTTAAAGTCGCCGTCGATGAGCGCGGTGGCCATTCGTACCGCGGTCGAACGTGCGGGCATCGAACCGGGACAAATTGACGACCTGGTGATGGGCACGGCCATGCAGAGCGGTACCGCCGCGACCAACCTGGCTCGTCTGTCGGCACTGGCGGCCGGCCTGCCATTGTCTGTCAGCGGCCAGACCATCGACCGTCAATGCGCCTCTGGCCTGATGGCAATCTCCATTGCCGCCAAACAGATCATGGTCGATGGCATGCAGGTGACCGTCGGTGCCGGCCAGGAACAGATCAGCCTGGTGCAAAACCCGCACACGCAGTTCGCCGCCGCCGAACAGGATGCCACTGTGTTGCGTATGGCCGAGCATGCCTACATGCCGATGTTGCAGACCGCTGAGATTGTCGCCCGACGCTACAACATCAGTCGTGAAGCCCAAGACGTTTACGGCCTCCAGTCCCAGCAACGCACTGCGGCGGCACAGGCGGCGGGCTTGTTCGCCGATGAAATCGTACCGGTCAGCGTGCGCAAGAAAATCGTCGACAAGCAGAGCGGCGCCGTCACCTATGAAGACGTGCACCTGACGCTGGATGAGGGGAATCGCCCGCAGACCACGCTCGACAATCTGCAAGCATTGGCCCCCGTGCTTGAAGGTGGCTGCATCACCGCGGGCAACGCCAGCCAATTGTCCGACGGCGCCAGCGCCTGTGTGCTGATGAGTGGTGCACTGGCAGCCCGTTCCTCAGTGAGCCCGCTGGGCCTGTATCGTGGCTTCGCCGTGGCGGGTCTGGCGCCTGAAGAAATGGGCATCGGACCGGTGCTGGCGATCCCTAAGCTGCTGCGCCAGCACGGACTGCGCGTGGATGACATCGGCCTGTGGGAGATCAACGAGGCTTTTGCCTGCCAGGTGCTGTACAGCGCGCAGACCCTGGGGATTGATCCAGCGAAATTGAACGTCAACGGCGGCGCGATCGCCATCGGTCACCCCTATGGCATGAGCGGCGCGCGGATGGTCGGCCATGCGTTGCTGGAGGGCAAACGTCGTGGCGTGAAGTATGTGGTGGTGAGTATGTGCGTCGGCGGTGGCATGGGCGCCGCCGGTTTGTTCGAAGTGTTGTGATTTAACTCCATGGCTCAGGCGGCCGGGATAACCCGGACCGCCTGATAGCGCTTTACAGGCTCCCCACCAATTGTCCGCCATCCACTGCCAGCACCGCACCAGACATATAGGCCCCAGCCTCGCTTGCGAGCAACAGGAACGGGCCATCCAGCTCCTCCAGTTGCCCTAGCCGGCGCAACGGTACTGCCTCGCGAATATAGGCTTGGCCCTTTTCACTGTCGAAGAAGCCGCCATCGGTCATTTCAGTCTTGAAGTAGCCCGGTGCGATGGCATTGACCCGAATCCCGTAGCGCGCCAGTTCCAGCGCCAATGATTTGGTCAACTGCACCACGCCCGCCTTGGCCGTGCAGTAGTGGCTGTATCCGGTGCCCACCCGCAGGCCTAGCATCGAGGCAATGTTGACGATACTGCCCGGCTGCTCGGCACGAGCCAGGCGTTGCGCCGCGCACTGGGCCACCCGCCAGACGCCGTCGAGATTGGTCGACAGCATGTGGCGCCAGTCTTCTTCACTGATTTCCAGCACGCGCTGGCCGTTGCCGATGCCCGCATTGTTGAGCACCACGTCCACTACACCATAAGCGGCTTCGGCCTCATCAAATGCGGCTTCAACACTGTCGCGATCGGTGACATCCAAGGCGATTGGCAGCGCCTGGCCACCGTTGTAGTTTATCGTCTCGGCCAATTGCTGCAGGCGCTCCACCCGGCGTGCCGTCAGCACCACTCGCGCGCCGGCACGAACGGCAACCCGCGCCAGGTGTTCGCCAATGCCGCTGGAGGCACCGGTGATCAGCACGGTTTTACCGGCGAGAGAGAAGGGGGAATGGGAAAGGGAGACTGTTTCGTTCATTGCAGGTGTCCTGTTGACGAGAGAAGCAGGCACCGAATGGATGCCTGCCGGTTGTGGTCAGATGCGTTCGATCGTGGTTTTGCCGGCCGCCACAAGACGCTCCAGCAGAGGTGCCGGGGTGAACCACATCTGGCCGTATTCGCCCAGGGACTGACGGTAGTGCAGGATGCCGGCCAGGACCTTGTCCAGACCATATTGCTCGGCATAGTGCATAGGGCCGCCGAGGTGCGCCGGGAAGCCGTACCCGTTGATCCAGACCAGATCGATATCACTGGCGCGCAGGGCGATGCCCTCATCCAGCAACTGAATGCCTTCGTTGATCAGCATGAACAGGCAACGGTCATGTATTTCCTGTTTGTCGATGGCTCGACGGGGTACGGACAGTTCTACGGCCAGGCGTTCGGCCGCGGCAACGACATCAGGATCGTTGCGCCTTTCCCGCCCTTCGTAAGCGTAAAAACCACGTGCGGTTTTCTGGCCGAAGCGACCCATGCTGTACAGCTCATCACCTAGGCGGCAATAGCTCGGATCGTGTGCAATGGCGGCACGGTTGGCATCGCGCACCAGAAAGTTCACGTCGACGCCGGCCAAGTCGAGCATGGTGAACACACCCATGTTCAAATCCAGGTCAGTCAGCACGCCATCCACCTGTTCCGGGGTAGCGCCTTCGAGGACCAAGCGGTGAGCTTCGCGGGCATAAGGTTCGAGCATGCGGTTGCCGATAAAACCGAAGCACACACCGGACACCACCGGGATCTTGCCGATGGTGCGGCCCATCTTGAGGGTGGAGGCCAGCACTTGAGCCGAGGTTTCCCGGGCGTTGACCACTTCCAGCAGCCGCATGACGTTGGCCGGGCTGAAAAAATGCAGACCGATAACATCCTGCGCACGGGAGGTCACGGCAGCGATCAGATCGACGTCCAGAGAAGAGGTGTTGGTCGCCAGAATGGCGCCGGGCTTGCACACGCGATCAAGGCTGCGGAACACTTCCTGCTTGATCTCGAGCTTTTCGAACACCGCTTCGATCACCAGGTCGGCGTCGGCCAGGTCGGCGTAGTCGAGAGTGCCGGTAAGCAGTGCCATGCGCTGCTCCAGCGTGGATTCGCTCAGCTTGCCGCGTTTGACGCTGATGCCGTAGGTCTTTCGGATATGCGCCAGGCCGCGATCCAGTGCGTCACCCTGACGCTCCAGCAAGGTCACCGGGATGCCGACATTGGCGAAGTTCATGGCGATGCCACCGCCCATGGTGCCGGCGCCGATGACCGCGACTTTGCCAATCGCAAGCAACGCCGTCGAGGCGTCGATTCCGGGTATCTTGCCCGCTTCGCGTTCGGCGAAGAACACATGGCGCAATGCCTCAGACTGGGAAGACGCTTCAGCCTGCTTGAACAGTGCAACTTCCCGGGCCAGTCCCTGGTCTAGCGGCAACACGCAAGCGGCTTCTACGGCGGAAAAAACCAGACGGGGAGCCAGACGGCTCTTCCAGCGGGGCTCATTTTCACTGCGGTAACGTTCAAAGAAATCTGCCGCCAAGCCTTCGGCCGGTTTGGCGAAACGCTCGGCGGGTCTGGCCGGGGCGTGGACGGTGATCAGTTCGCGGGCATAGACACAGGCGACTTCAAGCAATTGTTCGGGGCTATCGGCGAGCCGGTCGACAATCCCAAGCTCCAGAGCACGACCGGCCGACACAGGGGCGCCGCTCATCATCATGTCCAGAGCCGCTTGGGCCCCAATCAGCCGAGGCAGACGCTGGGTGCCGCCGGCGCCGGGTAACAACCCGAGATTGATTTCCGGAAGGCCTACGCGAGTCTGCGGTTCGCCGATGCGATAGCCGCAGGCGAGTGCGAGCTCAAGGCCACCGCCCAGCGCCAGCTTGCCAATAGCGGCCACCAGGGGTTTGTCAAGACAGGTCAGGCGCAGGCAAAGGTCAGGTAGATTCGGCGCAGCAAAGGACGCTGCGCTGCCGAATTCGCTGATGTCCGCGCCGGCGCTGAACAAGCCATTGGCGCCATAGAGGACAATGGCGCGCACCGAGGCGTCGGCATTGGCCTGTTCGCAGGCCTGGAGTATGGCTTCACGCAGGGGTTGCCCCAGGGTGTTGACCGGCGGGCGAGCCAGACCGATCAACGCTAGATTGTCTTGTACCTGATAAGTGACCAGGGAATTCATGATGACTCCTTGTTGTGGCTGAAGGGGGATGGACAGGCTCAGAACCACGGGTCCTGCATGTCGAAGCTGGTGCAATCGGCACGGATCAGCAAACGTGACTGCGCCTCGATGGTGGCCAGCTCCCAGTCGATGAAGTAGCGCGCCGCTTGCATTTTTCCGTTGTAGAAATCCGCCTCGCTGCCGGTCGCGCCCTCGCTCAGGGCGCGGCTGGCAATCAGTGCCATGCGCAACCACAGCCAGCCAACCAGCACACGACCGAAGAGGTCGAGGTAGACGGTGGCGTTTGACAGGCCTCGCTCGGCATCTTCAGCGACTTGTTCAATCAGACTTTTGGTTGTTTGTTGGAGGCAGTCCAGAGCGCAGGCGAGTTCATCGGCGAGTGCCGCACAGCGATGGTCGCGCGCAGCCTGCTCAAGGGTTTGGCGCACGTTGCCGACAAACAGACGGTAGCCCATTGCGCCGTTCTGTTGCAGCTTGCGCCCCAGCAGATCAAGGCCGTGAATACCCTCAGTACCTTCGTGGATGGGGTTCAGGCGATTGTCGCGGTAGTACTGCTCCAGTGGGTATTCGCGGATATAACCGGAACCGCCGAGAACCTGAATGCCGATGTCCGAAGCAATGACTCCATATTTGGAAGGGTACGACTTGACCATGGGGATCAGCAGGTCGAGCAGTTCGCGGGCTTCGTGGCGTGTCGTTTCGTCGGGCGAGGTATGCGCGTCCTCATAGAGGGTGCTGGCATACAGGCACAGCGCCAGACTTCCTTCGGCATAGGTTTTCTGCTGCAACAACAAGCGACGCACGTCGGCGTGTTCCACGATGCGCACCTGCGGCGACAGAGGGTCCTTGTTCCCCGGTCGACGGCCCTGAGGTCGCTCTCGGGCATAGTCCAGCGCCCGGTTGAAACTCTGATACGCCAACGCCGAAGCCCCCAGTGCCACTCCGATGCGTGCTTCGTTCATCATCTGGAACATGTAGGACAAACCTTTGTTGGCTTCACCCACCAAGTAACCGACGGCACCGGCCTGTTCACCGAAATTCAGTACGGTGGAGGTGGTGTTGCGATAACCCAGTTTGTGCAGCAGGCCGGCCAGGGCTACGTCATTGCGCGCACCCAATGTGCCATCGTCATTGACCAGGAACTTGGGCACCAAAAACAGCGAAATACCTCGGGTGCCGGCCGGTGCGCCTTCGATTCGTGCGAGCACCAGGTGCACGATGTTTTCGGTCAGCGAGTGGTCGCCACCGGAAATGAACATTTTCTGGCCGAACAGGCGATAGGTCCCGTCGTCGGCCGGGCGGGCGAGGGTCCGCAGGTCACCGAGTGCAGAACCCTGGCCAGGCTCGGTCAAGGCCATGGTGCCGCTGAAGCGCCCGTCTAGCATGGGCGGCAGGAAGCGTTGGCGCAGCACATCGCTGGCAAAGCTCTTGATCAGGTTGGCGGCACCGATGGTCAGGAACGAGTACGCCACCGTGGCGATGTTGGCCGCGTTGAAGTACGCCATGCAGGCCCGCAGGATGACTTCAGGCAGTTGCAAACCGCCGTCGTTGGCATCGTGATGCGCGGCCAGGAAACCAGCTTGGGCGAACGCGTCCCAGGCCGACTTGGTTTCCGGGATCAGGGTAACCTTTTCACCGTCGAAACTCGGCTCGTACGCATCGCCTTTCTGGTTATGCGGGGCAAAATAGTCGGCGGCGATGTCGCGAGCGGTTTGCAGTGTCGCATCGAATACAGAGCGGTCGTGATCGGCATAACGCGGGCGCTGCAATAGTGCCTCGGTATCGTTCAGTTCATAGAGCTGGAAACTCAGTTCGCGTTCATTGAGCAAAGCATCAGTCATGGTTTTTTCTCGCATGGCGTCGGTCACCTTTTCGGCCGACCGGAATGATCCTGCCCAGTAGAGCCAAATCCGGCGCCTCGCGCGCTATCCCAAAAGGGGGGGCAGGGGTAACGCGGACGTGCCGCCCACCCATTCAAGGGAGGGTCATGCGCGACTTTCTCTGGATAAGCTGGCCATACCCCGATCCCCTTGCGGGTCATCGGGGCGGATGGCGTCCAGAGAGGTACAAGTGGTGTATCGCAAATTGTTTTCGGTGACAGGCAGACCCCGCAGGCTCGACGGCGGCGCCCTGTTTGGCACGACCCCGCGCAACGCCTGGATCGAATGGCAGAGCCCTGACTACGACAACGAGGTCGAATTGGCGTGCCGGGCGCTGCTGGTGCAACAGGACGGCTCGAACATCCTGGTCATGGCGGGCACCGATGCGCTGTTCGCGCCACTGCCGCGCACCTGCCGCTGCCAGCGTTCGACCCCGGGCCTGCTGGAAGGTCTTGCCCGGCTGGGGGTGGAAGAAGCGCAGATACACGCCGTGGTACTCACCCACCTGCACGCGATGCTCGCGCCGGAAGTACGCCTTGCCGTCAGTGAAGGCGATGCGCCCCGGCTGTTGTTTCCGACCGCTCGTTATCTGGTCGGCCGACAGCACTGGATGCGTGCGAACCATCCTCACCCGCGTGATCGAGCGCTGTTCGTCCCGCAAATCATCAGTCAGCTGCAAGGCAGTGGGCGATTGCACCTGATCGACGAATGCTCCAGCGATCTGCTGGGAGAAGGCTGGCGCTTTCACCTCAGCGATGGCCATACCCCCGGGCAACTGTTGCCCGAAATCGATATGCCCGGCGGCCCGATCATTTTCGCCGGTGATCTGGTCCCTGGCCGCCAGTGGCTAGCGCTCGACCAGACCACGGCTTACGACCGCAACCCGGAAAGCCTGATCGATGAAAAGGAGCGCTTGCTCGATCACGTGGTGGCCGAGAGAGGGCGACTGTTCCTGAGCCGCGACCCGAGCGTCGCAATGATCAAGGTCGCCCGTGACAAGCAGCACCGATATCAACCTTTTGATCACCACGCCGCCTTGCATCGGCTGGACAGTTGAAATAACCCGCTCACCAGGAGTTCCCCATGAAAGTAATGGCTGCTGTAAAGCGCGTGGTCGACTACAACGTGAAAGTCCGCGTCAGGGCGGACGGTTCCGGCGTCGACCTCGCTAACGTGAAAATGGCGATGAATCCATTCTGTGAAATTGCTGTGGAAGAGGCGGTTCGTCTGAAGGAGCAAGGCATTGCCAGCGAAGTGGTGGTGGTCAGCGTCGGTTCGCCCGGTGCACAGGAACAGTTGCGTACCGCACTGGCACTGGGCGCCGACCGCGCCATCCTGGTAGAAACCGATGACGCACTGGGTTCCCTGGCCGTGGCCAAGTTGCTCAAGGCTGTGGTGGACAAGGAACAACCGCAATTGGTGATCCTCGGCAAACAAGCCATCGACAGCGATAACAATCAGACGGGCCAGATGCTCGCCGCATTGAGCGGTTACGCTCAGGGCACGTTCGCGTCCTATGTTGAAATCAGAGAAGACAAAGTGACCGTGGCGCGGGAAATCGACGGCGGCGCGCAGACCGTTTCCCTCAAGCTGCCAGCCATCGTCACCACCGACCTGCGTTTGAACGAGCCGCGCTACGCATCTC
Source organism: Pseudomonas sp. C1C7 (assembly GCF_013359595.1). Taxonomy (GTDB): domain Bacteria; phylum Pseudomonadota; class Gammaproteobacteria; order Pseudomonadales; family Pseudomonadaceae; genus Aquipseudomonas. Next base: position 147,899 of record NZ_JABFMP010000006.1, on the reverse strand, counting down.
TGCCCAACATCATGAAAGCCAAGAAGAAGCCTCTGGAAGTGCTGACACCGGGCGCCTTGGGCATTTGCACCGACTCCACCAACAAGACCGTGAACGTCGAAGCGCCTGCCGCGCGCAGCCCGGGAATCAAGGTCAAGTCGGTGGCCGAACTGGTCGAGAAACTGAAAAATGAAGCGAAGGTGATCTGATGACTATTTTGGTTATTGCCGAACACAACAACACGCTACTGGCGGCCGTCACCCTGAACACCGTGGCGGCCGCCGCGCAAATCGGTGGCGACATTCATGTGCTGGTGGCTGGCCAGGGCGCAGGTGCCGTCACTGAAGCCGCGGTGAAAGTCCCGGGTGTCAGCAAAGTGCTGGTTGCCGACCAGGCCGCCTATGCCCATCAGTTACCGGAGAACGTCGCAGCGTTGATCGCCAGTCTGGTGATCGAACAGCACTCGATTTATACCCACGTATTGGCCGCAGCCACCTCCAATGGCAAAAACATCCTGCCACGGGTTGCCGCGCAGCTGGATGTGGATCAGATCTCCGAAATTATCTCGGTGGAAAGTCCCGATACCTTCAAACGCCCGATCTATGCCGGTAACGCCATCGCCACTGTTCAATCCAACGCTGTGGTCAAGGTCATCACCGTGCGTACCACCGGTTTCGACCCGGTGGTTGCCGAAGGGGGGGCGGCAACTGTTGAGTTCGTCGATACCGAATACAACGCCGGCACCGCAAGCTTCGTCAATGAAGTGCTGGCCAAGTCCGACCGTCCGGACCTCAGCGCCGCGAAGATCGTCGTATCCGGTGGCCGCGGTATGCAGAACGGTGACAACTTCAAGCACCTGTATGCGCTGGCCGACAAACTCGGCGCGGGTGTCGGTGCCTCCCGCGCCGCGGTGGACGCGGGCTTTGTCGCCAACGACATGCAGGTTGGCCAGACTGGCAAGATCGTTGCGCCACAGCTGTACATCGCCGTCGGTATCTCCGGCGCGATCCAGCACCTGGCTGGCATGAAAGACTCCAAGGTGATCGTGGCGATCAACAAGGACGAGGAAGCGCCGATCTTCCAGGTGGCCGATTACGGCCTGGTAGCGGATCTGTTCGACGCCGTTCCGGAGTTTGAACGCTTGGTTTGAGCTATTCCCGATTCCGACCGTGCCCCCGCAAACGCGCGGTTGGAATCGCGATCAGCAACAACAGAGCGCCCAACACCAGCAACACCGCTATCAAATCGAATGCCAGGTACAAACTGCCGGTAGCGGTTTTCAAAGCGCCAACGGCAGTCTGGCTGAGGAAACCCGCCAGGTTGCCGAGACTGCTGATAAGGGCGATTCCGCCGGCAGCGGCGGGTCTGCTTAGCAATGCGGGCGGGATCGTCCAGAACAATGGCATCGCCGCCAGCGCCGCCGCACCCCCAACGCTGATCAATGCCATGGACAATGCAGTGTGCCCCTCGACCAGATCCAGAAGGCAAAAGCACGCTGCGGCTGTCAACAGGGTCAGGCTCAAGTGCCAGCGTCGTTCCATATGGCGATCGGAGCTGCGACCGAGCCAGAACATGGCACATAGACCGGCCAGGAACGGCAGGCTGGTGGCCAGGCCAATCAATTGCAAGTCTTGCAGACCAAAGCCGCGTACCAGGGACGGTAACCAATACGACACTGTGTTGGCGGCACTGTAGATGCAAAAACACACCAGACCGGCGACATACAGCCGTGGATCGCGCAACGCGCTGACAAAACCCGAACCTGCCGACTCATGGGGCGACTCATTCGCCAGAGCCTCGCGGATCTGACGTTTTTGATCGTCGTCGAGCCAGCGCGCCTGGTCAGGCCGGTCGGTCAACCAAACGCGTCCGATCAAGCCCAGCATCACTGCGGGCAATCCGGTCAGGACAAACAGTACCTGCCAGTCGCGCAATCCGAGCCAGCCGTGCAGTTGGGCCATGATGGTGCCTGACAGTGGGCCACAGATCATGCCCGCGACCATGCCGGACATGAAAAACGATGCGGTGATACGCCCGCGCACGGAGGCCGGAAACCAGTAGGTGAGGTACAGAATCAGACCGGGGAAAAATCCTGCCTCGGCGACACCGAGCAAAAAACGCGCAACGAGCAGTTGCTCGGGGCTGGTGACAAAGGCTGTGATCACGGTGATCAGGCCCCAGAGGATCATGATCCGGGTCAACGTGGCACGTGCGCCGACACGCTGCATGTACAGGTTGCTCGGTACTTCAAACAGGATGTAACCCAGATAAAAGACCCCGGCGCCGATGCCGTAGGTCGTATCGGTGAGCAGGATGTCTTCGGCCATCCGCAGCTTGGCGAACGACAGGTTGAGGCGGTCGATGGCATTGAGAATGAACGCCAGCATCAGGTACGGCATCAGGCGCCAGATGACCTTGGAGTAGGTGCGTTTCAGTTCGTTAGAAGTGGCGGAATCTGCCGGGAATTGCGGGATGGCATCGCTCATTGAAGCGCTCCTCAGTGGCCCGGTTATTGTTGTATTGGAACTTCTGGGGGCCGTTCTGGCGAGTATAAAGAGCCGCTGATGGTGCAATGTTCCGGATTCGTAGATTCAATCAACCTATTGAATTCACAGGTAAATACTGGGCATTGATGCGCAGGCCCGATAGCCGGCTCCGCATTCGCTGCGAACCGGCTTGCATTCAGGTTTCGTAGCTCAGAAGACCTGGCGGTAGATCGCCTGTATGTCGTCCAGAGTCACCTCACGAGGGTTGTTGTTCAGCAAACGCGTCTGTTTGGTCGCATCCATCGCCAGAGCATCGAGGTCATCCAGAGTGATACCCACGTCCCGCAGGCGGGTCGGCAAACCAAGACGGACAGGTAAAGCTTCCAGGTGATCGATCAGTGCATGGGCTCTTTCGGTCACCGATCCTTGTATTTGCGGTAGCAGAATGGCGGCCAGTTCGGCGTAAAGCGGTGCCGCTGCCTGCAGGTTGAAACGCATCACCGGTGCCAGCACCAGCGAATTGGAAAGGCCGTGGGGAATATGGAAACGAGCGCCCAGCGGGTAAGCCAGCGCATGCACCGCAGCCACCGGAGCATTGGCAAACGCCATGCCCGCCAGGCAGGCACCGAGCAGCATCTGCTCGCGCGCTTGCGCGTCCGAGCCGTGATTGCACACATGCTCAAGATTGTCCCCGAATAGCCTCAGTGCCTCGCGAGCCAGACAATCGGAGATGGGGTTCTTCAGGTGCCTGGAAGTAAAGGATTCGATGGCGTGAACCATGGAATCAATACCCGTCGCGGCCGTGACCGAGCGAGGCAGACCCAGCGTCAGGTCCGCATCCAGCAAGGCGATGTCCGGCAACAGGGCTGGCGAGATGACCACGTTCTTCTGACCCTCGCCGGTGGTGACCACCGATATCGCAGTGACTTCAGAGCCGGTGCCTGCGGTGGTGGGGACCAGAATCAGCGGCAGGCGCCGGCCATTGGTCTGGTCGATGCCGTAGATATCGGCCAGGGTTTCTTCGCTGCGCGCCAGCAGCGCTGTCAACTTGGCCGCATCCAGAGAACTGCCACCCCCGAAACCGATCACGCAATCGGCGCAGCACTGCCGCGCGGCGTGCACTGCGTCAAGAATCACCGATTCCGGCGGGTCGGCCTGGACGTTACTGAATACTTGCAACGCGATGCCCAAGCGGGCGAAACCGCGTTCCACCGGTGCCAACAGCCCGGTTGCCAGGACGCCGGCATCCGTGACCAGCAGTACAGAGCGGTGCCCCATCGACTGCACTTGTTCGGCAAGGCGCGCTGCGGCGCCGCGCTCGATGATGATCGATCGGGTAGTGTTGAACAGCAGGCGACGCGTCATGTGATTTCCCCGTGGACAGGCCGTTGGTCGGCGGTGTCCTGCGAGGTTAAGTGTCGGTCGTCTGCCGCTCCCCCCTCTGGAGGGGAGGGTTCAGTCGATCAGTTTATGGTTACGCGCCCAGACCATGGCGTCGTATCGGCTGGAAACCCCGAGCTTGGCGTAGATGTTGCGCAGGTTCCATTTCACGGTGTCCAGGGTGATATCCAGAGTATGGGCGATGCGTTTGCTCGACATGGCCTGAGCCACAAGGCTGAGAATCTCGCGCTCCCGGGGCGTCAGTTGCGGCTCTTGCCCCGCTGTTGTCGTGCGCCGAGCACGTGTGGTCGCCGCAGCGGGTGCGCAGGGGCCGGAGAGTTTATTGATCAGTTCGTCCACATAGCTGCGCACGGGATCTTCAAGAGGGGTCCGGGCCAGACGGCCAAGCAGTTTCTCGCTCAAGGCACCTTCGTCCAGTAAGGTGCGAATCAGTCCAAGGCGCTGTCCGGCCTCCACGGCCCGACGCAGACACTCGAGGGATTCTTCTGGACAATCGAGGTCTTCGAGTACTCCAGCCGACAGCAGGTCGACCAGCACTGTAAGGCGATAGCGGTGGAAGCGTTCGGCGTAGTCTCTCACCGTTTTCAAAGCCTGCAGGGCTGCCTGGGAATCCTCGTTGATGAGTACCCGTGCACGCGACAGTGCGGCAATCGCCGGCAGTTCCGCCCGGCCACCGCGCTCGCTGCCGTGGGCGCGGACAAGCTCTTCGAGCGATTGCAACAATTCCATGGCCTGATTGCGCTGGCCCTTGATCAGACTCACGCGGATCTGTTCGCTCAGCAACTGGGCCACCGGTCGAATCTGTCCCAGGCAGCGTAAATGAGCGATTTGCTGGCGCAGAAAGGTCAGCGCGGCATCCGGACCTTTTTGCAGCAGGTCGAGACGGCTGCGGCTGATGTTGGTGCGCACGATGACTTCGGGAACGGAGGAGTGCAGCAGGCCAAAGCGGTTGGCAATCAGCTCGCGGGCGTCATCGATCCGGTCAAGCTCGTAGAATGCATCGGCCAGAAGGCTGGCGCAGAGATTGGCGCAAATCGAACGGTGTCCGCCCTCCCGGGTGGAGCGTTCCAGCAATTCGGATACCAGCGGCTCGGCCACGCCGATCTCACCGCTGATCATATAGGTGGTCAAGCGTGCCGATTCCGCGACCAGCGCCATGTCGTTGCCGCGATCCTGCGGCGGTATCGGATGAATGTCGAACAAGCGGCGGGCATCGGCATAGCGTCCCGCGGTGTAATAGGCGACGGCCAATGCCGCCAGCAGCATGTAGCGCAGGAAGGGGTTTTCCATGGGCGCATCGAGCACAGGCTCCAGCAGGCCGATCGTATGCTCGCTGTCGTCTTCCTGTATGGCGATGGCCGCATGGATCAGCGGCAGGCCGCTGATCAGCTCGGGGTGCGCGCTCAGGTCGCTGGCCTTTAAACGATCGAGCCAGGGTTTTGCCCGCGCCGGACGCGAAGTCAGCGAAACCGTGACGCAGGCCAGAAACAGCAGGCGTTGGTGGGAAAACAGCACGTCCTCGGGCAAGCGTTCCAGCAAACGCAAGGTTGGTGCGAGGTACTCCAGGCTCCAGGTGGCGGGGGCTGCCGCTTCGATGACTCGTATCGCAAAATCGGTGTCGTCACCCAGGCTGGCGTGGCGCACCGCTTCGGTGAGGCAGTTGTGCGCGGCGAACCAATGGGCACCGAGGCGGTGCAGGGCGCGGATATCCCCGCCCCGACGTTCCAGGCGCGCGCTGAGGAATTCACCGAACAGCGGCTGGAAGCGATACCAGGTCCTCCGGTCCTCGGAGTCGACCCGTTGAATCAGAAGGTTCTCGTCTTCCATGCGCTGAAGCAGTTCACCGGCTTCGGTATGCCCCGTCACGGCCACCGCCATGGCAGCGTTGAATCGACGGAAGATCGACAACGCTTCGGCCACTTCCACCAAGTCCTTTGGCAGGTGTGCCACCACTTCTTCGCTGAGATAGCTTTGCAGATCACTGGATCGCCAGACCAGGTCATTGAGCACCGATCGGGTAGAGGGGCGGTTCTTGAGCATGATCATGATCAGTTGCAGGCACGACGGCCAGCCGCTGGTCAGGTCATGGATCAGGCTCAGCTCATCGGCGTTGATCTTGTCGGTGCCCAGGTTCTGTTCGACGAAGGTGCGAGTCTCGGTCAGGTCGAACGGCAGCTCGGCACTTTCGATTTCTACCACCTGGTCCATGACCCGCAGGCGCGACAGGCTCAGCGGCGCATTGACCCGCGAGGCCAGTACCAGGTGCAGGTTGCCCGGACTCTGGTCGAGCAGTTTTTGAATCAGCTTGTGGGCATGGGGGACTTCCACATGGTGGTAGTCATCGACGATCAGATAGAGCTCCTTGCTGATCATCGCCGCCCCTTCGACGATGATCGCGACGCAGGTTTCCATTGCAGGCACCGTGCTGTCTTCGCGGATCAGATCGATGTCCACTTCGATTCCCAAGCGGCGTAACCCTTCAAACAGCGCGGTGCAGAAAGCGGCGTAGCCCTTGTCCTCGGCCGTCAGCGAAACCCACGCAACTTCCGCGCCCGCCATGAGTCGATCCTGACGCCACTGGGCCATTAAGGTCGTCTTGCCGTAGCCCGCGGCGCCGGTGACCAACGCCAGTTTGCAGTGATGCATGAGTTTGAGCCGGGCGAGCAGGGCAGTACGCAGCACATGGCGAGAGCCGATACGCGGTGGCGAAAATTTGGTCGAAACCAGGTGTCTGGCTGGGGTGTCTGGCAACTTCTTGTCCTCGCGCCAGGGGCATGGCGACTCAAGAGCCGGGCGAAACTAGCCAACCTGTCGATACAGGTCAAGATTTTACGATAGTGCCATTTGAGCCCTTGTGGGAGCGAGCCTGTGAGCGACGGCAGTGTGTCAGCCGCCGAAGATGTTGAATGTGCTGGCGCCTTCGCGAGCAGGCTCGCTCCCACAAGGGACCAGCGGCGCTGCTCAAATTCAAGTGGCAGTCCATCCGCAAAGGGGGGGACGAGAGTGCAGCCTTGTTTTCTAAGATCTTCCCGGTTCCCGTTTTGGGCACTTACGAAGGAATCACGATGAAACTGGATAATAAAGTCGCCGTCGTCACGGGCGCGGCATCGGGGCTTGGCCTGGCCACGTGCAAGGCGCTGGCGGCAGCCGGGGCGAAGGTGGTGGGGTTCGATCTGGATCAACAGAGGCTTGATGCAGCGCTGGATGGCATGGTCGGCATCGCCGTCGACGTGTCCGACGAAGCCAGTGTCAAGGCAGCTATCGACGCGGTGGTGCAACGCTTTGGCGCGGTGCATGTGGCGGTGAACTGCGCGGGGATCCTGGGGCCGTGCAAGACGCTTTCCAAGGGCCAGTTGTTTCCAACCGAGCTGTGGAACCGGGTGTTGGGGGTCAACCTCACCGGTACCTTCAACATGATCCGCCACGCGGCCCTGGCCATGTCCACAAACACACCCAATGACAGTGGCGAGCGCGGGGTGATCATCAACACGGCGTCGGGTGCTGCGCGTGAGGGGCAGATGGGGCAAGCGGCCTACAGTGCGAGCAAGGCCGGGGTCATCGGCATGACCTTGCCGATCGCCCGTGACTTGGCCGAACACGGGATCCGCGTGGTGAGCCTGGCACCGGGTCTGTTCGAGTCCGGCATGTCCGCGGGCATGCCGGCGAAAGTCTCCGAAACCATCGTCAACGGCCTGCTTTTTCCTCGGCGCATGGGCCTGCCGGAGGAATTTGCCGCGCTGGTGCGCCATGTGGTGGAGAACGCCTACCTCAATGCGCTGACCCTGGATATCCAGTGCGGTACCCGTTGATCTGCTGACACAAATAACGGCAAAAACCTGTGGCGAGGGAGCTTGCTCCCGCTTGAGTGCGTAGCACTCACAAATCGCGCTGGCTGGCGGACTTTTGGGGCCGCTACGCAGCCCAACGCGAGCAAGCTCGCTCGCCACCCTCGGGCCGTGCGGATTACCGCGGGGCGATGCTGCGGTACCAGGCCACACCTTGATCATCCAGCTCGACGCTGACCTCACCACGCAGCAACAAGTGATTGAGGCAGGCCAGGGTCTCGCCGGTTGCCAGGGTGAGACGGGTGGGGTCGTCGTTGCGTATCTCGGTGCTAAACAGCAGTCTGAACAGATCAATCACGCGTCTGGGCTCGCCCAGCCCCCCGCGCAGTCGATCCAGTGCGCCATGGGCATCCGCCAGCAGTTGCTCGATCCGCACATGCAGGCCACGGAACGGTTTGTTGTGCGATGGCAAAACCAACACATCATCTGGCACGCAACGACGCAGCGTTGCCAGGGATTCAAGCCAGTCTTGCAACGGGTCGGCGTCCGGCTCGCTCGGTTGCACCGAAACGTTGGACGAGATACGCGGCAGCACCTGGTCGCCGGATATCAGCAGCTTGCGGTCCGCGTCATACAGGCAAGCGTGTTCCGGTGAATGACCGGCGCCTACCACTACCTCCCAGAAATGCCCGCCGATGCTCAGCCGCTCGCCGTCGCGAATACGTCGATAGCTGTCGGGCAAGGGTGAAATCATCCGGCCGAAACCGCCGAAGCGTTGACGATAACGCTCCAGGGTCTGCTCGTCCCAACCGGCGCGACGGTAGAACGCCAGGGTTTCTTCAGGTGCCGGGCGGGTGCTGTCGCTGGTCAGCATTCGGCATTGCAGATACTCCAGGCGCGTCATCCACAAGCGAGTAGCGGTCTGTCGTGTCAGCCAGCCGGCCATTCCCACATGGTCCGGATGAAGATGGGTGGCGATCACCCGGGTCAGAGGAGCCTCGCTAAGCACGCCTTCGAGTAACGCGTGCCAAAGGGCGACCGTTTGATCGTCCTGAATACCGGTATCGACCAGCGCGGTGCCCGCCCCATCGGCCAGGAGCCAGACGTTGATGGCGCCCAGGGATACCGGCAGCGGCAGCCGCAGCCACTGTACGCCCGGCGCTATCTGCTCGGGTACGCCAGGCATGGGCGGCGTGGCGAAGGGGTAGCTGATCGGCGCGCCCGCGCTGGTCGGTGTGTCGTCGGTCATGGTGTTCTCCCGTCTGTGTTCAACGCCGGCGCATCCGGTGCAGGTGCGCAATCGACTCGATGTACCAGACGCTACCGAAGGGGGGGTAGGGGTGCACCCCCCTTTCAGAAAGGGGGGGGAGGACAGCGGCCCGACGCTGGCACCCTGCGGAGCACTCGATCACTGATTGAGTGGCTTGCGAACCTGGATGTCCAGGTTCAACCCAGGGGAGGAGGCACCCAGATGAATAACAAGAACAAATCGAATCAAAGTCATCCCACCAGTTCTCATGCATTGAAGGCAACGGTCGTGGCCATGTGCGCGATTGCCTGCGGCAGCGCCGCTGCGGTCGAGATCGATACCGGCAACGACGACATCCAGCTGCGTTGGGACAATACCCTGCGCTACAACCTGGGTATGCGTACCGAAGGGCAGGACAAGGCGATCCTGGCGAACCCGAACAACGACGACGGCGATCGCAACTTCGATAAGCACAGCCTGGTCAATAATCGCCTGGACGTGCTTAGTGAGGCGGATCTCATTTACAAGCAAATGTACGGCGCGCGCGTCAGTGCCGCCCTCTGGTATGACGACGCCTATGCCGGCAATCTGGATAACGACAGCGTCGCCACCTCCAACCACCTTGGCTCCGACGGTAAACCGGCCCTGGGACTGAGCCGCTATACAGACCGCTATTATGAAGGCCCGTCCGGCGAGATCATGGACGCCTTTGTCTTTGGCGAAACCCAGCTCGGCGACATGCCGCTCAAGGCCCGCCTGGGCCGCCATACCGTGAACTGGGGTGAATCGTTGCTGGGCGCTGGCGCCATCCATGGCATTTCCTACGGTCAGGCGCCACTGGATCAGGGCAAGGCGTTGGCCCTGCCGGGGATCGAGGCCAAGGAGCTGTACCTGCCGCGCAATCAGATTTCCACGCAGTTGCAAGTCAACCCCGAGTGGTCTTTCGCTGCGCAGTATTTCTTCGAATGGCGGCCTTCGCGAGTTCCCGAATCCGGTAGCTATCTGGGTTTCGCTGATATCTACCAACAAGGTGGCGAGTCGTTCATCCTCAGCCCCACACTGCGTGCAATCCATGGCGACGACATCGAGCCGCGCAATTCCGGAGATTGGGGCGTGATGACTCGATGGAGTCCGGAGTGGCTGGACGGCACCCTGGGATTCTACGTGCGTCAGTTCTCCGACACCCTGCCGCAAGTGATCTTGCTGGCTAATGCCCGGCCGCAGTATTTCCTCAACTACGCCGACAAGATCGACATGTATGGCATCAGCCTGTCGAAGGAAATCGGCGGCATCAGTGTCGGTGCCGACCTCAACTATCGCCACAACATGCCGCTGGTCAGTTCGGCGGCGCGGATCACCTCGACCGCACAACTGCCGGATGACGGCGACATTCTCGGCGCCCGTGGCGACACCCTGCACGGTGTGCTCAATGCAATCGGCACGGTCAGCCCGACGCCGCTGTTCGACAGCGCCAGTTGGTCGACCGAGCTGACCTGGAGCCGCTGGATTTCGGTCAATGACGACCCGCTCAACCTGTTCAAGGGCTCGTCCGCCTACAAGGCAGTGCCGAGCAACATCGACGAAGTGTCCCGTGACGCCTATGGCATTGCCGTCAATTTCACCCCGACTTGGTATCAGGTGTTCCCCGGCGGCGACCTGTCGATGCCCATCAGTTACTCCCAGGGCCTCTCGGGTAATTCGGCGGTTGCTTCCGGCGGTAACAAGGACGCCGGCAGCTACGCAGTGGGCCTGGGGCTGGACCTCTACAGTCGCTACCGTTTCGACCTGAAGTATGTGGACTACTTCGGTGACTACTCGACCAACCCTGTGACCGGTGCGGCCCTGACCCCGAGTGGCAGCCAGGCGCTGCTGGAAGATCGCGGCGCGGTGTTCTTCACCTTCAAGACCACGCTCTGAGCCGCGCTTGAGTCAATAGCAAGTCCGCCCACGGCGGTCCCGCTGCGGACCGCCGCTGGAGCAATGCGCGCTCGCGCGCACCCGATGTGAGGTGACAACGTGTTTAAACAACTCTTGCGGACACCCTTGATGATACTGGCCACGCTTCTGGCGTTGCCGACGTTCGCCCAGCCGGGTTTCGTCTCGCCACTCGACACACCTGCGTTGCAAAGCGCCAAGGCGATCCAGGCACCCATCAACGCACTGGCCAAGGCCGGGGGACGGCTGATCGCGGCCGGCCAGCGCGGTCATATTCTTTACTCGGACAACGGCACGAACTGGGTTCAAGCCCAGGTGCCCGTCAGCTCGGACCTGACTGCACTGGCGTTTCCCAATGCCAGCCAGGGCTGGGCCGTTGGCCACGAAGGCGTTGTGCTGCACAGCACCGACGCTGGCAAAACCTGGATCAAACAGCTCGATGGGCAGCAGATCGCCCGGATCCTGCTCAAGCAGTATGGCAACCCCGCCAACCCGGATGACACCGAGGCACAGCGCCTGAAGCAGGATGCTGAACTGTTCGCGACCCAGGGCGCCGATAAACCGCTGCTGGACGTGTGGTTTACCGATGAACGCAGGGGATTCGTGACCGGCGCCTTCAACCTGATCCTGCGCACCGAGGATGGCGGCCAAACCTGGACCGCTTGGCAGGACCGTGTCGACAACCCGCGCAGCATGCACCTGTACGGTATGCGTCCGGCAGCCGGCACGTTGTTCATGGTCGCCGAACAAGGTCTGGTGCTGAAGCTGGATCCTGTCAGCCAGCGCTTCGTCAAAATCGAACTGCCTTACGAGGGCACGCTGTTCGGCCTGCTCGGCGATGACCATCTGGTGCTGGTCTACGGCCTGCGCGGCAATGCCTTGCGCAGCCTTGATGGCGGGGCAAGCTGGAGCACGGTCGACACCGGCATCAAGGAAGGCATCACCAGTGGCTTGATCGCCGAAGACGGTTCGATCCTGCTCGCCAGCCAGACCGGTCAGTTGCTTCGTTCCACTGATCGTGGGGCCGCATTCAGTCGTGTCCCGCTGGACCGTGTAGCACCCAATTTTGCACTGGCATCTGCTGGCGATGGGGCGATCGCCCTGGCCGGACTGGGTGGCGTGCGCGTGCAAAGCCTGCAACAGAACAAGAAAGTCGGAGAGCTGTGATGGGTAGCCACAACGCCAGCGACAACCTGCAGTCCATCGGCAACATTGCTGATTTCAATCATCAGTCGGGCAGTCGTCTGGAACGGTTGATCTTCAACCATCGCCTGCTGGTCATCCTGCTGTGCGGCATCGTCTCGATCATTCTCGGCTGGGATTCGTCGCGCCTGACGCTCAATGCCGCATTCGAGAAAACCATTCCGCTGAATCAGCCGTACATCCGTAACTTTCTGGAGAACCGCGACGAACTCAAGGGCCTGGGCAATGCCGTGCGCGTGGTGGTGGAAAACCGCTCTGGCGATATTTTTGACCCCGCGTATCTACAGGCGCTCAAGCACATCAACGATGAGCTGTTCCTGACGCCGGGCGTCGACCGGGCCAACGTCAAGTCGTTGTGGATGCCAGTGGTGCGCTGGAACGAGGTGACCGAAGAGGGCTTCGCCGGTGGTCCGGTGATGCCCGACAATTACACCGGCTCCCAGGCCAGCATCGATGCCTTGCGCCAGAACATCGGCCGGGCGCAGTTGCTGGGTAATCTGGTGGGCACCGATTTCCGTTCCAGCATGATTTTCGTGCCGCTGCTGGACAAGGACAACAACACCGGTCAGCCGCTGGATTACTGGGAATTGTCCAAGCGCCTGGAAAGTATCCGCGCGCAGTTCTCCGGCACCCAGGGCAGCGCCGACCTGGACATCCGCATTGTCGGATTCTCCAAGGTCGTAGGCGATCTGCTCGATGGCTTGCAGCAGATGATCCTGTACTTCGCCGTGGCGGCGGTGATCGCGGCGCTGATCATTTTTGCCTGGACCCGTTGTGTGCGCAGCACAGCGCTGGTGCTGGGCTGTTCCTGCATCGCCGTGTTGTGGCAACTAGGGTTGATCGCGCGCCTGGGTTTTGAGCTGGACCCTTATTCGATTCTCGTACCCTTCCTGGTGTTCGCCATCGGCGTGTCCCATGGCGCGCAAAAAATGAACGGGATCATGCAAGACGTGGCCCGTGGCACCCATCGGCTGGTCGCTGCCCGCTACACCTTCCGGCGTCTGTTTCTGGCCGGGGTCACGGCGCTTGTGGCCGACGCCGTGGGCTTTGGCGTGTTGATGCTGATCGATATTCCGGTGATCCAGGACTTGGCGATCACGGCGTCCATCGGTGTTGCCCTGTTGGTGTTCACCAACTTGATCCTGCTGCCGGTGATGCTGTCTTACACCGGCGTCAGCCCCAATGCTGCGGCGCGCAGCCTGCGCAAAGAGCAGCGTGAAACGACCGGGATCTGGCGTTTGCTGGAGCGCTTTACCGAGCGTCGCTGGGCGACGGCACTGCTGCTGGGCTCGGCGCTCCTGACGGTGGCAGGCTTCGTTGTCAGCACCCATCTGAAGATCGGCGATCTGGATGCCGGGGCCTCGGAACTGCGGCCCAACTCGCGCTACAACCTGGATAACGCCTACATCAATAGCAAGTACTCGCTGTCTTCGGATCAGTTCGCGGTCATCGTCAAGACCAAGGCTGAAGGTTGTCTGGAGTACCAGACCCTGGTCGACGCCGATCGCCTGGGCTGGGTCCTGCAACAAGTACCGGGGGTGCAGAGCACGGTGTCTCTGGCCGATGCGGTGCGCAAGATTACGGCGGGCTCCTACGAGGGCAGTCCCAAGTGGATGTCGATTTCTCCCAACCAGGATGTACTCAACTACGCGGCACGGACCGCGAGCACCAGCAACCCTGAGCTATTCAACAACGACTGCTCGGTGATGCCGGTGGTGGCCTACCTCTCCGATCACAAGGCGCAGACCCTGGATCAAGTGGTACAGGCCGCGCAAGCCTTCGCCACCGCGCACAGCACGCCGGACCGCCAGTTCTTGCTGGCCGCCGGCAGCGCCGGGATCGAAGCGGCAACCAACATCGTGGTCAAGAAGGCCAACCTGACCATGCTGATGTACGTGTACGCGGCGGTCATCGTGCTGTGCTTCATCACCTTCCGCAGCTGGCGCGCGGTGGTGGTGGCCGTGGTGCCGCTGGTCATCACCTCGATTCTCTGCGAAGCGTTGATGGTGCTGCTGGGCATGGGCGTCAAGGTCGCGACTTTGCCGGTGATCGCGCTGGGGGTGGGCATCGGCGTCGACTACGCCCTTTATCTGTTGAGCATTCAGCTGGCCCGTCAACGCGCTGGCGACACATTGGCACAAGCCTACCGGCATGCCTTGCGCTTTACCGGCAAAGTCGTGGCGCTGGTGGGCGTGACCCTGGCGGCGGGTGTGATCACCTGGGCGTTCTCGCCCATCAAGTTCCAGGCTGACATGGGCATTCTGCTGACCTTCATGTTCCTCTGGAACATGCTGGGCGCCCTGGCCCTGATCCCGGCGCTATCGCACTTCCTGCTCAGGGATGTGCATGTCACCGGCTCACCGGTGGTCATGCCGGCGACCACGCAGACGTCAGTCGGCAACCCCTCCAAGGCCCGGACTGTGCAATCCGTACAGGCCGATCCGAACCCTGTCTGACCCTCTGAATTCATAAGGAATCACCATGAGCGATACATCCGCAGCGTTCCTCGGCGAACAGGAAATCATGATCCGCGACTCGGCGCGCAAGGTGGCCGCAGAGGTCGTTGCCCCCACGGCGGCCGAACGTGACCGTAGCGCCGCCTGGCCCCGCCGTGAGCTGCAAGACGTTGCCGAACTGGGCTTTCTCGGCATGCTGATCCCCGAAGAATATGGCGGTGCCGGTGCCAGTTTTGTCGAGTACTGCCTGGCCATCGAGGAGTTCGCTGCCGCCGACACCGGATTCGCCACCCTTATTCACGTCCACAACTCGGTGGGCCTGGCCGTGGCGCGGCTGGGTAATGAAGAACAGAAGCGCAAGTACCTGCCGGATCTGGCCAGTGGCAAGCGAATCGGTGCCTTTTTGCTCAGCGAACCCCACGCCGGCTCCGACACGGCAGCGTTCCGTACCCAGGCTCGGCGGGAAGGCGAGCACTACGTCATCAATGGCAGCAAGCAATTCATCTCCAACGGCAACGAAGCGGGCCTGGGCCTGGTGCTCGCGGTGACCGACAAAGCGGCCGGCAAGCAGGGCAGCAGCCTGTTGATCGTCGACCCGCAGCAAAACCCCGGTTATGTCGTGGCACGGGTGGAGCACAAGATGGGCCAGCGCTCGGCCCACGTTGCGCAGATCCAGTTGGAACAATGCCGGGTACCGGTATCGAATCTGCTCGGTGAGGAAGGGGCCGGCTATCGCAGTGTGATGGGGTCGCTGTCGGAAGGACGGGTGGCCATTGCCGCCGTTGCCACCGGTACCGCGCGCGCAGCGCTGGAGGCGGCAGTGGGCTACGCCAAGGAGCGCGAGGCCTATGGCGCGCCGATCATCCAGCTGCAAGGGGTGGCATTCGACCTGGCAGACATGGCGGCGCAAGTCGATGTCGCCCACCACTACATGGTGCATGCCGCGCGGCTTTGCGAGGCAGGGGTGGCCTGCGCCAAGGAAGCATCGATGGCCAAACTGTTTGCCAGCGAAATGGCGGAAAAGGTGTGTTCCGACGCGCTGCAGATCCATGGCGGCTACGGCTATCTCAACGATTTCCCGGTTGAGCGTTATTGCCGCGATGTGCGGGTGACCAAGATCTACGAAGGCACCAGTCACATTCAGAAGTTGATCATCGCACGCAGCCTGGGCTGAAAACTGTGCCTGCCCCCTCCACTGGGAGGGGGGCGCCCGGCAGCTGTAGCAAATAACCTGTTACTGAATGCCGGACTCGTATGTACCGATGGATTCGCGACCATTGGCAGGGAATCAGACCATGAAGATGCAGAAAGCGACTGATGCACAGCGACAGGCGGTGGAAAGTTTCCGTACCTTCCTCGCGTTGGAGGTGACGCCCGTGATTCGAAAGTTTCGGGGTCGTTCCATCCCTGCGGAAAGGATGCGCGAAATCACCCAGGGCGTTGCCGAGTTCGGCTTGCCCGGCGCAAGTATCGCGCCGGCTCTTGGTGGCATGGGTTTCTCCGTCATCACCGAGGCCATGTTGCTTGAGGAACTGTGTGTGGTCTCATGCGAAGTCGCCCACTGTGTCATCGGCAACATGCTCGTTGCGAGCGTACTGGCAGACTTGCCTGTGGCGCAGCAAAAGTTGCGCGACCAGTATTTGCCGGACTTGCTGGCAGGTAGAAGCTTCGCCGGTCTTTACCTGCCACAGACCGATGCCCAGGCAGAAGGGGGTGTCAATGCCTGGCAAACGGCCGACGGTTGGGTGATCAATGGTGCGCATGAGCAAGTGTGTAATGGTTTGTACTGCGACTTTCTCATCGCCCAGGTGCGCACTGAGAGAGGGGCGCTGTGTCATGTGCTGGTAGAGCGTGAGCAACATGGCTATACCTCGCGAATCCTCGACAGGCCCACCCTGAACGGCATGTTCAGCGCCCGAGTGTCATTCAGCAACGTGCGCTTGCCTGTCAGCCAGGTTATCTGGGAAGAACAGAACCGCCTGGAACGTCAGACCAGGCTGCTGGAACAGGTCGACGTTTGCGCAGCCTTGTTATCGATTGGTTTGACGCGGGCCGTGCAGGAGGCGTGCATTGCCGCCGCGCAACTCCCCGACAGTCCTGGCTGCTCCTGCGCATCCCAACCGCTGGCGGCCCTCAGGATTGCAGAGATGGCGACTCGACTCGAAGCGGCGAGGCTCATGTGCTTGCGGGCCTATTCGCTGATCGATGACGGCACCCCTTGCCAGCTTCAGGCGAGCATGGCCCGCTGGCTGGCGAGCGAAACCGCACTCAAGGCTTGCCAGAATGCGCTGCAACTGCCCGGTGGCAAGGAGCTGAGCGCGGCATTGGACCTCGAGCGCCTTGTGCGCGAGTCCATCGTACTGCCGTCTCCGAATGGCCTGACAGACGCGCAAAAATTTTCGATCGCCAATGCGCTCATGGGTATCAGCATCCAGCCGACGTTCAACGTCGTGGCGCCCTGAACCATGGCCCGCCGAGGCCTCCTGAAACCGGGCAACGAGAAGAAGGTAGCGTCCTCTCCTTGCCAAGACAACATTCAGGTGGAACTGCCCGCCAGGCCACGCAAACAACCGAAGCAGGCGCGTTCGGTTGCCCTGGTCGACGCCCTGAAAACCGCTGGGCGGGAGATCCTCGAAGGGGAAGGGCGCGAGGCGTTGTCGATCTACCGATTGTCCGACTACTCGGGCGTCGCGATCAGTTCGATCTACGAATACTTCCCCACCATCGACTCGCTGATCGGCGCGATTTTCGAGGATTATCGCGCCGATGTCCGCCAGCAAGTGATCGCCGGCATCCTGGCGTTGCCCGACACGGCCACGCTCTACGAAGGCATCGAAATGGTACTGCGCACCGGCCTTTGCGCCTTGCATCGCTGGTTGCAGGTCGACTCGGAGCTGAGCCTCAAGAGCGCTCACTACGGAGAGCTGGTGCGTCTGGACATCGTCAAGCCGGAGCGCTTCTGGATCTCGATGGTCATTCCGGCCTTGGTGCAGCGTTTTACCGATCAGGTTTTGGTGCGTGACCGCGAAAAAGCCGGTTTTCTTGCCTACCAGGCCGTCACCGCTTTACCCCGGGCGCTGATGATCGAGAATCCCGAGTACCTGCTCGATGACGACACCGTTCGCCTACTGACGCGCATGCTCCATGCGCTGCTGACCACGGCAGATGCGGAATAACCCGCATCGCTTATCCATAGAAAATAACATTACCAATATATAACAAATACTTACGTTGATTTTTCGGGTGCCGGAATCCGGAAATGATTTTGCCTTGCGCGACCCTAAACTGAGTCCGCCATCAAGACCGTTGCGCAAAGACGGTCAGGCACGAACCAGTGAACTCCCGGAGACTGTCCCATGACAACAACAATAGAAGAACAGGTCGAACTGCTGCTGAGCGATCCGGCGGCCCTGGTCGGGCATAACCTGCAAAACTGGAAGCAGATGCCGGCCGAACAGATCAATAAGCTGCAGCTGGCCGGGCTTAAGCGCCGTTTCGCACAGATGCGCGACCGTGTCGCGGTCCTGAAAAAACTGGCAGATGCCGAGGGCATCGAGAGCATCGAACAACTGGACGACGTCGTTCCCTTGCTGTTCGAGCACACTCTGTTCAAGTCCTACCCGCCATCACTGCTGGAAAAGAACAATTTTGCCGCGATCAACAAATGGCTGGGCAAACTGGTGCTTCCTGAGCTGGCGGAAAAAATCGCCGCGGTCGATGTCGGTTCCTGCAAAGGCCTCGACGATTGGTTCGAAACCATGGACAGCGCCATACCCGAGTTGTGCCTGAGCCACACCTCGGGAACCTCCGGCACCCTGTCTTTTTTGCCCTGTAGCGCCCGTGAGTTCGAAAAAGCTTCCCAGGTACGCAAACTCTACGCCTGGAACATGAACGGCGCGGATACCCCGGACCCGGACCTGCACACCGCGTATCCGTACTACCGCAAAGGCTACCTCAGCCATCTGCGCGGCATGGGTTCGCTGGTGCGGGTGCTGCTGCCCGATCTCTCACACTTCCACCCGGCTTATCCGTCGACCCTGTCCAGCGACGTGTTGCGCCTGGGTGCCAGACTGCGGGCCGCCCATGCCAATGGCACGCTGGATCGCCTGGTGGTGGCGCCAGAGCTGCTGGCCAAGAAAAAAACCTTCGATCAGCAACAGGCCGAGATGCCACAGCACCTGGCGGCATTTTTCGATGACATCGCTACCCGCCTGAAGGGCAAGCGCGTGTATATCGGCGGCACCTGGAATCTGCTGCACAACATGGCCGTGGCCGGTCTGGAGCGTGGCCTTGAAGGGGTGTTCCATGCCGATTCCTACATCATCACCACCGGCGGCGCCAAAGGGGTCGTGCCACCCGAGAACTGGCGCGAAGACGTCATGCGCTTTCTGGGGGTGAAGACGCTTAACGAGTCCTATGCAATGTCGGAGGTCGTCAGCGGCTCGCACCTCAAATGCGAGCAGGGCAACTACCACTTCTCGCACACCGCGATTCCTTTCCTGCTTGATCCCGAAACCAGTAAGCCGCTGCCGCGACACGGCCGTCAGACCGGGCGCGCGGCGTTCTTTGATCTCGGCGCAGATATCCATTGGGGCGGCTTCATCACCGGCGACGAAGTCACCATCGAGTGGGATGAGCCCTGCACCTGTGGCCGCCACAGCCGTTACGTGGTCGGTGCGATCCAACGCTACAGCGAAAAGAACGGCGGGGACGACAAGATCACCTGCGCCGCATCCGAACAGTCTCATCGCGAAGCGATGGACTTCCTCAACACCCTGGAAGGCTGAGCCATGACCCATCCCATTGCACCGATGATCATTCGTGGTCAGATCATTACCGACAACCTGATTGAAGTGGGTGGGCGTGGCGGCGACCTGAGCTTCCTCACCCCCGACGCAAGCAAATACATCGACCAATTGCCGCTGGGCAATCCGGCCAGGCTCGCCGACCTGTATACCTTGAGTTTCGATGACATCCTCGATTACGCCGTCGAACTCGGTAAACGCCTGGCGCTGGACAAAAACCAGTACCTGCAGGAAGCCTGCGAACTGTCGTACCTCACCGCGCCCACCACCCCGACCATAGTCAAGGGCTCCTACATGGGCCTGCCGCATATGCTGACCCGTGAATTCATCACCGAGATGGCGGAAACCACGATCGGTATCCCATACCTTGAAGGCTGGGTACCGCAGACACTGCTCGACGGCACCGAACTTGAGGTGCGTTGCTTCGGTGCACGCACCCTGCACATCGTCGCCGGTAATGCGGTGTCCCTGTCGTTGTGGACCATCATCCGCAACATGGTCTTGCGCAGCGACGCGATCATCAAGGCGCCGTCCAACGACCCGTTCACCGCGCTGGCCATTGCCCGCACCATGGTCGACATGGCCCCTGATCATCCGCTGACTAAACACCTCTCGGTGGCCTACTGGAAGGGCGGCGACGAAGCGTTCGAGCAGCGCCTGTACCAGCCGCAAAACCTGGAGAAAATCGTCGCCTGGGGCGGATTCGCTTCCATGAAGCACGTGACGCGCTACATCCAGCCCGGCCTGGAGCTGATCTCCCTCGACCCCAAACGCAGCGCCAGCATCATCGGCCAGGAGACCTTCGACAGCGAAGCGAACATGCGCGAAGCGGCGGTGCGCCTGGCGGCCGACATCGGCGCGATCAATCAGAAGGGCTGTGTTTGCGCTCGGGTGGTCTATGTGCAAAGTGGCACCGACGAACAAGGCCTGGAAAAACTGAACACGTTTGGCCAGTACGTCTATGCCGCGATGATCGGCTTGCCCAATACCCTGAGCACGACCCCCAAGCGTTACGACCAGGGCTTGAAGGCGCATGTCGACGCGCTGCGCCTGGATGACGAGTGGTACAGGGTTATCGGCGGCAAGGAAGGTGAGGGCGCGATCATCTGTTCACAGTTACCCGAACCAGTGTCTTTTTCCGCCAGCCTGGATGACCGCACGGCCAACCTGGTGCCGGTCGATGATCTGAGCGAAATGATGGCTGCGGTTGACGCCTATACCCAGACCGTCGGTGTCTATCCGGAAAGCATCAAGGATCAGCTCAAGGATGTGCTGCCGCTGTATGGGGCTCAGCGCATCGTTTCCCTGGGATACGCCGCCGCCATGAAGTTTGCCGCGCCACAGGATTCCATCGAGCCGATGCGGCGCATGGGCAAGTGGATCTCCAATCAGATCGCCGCGCCACAAACCAGCGCCGCGCCGTGGTTGCGTCCGTCGATTTGACTCAAATCCCATGAACACCACATACCCCCTGTAGGAGCGAGCCTGCTCGCGATGGTCGTTAAAGATGACGCGGGCTGCCTGAATGCCTGCGTTGTCTGGACGTTTTTCGCGAGCAGGCTCGCTCCTACAGGGGGAGTGTTGTTCATTCAACCTCTGGAGACATGAACATGACCACCTGCATCGGCTATGGCGTCCACGAAGCCAACGCCCCGCTCGAACCCCTGCGTTTCGAACGCCGAACCTTGCGCGAAGATGATGTCGCCATCGACATCGACTATTGCGGCGTCTGTCACTCAGACATGCATTACGTGCACAACGACTGGAAAAGCACGCGTTTCCCTTGTGTACCGGGCCATGAAATCGTCGGCCGGGTCACCGCCGTCGGGTTGGCCGTCAGCCGATATCGCCCTGGCGATCTCGTTGCCGTGGGTTGCCTGGTCGACAGTTGCCAGCAGTGCGCGGCCTGCGAGCAGCATCAGGAGCCGCATTGCACCCTGGGCATGACACCAACCTATAACGGCCTGGACCGTATCAGCGGTGAAGTGACCCGCGGTGGCTACGCCCAACATATTGTGGTGCGTGAGTCATTCGTATTGCGGGTACCGCCTTCGCTGGACCCGCGCTTCACTGGTCCATTGCTGTGCGCAGGCATCACCGTCTGGACACCAATGCGTGAACACGGGGTCAAGGCCGGTACGCGTCTAGCGGTGGTCGGGTTGGGCGGACTGGGGCATATGGCGGTCAAACTGGGGGTGGCATTGGGCGCCGAAGTCACGGTGATTACCACTTCGCCAGGCAAGGCTGACGATGCTCGCGCCCTGGGCGCGCACCATGTGCTGCTATCCAGCGAACCCCAGGCCATGAAAGGCGCCGCGAGCAGTTTCGATCTGATTCTGGACACTATCCCGCGCACCCATAACGTCAATCCTTACCTGATGCTGCTGGCCCGCCAGGGTACGCTGGTGCTGGTCGGCGCCCTGGAGCCGCTGGAGCCGATACACGGGGCCTTGCTGGCGGTGAACAACCGCTCGATTGCAGGCTCGTTGATCGGCGGGCTGGAACAGACCCAGGAACTGCTCGACTTCTGTGCCACGCACCGGGTGCTGCCCGACTGCGAAATGATCGACATAAAGGACATCAACCAGGCGTTCACGCGCATGCAGAACAATGATGTGAAGTATCGATTCGTGATCGACATGGCGTCGCTCATGGATGTCGAGGTGGCCTGAGGTTACGTTCCCATCTTGTTTGTCTGCCATACCTCCCTTAACGGGAGGGGCGGTATGGCGCTGGCAGAGGCATAACGGTTCATTCATGGACCACGATGGAGAATAACAATGACAGTAACTTCACGTTTGGCGCGTGGCAGTGGCATCTTTGTCGCTTCCTTGCTCGCAGGGGCGATCCAGTGCGCCAGTGCCGTCGCCGCCGAATCGCCCGTTACATCACCACCTGTCTTCGCTGACCAACAGGTCAGCGATGCCTATATCTACCTGCTCGGGCGTTTGCTCGTCATGCGCCAGCAGCAGCTGGATTTTCAGGAGGGCATGACCTGGAACCACTTGGTGCACCGAAAACCCGGTGCGGTTGACTGGCCCAATCCCAATCTCGACGTCGCCTATTCGGAGGCCTGGGTGGCCGTCGATGAGCACAGTTGTACCCAGGTGAGCGTGCCGAAGATCACCGATCGTTATTACACGGTGCAACTGCTCAATGGCTGGGGGGAAACCCTGGCCAATATCAATGAACGCGCGTTCGCTGACCATCCGGATGGAGAGTTCGCGGTGTGCCTCAAGGGCGCGAAAGTGGATTTGCCGGCCAATACCCGGCGAATCGACCTCCCGGTACGCACGGCACGCGTGTTGTCGCGGGTGGAACTGGGCTCGGATTGGAACGTCGCCGAGCGACTGCAACATCAGTTCAGCATGCGACCTACAGGCACGCCTCAATTGCCGCCCGTGCCGAAGGCGCCAATATTCGAGTTGTATAAGCTACCCACGGTGGAAGCGTTCGATACCGCTTCGGTGGCGCTTGAGGAGCCTGACCTCAATCCGGGCATGCAGACGCTGCAAGCTCAGGTGCGTGGCATTGCCGAGCAGATCAAACAACCCGGCGAGCGTGCGCGTATTGACCAGCAAATCAAGACGCATGCCTTTGCCAATCTTGCCAGCGCAGCGTCCACCATCGGACCGGGCACATTGCGCGATGGCTGGGTTCGGCCTGCGACTTCGGGCGCCTACGGCAGCGATTATCTGACCCGGACGCTGATCGACCTTGGCGGCATCTGGGCTAATACCAGTGCGGAGGTCAACTATTACCGTGGGGCGCGGGATGCTGACGGAAAGGTCCTCGATGGCGGGCACAGCTACTCACTGACATTCCCTCGTGAACAATTGCCCTCCGGTTTTGCACGGTACTTCTGGTCCGTCACGGCCACCAACAGCAAAACGTTCCGGGTGCTGCCCAATTCGCTTGACCGGTTCTTGCTGAACAATCAATCGGACCTGCACTACAACGCCGACGGCTCCCTCACGCTGTATTTCGGACCGCAACTGCCACCTGGGGCGGCCCAGAACAACTGGCTGCCGACTGTGGCAGGCGAGCCGTTCCGGTTGATGCTGCGCTACTACGGCGCCAAGGGGCCGGTGGCCAGCGGCGAGTATTTCCCACCCGCGCTGGTGCGGCTATGAAACGCCTATCTACTATTACCAAGGACAAACCAATGAACGAATGGAAAGTGCTGCTGGCGTCTTGCGCGTTGCTGGCGACCGGTCTTCCCGCCGCACATAGTCAGGTATTGCCGGGCGCGCAGGTACCGGTAACGGTCGACAATTTTGCCCGAGCCGAGTCTGATCGGTATTTCGCCATGACCATCAAACGGGCAGCAGGGCTGGGCCAGTTCTTCCATTGGCGGCAACTGGTCCCCGCAGGCGCCCAGACCGTCGTGCGGCCCAACCGCGATACGCTTTATTCCACCGCAGTCTTCGATCTGGATGCCGGGCCTGTCAGCATCACCCTGCCGAATGCGGGCAAGCGCTATATCTCGTTGGCCCTGATCAACGAAGACCATCATGTGGTGGATGTTGATTATGCCGCCGGCCAGTACACCGTGAGCCGGGCGCAGGTGGGCACCCGCTACGTCATGCTCGGTGTGCGGATCCTGGTGAATCCGGCTGATCCTGCGGACCTGAGCCAAGTCCATGCTCTGCAGGACGCCATCGCCGTGACCCAGGCCAATGGGCCGGGGCGCTTCGACGTGCCGGAGTGGGATGAATCGAGCCGGGCCAGGATTCGCGATGCGTTGGCCGTTTTGGGCCAGTCGCTGGACGATTCAAGGGATATGTTCGGCAAGACCTCTGACGTGGACCCGGTACGGCACTTGATCGGCAGCGCAACCGCATGGGGCGGCAATCCGCAGAAAGACGCGTTTTACCAAATCGTCACACCTGAACGTAACGATGGTCTGACCCCTTATCGCCTGGTCGTGGACCAGGTACCGGTTCAAGCCTTCTGGTCGATCAGTGTTTACGATGCCGATGGCCGGTTTCGGCCAAATGCTCTTGAGGCCTACACCCTCAACAATCTGACCGCGAAGAAAGACCAGAGCGGGCGAGTGTCCGTGCAGTTTGGCGGTTGCACGGCCAGCACGGACAATTGCCTGCCGATCATGCCGGGGTGGAACTACATGGTGCGGTTCTATCTGCCGCAGAAGTCAATTCTGGACGGCAGCTGGAAATTGCCCCAGGCACAGCCGGCATCCTGAGGGACAAGAACATACTGTGGGAGATGCTTGCTCGCGATGGACGTCAACGATGACACGGGATTTCTGAATGACCGCGTTGTCTGCACGTTTTTCGCGAGCAGGCTCGCTCCTACAGGGAACAAGTCGACCGAAAATAGCTACGCCAAACCAGTCCCACCTGCAAGATAACCCGCAAAAAAAGCCCCGATGTCCCCAGCCTGACCAAGGGCGGTAGGGGACATCAGGGCGAAAACGAAGGGGTAAACGTTCAGAACAAACAGCGAATCAGGACACGCAACGCGTCTTGTCTTTCCAGTACTTTTCACGCACCTGACGGCGCAGCACCTTACCCACGACACTGAGCGGGAGGGCGTCGACAAACTGGACGGACTTGGGTGCCTTGAAGCGACCCAGGCGCCCCTTGACGTGCTCGATCAACGCATCGACCGAGACGATCTGGCCATCCTTGAGGATCACTTCGGCATGCACCGCCTCACCCCACTCTTCATGTGGAATACCCACGACGGCCGAGTTCAACACCGCAGGGTGGGCATTGAGCGCCGCCTCCACCTCGATGGCGTACACGTTGAAACCACCGGTGATGATCATGTCTTTCTTGCGGTCAACCAGGTACAGAAAGCCCTCCTGATCGATGTAACCCAGGTCGCCGGATTTCCAGTAACCATTGTGGAATTCCTGCGCCGTGCCTTGCGGGTTATTGAAGTAACCCGAAATGGTGCCCCGGGAACGCACCCACAACTCACCCGTCGTGCCCAAAGGCACTTCCTGACCATTGTCATCGACGATCAGGATCTCCGCGCCGACAGCAATGCGCCCGGCCGAAGACAGTTGTTTATCGTTCTGGGTCAGATGATCGGCCTTGCCGAGCAACGCCACGGCATGCAGGCACTCAGTGGCGCCGTAGATCTGCATGAAAATATTGCCGAAGCGTTCCTGTGCCTGGCGCAGCTTGGCCGGGCTCATCGGTGCTGCCCCGTAGGCCATGGTCTGCAGCGAAGACAGGTCATAATCCCGTGATTCAGGCAATTCCAGCAGGCGATAGATCATGGTCGGCACGAGCAGGGTCATGGTGACCTTTTCTGCTTCGATATTGCGGCACAGGCGGGCCAGGTCCGGGACGTTTTGGGTCAGGGTACAGCCGCCGCGGTACAGCGTCGGCAGCAGCCCCAGTCCGGAGCCATGGCTGATGGGCGCCATGTGCAGGAAGCGGGTGTCCGGCTGATAGGGTTGCTCGGCTTCCAGGTACATCGAGTCGCGCAACGCCATCCAGTTTTCGATGGTATAGGCCACGCACTTGCTCTGACCGGTGGTGCCGCCGGTGAAGCGATAGACCAGCGTGTCCTTTTGAGTGTCGTTGTCGACGCCCGGATTGTGATCCGGCACGCCGTCGAGCAGGTCCCAGAAATACAACAGGCCGGCACGCGGGTGTTCTGGAGGGTCCATGCAGACGACGGTGATGCCCTGATCGTGAAGCGAGTCGAAGTAACGATCGATCAACGCGTTCTCGATGAACACCACTTTGGGGCGCAGGAATTCGATTTGCCAGCGATGCTCTTCGAAAGCGTCGCGATAGTTCGCGTAGGCAGCGGCGGCGTCGCCCTTGAGCGCCGTCCAGGCATGGAACAGCGAGATGTTGTCGTTTTCCAGGATGCACAGGTAGACATCCCCGCGGCGAAGCCCAAGACGCCCGCGCAGCATGTTGACGACGCGGTTGGTCAGCGAGTGGAGTTCACGGAAGTTGTAGCGGCGATTGCGCTCGATGTTGACCAGGGCTTCCCGATCGCCGAACCGCACGGCCAGGTTACCGACCGTGTGTGCGAAGTTCATTATTGTCATTGTTCATTCTCCGTCCGGGCGTGTGGCTGCACGCCCGTTGCGATCATCGTCGCGAGTTTAACCCGAGCGAGGGCCCGGCAATACTCAGGCCTGACGAGCCTTGATGGCCGCCATGGCAGTGTCAATGAACTCCTTGACCTGCGCGTTGGCGTCGAAACGCTCCACGGCAGTGCTCCAGTCGGTGATCTGCGCCATGTGCGCCTCAACGGCTTCCGGTGTCAGATCCTCGTTGCCGATGTACACCGGAGCGGTCTCTTCCATGCGCACGGCGGAGAACACGCCGGCACCGGCCCCGAGAATCAGCTTGGTCGGTGCGTTTTCGCTGACCAGGAACAATGCGCCCGGGGTGACTTGCTCAGGACGGCTGGCCGCCAGCAGTTCGGCCGGCATCACGTCCTCGGTCATGCGGGTGGCCGCCATTGGCGCCAGGGTGTTGACCAGGATGTTGTTCTTGCGGCCTTCGATGGCGAGCATGTTCATCAGGCCCACCACCGCCATCTTCGCCGCGCCATAGTTGGCCTGGCCGAAGTTGCCGAACAGGCCGGCGGCCGAGGTGGTCATCAGAATGCGGCCATAGTTCTGCTCGCGCATCAGCTCCCACACTGCCTTGGTGCAGTTGATCGAGCCCATCAGGTGCACATCGATCACTGCCTTGATATCAGCCATTTCCATCTTGGCGAACGATTTGTCGCGCAGGATGCCGGCGTTGTTGATCAGGATGTCGACGCGACCGAAGGCTTCGACCGTTTGTTTGACCATGGCCTGGACCTGTTCGTAGTCGGCCACGTTGGCGCCGTTGGCAATGGCGACGCCACCGGCCTGGCGGATTTCCTCGACCACCGCCAGGGCGGCGTCAGACGAGCTGCCGGAACCGTCGCGGCTACCGCCGAAGTCGTTGATCACAACCTTGGCGCCGCGCGCCGCCAGGTTCAATGCATGAACGCGGCCAAGGCCGTTGCCGGCGCCGGTGACGATAGCAACGCGATCATCAAAACGAATGGTCATCATATTTTCCTCTGGTGAAATCATAGTAGGTGGAGTGCGGCGCAGGAAATGCGTGGTTTCCAATGAGTCGCCGCCCTCCATAAACGATCAGGCGCGGCCGAAAATGCCGACGTGCTCGGTGGACTCTTCCACACGCCACAGACCGCCGCCGTTGCCTTGCAAGGCGATTCGGGCACCTTCGACCTGACGCGGGCCACAGTTGCCACGCAGTTGCTCGACCAGCTCGAAGATCTGGCCGATGCCGGTGGCGCCGATCGGATGCCCCTTGGACTCCAGGCCGCCGGACGGGTTGACCGGCAACCGGCCACCCAGGGCGCTGTCGCCACGTTCGGCCATCACACCGCTCATGCCCGGTTCGCACAGGCCCAGGGCCTCGATCGCCAGCAGCTCGCCGATAGCGGTGGCGTCATGCACTTCAGCCACATCGACATCTTGCGGGCTGATGCCTGCCTGCTCGAACGCCGCCTTGCCGGCCAGGTGGGTGCAACCTTTGTCGAAGTCTTCGGCTGCCCGGGCCGAGGCAGAGCGCACGACGCTAGCCAGAACCTTGACGGCACGGTTCTTGTTGAAACCGTATTTCTTGAATGCCGATTCAGTGCAGAGGATGACGGCGGCGGCGCCATCGGAAATCGGCGAGCACATCGGCAGGGTGATCGGGTAGGTGATCGGCGGGGCGGCGAGGATTTCCTCAATGCTCATGGCATTGCGGTACTGGGAGCGCTCGTTGTGCACCGAGTGGCCATGGTTCTTCGAGGACACGGCAGCCAACTGGCGCTGGGTAATGCCATAACGCTCCATCAGGCCGCCACGACCCAGGGCCGCGTAGACGTCCATGAACGGGCTGTAAGGTTTTTCCGATTGCGAGCCGGCAGGCGGCACGATGCCCTTGCCCATGCTCGCCAGGTAATGCTTGTTTTCCTCGAAGGTTTCGATGTCCCAGGCGGACTCGAACGCCGAGAACATTTTTGCCTTGTCGCTGTAGAACATCTTCTCGGCGCCCACAGCCAAAGCCACATCGGCAGCACCGGCCTGCAACTGGGTCACGGCCAGGTTGAAGGCATGGCTCGAAGAGGCGCAAGCCCCTTCGATGTTGAAGATCGGGATGCTGTCCAGGCCCAGCGGCAAGAGTGCCACTTGACCACGGATCATGTGCTGGCCATCAAAGTGGCCCTGGGTGCAGTTGCCGAAGAATCCGACCTGGACCCACTTCCGGTCGCAATCGGCATCCTTCAGTGCATCTTCTACCGCCCAGGCGGTCAGTTGCTTGATGGTCTTGTCGGTGTGACGGCCGAAGGCGGTCATGCCGACGCCGACGATGTATACGTTTTCCATGGTTGCCTCGAATAGTTGAGGAAAAAGGCCGGGCACCTGACTCAGTAGCCCTTGAAATCCGGTTTGCGCTTCTCGGCGAAGGCGCGCACGCCCTCGGCCATGTCGTAGGAGCGCTGGTGGTTACGCAGTTCCAGCAGTTCCTGGCGCAACGCGTCGGCGCGGGTCTTGTCGCCAGCTTCGTCGGCCACTTTTTTCATCTTGCGCAGCACTAGCGGGCTTTTTTGCGCCAGTTTGTCGCCCAGGGCCTGGACGCGATCGACCAGTTCCTCATCAGCAACCACTTCGCTGACCAGGCCGTAGTTCTTCATGTCCTGGGCGGGCAGGGCGTCACCGGTGAACAGCATGTATTTGGCGATGTTCTCCGGAATCTTGCGGGGCAATACCGCCGCGCCACCGCCACCGGGGAATACGCCGAAATTGGAGTGGGCATCACCGAAGCGAGCACTTTGCGCGGCAATCACCAGATCGCAGCACAGTACGGTTTCCAGACCACCGGCCAAGGCCATACCGTTGACGGCGGCAATTACTGGCTTGGGAAAGGCACGCAGCGCGTCGAAGAAAGTGACGATGGTGTCCAGCAGGTCTTTCTCGCCAGGCTGTGGTGTGCCGCCGGCCTTGAGGTCAGCGCCGGCACAGAAGGCCGGACCGGTGGCGGTCAGGACCACGACGCGGACCTGATCGTCATGTTCCCAGGCGTTCAGGCGGGCGGTCATGGCCTCCAGCATTTCACGGTTAAGGGCGTTCATGGCTTTCGGGCGGGTCAAGGTGACCCAGCCCACCTGGCCCTTGAGTTCAAAAGAAACGGACTCGCTCATCTCCAATCCTCGATCAACATGCAATTGACGTTTCTGTCTGGATTGGAAATTACGCGAGTCCCTCAGACTCGATCCCCCCCCCTTGCGGACGGGGCGAGCGTCGCTTCGTCTGTTGCAGGATGTGCCGCACATACAGGCAATAAGCCAAAGGGCGGAGACCCAATCATGCAGACAAATGTCATCAACGCCGGCGATCTGTTGGTCGCCACCAAGTTCTCGCCGCCGCGCCTGAGTGCCCGGCATATCCCGCGCGCGCATCTGTTGGCGCGCCTGCGCGAGTCGCAACCGTGCAGTGCCAGCCTGATTACCGGAGGGGCGGGGTTCGGTAAAACGATTCTTCTGGCCCAGTGGCGCCTGGAGTTGATGAAAGCAGGGCTGGATGTAGCCTGGGTTTCGTTCAGCCTTGATGACCGGCAGTTCGCCAGCTTCCTTTCCTATTTACTGGCGGCCTTGCAACGCCTGGGCATCGGCATCGAACAGGATTGGCTCAACAGTGACGGCAGCGAGCAGTCGATCAACGCCTTGATCGCCCTGGTCACCCATGCGGCGCAAAACATTGAAAGAGAGTTGCACCTGCTGCTCGACGATTTTCATCATGTCGATTCTCCGGCCTCACATCGCCTGATGCAGAAATTGTTCGACCATTGTCCGGCCAACCTGCACGTCACCATCGCTTCGCG
The DNA here is from genome assembly GCF_013359595.1 of Pseudomonas sp. C1C7. GTDB lineage: Bacteria > Pseudomonadota > Gammaproteobacteria > Pseudomonadales > Pseudomonadaceae > Aquipseudomonas. The sequence goes on along the minus strand of NZ_JABFMP010000006.1, from coordinate 117,726 downwards.
GACGACACCGCCATTGAGCCTGGGGCGGTTGCGCATGCAGGGGCATGTCGCCGAGATCGATACCGTCGAGTTGCCGTTCGATCTGGACGAGACCCGGGACTTCTTCAAGCAGAACCTCAGCACCCTGGCGCTGACGGCCGACGAGGAACGGTTGATTCATGATTTGACCAATGGCTGGCCCGCCAGCCTGCAACCCATTGCAACCATGTTGCGGGTGCGCCCGACGCGGCGTTCGCAGTTGCGCTCGATCCTGCGCAACTCGGCGGATCTGCAGGCGTACCTGACCGAAGACGTGCTGGCCTGTTTGCCATCCGAGTTGCTGGAGTTCATGGAAAAAGTCTCGATCCTGCGCCGCTTCAACGCCGATCTGAGCGAGTTCGTGACGGGAAGCGCTCACGTCCGGGACATGATCAAGCGCGCCGAAGACGAGAATCTGCTGATTCATCGCATCGAGTCCGATGACAGTACGCCCTGGTATCGCTTTCACCCGCTGTTCGGCGAGTTTCTCATCCAGCGTCTGTTGTGCCACGGCGAGGCTAAGGTCCAGGCGCTTCATCGCCTCGCCAGCCAGTGGTTTGCCGAGCATGATTATCTGGTGGAGGCCGTGCGCCACGCCAACCTGGGCGGTGACCGCGACGATGCCGTCAAGGCCATGGAACAAGCCGCATCGACGACCTGGAGCATGGCTTACACCAGTCCGATGCTGCACCTGCTCGAACGCCTGCCCCAGGACATTTTGTTCGCCCATCCGCAACTGTTCATCATGGGCTGCCTGACGTATGCCTTCACGGCCCGACCGGAAAAGGCCCAGCGCTGGCTGGAACAGATACGCCGCAGCGAGGCGTCGCGCCTGCCGGCGATCTCCTCGAAACTGGTGCTGGCCGATGCCGCCATCGCGTTGCAACTGGATGAGCCCCGCCGGGTCATCGGGTTGCTGGAACCGACCCTTCAGACGCCGCTGGAAAACCACTCCCTGCGCTACATCAGTCTGTCAGCCCTCGCCACGGCCTACCTGTCAGTGGGGCGCCCGGACGACGCCCGAAAGCTTCATGAACAGCATCCCGTTGATCTGAGTCACTGCGACAACGACATGGCGCTGGTCTTTGAAAACACCCGGGCACTGACCAGCCTCAGTGAGGGCAATGCGCAACAGGCACAACGTATCGGGACCAGCGTCAACGCTCGCGCCGAGCAGGCTTATGGCCGTGGCTCGGTGGCGGCCAATCTGTGCGCCGCCACGCTATGCGATGCCTGGTACGAACTGGATCAGCTCGATGAGGCGCTGCAAGTGTTGGCCAATCGCAGCGGTATCTTGCGTTCATCCATGCCTGATGTGATGGGTCGCGCCTCCATCTGCCGTGCGCGTATCACCTTGCAGCGCGAGTCGCCGCAAGCGGCCTTGAACTTTCTCGAAACCCAAAGCGCGCATTTTCATGTACTGGGCCTGGACCGGTTGTTGGCCTTCATGCTGGCCGAGCAAGTTCGCGTGCTGGTGCTGCAAGGAGAAAATCGTCGCGCCAGCGAGCTGGTGACTCGCCTGACGGCCCTGGAAGCATCGCAACGTCCGCACGCAGAGGCGCGCGATGAAATCGCCTGCCAGACCGCCATGTCCAAAGCGCGGCTGGCTCTGGCAATGCGTGATCCGCTCAGTACGCTGGAGCAACTACAGACCGTGATCACCTTCGCCGAACAGTCTGCGCGTGGGCGGTTATTGGTCCGGGCGCGGCTGCTCGGCGCGCAGGCCCACGCCATGCTCGATCAGCCGGAGTCGGCGCGGGCCTACCTGCAACAGGCCGTGGATGCCTGCGCCCGGATGGGGCTGGTTCGGACCCTGCTCGATGAAGGCCCGGCGCTGTTGTCGTTGCTGGCGCAATGGCAGGACGAAATCGCCGGCGACGGTTCAGTCGGCGACTATTTGAACGCATTGCTGTGCCATGAAACGGCTCAGGCGCAGCCCGCGCCAGTGGTGAGCGCGCCAAGGCACTCGAACGAGGGCCCGCGGGCCAGCCTGACACCTCGTGAACTGGAGATTCTCGGGCTGGTTGCCCAAGCCATGTCCAACAAACGAATCGCCCTGACGCTCAACATCACTTTTGGCACCGTGAAGTGGAACGTGAAAAACATCCTCGCCAAATTGGGTGTGTCCAGCCGCTATGCGGCAATCACCCTGGCGCGCCAGCAGGGCATGCTCAAGTGACGGGACGTTGATCGCGGCGTGCGCCCCCTCCCGAGACGGGAGGCGCGTACGTGCGTGGTCAACCCGCATGCTCAGGTCAGCATCGATTTTTTGACCCGGATCAAGAGGAAGACCATGAGCGATACATCTGCAGCATTCCTGAGCGAGCAGGAAATCATGATTCGCGACGCCGCACGCAAGGTGGCCCAGGAAGTCGTGGCGACCACGGCAGCCGAACGCGACCGCACGGGCGCTTGGCCGCACGCGGAACTCAAGGCGGTGGCCGAACTCGGCTTCCTAGGCATGCAAGTTCCCGAAGAGGCAGGCGGTTCGGGCATGTCATTCCCGGAATACTGCCTGTGCATCGAGGAATTCGCCGCCGCTGACGCCGGCTTTGCGACCATTCTGCATGTCCACAACGGCATGACCGACATGCTGCATCGCTTCGGCACCCAAGAGCAGAAGCAGAAGTACCTGGCCGGGATGATTTCCGGCGAGCTCATCGCCGCCGGCCTGCTCACCGAGCCCCAGGCCGGTTCCGACACCGCCGCCTTCCGCACTTCGGCGCGTCGCGAGGGCGACCACTACGTGCTTAATGGCAGCAAGCAGTTCATCTCCAACGGCAACGAAGCCGGGATTGCCTTCGCAATCGCCGCCACCACGGATACGCCCGAAGGTCGCAAAGGCGCGAGCATGTTTATCATCGACCCACGGGAGCCGGGCTACATCGTGGCTCGTGTGGAAAGCAAGATGGGGCAGCGTTCGGCCCATGTGGCGGCGATCCAGTTGGACAACTGCCGGGTACCGGTGCAAAACCTGCTGGCCGAGGAAGGCACTGCCTACAAACGCCTGATGGCCACCCTGTCCGAAGGTCGCATCGGTATTGCCGCCGTGGCGGTAGGTGCCGCCCGTGCCGCGCTGGAAGCGGCGGTGAAGTACGCACACGAGCGTGAAGCCTACGGTGCGCCGATCATCAAGTTGCAAGGCGTGGCGTTCGATCTGGCCGACATGGCCACTCAGTTCGAGGTGGCCCAGCACTACATGCTGCACGCCGCGCGCTTGCATTGCGCTGGTGTGCCCTGCGCCAAGGAAGCGTCCATCGCCAAATTGTTCGCCAGCGAAATGGCTGAAAAGGTCTGTTCCGATGCGCTGCAGATCCATGGAGGCTACGGCTACCTGAACGATTTCCCGGTGGAGCGTTACTGCCGTGACGTACGGGTCACCAAGATTTACGAGGGCACCAGCCACATCCAGAAGGTGATCATCGCCCGCAACCTGTAATTGACCCGCTGGGCAATCCCAACCTTGAGCACGGCCGGGCATCACCGGCCGATGCCGCATCAGGAGGAAATGGACGTGACTGACAGTGCAGTGCTGTACGAAAAGATCGGCAAGACCGCGCTGATCACCCTGAACCGGCCGCAGAAAAAGAATGCGTTTGAGGCCGCCATCAACGAAGCCCTGCCGGCCGCATTGATGGCAGCGCGGGATGATCACTCGGTTCGCTCGATTGTGTTGACCGGCGCCGGCGGTTCATTCTGCTCGGGCTTCGACCTGGGCAGCCTGGAGGAGGGCGAAGATCGCACGTTCGCCGGGCGCAAGCTGGTGCTGGGCTTTCATGAATGGTTCGCCGGTCTGGTCGACCTGCAAAAACCGGTGATCGCGGCAGTTGACGGCGCAGCGGTGGGCGCCGGGTTTTCCCTGGCCCTGGCCGCGGATTTCATGTTCGTGACGCCACGGGTGCGGCTATTACCTACCTTCCTGAGCCTGGGGCTGGTGCCGGACCTGTCGATGCTGTACGTACTGCCGCGCCTGGTCGGGCTGGCGAAGGCCAAGGAGCTGATTTTTTGCGCACGGGCGGTCGATGCACAGCAAGCGCTGGAGCTTGGTTTGGCGCAGGTCATCGTCTCGCAGGATCAGCTGCTGGACAGCGCCTTGCAGTTCGCCGCCCAGTTCGATGACGCGCCGTCCGATGCGCTAGGATTGGCCAAGACCCTGCTCAATCGCTCGTTCGAGACGGACCGTCAGGCGATGACCCAGTTCGAGGCTTGCGCGCAGTCGCTGTGCGGGGCCAGTCGCTACCATGCCGAAGCCGTACGACGCTTTCTCGGCAAGGAAGGCTTGCCCTACCTGGGCGCGAAACTGCCACAGCCATAAACCCCCAAATGGGGAGGGGCGGCAGGACTTCGGGGCTGCCTATCCTTGAGACTCAAAACCCGCCGTCCGGCCCGATAAGCCGGAAAATGCCCAGGAGCCGGCAGGATATCCACTGTTGAGGAGTAAGACATGATGCAGAAAGTCGTCGTTGCGGGTGTCGGCATGATCCCCTTCGTAAAACCCGGCCAGAGCGAAACCTATGCGGTCATGGGTGAGCAAGCCGTGCGCCTGGCCCTGGCAGATGCCGGCGTCGGTTACGAATCGGTGCAGCAGGCGTATGCCAGCTTTGTGTTTGGTGACTCCACCTGTGGCCAGCGTGTGCTCTACAACGTCGGCATGACTGGCATTCCGGTGTTGAACGTCAATAACAACTGCGCCAGTGGTTCATCGGCCTTGTACCTGGCCAACCAGGCCATCGCCAGCGGCATGGTGGATATCGTCCTGGCCTTCGGGTTCGAACAGATGATCCCCGGCGCCATCGGCAGTGCTTTCCCGGATCGCCCGAGCCCGCTGGAACTGTTCCTCGATCAATGTGACGAAGCGATTCCCGGTGCTGCGCAAATTCCGGCGGCCCTGCGAATTTTCGGCAGTGCCGGCGTGGAGCACATGCAGCGCTTCGGCACTCCGCTGGAAACCTTTGCCAAGATTCGCGCCAAGGCCAGCCGTCACGCGGCCAACAACCCCAAAGCCGTGTTCCGCAAAGTAGTCACCACTGAAGAAGTGATGGCCGACCAGGTGGTGTGGCCTGGCGTCATGACTCGCCTGATGGCTTGCCCACCGACCTGCGGTGCGGCCGCGGTGGTGTTGTGCAGCGAAGCCTATGCGTTGAAGCATGGTCTGGATCGCAGCGTGTCAATCGCCGGCCAGGCACTGACCACCGATGGTGCGGAAACGTTCAAATCAGGCGACATGCGTGATGTGGCCGGTTACTCGATGTCTCGTGCCGCAGCGCGCAAAGCCTATGAAATGGCCGGCATCGGTGCCGAAGACGTGCACGTCGTCGAGCTGCACGACTGCTTCGCCCAGAACGAGTTGCTGACCTATGAGTCCCTGGGTCTGTGCCCGGAAGGCGGGGCGCAGAAGTTTGTCGACGATGGCGACAACACCTATGGCGGTCAATACGTGGTCAACCCGTCCGGCGGCCTGCTATCCAAGGGCCACCCGATCGGCGCGACAGGCCTGGCGCAATGCACCGAGCTGGTCCAGCAACTGCGTGGCCGCGCCGAGCAGCGGCAGGTCGAGGGTGCGCGCATCGCATTGCAACATAACGTCGGCATCGGTGGCGCCTGCGTCGTCACCCTGTACCGCAAAGACTGACAGGGGAAGCGCAATGGATTTTCAACCTGACGCCAGCCTCGAAGCGTTCCGCGAGCAAGTGCGCAGCTTCCTGCGCGACCAGGTCCCGGCGGATTTGAAGGGGCAACAGCGCTGCGCCCGCTCGCCGCGAGAACAGATCATGCGCTGGCAAAAACTCCTCACGGCGCGCGGCTGGGGTGCGCCTTACTGGCCCAAGGAGCACGGCGGTACCGGTTGGTCGGTGCCGCAGATCCTTGTGTTCGATGACGAATGCAGCGCTGCCGGCACGCCAACGCAAGATGGATTCGTGCACAAGATGCTCGGTCCCGTGCTCAACGCGTTTGCCACACCGGAACAAAAGGCCGAGCACCTGCCGCCGGTGCTTAATGGCGAGCGCCTGTGGTGCCAGGGTTTTTCCGAGCCGGGCTCCGGTTCCGACCTGGCATCGCTGCGCACTCGTGCCGAGCGCGATGGTGACCACTACGTGGTCAATGGACAGAAAATCTGGACCAGCTATGCCCATCACGCGGACTGGATCTTCTTGCTGGTACGCACCAACCCGGATGTGAAGAAGCAAGCGGGGATCAGCTTTTTGCTGGTGGACATGCGTACACCCGGTATTACCGTACGCCCGATCCGCAGCATCGACGATGCCCATCACTTGAATGAAACCTTCTTCGACAACGTGCGGGTGCCGGTCGGCAACTTGATTGGCGTGGACGGACAGGGCTGGAGCATCACCAAGTTCTTGCTCAACAACGAACACGCCACCGTTGCCGATCTACCTGAACTCAAACGCTACCTGCGCGAGCTGCAGCTGATCGGCACGACGTTGCGGGTGGGCGAGCAGGCGCTTTTCGAACGCCCGGAATTCGCGCTGAAGCTGGCGCGCCTTGACGCCGAACTGCAAGCCATCGAAATGCTGGTGCAGCGGGTTGCGCGCCTGGAACAACAGCACAATCCGGCGTCGCACACATTGGGTTCGATGCTCAAGATCCGCGCCACCGAATTGCAGCAGCGCATCACCGAGGCGCAGATCGAGGCACTGGGCGACTACGGCGCGATTGCCTATCCGCATCCCCATGAGGCAGGCCCGGAACAGTCGTTCCCGCAGCAGGCACTGGCAAGGGGGATCAGCAATGACATGTTCCTGCGGCGCGCCTCGACGATTTACGGCGGCACCAGCGAAGTGCAGCGCGGCATTATCGCCAAGATGCTGTTCCAACTCTGATCTCAGGAAACCGCTATGGATTTCGAATTCACTTCGGAACAACAACTGTTGCAGGACAGCCTGCGACGCTATGTGGACAAGGCCTACAGTTTCGAGGCGCGTACCGCTCTGCTCAAGACTGGCAAAAACGGTAGTGCGGACAACTGGGACCTGTTCGCCGCTAACGGCTGGCTGATGGCCGCGTTGCCGGAAGAATACGGTGGGCTTGGTGGCTCGCTGGTGGATACGGTGATCATTGCCCAAGAACTGGGGCGCGGACTGGTGCTGGAGCCCTTCATGGCGTGTGGTGTGCTGGCGGCCCAGACGCTGTTGGCGGCGGGCAGCGACACGCAAAAAGCACGCCTGCTGCCGCAACTGGCCGACGGCACGTACCGTATCGCGCTGGCCTACAGCGAGGCGCAATCACGGGGCATGCCGTTGCCCGTCACCCTGCGGGCTGAGCGTCAGGAACACGGTTTTCGCCTGTCCGGGCGCAAGACTCTGGTGCTGGGCGCCGTGGGTGCGAAGGCATTCATCGTTTCGGCGCAGATACCGCAGACACCGGGCATCAGCCTGCTGTTGGTGGATGCAGATCGCCCAGGCCTGACCTGCCAGACGCTGCCATTGCACGACGGTACGTGGGCGCAGGAGCTGCATTTCGATGGTGTCGAAGTCGGCGCGGACGCCTTGCTTGGCGAGGCGGGGCAAGGCCTGACCGGGTTACGGAAAGGCCTAGCCCACGGCATCGTAGCCCAGTGCGCAGAGCTGATCGGCGCGATGGAAAAAACCATCGAAGTCACGGCCGATTACCTCAAGGTGCGCCAACAGTTCGGTGTGCCCATCGGCACTTTCCAGGCTTTGCAGCACCGCATGGCGGATATGGCGGCGGAGCTGGAGCTGGCGCGTTCGAGCCTGCACGCGGCCCTGGCCGCCATGGTCAATGATGATGAGGTCGCCCGCGACAAAACCGTTTCGGGCAGCAAGATGCTCATTTGCCGCGCGGCGAAGTCCGTTTGCGGCCAGGGCATCCAGTTGCACGGCGGCATTGGCGTGACCGAGGAGTACCTGGTCGGGCACTACTACAAACGGGCCATCGTCGCGGACTTGCTCCTGGGCGGCAGCGACAGCCACGAGGCCGCTTGTGCGGCCGCGCTACAGGCGCAATTGCGCGCCTGAACCGTTATTGAACAGACTATCGAGAGCACAACAACAATGAAAAGCTACGAAACACTGGCCGAACTGCAAGGCCTCGTTGGCGAAGTCGTGGGCACCAGCGACTGGGTGGCCATCGACCAGCAACGTATCAACACCTTTGCCGAAGCCACCGGCGATCACCAGTGGATTCACACCGACCCCGAACGCGCCGCCCAGGGGCCATTCGGCAAGACGATTGCCCATGGCTTTCTGACCCTGAGCCTGCTGCCGACCTTCATGACCAACGCCTTTGAGCTGCGCAATGTGAAGATGGGCGTGAACTACGGCATGAACAAGGTACGCTTTGTACAGCCAGTGCCGGTGGACAGCCGGTTGCGCGGGCATTTCAAGGTGCTGTCTTTCGAACCGCTGGAAGGCAACGGTGCCCAGGTGACTTACGAGATGACCGTGGAGATCGAGGGCGTCACCAAACCTGCCTGCGTCGCCGAGACCATCCTACGAGTATTCGCCTGAGCCATAACGCCCGCAACACTGCTGTGACAAACGCCACGCGCATACCGATGCCGCGTGGCGTTTGCGTTTTCAGCCGGATAAAAGGCCTGCCCCTCCCTTTGTGCGCCAATAAGGGGGGGGCGAAGACAGGGGGGTGTTGGTTAAAAAACACTGCCAGGACGGGAAAATATTCCGCAGTTCCTTGAAGGGCAGGGCGTGCTTGATAAGACGCTCAAACCATCATCCTAGAGGTTGGAGACATGATTAAACTCACAAGAACCCTGATTGCGCTCGGCTTGCTGGCCGCGCATGCAGGCGTGCTCCATGCAGCAGTATCAGAACAAGAAGCCAAGCAACTGGGCACCACCTTGACCAGCGTGGGTGCCGAGAAGGCCGGTAATGCCGATGGCACCATTCCGGCCTATACCGGCGGGCTGAATACAGCGCCCGTTGGCTTCGACAAGGCCTCGGGCATTCGTCCCGACCCCTTCGCCAATGAAAAACCGCAATTCTCGATCAATGCCACTAACGTGGACACCTACAGCGACAAGCTCACCGAAGGCACCAAGGCTCTGGTCAAGAAGCTTCCGGGTTTCCGCGTCGACGTTTATCCGACGCATCGCACTGTAGGCTATCCGCAGTTCGTGCTGGACAACACGCTGAAGAATGCCACCAGCGCCACACTGACCAACAATAACGAAACGCTGCAAGGCGCCCACGCCGGTGTGCCGTTTCCGATTCCCAAGACCGGCATCGAAGTGATGTTCAACCATCTCGCACGTTACCAGGGCCTGGCTTGGATCGCGCCCAAGTACGGCGCTTACAACGTGGATGCGGCGGGGAAACTGGTTACATCGACCCTGGGTCGCTGGACCTACGAGATGCCTTACTACGATACGTCGAAAAGCGGCGACGACATCGTGATGACCCGTGCCCGTGCCAACTACAGCGGCCCTGCACGTCGTGCCGGTGAAGCGGTGATGACCTTCGACTACACGGCCACTGAGCGGGGACGCAAGGCCTATCAGTATCTGCCAGGACAACGCCGTGTACGCCTGGCGCCAGACCTGGCCTACGACACGCCGAATGCCAGTACCTCGGGTATGTCTACCATCGACGACATCAACCTGTTCAATGGACGGATGGACCGCTTCGACTGGAAGCTGGTCGGCAAGAAGGAGATGTATGTTCCGTATAACGCCTACCGCTTCGCCTACGCCGAAAGTCCTGAGCAGGTGTTTGGCTCGAAGTTCATCAATCCGGACCTGGTGCGTTGGGAGCGTCACCGTGTCTGGGTCGTAGAGGCGACTCTGAAGCCCGGCATGCGTCACATCTACTCCAAGCGCACCTTCTACATCGATGAGGACAGCTGGACCGCCGTAGCGGTGGACCAGTACGACGGCCGCGGTCAACTGTGGCGCCCTGGCTTCAGCTATATCCATCAGATGTATGACGCCGTTGCCACCAACAGTACCGCCGGCCACTACGACCTGATTGCGGGTACCTATTACATCAACGTCTGGCCAGGCAAGGCGGGCGTGCAGGTCATGGACAAGCTCAGTGCGGATAATGGCTGGTCGTCCGATAGCTTGGCGGGGGCAGGGGTTCGCTGACGGCTGTTTCCGGCTAGCCATACTTGCGAAACGGAACCGCCTTCGGCGGTTCCGTTTTTTTTTGCTCATTGATACGCACGCGTTCCCCCTGTAGGAGCGAGCCTGCTCGCGATGGTCGTCAACGATAACGCGGGCTTTCTGAGTGCCCGCGTTGTCTGGACGTTTTTCGCGAGCAAGCTCGCTCCTACCGTCAGGAAACCCGGCGTGACTGATCCGCCCAGTAGCGCTCACGAACCTGTCGACGCAGCACCTTGCCAACGGCACTGACCGGCAGGGCTTCAACCATCTTCACCGACTTGGGTGCCTTGAAGCGGCCCAGGCGCTCCTTGACCAGTGCAATCAGTTCTTGCTCGTCGACCGCCATACCCGTCTTGAGCACGACTTCGGCGTGGACCGCCTCGCCCCACTTGTCATGGGGAATGCCGACCACGGCGGACATGGATACGGCGGGATGGGTATTGAGCGTGGCTTCGACTTCCACGGCATAGACATTGAATCCACCGGTGATGATCACATCTTTCTTGCGATCGACGATGAACACATAGCCAGCTTCGTCCACATAGCCCAGGTCCCCGGACCTCCAGAAACCGTCGTTGAATTCAGCGGCCGTGCCCTGTGGATTTTTGTGATAGCCACTGATGGTGCCACGCCCGCGCAGCCAGATCTCCCCGGTCACGCCGTTCGCAACCCGATTGCCCGACTCATCGACGATCTTCAGCTCGATACCGGTGGCAGGCCTCCCCGCGGAGGCCAGTCGACCTGTTTCGACCGCGCTCAGATGATCGGCCTTGGTCAGGGTGCAGACTGCCTGGGCGCATTCGGTGGCGCCGTATAGCTGGAAAAAGATGTTGCCGAAACGCTCTTGGGATTGCCTGAGCTTGACCGGGCTCATAGGGGCCGCGCCGTAATAGAGGGTCTGCAGACTGGACAAATCGTATTGCGATGCCTCTTCCAGCTCGAGCAACCAACCCACCAACGTCGGCACCATTAGCGCTGTAGTGATGCGTTCCGCTTCGACATTACGACACCAGGCTTTGAGGTCGGTGGCATTCTGGGTAACGGTGCAGCCGCCACGGAACAACGTCGGCAACAGCGACAGCCCCGAACCATGGCTGATGGGTGCGATGTGCAGGTAGCGGGTGCGTTCGTTGAGGGCTTGGCTCTGCTCGCTGTCGGCATACATCGAATCCCGCGCCGCCAGCCAATTATCGATGGTGTACCGGGCACATTTGCTCTTGCCGGTGGTACCGCCGGTGAAGCGGTAGATCAGCGTGTCCTGATGGACATCGGATTCGACGTCAGGCTCGTCCTCCGACATGCCCTCCAGCAATGCCCAGAAGTACAGCGCAAAACCGCAATCGGTAGGGGGTTCGTCCATGCAGACCACCACTGCACCGCTGGCGCACAGCATTTCGCTGTACTGCGATAACAGCGCTGTCTCGATGAATATGACCTTGGGGGCGATAAATTCGACCTGCCAACGGTGTTCTTCGAGCGAATCGCGAAAATTGGTATGCGCAATCGCCACTTCGCCTTTGAACGCCGTCCAAGCATGCAGCAGCGACAGGTTGTCGTTCTCCAGAATGCACAGCACCGTGTCGCCGCGCTGCAAATGCAGGCGCGTACGCAGGGTATTGGCGATGCGGTTGGTCAGCCGATGCAGTTCATCAAAGCGATAACGCCGATTTCGCTCGACGTTCACCAAGGCTTCCTGACGGGAATAGCGTTGTGCAACCTGCGCCATGACCCGGGAAAAATTCATCTTCATTGCGTTCTCCGTTTTTTGTTCTGGGTGTTGGAAAACGCATTCTAAAAAGGAGGCCAAGGTGTACCGCGCCCCCCATCTGGAGAGGGGGAAGTTGGCGCCGTCGGTGTTAGGGTGAATAGGAGAACCTTATGCACAACCAACGGAAAAAACCTTTCCACTCAATGGCGTTTTACGAGAAAGCCACTGTAAACAATGCACGGTCAGCCATTAGTTTGAAGTGAGTCGAGGGTTTTTATGAAAACAGGAAACAGACTTGCGCTGGGCTTGATGACATTGTTGCCCGCCATGCTGGCCCAGGCGGATAACGGCGGTATCAGCTTCTGGCTGCCGGGGCAGTTCGGTACGCTCGCGGCGGTACCCACCGCTCCCGGCTTGAGCCTGCCGCTCATCTACTACCATGCCAACGCCAAGGATGACGCCAGCAAACCCGTTCCCCGCGGCGGGCTGACCACCGTTGGTCTCGATGCGACAGCGGACATCCTGTTCGCCTTCCCGAGCTACACCTTCGCCGAGCCTTTGCTTGGCGCTCAAGTTGCTTTGGCAATGGGCGCGGCAGTGGCGCGCTCCGAGGGCAGTGTCGATCTCACGCTGACAGGGCCACGAGGCCGGACCTTTTCCGGCAGTACCGACGACACCTTAAAAGGCGGCAGCGACGTCTATGTGATGGGCACCATGAAATGGAACCATGGCGTTCACAATTTCATCGCCTACACCATGGGCGACATTCCGGTCGGCGCCTATGATCCCAATCGTCTAGTCAACATAGGCTTGGGACACGCTGCCCTGGATGCGGGAGGTGGCTATACCTGGTTTGACAAGATAAACGAGTTTTCCGCCGTGGCGGGCCTGACCTACAACTGGGAAAACACCGATATCGACTATCAAAACGGTATCGATGCCCACCTTGACCTCAGCGCCTCACATTTCATCAACGATCAAACTCACCTGGGTCTTGTCGGCTACGTCTTCCGTCAGGTCACCGGCGATAGCGGCAGCGGTGCAACCTTTGGCGATTTCAAATCCAGGGTCAATGGCATCGGGCCGCAGGCCGGACACTTTTTCAAAGTCGGTAAGGACCTCTGGTATACCAATCTCAAGGGTTACTACGAGTTCGATGCGAAGAATCGGGCAGAAGGCTGGAACACTTGGTTGTCCTTGGTCATTCCTTTATCGAATTGAAATCCACGGTGTGCACTAGGAAAGGAAAGATGGTGACGGTTCGCTTTGGTGGCTGTGATGGCAAAGCACCGAATTGCCCGCCGACCACATAAGGGGGGAACTACATGGTGCGACTCTATCGTCCCCGTACTCAGATTCTTGAAGGCGAGTGGCAATTCCCACAAGCACAATTGGAAAAGTAGGTAGCTGAAAGCTCAATGCCTTCCTTGGGCCTGAGGTGTACCCCACGGCGACTCTCGGCGTCATCGGGCATTTTGTCGGATGCCGCCCGGGGAACACTCTCCTACAAGTTAGCCATACCCCCTCAGAAATCGTACTTCACACCGAGCATGCCCTCGTAGCTGTGGCTGTCGCCGTCGAAGGACTTCTGATAGCCGGCGGAGATGTAGAACGTCACTTTCTTGTCAGCCTGATAATCGACGCCCAGGTTGGCTTCCCACCAGCTACCGCCGATATCGGCCTCGAATGGCACGAAACCGTTGGCCGAGGAGAACTCGGTCTTGGGTTGCCCCTTGAACTCGTGCCAGACGCTGGGGCGCAGCCAGCCATTGGTGCGCAGGGTTTCGCCCTTGTCGTTTTCACGGAACCAGTCCTTGGCCAGGCGTACCCCCAAACGTCCAATCAGTGAGTCGATGTCCTTGAAGCGCACGTCGGCCGCAATGTCATCGCTGTTATCCAGATTGATGCGTGAATAGATCAGCTGTGCCTGGGGCTCGAGGTAGAGGTTTTCGAATTTGTGTTCGTCGTCGCCTTCATCGACCAGGAATGGATAGCCGGTCTCTAGCGACGCGGTGTAACCCCAGCCCTGGGTGTCCAGATTGCCGAGGTCGTTGGGCTTGGCCTCGATGTCGAAGCGATGCAGTTGCAGCACGCCATCCACATAGCCGCCATCGGGGCTGAAATGCGTCCAGTAACCACCGAGGCTGTAGGCGCGAAGCACGTTATCGCCGGCGCCGTTGCCGGTGTAATGCTTGACGCCACCATCGATATTACCGACCGCCAGGGACAGTCCGGCCTGATCATGGCTGCCATCGGTGTCTTCACCGCGATACAGATCGATGCCGACCTGGAACGCCTGCATGTCGTAGCTGTACGCTGGCGAATTACCGGATGGACCGCTACTGCCGGCCTCGCGTTCGCCATTTCGAAAGATCATTCGCCCCCAGCCGATTGATGGCCCGTAGGTTTCTTCATGTTCTTTGGGCAGCGGGTCGGTGGGCATGCGCCGCTCCTCGGCGACACGCTCGTGCAGGGTGTCGATCAGACCGCGGCTGTAGACCAGGGCCAGGGCCGGAATGGCGCCATAGAGCGAGGTTTCCGGACGGAAGTTCGGTTCCGGTGACGGATCCGGTGTCGGCGTCGGTGTCGGCGTCGGCGTCGGCGTCGGTGTCGGCGTCGGTGATGGGGAATCTGCGGTGGAGCGCAGGTACCAAGCCTCGCTGTTACTGCCATCCACGCTTGATCGATGCAAGGTGTACTCGTAGGGGCCGGCAACCGCACGATTTCCTAGGCGGAAGGCATCGGCGGACGTGGTGCCGCCATTGAGTACATCGACCACCAGAATGCCGTTGCCGGTGGTCAGGGCGCCTCGTCCCAGAACTCCGCTGGTATCCCGGGCATTGTGAATGAGCAGGGCGGTGTTGCCGGTGGCCAGGGCCGTGGCGGTGCCACCGTCGATCACCAGCTTGTCCGAAGGCGAGCCATCGCCTTCCAGGAAGGTGTTCAGTCCGATCGCGCCATCACCGCTGTAGGTATTGACGGTCAGCGTCTTGAACACACCACCCACCGGCGCGGAGAAGTCGATCAGGCTGGGATCGTTGACCAATGTGGTCAGGTTGGAATCGCCGGTCATGCGCCAGAGGCTGTTGTTGGTCAGGGTCAGGTTGGAAACGCTGCCTGGCGCGGTGAAGGCCGAACCGACGACGGTCGAGCCCGACAGTGTGACATTGGCCAGCCCGGGGCTGACTGGCGGGGCAGGGGCCGTGATCGGCGGGGGCTGTAACGGCGGCAACGCGCCAGTGAGCTCATCCGGAAAATCAGCAGGTCCGCCCAGTGGCGGTGGCGAAGCGGCCAACAGGGGAAAGTCATTGAGCGTTCCCACCCGCAGCCATTGACCGGCGCCTGTCACGGTCGAATTGATCAGCGTGATATTCGCGTCGCCGGCAACACCAATGATCGAGCCGCTGGTATTGGTCAGCGTGCTGCGGGTGAAGTCCGCCGTGGAGACCGCGCCGGGGATGCCCAAGGCATAGAGCGCCATCGAATTCGCACCGCTGGCAGTCACCGTTGCATCGGTGCCGATGATGCGTCCGCCAATCAATGCAACCGCACCGTGAGCCTCCGTACCGGAGGCCCGAACCGAACTTTGGTTGATTGTCACCGAGGTCGGCGCGTCACGGGACAAGGCGCCATGGGCACCGACACCCTGGGTTTGCACGGTGCTGCGGTTGGCTACCACATTAGCTTCGCCTCGGCCGGTGGGTGCAGAACCATAGTTTTCCAGTATCGCCCGCAAACCCACGGCACCCGTGCCCTGGGTAGTGACCGCCGTATCGTTTACCGTAACCGTGGCCACGCCGACCGGCTGGTCGTTGCGTGATTGTGCCTCGACACCAAAGGCATTCAGGCCAGTGGTTTGAACCGTATTGCGATTGGCCGTGGTATTGGCGTTGAACTGTGTTCCAACCTGTTCGGCCACCGCGTACAAGCCGACACCCAGCACACCGGACGTGGTTATCCGGACATCATTGAGGGTCGTGTTGCCGCCATCGTCCGACCAGGCGCCCATCGCGGAGAGCCCCGATGTATTGACCACGGTACCGTTGGCAATCAGTGTGCCGCCGGGGTTGCGCGCGCCAAGGGCATGGGCGAAGGACGACTGCCTGACCTGGTTGCCAGTGGTGGTGATGGTGCCGCCATTGAGCGTGATGGTGCCGTTCAGGTCGGCAATCGCGCCCATGGCGTTGTCGTCGCCGCTGGTGATGATGGTCATGTTGTTCGCGGTCACCGAGGCGGGTGTCGGCACCGCACTGAACGCGGTCAGCGCCGCCGAGTTCAGACCTGTGGTTGTGATCCGGGTATCACTGACAAGGACGTTCGCACCGTCCCGGGCCGCCACGCCCACGGCAACCGTGGGTGTCGTCGTGGTGACCGTGCTGTTAGTCAACGTTAGCGATGACCCAACGCCTTCGACCTGCACGGCAGGTGTAAAAGGCCCGGTGGCGCCGTTGAGCAGAACGCTGCTGTTGTTGATCTGCGCCGAGCCGCCAGCCTTGATGGAAACACCGAACGCACGAGATCCGCTGGTCTGGATCGCAGTATCCGCCACCTGGGCTTGCGACCCGGAACCCTCGATCGAAAGACCGAAGCCACGTAGGCCGGTTGTAGTGATCGTGCTGCCGCTGCCGCTCATGACAATCTTGCCGCCGGTGATCGCCCGCACCCCGGCATTCGGGGTGCTATCCAGGTTGCTGGCGCCTGAGTTGGTGAACGAACTGCTGGTCAGAAGGAGGGTGCCACCGGTATCGGCCAGCGCAACGGATGCGTTAGTACCCGAAGTACTGGCCGCGATCCCTGTGGTGCTGATCTGGCTGCCGCCACCGGTGGAGTAAAGCGCATGACTGCCAGCGAGCGTGGTTGCGTTCTGTACCCCGGCGCTGCTGATCTGGGCACCGTTTGACAGACTGACCGTCCCGCCGCTTTCAGCCAGTACGCCGAAGGCACCCCGGGAACTGGTACTGACCGAGCCACCGGAGAAGTTGATCCGGCTTCCCGCTCCGGTCGCCGCCAGACCGTAGTTACCCGTGCCATTGGCACCACCGGTGACCAGCACCGTTGTGCCGTTCAGCGTCAGCACGCCGCCGCTGTCAGCCGCCGCACCGCGCAGGTTCAGGGAAGTGCCGGACGCAGGTGTCAGGTCGAGCGTTGCACCCGTTGCGACGATATTGCTGCCGGCACCCGAGGCCCGCAATCCGACCTGGCCGTTTGCTGCGGCGCCGATAGAAGTGGTGCTGACCGTACTGCCATTGAAGGTGATTGCCGCTCCTTGCAATGCCATGGCCCCCGTTGTGGTGGCAGCCCCCAGGTTAACGGTAATGCCATCGCCAATGATTTGGCCCAGCGTACCAGTGTCATTCAGGCCCGTAGCACCTGTTGTGGTGACGGTTACGGTGGTACCGGAGGGCACAGTACAGCTCGTGTTGTTGACGGGGGCTGGCAAGGGACAATCGGCGGACCAGGCCGGCGATGCGATCGCGCCAAATAGAGCTACCGCGACCGCGAACTGCAGCCGTAAGTGCGGATCGGCAGGAGTTCCAGCCTCCGCGCTCCATGCCAGCGGTGAATGGATGACCCAGCTGCCATGTGTCAATTCAGCTGGATCTGACGTCAATCCGTGGAGAAAATCAAACGGATCCCGGTGTTGAGTCATGGTGGCCAACTCCCTCTGCGAACCCTCGATGATCCCTCTTCGAGTTCTCCTGCAAATATGTCCGTACTCCTCAGGACACCGTGCGAAATCAGCCCACATACAGGTAAACCATGAGACAACTCGGGATATGCCTGTAGTTATATTTAGACCACGTTGAGGCGATTGCTATGCGTTTCGTCTGATTTCGGATCCAACTCTATGAGACCTCTTACACATTAAGGACAGAGTGGAACCAGGAAGTGACGACATCCCATGGATAACGCAAGACGGACTGGTTCTGCCTGTTGTAATGCGCAGTAGATCATTCTCTGCTGGACGTGAGTTGTCACGGCGGATCAGGTGGAACAATCGCAGATACAAGACAAAAATCAGCATTACGATAAGTAACGTGAGCTCATTGGATGGATCACGGAACTGCGCTTCAATGGTTGGTTCGTAACCAGCAATCGGCGTAAAGGGCACAAGCGTAAGAGGACGCTTGAAGTGTTGCAGGAAAGCCGGGCGCTTCCTACAGAGCTGACGAAATTTGAAGGCTGAAGGTCAAGCGGTCCCGGCGCAATTTGTTCAAGCCTTCATTCAGTGATCCGCATCGATACGAACTGGCTACCCGCCGAGCCGAAGCAGTGCCTGCTAGTCAACGGCAAGAGATTGCAGTAGGTTGAGTGTCTCAGAGGCTCAATACAATATGCGAGTCTGACAGTTATCGGATATTGCATTCTTCAACTGAACGCATCGTCTGCCTGCCCTTCTGATTGTTTTTCAAACATCATGGGGCAACTGAGGAGACAAAAGCCGCGACCAATCCCGACATAACAGATCAACACATGCATCGGGAGCTCCTCCAAAGCATCTGAGTGAAACCTTAGTCATGTCGGTGCTATAAGTGATGATGTTGCTGTCTTGGTCGAACAACTCACCTTTACTCGCTCTAAGTAGAGCGTGCCCGGCGGCCACATCATGAGCTGACACGGGATAAAGCGAAATACCGCAGACCCCATCACCAGCGGCTACACGTGCAAGTCGGTAGGCGATGCTCGGCATGGCATGGAACGTACCTGGGAAGCACAACTCGCTATTTTCTTCAGGCCTACCTACCGCGGCAGCGCTGACCATAACAAGTCGGTCAGTCGTTAAATTTTGTTGACTCAGATCCACTTCAATGGGGCAACCGTTGCGAAGTAAATGTGGTAGTCCCTCCGCCCACGCAATGCAATCTTCACCGCGGTCATCAGTTATAGGCGCGTAAACCACCCCTAAAACAGGTTGAGCATCGCGTAGTAAACCTACTGAAATTGATGAGCCTTTGAGACCTTTCAGGAAATCAGCGGTGCCGTCATTTGGATCGATTACCCAACACCATGGATCGTTGGTTAAAGCATGCCCAGTTTCCTCACCCCAAAAATCACAATCAAGCAACTGGAGTAACGACTTGCGAAGCTGTCGCTCAATCTCGATGTCCACGGTTGCTTTGTCGCCATAGCCACGAGGCCCTTCAGGTCTTTCCCACTCTGAAACCAGCAGTGCTCCTGCGAGTCTCACCTCATTTACTACCTGCTCAAGCAGCGTAATTAGGTTCACGACTTTCATAAAACCTCTGACTTCAGATTCTGAATATTGAAGGCAAATCCTGGTTCGAGCGCTTTTTAGCCAAGCTGCCGATTTCGAATCGACTCCACAAAATCGGCAATCAATCTTGCATCCTGTAGAGCATGGTGAGGAAAGACCAGGTCGGCCATCTGTGCTTGAACTGCATAGGTGATCGAGCTAGATACCACTCCTTTTGGCAACCCGTCTGGACCTGCCAATCGCACTAATAACGGCCAATCCCATTGTGGCGCATCACAGATGATTTCAAGACCATCGAACTGACTTAGCCATTGCTGTAGCTCGTCCGCAGCTTGCGATTGCGTTCTTCCATACTTATCAAGGTCGAGGAGGGGAAGCACGATTTTTTGAACGAAGTTGGAGCAATCACTGAGAATCCAGCCGTCTTCTATCTCAACATAGAACTCTGGGCCATTGGGAACGACCAAGGCGAGGCTAATGAGCTCATAGTAGGGGTCAAGGGAGGTAAATTCGCAATCCAGATATGCTCTTTGCATTTTAGCCACACCACAATTGCAGGATCAGAACCGAGGAGTTTCACCCACATGCAGATCATTGCGAAAGGGATGATTTTTGTGGATTTTCCGGCTAACCGCCAAAAGGGCACCCCAGTCTTCGTAACTTCATCGATGCGGTTTCGGCGGCTCTTAGTTTGGCGGGTCTGCTGCTGGGGTATAACCAGCGTAAATCCTAAAGGGAGTTGCCTGGAAAGCGCTGCGCTTTCCGGGAGCCTCTATCTTAAGGATCTCTTCACCGCTATTCACTCACCAGCCAATAAGCTCTGGCCGCACCTTGGCGTGCGTAACCGATGCAGAAGGCCATCAAGTCACTGAGGCGCTCGTCCACCATGGTGCGACGTATTCCAGGCTGGACGCCGACAACTGTAAAAGTAAGCTTCGTTGCAGGTGTCGACGCTAACAGTCGGAAGGTTTCCTCCTTGTCTCCTCTGACAAAATACGAGGGCGATGTGTGTCGCCGGTGCATGCGATCTTCCATGTGATGCACCAATGTCGAGACCTCGCAGTAATAAGCGGACTTCACTAGCTGTCCGGCGACCTCATACACATCACCGACACGCCCGCCATTGGCCGGCCCTCCTGCACCTTTGCAGTGGTAAAGGGTTACGTTCACGTCTTGGGCTTCATTGGCCGTGACACAGATGTAATCGGCAGCTTCGCCTGAACGATGGTCGTAGTACAGACACTGCAGATCAGGCAGCGTCAGGAGGTATTGCTCCAGGTGCTCCTGTACTGTTGCATTGCCTTCCAGCTGCGCGCGGCGCTCCAAGGTTCGAGTCTCCTGATTGTTGGGCAGGAATTCGACCTCAATCGCGCATCCTGTCCAATCGATCGACTCGGCATCTCCCGGGGCGAGAGCAAGGGTTCGAAGCAGAGGGGCAGCGATTTTGTTCATCCCTTCAAAGGAAGACTTGTCGGAGGCATAAAAAATGGGAGGGTGCTCGGTTAGCCATTCAGCCAACGGCATCCACGCGTCATAACTGGACTCAACCATGATTGATGCTTCAGGATCCAGGCAATTGATGAGTTGGCCACCTTCGAGACTGAACCGCATCCGGATCTGTCCCTCTGTGTGCACGATGGAAAAATCCAGCTGGCCAGCCTGAGTATTGCAGTCAAAATCTTGGATATCCCACTCCACGAGCCTGGAGAGTAGGGGGCGGTGCTCCGGTGAAGGTCGGAACTGGATTCGTGGATTGCACTTGAGGCCTTGCCGCGGCCAATTTGCGGCAATCAGCGCGTCAGGCAACTCTCGAAGGGTTGTAGTGGTGCGGACTAAGTCCAGGTGAGAAGCGCTAAATTGAGCATCCCCGTTGATGCGCCCGTTTAGCGTCTGAACCCAGGCGACAAAGTCGGGGACTGAAAGACGCTGGTTGCTCCAGATTCTTGAACTGCTGCTTGCACCGATGGTTTCGCGAATCAGCCCGTTCATGCCGCTCCCGAAGTAGTGTCCTTGGGCGTAAGCACGGCTATCACCTGCTGTCACCGCGCGTTCTGCTTGCGGGCCGGTCAGGGTTCTGTAAGTTTCGACCTGTGAATTGAACGTGGTGTTCTGTAGGCCAACAGCAAAGAACTTCATGCCTTCCAGTCCTGCTCGCGCACGACTGGTTTCCTCGTAGCTCAGTCCGCGGCTAGCTGCTCGGCAAACAATCTCCATGATCGACAGGTACAGCTTTTCTGTCCTGAGCGTTGATCCGATATAGCAGTAATTAGACTCAGGGAAATACATGAGCAGGAAGGCTTCGTGCCTTATGTCAGTCAGCGTATTTGAAATGGCCCAATTCGGAGGCGCTTCATCCGCTGTCAATACGAGGGAGATCGTTCCGTCTGGCGTTTCCCACTGTTTAACGATTCGAAGAAGCCTACCCACCCTCTCGCCAAGAAGCCCAAAGTCCGGTTGGCGGTTGCAGTGGAAGACGCGGACGTGCGCATAGAGATTGAAGGAAAGAGGGGACACTGACTCGTAATCTGATTCGCTAATTCGGCGTACCGGTAAGCTCTCGATGAATTCTTGAGCCTCGACCGCCCCCTGGATCTGGGCGAGAGCGGCTTCATCAATCATTTGAGCTAGGTCGACACCTTCTTTGAGCAGAGTTGCCGTCGCTTCGCGAACCCTGAACGCCGGTGCTATCAAAGTAGGGCGGCCAGTCGTGTTATCAACCCTTGCAAACCTGCCGATAAATTGGATGGTGGGCACCAAGGACTTATGAGGCGCGTGCAGCGCAGCGACCTTGAGCTTTGGGAAGTCGTAACCTTCGCCGAACATGTCGACGCAAATGATTGCCTTGAGCTCGCCCGAGACGAGCTTCTCTTCGATCGCATCCTGCTGACGCTTAGTCAGTCTGCTGCTAATGGCGGCCACAGGGACACCCAACTGCTCATAGACTGGCACGAGCGCTTGTGCCGATGAAATTGTCGCGGCTCGAACAAAGAGCCTGTGGTCAAAACCATTGGCTAGATCTTCTTCCAGCTGTGCAACGGCAGTCTGCGCAATCACACGATCGACGTGCTCGTCATCAAGTTCGTTTTCGATCACGGCCTGTCGAAAAGTGATCGGGTCGAACGCGCCTTCAGAGACCGCTCTCATTACGGGGTATCGGTAGACCAGTTTTCCTGGAATTACGCGATCATCGCGCCTGAACGGAGTGGCCGTAAGGAAGATGAATTGAGCATTGGCGTAGTGCTCTAAATAGGCCGCCCAGGAATCTGCGGGGGCGTGATGCGCCTCATCGAAGATCACCAAGTCGAACAGGTCAGATGCTGCTCCTGGGGCAACCATTGGAGACGAACTGCCTGGGGTCGACACCACCACGTCGTAGTCCCGCAGCTGCTCCCAGTCCTCCGGCGTCAAGGGGCGACCCGAATGAAGATGAACTGAGGGGAGGGGCCCATCTACAGGTAGTGCACCGATGCGCCGGAGAGTAGAAAGGGCGGAAAAATGTGAATGCACCTGTTTGCGCAGCGCACTTGATGGCTCGACTATCAGAACGCGGCCGGCTCCGAGCAGAAGTGGTAGCGACATCATGAGCGACGTCTTTCCATAACCGGTAGGCAAACAGATGATTGCTGGATCATCTTGAACCGAGAAGTGAGCCAAGGTCGCATGCATTGCGCCTAGCTGACCTGGTCTGAAACCGCTGTTTGGGCGGTCCGATTGCTGACGAAGTTTAAGGGTTTCAGCCTGCTCAACGAAAAATCCAGCCATGCTGTCCTTCTTTGGGAATTTACGTTAATCGTAATTTGCGGTGCACTTTAAACAAGGGTCGACGTGCAAATATTCATCAATTGAGGTCGGCGTCTTTTGGCTCTTTCGCGAGGAAATTGGGAGCGTGCAGCAAGCGTGATCATGTACGTCAATGACGCCGTTGCCTGAGGCGCCCGAGTTCTAACCGGCGGCAAGCGTTTTTCACCGAGCAGCACGCCGAGTCTACCTGCTACGCGCCGACCGTACTTGCGGACGTAGATCATTCGGCCAAGTGCTTCCACGAAGAAAATAGCAGCCTGTCGCACCTATCACTCAAGGTGACGGGAGCCAAGCGGGTATCCGTCATCAAACAAACCAGCTCGAACAGCCTTTGATCATCTGTGCTTGGATGACCCATTACTGCCGAGCGCGGTCGGATGAACGATACTACTCAATTTATTAATAACACTAGGGCGATTGGCCAATGCCGGTTTGACTGGTCCGAGAAGGCTTGGAAGTTCAATCGCATGGAGTGTCTGAGTTGCAGATGTATACACCTGGGCAGAGGATCGACAGAGCTGTTTCCTCTTGCAGGCGAAGCCAAAAACCAATTTCCAGTCCTTATTGAGCATCTGTGGCGGATTGCTGCCTGTCTCAATCGGCCAAAAGCGATTTTTTCGCGCTTCGTAGGCTTTGGAATAAGCACCGGCATCGTTGCGGCGATCAACAGGGTCAGTCCGACACCAGGCACAGCAGAGGAAAACCCTCCAACAACACGGCAAGTTGCCGGCGCCCAAGTTTTTGGACTTGCTAAGCACTTGTCGTGATAGATGCCATGGTGTACCAACGCACTCCCTACCGCCCAAGTTCCCGATTATCCTTTGTCGAGGAATTTTCGAGCATTATCTCATTTAGGCGCATGCTCATTCCCGGCGGCTGACTCGTGAGCGAGGCGAAATCGACTTGATCATAAGCATCATGAAGAATATTTGGTGAAAAACGGCGCTATAAATAAAAAAATTAGCCGCAAGCGCTAGGCACCTAGCTTTATGCGCAATTATGCGAAAATTCATAATTTGATGTGTAGTAAGCTTGGACAAAAAAACCATGTCTCCAGGCCGCTAGTGATACTGTGCGGATGCAACAGATTCTCAACACTCTAGGCCCCGGGTAGACTCTAGCAGTCTTGGCTACGAAACGTACCTCATCCTGTAACCAATTCCTTTGCCCAGAGGTTCACGGCTATCCGTAATTCTGACCTCGTTGGATGCTCCAAAAAATCTTGGGGTTTTCAAGGAGAGGATGTGGCGGGCGATAAACGAGTAGTAAGCCCTAGCTCCAAATTCTCAGCACCGTAATTTATATCTCGCCCACGCCCTAGACTGAGTGAGTCGACGACGCTGAGCGAGATCTCAAAAAGGAAGCTGCTTATTCATTGGAGTTCGTGAAGCTCTTGAGTAACGCGTTTCAAGAGATCAGTCAGGTCACTACCGTCAACAAGATAACTACGGGCGAATAGCGTGACGGGATGAATTCCCAAGACGCTCGCTAACTCATCAACTTTTTCTATAGAGGGGCTTTTCCGGCCATTTTCAACCTCGCTGACATAGGCCTGACTAGGAGCGAGAGCTTCCTGCGCCAAACCTTTTTCCAAACGCGCCTGGCGCAGGGCTACCCCAAATGCTTCCTTCAGTTCCATTTGCCTGACTCGCAAAAGGAATGATGAAGCCCGTCACGTCCGAAATTAACTATACTCGTTAGCGATATTTTCGGAGAGCAGCTGATGTTTCGAACCTATGAGTGGGCCGAAGTGCCGTTAGTCCCTTTTTTGGGTGAGACCTTTCGCACATGGATGTGTGTCGAGTACGACGTGGGGCTTGGCTGGTTTAACGTGCTGGTTGAGGAGCGAAATGGAAAACGACGCTTCCCCTTAATCCTTATGGTCGTTGGTGAACGTGCCCTTTGCTCGTTACTCGCGCAACAGTCGAAAACGTTGGTGGTTCGGAGTGTCCAGTTCGTCAGCTCCGGAACAATTAATCAGTCAGGTCACCACCGAATGGAGCAATTGGTTAAGATTGAATTGCTATCCGAACACGGCCTCGAAGGACTTCTGTACGAGGTCGAAAATGGCACGACCTATTTCGTTGGTGATACCAATTTGCAAGCGTTCAATGGGACTTATCGGGAAGTCATTTTTGACACTTCCATGTGTTTAGGTAGCCCTTGAGTCGATGAGCCTCTGTATGTATCGATTCACCCCTCAGTGGGGATCACAGCTAAGAGCAGCCCATTGTTTGGCTCTTCAAAGTATTTTTGCGCTTTTCGAGTAAGCTCTCTGTCTAGTGTCTGCGCAATGGAGCCAATATTTCTTCCACATCAAGTCCCTTCACCAAGCAGATACTCGAAATTACTGACAACGCCTCGAACAGTCGATCTCGCTGCCGGACCAAGTCAGCATTCTCTGCCCGTAAGCCAGCTATACGCTCTTCCAGGCTTCTACGTCGGCGTTCGTTGTCAGGATCCTTTCCACTCTCCCTTAGTTGCGCGACGCGGGCGGACTCTATCCGCTTACCGCGCTCGCCCACCAAGGTGGCTCGACTTGTCAGCCCCAAGCGCTTTTGCACCTCAGTTCGCGAAATAGGTGCACGTTCCAATCCCAGACTGATCATCTGGGCGAGGAGGGTGTCTATTGCTTCATCCAGGTCCGCGCCCCTTAAAGATTGTCGTCGCGCCATGGTTACCTCTAATCATCCGATACAGAGCTGTGTCGTTTGCTAGTTTCAGGAATGGTTACCGGATGCCCAGACGGAAACACCTGTTGTGGGCTCACTCCAGCGTCGCTAGAAAGAGCGGCCTGCAGATTGTTGAGTTTGTGTTCTTGGTCTGCCAGCCAGACATCGCTTCCTGCTTCGCCGTCCCCTGCATCTCGCATGATCAGTATGGCCTGTGACAAACGCTCGGCTTGCTGCTGAAGATTCTTCCTCTCAGAAGGTGTGCCCAGCAAATGCAGGTGAGAACAATTATTCCAACATTGCAAATGCTTGGGGCAGGGTGCCTGTGAGAAGTCATGAACACAACCGCCAAAGGGTGTCACATGCAACGCTGTTGCGTGAACGGTAAGGAATGCTTCCGCTGTGGTCGTACCTTTATTTACCAACAGTGCATGGTAACTGTCGGTTAAAGCGCCTTGAATGCGTCTATCTCTTATACCTGCATGTAGGAAATCAATGCGCTCGTGATGACTATTGAACGCCAAGAAATCCTGGTGGGCATCAGTGTTTTCTTCAATGCTTGTGTGCTGGTAATAGACGTTCTGGTCGAGACGTTTTCGACCCAGGGCCAACGCTTGCTGAACATCGCTCATACCGGTCAGGTGGTAAATGGTGTTTCGCCAGTGTCGAGGTTGGTGGCTTGTTAGCCGAATCGGAGTCCCATCGGATTCGGTTAATGAACGACGCGAAAAAATGGAAGCATATTTGTCATCGCTGCCCAGCGCGTGATTGATATCCCGGAGGGTCACCCGACGCGGGATCGCTCGAAATACATTAGCCTCCCGCCCACCTAGACGAAATTGGCCATCAAACGAGATGGCTAGTGTTTCGCTGGTTCTAAGTACTACACGAGGCATGCCTCCAATATTTTCTGTCAACACCTCATGACCGCGCAGCGCGGGAGCAAGTAACTGTTCAATCTTGCCGGCCAGGTACCGCCTCCTTCTGGCTTCTCTGGGCTTATAGTTTGTTTCATCGTCATATGGATCAATGCCATTTCTCGAGAGGTATAAATAAAGATTCCTAGCTGCGCTTTGTCCGTCACTAAAACCAAGCCACCGCAGAACCTGATTCTCAGTCACCACCTTTTGCGGTGGGTATTCCCAGATGCGCCCAGGATTGGCTTCCTGCCACATAGCAATCTGTCGTTGCTCTTGGGTCAGCGCTTTCAGTCGTTCGACTGCACGCCTAGCTAATGGAACATCACTTTCCGCTAACCAATGCACACGAGATTGAAATTGCTTTTCCGCAAAGTACCTAATTCCGCATTCGACCAGAGGTTTGCCATTCGCATCTACAACCACCTCTCCTGTCGTCCCTTTGATCGGCCTTTCGACCCAACAGTCATAGGGGATTACTGCTACCTCATTACCCCGTTGACCGGTTGCAATCAATAAATCGATCACGCGCAGCAAGATTTCTTCGCCCTCGCTGAGTGGGTGGTTCGAGCATAAGGCGTAGGCTTCCATAGCCTCGCGAGAGGGCAATCTGTCGTCAGATTTTCGCTGTTTTACCGCACGATCAGGATCGTGCAATGAAATGTAGTCGTGGCGGCTTTTTTCTGGTTTTGCATTGTGCTCAAAGTGGATGGCGATCTCGGTTAATTGCAAATTATCAATCGTATTCGCTATCACTTGAAGATGAGAGATCGCGTCGTAGAGGTTCTTGTAGCCACTCTCGCTGAGAAATCCTACGACGCGGTCGAAATCGCCTCGCGTTAATTGTGTGGGGTCGGATACGCCACGTTCAAACAATGGGTTATACAGCCGCCGGATCGCAATATTGTAAGCAGCCACCATCGAAAACTTCAGACTCCGGGTGCGCTGTAGATACACGATTAAGGCCTTGCAAAAATCCTGAAAATCCAAGGGGAGGGCGGCTTTAGGAGGAGCAGAATAGCCATACCTTTCAAGCGATTGTCGATGTGTTTCAAAGGTGATGGTCTGTTGCTTTAGGCGTTGCGGCAACCAGCGCTCGACCGACCACAGAGTTGACTCCCACGGCGTTGTAATCGGTAATGACTGAAAAATCGCTTGCTCCTGATTAATGAAGCCTTCGAGACTCTGCCTTGCGCTAGACGGCGTCATCTTCGGCATCCTCAGTGTGCTGCCGGCAGCGCTCGATCGTAGCGCTTACTGCCAGGATGGTTGTCTGATGCTGGGCGAGGGGCCGGTTGTGAATGAGATCTCCGGCTTGTTCTGCAACGTCTATGAACCGTTGGGCTTCTCGTTGCAGCGCCTCTTTTACCTGCTCATGCCGGCCGTCAACAAAGGGGTGAAACTTCTTGCAGGTGTAGCAGGCATAGACGGGATTGTAGGGGCAGTGGGTATGAACTGGGAGGGCGCAGGCACCAATGTCCCCGATGTACTGCGTATCGATGACGCCGCGGATGGCTCTATCCGGCGACGTATCGCGGCGTTCCACGATTTCCCCAGTTAATAAGCTGCGCATGATGCGTTGATAGGCCGGGCTCTTACCCAGTGCTTTCTCTTTGATCCGGGCAATGTTGGGGGTTGCCGTAACGTAAGCACGCGCCGCAACCGTGCTGTTGTGGCCGAGCAATTCGGCAATCATGTCTGCCGGAGTTCCCTGGTCCGCCAATCCTTGCCCGAGGTGGTGACGCAGCAACATGGTTACCTGGTTCGGCTTGTCTATCCCGGCTTCACACAGCTCGTGTTTGAGGCCCACACCGATTTCGGTAACAGACATGCGTCGTCCGTTAGGACTTACAAACAATGGTTCGCAGTCGCCGCCAAAGCGGCGTCGCATTTCCGAAACATGTTGCGAGATTTTCTCCCCCAGTCGGGTTGTTATTTTGCGGGGCCGTCGCTCAGGTCTACGTTGACCGACCTTTTTGGCCATGGGTAACCAGAGGGTGTAGTACCTTTCATCATCAGCGGTCTCGATGAACTCAAAATCCGCAATGTCAAGCGAATGGAATTGAATCGAACGAGGGCCTAATTCGAAACTTAAGTGGAGCATCATGTTGAGCTGAGCTCCACTCCAGTCTTTGGTCTGGATATCGCGCTCAATTCGCTGCAGTAGCCGGATCTCTTCGTCAAGGGCTAAACCGGACTGGGATAGAAATATACGTTCGTACGGATCAAGGCGGCTCGTCTTGATTTCTTTAAGTGCTAGATATGTTTCTTTGTCAAAGCCCAATATTCCTCGATTAAGGGCCCAGCGATAAAACGTTCTAAAAAAAATTGTGCTCTCGCGAAATTTCGCCCAGGTACTTATGGTCGTGACCAGCTCTTGTCGCGTCCAAGGAAACTTGGCTGAAATATCGCTCTCAGCTAGTCGCCCGAATATCCCGGATGCTTTGAATGCCGTTACCGGTGCATACTTTTCCAGTGTATAGGCCACGAACGCTTTGGCGATGTGCATGAGTTGAGGATTTAGGTGAAGCGCGGCCCAATCGATTTTCATAGCCTTTCCGCCGTCGTACCACGTCCAGACGCTCAATCGGGTATCGACGTAACGTGGCTGGTCATTAGTGCGCGTTCGAATCGCAACCTGAGCCGGGCCCTCGAACACGTAGGCCGGAAAAGAGGAGGAGGGTGAAGCCTGTTCTTGATCGGCTGATTTGGTCACGGTGAACCTCCTTAACTGTCAAGTCGGCTCCAGGCTGCCGAGGCACGCTGGGCATTGTGGCGGTTGGCCGACTCGGCTAGATAACGACTTGCATAACGGCGTGGCATCGTCGAAGTGTCAGACCAGCCGCAGACTCGTCGGAGTTCGTCCGTGGCGCGCTCCAGGTCATGCCCACGCTTCTCGACCAGGTAAGCCAAAAAGCGGTCGGCAAAGGTGTGGCGAAAGTCATGCGCGGAAAGTGTAGGCAACAACTTCGGATGAGCCAGTTCAATGGTCAGAAACAGCCGATCAAGGACGTTCGACAACGCGCGGATTGACAGCGGGCGCCCTCGATCCGAGATGAACAAATAGCGGTACGGCAATTTCATCGGTTTGCCATCACGCATTGGGCGCCGCTCGCTCTGGATATAGCGCTCATAGACCTCATACAACTGTGCGGAGATACCTACGGTTCGTCCGTGTGTTTTCAGCGCAGGCTCTTCAGCGCGCGGGTCACCTGGATCATGTTCGCGATCATTGACGCTGACGTAGGCATGTTGTGAACCTTGATTGATATCCGTGGTGTAGAGCTTCAGAAGCTCACCGCGCCGTATTCCAGTCTCCAACAGCAATTCAATCATTAGCCAATTGCGCATCTGCAATCGTTCTGGAAACGGATTCTCCGCAGCGCCCGGGACAATCAATGTGCGAATGATCTGGAGTTGCGTATCTGTCAGGCTGCGGTAACGAGTGCGGTCGGGACGAACATTGATGATATGGCTCTCAAAGCGCCGCTCAATGACGTCGGCGACATCCGCAAATACAACTTCGATGTGAGCCAGGGTGGTTGAGTTATGACGGGCGCGCGGGATGTAACGAGTGACGCACCAGGACAGGTACTGCTTCAGCAACCGCAGGTACTGGTCACGGGTACGCGGATCGATCTGCGAAAAAGGTACCGTTTCAGCTTTGCCGATTCGCGCGACCAGATTGTCCGCTTGACGGCCGCTTTGGAGCCAGATGGCGTAGCCGTCTAGTAAAGACAGAATCGCCTCAAAGTGGCAGGCCAAGATGGCCTCATCGATATCCAGATCTCGGCTTCTGGCATAGGCATAGAAAGCCTGGATAGCACGTAGGTGCGCTGCGGTAGTGTTAGTTGCACGATGCCTGAGCTTGAGCTGGACATAGATGAACGGAACTAGCTTGGGCAACGGCGCCGCATCTCCGGTCTGCACGAGCAGCGGTACACGTTGACCAGAAGCGTAACGGCACTGAATCAGCTTCATCGGCAGCCACCTCATACAATGGTTCACCATGAACACAACGTACATGGCCCGTTGAGAGAGTGGACGTCAGAAGCGGGTTTGTCGAATCAGTGTCTTACGAGCCTCATGAACATTTCTAACATAGCATCTGGTTTAACATAATATACATTACACGTAACACCATGTATCAATATCAGGCCGGTTGCGCAGTGCTTTTTAACGCCTGGATCGTGCTTCAGGAAGCCTGCTGATTCATCGAGGCTTTCCTATGGCATTCAATGATCGAATTGCCGCTTACTCTTGCGACCAATCATCGAATGGCTCTTTTACCTGACACGCGGCTTTCAATGTTTGTCGTCCTGGATTTCGCTCCATCGACAGGAACCCGTACCGTCGCTACAGATTTTCGTTGCCGTGCAGATTCATCAGGTTTGAATGGTAGTTTCAACATCAGCTTATCGCTCAATGCGTAGCCTTCATCAGGATCAACCACCGAGCACGACGCTGCGTGAAATCTGCAGTGCTCAGCATGGAGTTAGTGCGCAGAATTCAAATGCCGTCATTCTCGATAATCGATAATGCCCGCTGATCTGTATTCCGGTAAGGCGATGCCAACAAGCCGGATCCCTCTGGAAGCCCTCATGTAGGAGCTGCCGAAGGCTGCGATCTTTTGATCTTGCCTTTGTCTTTTAAAATCAAAAGATCGCAGCCTCGTTGCACTCGACAGCTCCTACACAGGAGCGAATCCGCAACTGCAGGCAGCTTTTGATAGGCCTCTCCCAAGAGAGAATTCCCCACGCCAAAACTACAGCTCAACTAAACATCTACTTGGTAGAGTTACTGCTCTACACGTATGATCCTGCCCTTACAT
The DNA here is from genome assembly GCF_013359595.1 of Pseudomonas sp. C1C7. GTDB lineage: Bacteria > Pseudomonadota > Gammaproteobacteria > Pseudomonadales > Pseudomonadaceae > Aquipseudomonas. The sequence goes on along the minus strand of NZ_JABFMP010000006.1, from coordinate 86,464 downwards.
GAACCCTGCCGCGAACCGCCCACGCAGATATTCGACAAAGACACTGACTGCTCTCGGTACATGTGCCGAATAAGGACGCACCAGATAAATGTCCTCCGGGAACGCACCCACCGATCGCCATGCCGGCAACACCTGCACCAGAGCTCCGCTTTTGAGCCCGGCTTGAGCGGTGAAGTCAGGCAACAATGCGATGCCCAAATCCGTCAGCGCCGCATCACGCAACGCTTCACTGTTGTTGGTGGCGAAGATGCCTTTGACCGGCACCGTCAGCCGCTTCCCCGCCATCTGCGTGTCCTCGATTGCCTCGAAGGCCCATGCCGGCGTGTCGCTGCCTCGCGGGTAAAACAGGCAGCTGTGCCGTGCCAGATCATCCGGATGCCGAGGCTCACCGAATTTCTCCAGGTAGCTGCGGGTGGCGACCAGCACGGAACGGGTCGGGCTGAGTTTCCAGGCGACGTGGGTATCCGGGATCTGATTGCTGTGCCGGATGGCCAGGTCGAAACCCTCGGAAGCAATGGAGGAAATCTGATCGGAAACGTCGAGTTGAACCCTGACTTCGGGGTATTCCTGGAAGAAGCCGGCCAGTACCGGCACCAGTTGCTGGCGGGCGAAGGCGACCGGCGCGGTCAGTCGCAGCAGGCCTCGGGCGACACCTGCCGAATCCCGGACATCGGAAAAACTGCGGGCGATTTGTTCGTAGGCGCTGCGCACGTCACTGACCAGCGCATTTCCCGCATCGGTCAATCGCACGCTGCGGGTCGTGCGTTGCACCAGGCTCAACCCCGTGGCTTTCTCCAGCTCGGCAATGCGCTGACTCACGGCCGACTTGCTGACTCCCAATCTCAGCGCAGCCGCGGTATAGGTCCCCTGCTCTTCCAGGATCGCCAGCCAGTGCACGTGGGTCCAGAGTTGTTCGACTTCCACTTTAGCCATGGTTGGAGTGTTCTCGTCCGCTGACGCTCAGGCTCGTTAAAAAAATGTCCGCAAAGAGCCGTAAGGCTTCGCCGTTTTGCTCAAGCTTCGCGCGCAACACCGCCCCTTCCCAGCCGATCCAGAAGAACGCAGCCAGACGCGCACAATCGGCATCCCTGTCGATTTCACCGGCGGCCTTGGCTTCCTCCAGGCAGCGCTCGAACCGGGCCTGCCAATCGAGCAAAACTCCAGACAGTTGTCCGCGAAAGGATTCAGGTAATGCGCCCATCTCCTGACCCAGATTGCCGACGAGGCAACCTCTGTGGAAATCGAAACTTTGCATACCGATTTCCGCGTCCTCGCAAAAGGCTGCGATGCGCTGAAGCGGCGTCAGGCTTTGATCGAGCAGAAACCGGTCGATCTTGCGTACGAAATAGGTCGCGTACAGCGTGATCAACTCGCTACCGAACGCTTCCTTGCTGGCAAAGAAGTGGTAGAACGAGCCTTTCGGCACGCCGACCGATTTGAGTATTTCGTCAATGCCAGTCACGGAAAAACCCTTTTCCGTCAAGGCGGCAACGCCCGCACGGCAAAGGGTTTCTCGTGTTTCTCGATGGTCGCCTGCGGCTTTCGCCGGTCGACCGCGTTTGCGAGGAGTAGCAGGAATGTTCGTCATGGGTCGACTAATAGACTGATCGTCTTAATCAATCAACTGATTTCTCATCCAAAGCTCCCCTCGTTCACGCAGCAGCCTTATTTAGCGGTCGGCATCGCGAACTCGGCGCCCTTGCCGATGCTTTCCGGCCAGCGTTGCATGATGGATTTCTGCTTGGTGTAGAAGCGCACGCCCTCCTCGCCGTAAGCATGCATGTCACCAAACAGGCTCTTCTTCCAGCCACCGAAACCCTGCCAGGCCATCGGCACTGGAATTGGCACGTTGATGCCGACCATACCGACCTGAATGCGACGGCTGAATTCACGAGCGACGTTGCCATCGCGGGTAAAACAGGCCACGCCGTTGCCGAATTCATGGTCGTTGACCAGCTGCACCGCGGTGGCGAAATCATCGACGCGCATGCAAGCCAGCACCGGACCGAAGATTTCTTCTTTATAGATGGTCATTTCCGGGGTGACGTTATCGAACAACGTGCCGCCCATCCAGAAGCCTTCCTCGCAGCCTTCGCCAGCGTCGGAGCTCTTGAAGTTGCGACCGTCCACCAACAGTTGCGCGCCTTCCTTGACACCCTTTTCGATGTAGCCCGTGATGCGCGAGTGCGCAGCCGGGGTAACGATCGGGCCCATTTCTGCGGCGAGGTTGCGGCCATCCAATACTTTGAGTTCCTTGGTGCGTTCCACCAATTTCGGAATGACTTTGTCAGCCACATCGCCCACCAGCACCGCCACCGAAATCGCCATGCAGCGCTCGCCCGCCGAGCCATAACCCGCGCCGATCAACGCATCGACAACTTGATCGACGTCAGCGTCAGGCATGACCACCATGTGGTTCTTCGCGCCGCCCAGGGCTTGTACGCGCTTGCCGTGGCGGGCGCCGGTTTCGTAGATGTAGTTGGCGATCGGCGTGGAGCCGACGAAGGAAACCGCTTTGACATCCGGATGCACCAACAGCGCGTCTACAGCCTCTTTGTCGCCCTGCACCACGTTGAACACGCCGTCAGGCAAGCCGGCCTGCTTCAGCAAGTCAGCCATGAACAGGCTGGCGCTCGGGTCGGTCGGGCTTGGCTTGAGGACGAAGGTATTACCGGCGGCGATCGCCACCGGGAACATCCACATCGGTACCATCACCGGGAAGTTGAACGGCGTGATGCCGGCGACCACGCCCAGAGGCTGACGCAGGGTCCAGTTGTCCATGTTGGTGGACACCTGATCGGAGAAGTCGCCCTTGAGCAACTGAGGAATGCCGCAGGAGAACTCGACGATATCGATACCCCGGGCCACTTCGCCCTGGGCATCGGTGAAGACCTTGCCATGCTCGGCGGTGATCAAGTGCGCCAGTTCATCTTTATGCTGGTTCAACAACTCCAGAAATTTGAACAATACCCGGGCACGGCGGATAGGCGGAGTGTTCGACCAGGCAGCAAATGCCGCCTCTGCGGATGCCACGGCGGCATCTACGTCTTCGATGCTACCCAGGCGAACATGGGTGCTGACCGCACCGGTGGCAGGATTGAAAACCGGCTGAGTGCGGGTACCGCTGCCGGTAACGTGGACACCGTGGATGTACTGAGCAACTTCTTTGTTGTCGTTGGCATTGGTCATAACAGGTCTCGCTGCGGTGGTGAATTTGAATTTCACCGTCAGATTAAGCAGCGCTTGTCGGCCTGACTACGGCAGAAAACTGAATTGATTGTTCGCTGTGGTGAACAATCGGCATGGCAGCCATCTGGCACTTCAGATGCGACGCAGAGCTTCTTCGTGACGAGCAGTCACCGATGCTCACGCGTGTGCCAGAGACACAGCAGATAGATAGTCGAGTTCTGAATTTCATAACGCAATTCATAGTGGCCGATCAGAATTCGACGCACATCGCGTGGACTAAATTCCTCCAGGCGCTCGCCAATGCGCGGGTTCGTTAACAATGCTCTGGGAGCGGCGGTGAGTTGTTGAACGGTCTGAATAGCGGCGGTCTGATTCACAGCGGATAGAAATTCATACAGACGGGAGATATCGGATAGCGCCTTGCTGGTCCACTTCAACTCCATCAGCGAGGCACCGGCAATGGGGAATCGGTACCGAGGCTATCGGCCCAGGCTTGAACGGCCTGGTGATCGATCACTCGGCCGTTGTCTACATCCGCCAAAGCTTCGCGAGTCAGGCGAACACGCTCTTCTTCCTGCTCGATCCATGCACAAAGAGCCTGCTTGACGATCCAATTCCTTGAACGTTCCAGTCGCTCTGCCAATTCGTCGACTTTTTCAGCCAGCTCTACCGGCACGTGAGCGGTTACCGAGCGGGTTTTGAGGGGGGGAGCCATGTTCATTACTCCAATGACGCAAGGCGTCGATGATTGACTCTTAATCGTAGCGCATGAATATGAATCAGATTGAATCATAAATAATCACTGCAGCTACCGAGTTACGATGCACGGTACAAACGTGGATGATTCCACGCAATTCACAGCCACTGATTCCACATCGTAGACACCTATGTCAGGCAGGCACCCACTGTGGGTCCACTCCCTCCCCTGAATACACCGGATAATCCACATACCCCCGCGCCCCACCCCCATAAAACGCTTCCCTCCCCGCTTCAGCCAGCGGCCAGCCAAAACGCAAACGATTCACCAGATCAGGATTGGCAATGAACGGCCGGCCAAACACCGCCAAATCCGTCAGGCCTTCATCGATCGCCTGCCGCGCCGTTTCAGCGCCAAAGCCTCCCGACAGTACGAAGCTGCCATCGAACGCCGCCCGAAAGGCTTTGTGAAAATCCGGGTCCCCCAGATGGCTGGCATGCAGGTAGGCGATCCGCCGTTGCGACAGCGCGCCGGCCAGTGCCAGCCAGGTTGCCTGTTCATCTTCGAACGGGTGCAGGTCCGCCAGCCGGGCGAAGGGGGAAACACGCACGCCGACACGGTCATGGCCGATCTGCGCGCTGATTTCATCGACCGTCTCCAGCAGCAGGCGCAGGCGATTGCTGATCAATGTGCCGCCATAGCGATCTTCCCGGGTATTGAGCCCGCCGTTGATGAACTGCTCGAACAGAAACCCGTTGCCCGCATGAATTTCCACGCCATCAAATCCCGCGGCCATGGCATTGAGCGCGGCCTGGCGGAAGTCGGCGATGACCTGGCGAATGCCATTGGCATCCAGCGCCACAGGCAGGCTGGCGGCAACCTGGGCTGGCTTCCCAGCGCTGTCGTAGGCGTGAACCAGGGTTTGCGCCGCCGTCACGGCCACCGCCGATACCGGCGAATGCCCGTCCAGCAAGGAGACGTGAGAAACACGCCCCACATGCCAGAGCTGGATGAATAGGCGTCCACCGGCCCGGTGTACCGCATCGGTCACGCGCTTCCAGCCTTCGATCTGGGCGTCGGTGTGGATGCCCGGTGTGTGGAGATAGCCTCGTCCCTGCTGGGAGACTTGGGCACTCTCGGTGATGATCAGTCCGGCGCTCGCACGTTGGGCGTAATAGGTCGCCATATCGGCGGACGGCACGGTGTCGTGGGCGCGAGCGCGGGTCATGGGGGCCATGACGATACGGTTAGACAAAGGCAAACCGGCCAGGTCATAAGATTCGAAAAGTGATGACATGAACTGATTCCTCCCGCAGACAGTGGGCTGACTCACGCGTGTGATGGAAAGTGCGGCAAGACGTACTCGCCGAGCTCATCGAGGATTTCGCTGTAGGGCTGGCGGCTGACCTTGGGATTGAGCGCGATGTGCGAAACCCCGGCCGATTGCGCCTGTGCAAGGTAATTTCGCAGGCCGTTGCGCCCGGCGCGGAAGCCGCCCTGGATACGCTGGAAAGGCTGATCCGGGTTGCTGCTCAGATCCAGATAACCCCCCAACCCCAAGGGTTTGAAGGCGTCGCGTCCCTCGGCTTCATTCACCAGGCCGTGCCAGTGTTCACCCAGCGAGGCCAGACGCTCCGGGCTCTGCACACCGGCCAGGTAGCCGTCGAGGTTCTGCGCCAGCCATTCGATGCTCTGCTGCGCCTGGCCGACCGCGATGGATGGCACCCGGCCGTACGGCGCCTTCGGCACCAGATCGAGACCGCCGGACGAGCCGCCGAAGCGCTCGGAGCGAAACGTCGGAAAACGCTGCTCGAGCAAGGTGCGAAACACCGAATAGGCATCCCGATAACGCTCGCCACGAGATTCAAAGTCGATCCCCAGCATCGGGTAATCACTGTATCGATCGCCCGAGGACAGCCCCAACACCAGGCGGCCTTCGCTCAGTTGGTCCAAAGATGCCGCCTGTTTGGCCAGGTACATCGGCTCGCGAGTCGGCAGCACGATGCCGGTGGTACCGAGCACGATGCTGCGGGTGGCCGCGGCGAGGTAGCCGATATAGACGAGGGGTTCGAAGATCTGCGCGACGTCGCCGTAGTTCGGGTCGTAGAACGGGATGTCGCGCATCCACAACGCGCCCACACCGAGCGCTTCGGCGCGTTGCGCCATTTCGACGTGATCGCGCATGGTGGGCGCAGGGCGACCGGGATGGGTTTCCAGAGGCAGGATCAGGCCGATGGTCAGCGCCTGCGGCTTGAACAGACGTTGAAAACCGGGATGACGCTCAAGCATCGGATGCGGGGTCGGCGAAGTGGTCGAGCGTTGAATGGCGTGGGTCATGGTGGCAGTCCTCACAAGTGGCGATGACTGCATCTTTATTGAATCCCGAGCCCGGATAAACCGCGTCCGGCGACCATTACCCGGTCCTTGAATTCCCCAATCCAATCATTTTTCCCAAGGCACGCCCGCTTCCCAGTGGCTCACCATCAGATCGATGAAGCTGCGAACCCGTGGCGATAGATGACGCTTGTTCGGATACACCACCCTGATGGGATCCGGCGGCGCGCGGTAAGGCCTGAGCACTTCGACCAAGGTTCCATCGCGCAGGTCGTTGCCGGTGATGTAAGTCGGCAGGTGAATCAAGCCAATGCCTGTCAGCGCCGCTTCGCGCATGGCTTCGGAACTGTCGATATTCAGCCGCCCCGGCAGTTCATGCAGATGCAGGCCGGCCGGAGTCTGGTAACGCCAGGCGACGGTTCGCTCGCCGCTGCCGAAGGCGATGGTGTCATGGCCGACCAGTTCATCCGGCGTTTTCGGCACGCCAGAACGGGCCAGATACGCTGGCGAAGCGCAAGTCGCGTACTGCTGCCAGCCCACGGTGCGGGTGAGCAATTGCGAATCTTCTTTCGGCGCGCCGATGCGAATGGCGATGTCGACGCCCTCCTCGACCAGATCGACGAAGCGATCGGTGAACCACACATCCGCGCGCAGGTCGGGCCACTGTTTCAGATAGGCATCGAGAATCGGCAGGATATGGCGCTGGCCAAACGAAAGCGGCGCGGTGAGCTTGAACGTGCCTGTGGGCCGACCACGACGCAGGGCCATGGTCGCCTCGACTTCATCCAGATCCTCGAGAATCTGTCGCCAGCGCTCATAGGCGACCTGCCCCTCATCGGTCAGGCTCAGTTTGCGGGTGGTGCGATTGAGCAGCCGCGCGCCCATGCGGCTTTCCAGGCGAACGATGCTTTTGCCCACAGCCGAACGAGTCAGGCCAAGCGAATCCGCCGCCGCGGTGAAACTGCCCGCCTTCACGGCCGCGACAAAGGCGGCAATGTCGCCGAATCGGTTGGCTTCCATCGAAAGCGTTCTCCAGAACATCCAGTAAGTGCGTTACGGCGTATCAGACATCCACTACCCGTCGAAGCATAGCGTCGGGTGAGTTGCGCATCTCAAATGCCGGGCGCACATTGTTTCGGCAACCTCCCTCCCCCGCAATCGCCCCCTTACTACAGGATTGATTGACCATGATCCTCAAACGCGTAGGTTCACAACCCTCGATCAAGGCCCCCGAAGCCTATTTCACCGGCACCGTCCGCATGGACCCGCTCAACAATCCCCCGGAGCCGGCAAGGGTGTCAGTGGTCAGCGTCACCTTTGAACCCGGTGCCCGAAGCGCCTGGCATACCCATCCGCTCGGTCAGACGCTGATCGTCACCGCCGGTTGCGGCTGGACCCAGTGTGAAGGCGAACCCATCGTGGAGATTCGCGCCGGTGACGTCATCTGGTGCCCACCGGGCCACAAGCACTGGCATGGCGCGGCCGCGAACACCGCCATGACCCATATCGGCGTTCAGGAAGCCCTGGATGGCGTGAGCGTGGTCTGGATGGAAAAGGTGACCGACGAAGAATACAACGTCGGCCCACCCTCGGTTTGACGGCTAGATATATCGACGAGGATATAACTGAAATACAACAAGTAAATTATATGAATGACAGCGCAGCCCGCATCCTAGGCCTCACTCGATGAGCTGCCGGACGTGAAGGTCCGGCAGGGTTTTCCCAACCCCTATGCATTGAAACTGGAGCTGCCATGTCTACCGAAACCCTGTTTTCCCCGACCCGTCTTGGCGCAATCGAAGTCCGCAATCGCGTCGCCATGGCGCCACTCACCCGCTCTCGCGCCGGCATGGACGGCGTGCAGTCGCCGCTGGCGATCGAGTACTACGCTCAGCGTGCCTCGGCCGGCTTGATCATCACCGAAGCCACCAACATCTCCCGCCAGGGTCGTGGTTATGCCTATACGCCGGGGATCTACACCCAGGCGCATGTCGAGGCTTGGGCGCCTGTGACCAAGGCCGTGCACGAGGCCGGTGGCCGCATCGTGATGCAGCTGTGGCATGTGGGTCGCATGTCCCACGTGAGCTTGCAGGCTGACGGCGCAGCGCCGGTGGCACCGTCCGCGATCCAGGCCGGCGGCAATGTCTTCACCGAAGCCGGCAACCAGCCGCCGTCGATGCCGCGCGCTCTGGAGACCGAGGAAATCACCGGCATTGTGGAGGACTATCGTCACGCGGCACGACTGGCGAAGGAAGCCGGATTCGATGGCGTAGAGGTGCACGCCGCCAATGGTTACCTGCTGGAGCAGTTCCTGCGTGACAGCACCAATCACCGGGACGACCGCTACGGTGGCTCCATTGAAAACCGTGCGCGCTTCCCGCTGGAAGTCGTGCAGGCGGTTGCCGAGATCTGGGGAGCGGATCGTGTGGGGTTGCGCCTGTCACCGTTGTCCACGGCTATTGGCGACATCCCGGTGGACAGCAATCTGATGGAGACCTATGGCTATCTGGTCCGTCGCCTGGGCGAAATGGGGCTGGCTTACCTGCATATCGTCGAAGGGCAACTGCATGGCGGCAATGGTGCCGAGCTGTTTGATGTCCAGGCGCTGCGCACGGCTTTCGGTGGTGCCTACATCGCCAACAACGGCTATGACCGCCAGCGTGCCGTGGAGGCGGCCGACTCGAACCATGCGGACATGATCTCCTTCGGCAAACCTTTCATTGGCAATCCTGACCTGGTCGAACGCCTGCAAGCGGATACGCCGCTGTTCGATGCGCCGCTCGAGGCGTACTACGGCGGTGGTGCCGAGGGCTACACCCGGTTCGCCAACGCCTGAGCCCTGTAGGCGCTGGCTTGCTCGCGATGGTCGTCAACGATAACGCTGGAAACCTGACACCCCGCAGCGTTCTCGAGTGCATCGCGAGCAAGCTCGCTCCTACAGGTGTGGGGTGTTTTTTTCGAAGTAGACGCGGTCGAAGCCATCCTCCGACCGCCGTTCGATTTCGACGTAACCCAACCGCGGATAGATCGCCAGATTGTCGGTCATCCGGGCGTTGGTATAGAGACGAATACTGCCCAGGCCCATACGAATGGCCTGATCCTCGCAGAACCGGATCAACGCCTTGCCGATCCCCTTCCCGCGCCCGGCCTCGGTGACGGCCACGTTTTCGAGCAGCATGTATCGGTCCACCGCAAAGAACACGATGAACCCCTGCAATTGCTGCTGTTCTCCCACATAAACGTAGACATGACCGGCCGAAATCTGCGCCCCGTAATCAGCCGTCATGGGCGCTGGCTTGCGTCCGATCACCGCTACATACGGCGCGTAAGCATGTTCGGCGCAAGCGCGTATGGCGCTTTCATCATCGGCAACAGCCAGGCGGATGCTGTGTTGTTCGTTCATGGCACCTCTGTTGGCGCAAACCGGATCGGGCGGCAAAGCCGTCACCGTACCCAGCCGTCAGCCCATGTGGCAAGTTTGCGGCGCTGGCTTACACTCCGTACACCTATGCCAATCAATGTCTGTTTCACGGATCGATACTTCCCACGTCAATCGGGCGTCACGTCATGATTCGGGTGAAGCCAACATGAAATCGGTCACGGCCTTTCTCACCAGCGTGCTGGGTGCCGGCGCCTTGATGGCGACGAGTACCTGCGTCGATGCGGCCAGTTTCAAGACCAGCTTCGATTGCACCAGCAGCACGCTCTCCATCGAAAAACTCATCTGCCGCGATTCCCAGCTGGCGATGATGGATCGCGAACTGAACCGGCTCTATCGCCTGGCGCTCACCGATGAACACTCGGTACCGCTGCCTGACAAAGTCATGGTCGACCAACAGTTCTGGCTCGAGGAGCGCAACCACTGCGCCTCCGAGCGCGATCCCAAGACCTGCACGATCAGTGCTTATGCCGAGCGCGCGCACCAGTTGCGCCAGGGGTCGGCCATCGTCCGAACCAAAGACCCTGACCGACTCACCGAGGGCCCCATGACCTATCGTTGCCCCGGCCTGAACGCACCGCTGGCCGCGACCTTTTTCACCACACAGCCGGGTGCGGTGTACCTGAAATGGGCGAAGAGTTCGATCACGCTGAATCAGGTGCCCAGTGACATGGGCAACCGTTACACCGGCAAGGACAGCCTGGGGCCTTACAGCTTCTGGCAGGACGATGGCGTGATTCTGTTTCAGAAGCCGGGTGGCAAAGAGACGAGTTGCACCGCCGAGCCGATCAGCTGAGGTTCAGGGCGCACGGCGCTGGCCGTGACGCCCCTTGAAGTCGATCAGAGCGCACTCTCCTCCGGCGGCCGGTCCTGCACCCACTGCCAGAACAGTTGATAGCCCAGAGCGAGTATCACCGGGCCGATGAACAGGCCGATGATGCCGCTGGTGACCATGCCGCCCAGGGCGCCGATCAACACCACCGGCATCGGCACATCGACGCCACGCCCCAGCATCAGCGGCTTGAGCACGTTGTCCACCAGCCCTGCCACGAACACGTAGATGGCGAAGACGATGGTCGCCGTGTTGGCGCCTTCTGTGGCAAATACGTAGGCGATCACCGGCAGCGTTATCAGCGTCACCGGCAATTGCATGATGCCCAGCAGCAACACCGCCAGCGCCAGCAGCCCCGCGCCGGGAATGCCCTTGAACACGAAGCCCAGGCCGACCAGCAGCATCTGGATGAAGGCGATGCCCACCACCCCGAGCGCCACCGCGCGGATGGTTGCGGTGCACAGGGCGGCGATTTTCGGTCCTCTTTCCGGGCCGCTGACCCGCGAGGCGATCTGCACCGCGGCGCGGCTGCCACCTTCACCGTGGGCCATGAAGATCCCGGCGATGATCAGCGCGAAAATAAAGGTCAGGAAGCCCATGCCGACCCCGGCGAGTTTGCCCAGCAGGGTCATGCTGACGCCCTTGATTTGCGGGATGTATTTCTCGGTCAGGCCCGGCAGGTCGGTGGCTGCCTGCAGCCAGATTGCCGAGATCGGTTTGCCCACCAATGGCACTTCGGCGATGGAATCAGGCGGCGGTGGAATGTGGATGCCTTGGTTGCGAACCACGGTCATGGCGCCATCGACAGAGTCGGCGATCGACGTGCCCAGCAGGTAGATCGGTACCATCAGGATGATGATGGAGATCAGGATGATCAGCGTCGCAATACGACCTTCCTTCTGCCCCATCGGGCCCATCAGCCTTTTCTGCAATGGATAGAGCGTGATCGCCAGAATCACCGACCACAACATCAGGTCGCGGAACGGGCTGAAGATTTCAAAGCAGAACAGCACCAGCACCACGATCAGCCCGGCGCGGATCAGTACATCGAGCAGCCCGCGGGACCAGGTTTTCTCTGAGAGTTGAGTGGGCAACATCGCAGTCTCCTGGCATCAATCCAAAGATAGAGAGTCGGTTTGCCCAGCATAGACGGCGTGTTGCGGGCTCGCGAAAAAGTTCGAATAAATCTCGCGCTCGCGCCCTGTGCAGGAGCTGCGGTGTGTTCCTGGGAAATTGGCGGAAGGTAGCCGGAGTCGAACCTGCCCGGGAACGGATGCCGTCCCCAACCGGGTTTGAAGCCCGGCCGCGCCACCGGGCGCGATTACCTTCCTTGAAATCAGTCCGTTCGCCGCGCCAGTGCGTTGTCCGGGCGAATCTGGCGGCGGTCGCCCATGCGCCGGGTCAGGCCCAGCCGATCGAAGTATTCCAGAATCTGGATGCTGCGTTTGCGCCCCACCCCCAGCGCATCGCGAAACGTGGTGACCTGGATCACCGGGTCATCCTCGGCCAGTTGCAACAGCATAGCCGCCAATCGCCGAATCACCGTATCGGTGTAGAACAGGTCACGCACCACCTGATGCAGCAACCCCAACCGCGCCATCTTGCGCAACAACGCCCGCACCGTGGCTTCGTCATGCCCCAGGTCACGCACCCACGGCGGGTTGAAACCGGCCGCATCGAACTGCGGTTGCAAGCGCTGCCACAGGGACTCTTCCTCGTCACTCAGGCGCACTTGATGCTCTGGCAGATGCAACCACGGCCCGCTCGCGGCAATCAGGCCAGCGCCCAGCATCTCATCGAGCAGACACAGGAAGGTCGCACGCTCCAGCGCCGTACCGCTGAAGCGCCGCAAGCGATCACGATCCGGCCCCACCTGATCCGGTTCCTGCTCATGAAAACGCGCCAGATGTTCCAGCACCTCGTCTTTCAGAGCCTGCCAACGTAGCGAGTCGAATAGCACCGGGCCCGTGCGCGTCTCGATCAGCCGCACGCTGTCAGGCAGCGTCCAACTGGCACGAGGACGGTTGAACTGACGCTCCAGGCGCTGCGGATCGAGCCCGGTGTCGCTGTTGGCCAGCAGCGCCGGCAATATCGCTTCGATGTCGAAGTTGCTGCTCAGAGCGAGCAATTGCGCCAGCCGCTCCGGACTGCGACGTTGTCGGGTCGGCGCGAACGGGTCGAGCACCCGGCCACCGCCCAGGGTGCGCTGCGCGCTCTGGTCACGCAGGATCAGCGGATCACCCTTGACCATCTGCACCGGTCCATTGAGCAGCAACTGCGCGAACATGCGCTCGCCCGGCGCCACGCTCGCGCCCTCCAGCAAGGCCACGCGACCGATCACGCCCTGGGTGCCGACATGCACGTGTACGGGTTGAAAGTGCTCGAAGGCGCGGGATTCGCTGGCCAGCAGTTGCAGATCGATGTCCAGCCGTTGAGTCGGCGCATACAGCCATTCTGAAGCCAGCCACTGCCCCCGATGAATCTGTTCCAGCGCCAGCCGTTCGCCACTGATATTCAACGCCACACGCTGCCCGGCCATGGCGGTTTGCGCAGCCTGATTCTGCGCGTGCAGTCCTCTGATCCGCACGGTTTTGCCCGACGGCCCAAGCTGCAGCGTATCGCCCACCGCCACCTGCCCCGACAGCGCCGTACCGGTGACCACTATCCCCGCCCCCGCCACACTGAAGGCCCGGTCGATCCATAGGCGAAAGCCGCCGTCGAGACTGCGTTGCCGCACCTCACGCTGAGCCGCCAGCAAGGCCTGACGCAAGGCGTCGACGCCCTCCCCGGTCAGGCTCGACAAGGCCATCAAAGGCGCGTCGGCATGGGGACCGGGTGCCAACAATGCGCTGATCTGCTCCCGCACTTGCTGCACCCTGGACGGCTCCACCCGGTCGCATTTGCTGATAGCCACCAACGCCCGTGGAATACCCAGCAACTCGACAATCGCCAGATGCTCGCGAGTCTGCGGCATCACACCGTCATCGGCCGCAACCACCAGCAACACCAGATCAATGCCCTGCGCCCCGGCCAGCATGTTGTGGGTGAAGCGCTCGTGACCCGGAACGTCGATAAACCCCGTGAGTCCCGCACCCGGGGCCAACTCGGCATATAGGTAGCCAAGATCGATGGTCATGCCCCGCTCGCGTTCTTCCCGGCGCCGGTCTCCGGCCTGCCCGGTCAGGGCCTGGAGCAACGCGGTCTTGCCGTGGTCGATGTGCCCTGCAGTGCCGACAATCACCCTGCCCGCTCCTCCCCTTGCAGTTGATCCAGCTGCGCCAGCCACGCCGCCTCGTCGTCCAGCTGGCGCAAGTCCAGCCACAAGGCGTCGTCATCGATGCGCCCCAGCACCGGGATCGGCAAACCACGCAGCGCCTCTTCCAGCCCCAGCAGACAACGCCCGCGCAGACGTTTCGAAGTCAATGGCCGTAAACACAGCGCCGCACTCGGCAACCGCGCCACCGGCTGGCTGCCGCTGCCAATCATCCCCAGCGCCGGCATTGCGCTGACGCTCCAGGCCGCGCCCAGCACCCGCGCCAGCGACGGTTGCAGACGCTCCGCCTGAGCGAGGATTTCCTCCTGAGGCCGCGTCAACAGGCGCAAGCTTGGTAGACGCTCGGCCAGAAGATCCGGATTGCGATACAGCCCCAGCACCGCCTCAAGCGCGGCCAAGGTCAGCTTGTCGACCCGCAGCGCGCGTTTCAGCGGGTTCTTCTTGATCTTCGCGATCAGTTCCTTGCGCCCGACAATCAACCCGGCCTGGGGCCCGCCAAGCAACTTGTCGCCACTGAAAGTCACGATGTCCGCGCCATCCAGCAGGGCCTGGCGAACCGTAGGCTCAGCAGGCAACCCCCAACGCGTGAGATCCAGCAGGCTGCCGCTGCCAAGATCCTCAAGCAGCGGCAAGCCATGGTCATGCGCCAGTTGCGCCAACTCCGCCGTAGGCACACTAGTGGTGAACCCCTGAATGTTGTAGTTGCTCGCATGCACCCGCATCACCAGACCGCTGCGCGGGCCAATGGCTGCTTCGTAATCCTTGGCATGGGTGCGATTGGTGGTCCCGACCTCGTGCAGCTTCACCCCGGCGCGGGCCATGATGTCGGGTATACGAAACGCCCCGCCGATTTCGATCAGCTCGCCCCGGGAAATGATGCCTTCCTTGCGCGCTCCCAGGCTGTTGAGGGTCAGCAGCACGGCGGCGGCATTGTTGTTGACCACGGTCACCGCCTCGGCGCCGGTCAGCTCGCGGATCAAGCCTTCGATCAGATCGTCGCGGTCACCGCGCTTGCCGCTGTGCAGATCGAACTCCAGGTTCAGCGGATACCGCGCCGCCATTTGCACGGCCTCAATGGCTTCTTCCGGCAGCAGGGCGCGGCCCAGGTTGGTGTGCAGCACGGTGCCGGTGAGGTTGAACACACGCCGTACGTGGCTGCGGTGCTGGAAAGCCAACCGCTCGCCTACCCTTCCTGACAACACCTCGGGGCTGACTTCGACGGCTTGCACCTGCCCCCGTTGCACGCTTTCGCGCAATTCATCGAGCAGTTGCCGCAGCGCGGCGAGCAAGGCTTCGCGCCCATAACGCTCGGCCAAAGGCTGGCACGCCGGGTGACGAAGCAGACTGTCGATGGAAGGCAGACGCGGGGTTTGGCTGGCAAGGTTTGCGGGCATCAGGCGCTCCAGAATACGAATGACCGTCGCGCCAGAGTGTAGACCCTGTGCTCATTCGTCTCCCGGCGCCAGCAACAGATTGGGCGCCAGCCGCTGATAACCGTCCTGGGCCAGGCGCATGTCCAGCATCAGGCTGGCGAGGTCCGCCGACAGGGCTTCGGCATGGGCATCGTTCTCCAGGTACACAAGCTTGAGGTAGACGTTGCAGCCCGGACAGATTTCCGCTCGCAACGGTGCCTGGTTGGCGGCGTGACGATCATCCTCAAGGCTCAAGTACTCAAGGCCCTTGCTCTGCTCGCAATACACGCACTTGACCCGCACCACGTGCCACTCACAGGCACACAACGAGCAGACCAGATAACGCAGGCCGTTGTGTTTGCCGCGATGACGAATCACCCCGGCCATGGCGGGCGATCCACAGGCCGGGCACTGGCTGAGGCTGGCGCCCGCCGTCAAATGCAGATCCGGCGTGCTCAGCAGCCAATGGCTCCAGGCGCTTTGCAGGGCCGCGCCAAGGAACGGCACCAGCGCCGCCGGCACCATGGAATATTGCCCGCTGAGCAACGCCACCGCCCACACCCGGCGTTGTCCGGTGCTGGCCTGACGCAGCGTGTCCAACGCCTCGACCACTGCAGGCTGGTCGGGAACGACATAGCACTGCAACAGCGCATCGAGAAACGCTTGCCAATCGTCTTCACGGCTCAGGCTGTCGGCGGCGAACGGCGGCAGGCCGTGCTCCAGGCACAACTCGATGCGCTGGCGATCGAGCGGTTCGCTGGACGGCGGATTGTCCATCACCTGCTGTTGCGCCCGGCACAACCCGGCCAGCAGGCGCAGGTAATCGGCCAGCGGATGCCCTTCGGCCAGCTGGTCGAGGCGCTCGGCGCGCAGGGTGAACAGGTTGTGCGGCGGCAGGTGCAGAAACGGCGGCGAACCGGCCGCTGCTTCGATTTGTCCGGGTTCGAGAATGGTTGGCAAATGTCAGCCCTTTTTCGTGATCGGTCGCTGGGGAGTCTTGTCTCGGGTGTTGTCGCCGGTCACCTCGCGATACCACAGTTCGTGGTGCTTTTTGGCCCAGGCGCGACTGACCCAGCCGTGCATCATTGCGCTCACCGAACCCTTGATCCAGATGCCCGCGTAAATGTGCACGATGATGCTCAGGATCAGCACGAAGCCCGCCAGCGCATGCAGCAGCATCGCCCAGCGAATCGCCGTGATGCCGAAGTACGCGCTGAAATATGCCCGCCAGATCACCAGACCACTGAACAGCAACACCAGCATGCACAGCAGTAAAGTCCAGAACAGCAGTTTCTGCCCCGGGTTGTATTTGCCGATGGCAGGCACGCCTTCCTCTTCGTTTTTCATCACCCGGTCGATGCGCTTGAGCCACAGGCGATCGTTGGCGATGAAGTAGTTGGCGCGCCAGAAACGGAAAACCAGGCCGAGAAA
This sequence comes from Pseudomonas sp. C1C7, assembly GCF_013359595.1. GTDB lineage: Bacteria > Pseudomonadota > Gammaproteobacteria > Pseudomonadales > Pseudomonadaceae > Aquipseudomonas. The sequence goes on along the minus strand of NZ_JABFMP010000006.1, from coordinate 69,856 downwards.
GAGCAGGAACATCAGCACGCCCATGAACGGATGCAGGATGCGCGTCCAGGGCCCACCGCCGAACAGGTTGCTCAGCCAGAACAGCGCCGGATGAAACAGCGCCAGCCCCGACAGCCCGGCCATGAAGAACAGAATCGCCACCAGCCAGTGATTGGTGCGCTGGTTGGCGGTGTAGCGAAGGATCTCTTTGCGGATCATGGCCGTTTCTCCCGCTGGGGATCATAGGTATGCACCGAAGGATCGACTTCATGCACCGACGGATCCGGGCCATGGGGCAGTTCGTCTTCCTCGACAATCTGCGGCCCCACCCGCACGTAGTGAAAGAACCCGGCCAGCACCGCCGCGCCCATGGCCAGCAGCGCCAAGGGTTTGCTCACACCTTTCCACAGGCCCACCAGCGGGCTGATGGTCGGGTCGGCTGCCAGCCCGGCGTAGAGCTTCGGCGTGTCGGCATGGTGCAGCACGTACATCACGTGAGTGCCGCCGACGCCTGCGGGGTCATACAGCCCGGCGTTGTCGAAACCGCGGCTCTTGAGGTCGACGATGCGCTCGGCGGCGTGTTCCTTCATGTCTTCCTTGGAGCCGAACACGATGGCGCCGGTCGGGCAGGTTTTCACACAGGCCGGCTCCAGCCCCACGGCCACCCGGTCCGAACACAGCGTGCATTTGTAGGCCTTGTGGTCCTTCTGCGAAATGCGCGGGATGTTGAATGGGCAACCGGTGATGCAGTAGCCGCAACCGATGCAATGGTCCTGATTGAAATCGACGATGCCGTTGGCGTGCTTGATGATCGCCCCGGGGCTGGGGCACGCGGCCAGGCAACCGGGTTCGGCGCAGTGCATGCAGCCGTCCTTGCGGATCAGCCATTCCAGGTTGCCGGCGTCGGTTTCGTGCTCGGTGAAGCGCATCAACGTCCAGGTTTGCGCCGTCAGGTCCTGCGGATTGTCGTAGGTGCCGTGGTTGTGCCCCACCTCGTCGCGCAGTTCGTTCCATTCCGAACAGGCCACCTGACAGGCCTTGCAGCCAATGCATTTGGTGGTGTCGATCAGCTTCGCCACTTCCTCCAGATTGCGCACCGAAGACGGCACGGTGGTGGTGGCCGAGCGGGCAATGATGTCTTGGCTGGCCATTCAGATTTTCTCCACGTTGACCAGGAATGACTTGGATTCCGGGGTCTGGGTGTTGCCATCGCCGAGGAACGGCACCAGGGTGTTGGTCAGGTAACCGTGACGCGTCAGGCCGGTGAAGCCCCAGTGCAGCGGGATGCCGATCTGGTGCACCACCTGGTTGTTGACTTGCAACGGCCGGATCCGCTTGGTCACCACCGCCACCGCTTCGATGAAGCCGCGCTTGCTGCTGACCCGCACCCGGTCTCCGGCGACGATGCCTTTTTCCTTGGCCAGCACCTCGCCGATTTCGACGAACTGCTCGGGCTGGGCAATCGCGTTGAGCCGGCAATGCTTGCTCCAGAAGTGGAAATGCTCGGTCAGCCGATAGCTGGTGGCCGCGTACGGATAGTCCTTGGCCACACCGAGGGAATCCCACACCGACTCGAAGATCCGCGCCGCCGGGTTGCTGGTGGCTTTCTTGTTCTGCGGATGCAGCGGGTTGATGCCGATCGGCGTCTCGAACGGTTCATAGTGCTCGGGGAATGGCCCCTCGTTCATCTTGTCGACGGCAAAGAACCGCGCCACCCCCTCGGGGTTCATGATGAACGGGTTCATCCCCGCTTCCGGCGCCACGTCGGCCTTGTAGTCCGGCACGTCGGTGCCGCCCCAGGCCTTGCCGTTCCACCACACCAGGCGTTTTTTCTCGTCCCAGGGCTTGCCCTGCGGGTCGGCCGAGGCGCGGTTGTAGAGAATCCGCCGGTTGGCCGGCCAGGCCCAGGCCCAACCTTGATGCTGGTGCATGCCGTACGGGTCATTGTTGTCCCGGCGGGCCATCTGGTTGCCGGTTTCGGTCCAGCTGCCGCAGAAAATCCAGCAGCCGGATGCTGTGCTGCCGTCGTCCTTGAGCTGGCTGAAGGCGGCCAGTTGCGAATTGCCCTTGATTGCCGCACCCGTGGCATCGGTGAAGTCGGTGGTGGCGTAGCCGTTGATCTCCTTGGCGATCTCTTCGGGCGAAGGCTCTTCGGGGATCTTGTACGGCCACGACAGTTTGAGCAGCGGATCGGGGAATTTGCCCCCGTTGGCCTGATAACGCTGGCGCAGGCGCAGGAACAGTTGCGTCATGATCTGCACGTCGGTGCGGGCTTCGCCAGGACCATCGGCGCCTTTCCAGTGCCATTGCAGCCAGCGGCTGCTATTGACCAGCGAGCCGTCTTCCTCGGCAAAGCAGGTGGTGGGCAGGCGAATCACTTCGGTTTGAATATTGGCGGTGTTCACATCGTTGTACGGCCCGACCTTCTGCCAGAACTCCGAGGTTTCCGTGGCCAGCGGGTCCATCACCACCAGCCACTTCAGCTTGGCCAGCGCCGCCATCACCCGGTTCTTGTCGGGCAGCGCGGCGATGGGGTTGAAGCCCTGGCACATGTAACCGTTGACCTTGCCCTGGCCCATCAGGTCGAAGACCTTGAGGATGTCGTAGTTGGGGATGTCGAGCTTGGGCAGGTAGTCGTAAGCCCAGTTGTTCTCGGCCGTGGCGTTGGCGCCGTACCAGGCTTTCATCAGGCTGACGTGGAACTTGCCGTAGTTCTGCCAGTAGGACAGCTGCCCCGGACGCAGCGGCACCTGGGTGCGCTTGACGATGTAGGCCTTGTAATCCTGCTCGGCGTCCAGCGGCAGGGTCAGGTAACCCGGCAACGAGTTGGACAACAGGCCCAGGTCAGTCAGCCCCTGGATGTTGGAGTGTCCGCGCAAGGCGTTCACGCCACCGCCGGGCATGCCGACGTTGCCCAGCAGCAACTGCACCATGGCCGCGCTGCGGATGATCTGTGAGCCGATCGAGTGCTGGGTCCAGCCCAGGGCATAGAGGATCGTCATGGTCTTGCCCGGTTGCGAGCAGGTGGCGATCTCTTCCCAGATTTTCTTCATTGCGTCGACCGGCATGCCGCAGATCTGGCTCGCCAGTTCCATGGTGTAGCGGCTGTAATGCTGCTTCATCAACTGGAACACGCAGCGCGGATCCTGCAGGGTCGGGTCGACTTTGGCGAAGCCGTCCTCGCCCAGCTCGTAACCCCAGCCAGACTTGTCGGTGTAGGCGCGCTTGGCCGCGTCATACCCGCTGAAGATGCCATCCTCGAAGCCATAGCCGGCTTTGACGATGAACGACACGTCAGTGTAGTTGCGCACGTAATCGTGCTGGATCTTGTCCTCGGTCAGCAGGTAGTTGATCAACCCGCCCATGAAGGCGATGTCGGTACCGGTGCGGATCGGCGCGTAATAGTCGGCCACCGAGGCGGTCCGGGTGAAACGCGGATCGACCACGATCAGCCGCGCCTTGTTGTGCGCCTTGGCTTCGGTCACCCATTTGAAACCGCAAGGGTGCGCTTCCGCTGAGTTGCCACCCATCACCAGAACCAGATTCGCATTGGCGATATCGGTCCAGGTATTGGTCATGGCACCACGGCCGTACGTCGGGGCAAGACTTGCCACCGTCGGGCCGTGTCAGACACGCGCCTGGTTATCGAACCCCAGCATGCCGAGACTGCGAATGACCTTGTGGGTGATGTAACCCGCTTCGTTGGACGCCGCCGATGCCGCGAGGAACCCCGTGGTCAGCCAGCGGTTGACCGTCTGGCCCTGGGCATTCTTCTCGATGAAGTTGGCGTCGCGGTCGGCCTTCATCAGGTCGGCAACGCGATCCAGCGCTTCATCCCAGCCGATGCGCGTCCACTCGTTGCTGCCGGGTTTTCGCACCTGCGGGTATTGCAGCCGGCCCGGACTGTGAATGAAGTCCAGCAGGCCTGCGCCTTTGGGGCAAAGGGTGCCGCGGTTGACCGGGTGGTCGGCGTCACCTTCGATGTGAATGATGCTTTGCGCGACATTTTTCGCCGCATCGCCCTGGCTGTACATGATCAACCCGCAACCGACCGAGCAATACGGGCAGGTGTTGCGGGTTTCATGGGTATGGGCGAGCTTGAAATGGCGCACCTGCTCGGCGAAGGCAGCCGTGGGGGCCATGCCCAACGCGCCAAGGCTCGAGCCTGCAAGGCCGATACCTGCGACCTTGAAGAACTGACGACGGCTGAGGTCCATCGTGCACTCCTGATCAGGTGGAGATCCGGTGCTTTGCCGGATTTTTCTGGACAATCACGGGCGCGGCAGACGCGCTGCCGACACTTGAACGATAGTCAAGCCTGTCGAAACCGGGATGAAAACCGACCGTCGGCCCTTTGTCGGCGCATCCCCTGTGGACACGGAACCCCTGTGGGAGCGGGCTTGCTCGCGAAAGCGGTGCATCAGGCAACATCGATGTCGACTGACACTACGTCCTCGCGAGCAAGCCCGCTCCCACAGGGGATTTGCGGTGAATTGGGCATTGATATCGCGAACAACCCGCCAGGCGATTATGATGGCGCCATATCCAATCCCGCCTTCACGAGACCCCGCATGACTTTCGATTTCGATCAGGTGTTCGACCGCCACAACACCGGTAGCACCAAATGGAGCCGCTACCCGGCCGATGTGTTGCCGATGTGGGTTGCCGACATGGATTTCGCCGCGCCGCCGGTCATCATCCAGGCCCTGCAAAAGCGTCTGGAACACCCGATGGTCGGCTACAGCGTGGCCCCGGACAGCCTGCGTGAAGCCATCGTCGCGGATCTGTGGAACAAGTACGCCTGGCGCATCGAGCCCCAGGAACTGATCTTCCTGCCGGGCGTCGAGTCGGGTTTCAACATGGCGCTCAAGGCGCTGGTCCAGCCGCAGCAGAACGTCGTGGTGCAGGTTCCCAACTACCCGCCACTGCGCCACGCGCCGGGGCACTGGGGCCTGAACAAGGTCGAGCTGGGTTTCGAGGCGCAAGCCGACGGCACCTACCGCACCCCGCTCGATACCCTGAGCCAGTCGCTGCAAGGTGGCGGCGCGTTGCTGCTGAGCAACCCGCACAACCCGCTGGGCAAGGCCTTCCCTCGGGAGGAACTGCAAGCCATCGCCGATATCTGTCTGGAGCACGACGCCTGGATCATCTCCGACGAGATCCATGCCGAGCTGTGCTACGACGGTCGCAAGCACATTCCGATCGCCACCCTGAGCCCGCAGATCGCCCAGCGCACCATCACCCTGATGTCGGCGAGCAAGGCCTACAACATCGCCGGCCTGAAAACCTCGTTCATGATCATTCAAGACCGTCACCTGCGCGAGAAGGTCAACCACGCCCGTTGCGGCATGGTCGACAGCGTCAACCCGCTGGGCCTGGAAGCGACCCGCGTGGCCTACAGCGAAGCCGGTCCCTGGCTGGCCGAGTTGAGCGCCTACCTGCAAGGCAACCGCGATTACCTGGTCGACGCCGTGCGCACCCGCCTGCCGGGCATCACCATGAACGTGCCGCAAAGCACCTACCTGGCCTGGCTCGACTGCACGGCGCTGGGGCTGGACAACCCGCAGCAGTTCTTCCTGGAACAGGCCAAGGTCGGCCTGAGCCCGGGCCTGGATTTTGGCGACGACTGCAAACAGTTCGTGCGCCTGAACTTCGGCTGCCCGCGGTCGTTGCTCGAAGAAGGCATCAGCCGGATGGAGCGTAGTCTCACCCGTTAACGCCATAAATCCCCTGTAGGAGCTGCCGAAGGCTGCGATCCTTTGATCTTGATCTTCAAAAAGCAAAATCAAAAGATCGCAGCCTTCGGCAGCTCCTACAGGGTTTGGTGAGGTCTTTAAATCCAACCGAACTCCCGCCAAACCCTCACAGTCAACCCCGAACAGGCACCACTAAAGTTCGGAGATTGATGATGACCCACTACCCCAAACCACCCTTCCCCACACAGCATCAGCCCGTCCCCGGTTCGCAGCGCAAGATGGACCCCTATCCCGATTGCGGCGAGCAGAGCTACAAGGGCGCCGCCAGCGTCTTGCAACTGAGTGTGCTGCTGTACGTCAGCATCATAGTCGGCGTTGCATTCATCGGCGGTTTCATCCGCTGGATGTCCTGCACCTTTGACGCCAGACCGACCCTCAACCAGTGCATCGGCTTTGCCGCCTACACCGTCGTCGGCTGAAGACCCGAGGCCATGAGCTTTGTTGCCTGGGTGTCGGTACTGGGCGCCGTGTTGCTGGCCCTGGCGCTGACGTCTTCGTATTTGCGCTGGATGCCGGTGACCACCTCGGCCGTGTGCCTGCTGTTTGGCATGGCCATCGGACCGGCGGGCCTGGGCTGGCTCAGGCTGGACCTCAATGAAGCATCGTTCTGGATGGAGCACCTGACGGAAGTCGCGGTGCTTTTTTCGCTGTTCGTCTGCGGACTGAAACTGCGTCTGCCGCTCACCAAGCGCAAATGGCGCGTTGCCTACGGCCTTGCCGGCCCGGTGATGGTGTTGACCATTGCCGGTGTCTGTCTGCTGCTGCATTTCGCCTTCGATCTGGCGTGGGGGCCGTCCTTGCTGATCGGCGCGATTCTGGCGCCCACCGACCCGGTGCTCGCATCGCTGGTGCAGGTCAACGATGCCCAGGATGACGACCCGGTGCGTTTCGGTCTTTCTGGCGAAGCCGGCCTGAACGATGGCATCGCCTTTCCCTTCGTCATCCTCGGTCTGTTGTTCCTGCAACAAGCCGAAGGGGCGTCCACCGCCTGGCTGGATGATTGGGCCCTGAAACGCCTGCTGTGGGCAGTGCCAGCCGGCCTGCTGATCGGCTACTGCATGGGGCGCGGGATCGGCCGCCTGACCCTGTCGATGCGCATCCGCAATGCCGACAGCACCCTGTCGCCCAACGATTACCTGACCTTCGCCCTGATTGCCCTGGCCTACGTTGCCGCCGAAGCGGTGCACGGCTACGGCTTTCTCTCGGTGTTCGCCGCCGGCCTGGGGTTGCGGGCTGCTGAGGTCAACGCCGCCGGGCACTTGCAGCCGCCGGCGGAGCATCTGGTCAAAGCGGTGGTGGGCCACCAGGATGTCGAACCCCATGAGGCGCTGCACGGCGACGTGGAGCATCTGGACGACACGCAGGTGGCCGCCGGCATCATGATCGGCGACATGCTGGCATTTGGCGGGCTGGTGGAACGGGCCATGGAGGTGTTTCTGGTGACCCTGCTCGGCGTGGTGCTGGTCGGCCATTGGGACTGGCGCGCGCTGGCGATCGCCCTGGTGCTGTTCTGCGTGATTCGCCCCTTGAGCGTCGGATTGGTGCCCTGGGGCAGCCTGCTCAACACCCGGCAACGGCTGCTGATTGGCTGGTTCGGGATTCGCGGCATCGGCAGCTTTTACTACCTGTTCTATGCCCTGAATCACGACCTGCCAGCTGCGGTCGCCAGCCTGTGCACCGATCTGACCCTGTCGGTGGTGGCACTGAGCATTCTGCTGCACGGCATCAGCACCCAGCCGATGCTTGCACGCTACGAGCAGCGCGAGCGCCGACTCACCTCAGCGCCGCGGCGATGATCTCCACCAGACTGTTTTGAGTGAAGGGTTTGGACAAACGCGGCAGACCGGCGGCGAAGCCATCGATGCTTTCGGCAAAACCGGTGGCGAGGATGATGGGCAAGTCGGGCATCAGGATCCTGATCGCCTGGGCCAGTTGTGCGCCATTCATCTGCGGCATGGCCATGTCGGTGATGACCAGATCGAAGTGCTGCTCACTCTCCAGCAGGCGCAGCGCCTGTGCACCGGAATCGGCGAAGCTGACCCGATGCCCCAGGTCCTCCAGGAGCAGACAGGTACTGGTCAGCACCAGGCTGTCGTCATCCACCACCAGCACATTCAACCGTGGCACCTCGGGGGCGGCAGGCGCGCTATCCGCGGCCTCGGCCAGCGACCCCGCCTGAGCGACCGGCAGCCACAATTCCGCCGTGGTGCCCTGGCCCTTTTCGCTCTTGAGCACGAAGCGCCCGCCCATCTGCTCGATAAAGCCATGCACCATCGACAACCCAAGCCCGGTGCCCTTGCCCACGCCCTTGGTGGTGAAGAACGGATCCATCGCCGAGGCGAGCGTCACTTCATCCATGCCTTCGCCGGTGTCGGTGATGCTCAGGCACACGTATCGCCCCGGTGCCAGGGTCGAATGGGGTTGATCGAGAATGACTTCGGTGCGCGTGCCCATCACGATCTTGCCGCCGTTGGGCATGGCGTCCCGGGCATTGGTCGCGAGGTTGAGCACCGCCAGCTCCAGCTGGTTGACGTCCGCCAGCACCGGCTCCGGTTGCGGCAGAAAGTGCATTTCAATTCTGATCGAAGGCCCGAGTGAACTGCGCAGCAGGCCGGTGATGCCTTGCACGAGCGCCGGGATTTCAACCGCTTCGGCCTTGAGTTCCTGACGGCGGGCAAAGGCCAGCATGCGCTGGGTCAGGGACACGCCGCGCTGGGCGCCCTGGGTGGCGTTGTCGAGCAGACGGGTCAGGCGTGGATCGTCGCCCACGCGCTTGCGGACGATTTCCAGGTTGCCGAGGATCACCGTCAGCAAATTGTTGAAGTCATGGGCAATGCCGCCGCTGAGCTGACCGATGGCCTGCATCTTCTGCGCCTGGAACAGGGCTTCGCGGGTTTTCTCAAGGGTCTGCTGGGCCTGGGCGGCCTCGGTGACATCACGGGTGATCTTGGCGAAACCCAGCAAGGTGCCGGTATCGCCCCAGATCGGGTCGACCACCACATGGGCAAGGAACCGCGTGCCGTCCTTACGTTGGCGCCAGCCGCGATTTTCGAAACGCCCTTCACGCCTGGCAATGTCCAGGGTCCGATACGGCTCGTTGGCCTCACGGTCCTCGGCGGTGTAGAACATGGAAAAGTGCTGGCCGATGACCTCTTCGGGCCGGTAGCCCTTGATGCGCTGGGCGCCCGGGTTCCAGTTGGACACGTAGCCGTCCGGGGTGAGCATGTAGATGGCGTAATCGGTGACGCTCTGCACCAGCAGGCGGAACTGCTGCTCGCTTTGCTTGAGGGTTTCCTCGGCCATCTTGCGGTCGGTCAGGTCACGGGTGATCTTGGCATAGCCCAGCAGCGTACCCGACGGATCACGTATCGGATCGATCACCACGCTGGACCAGAAATGCGTGCCGTCCTTGCGCACCCGCCAGCCTTCGCCTTCGAAGCGCCCTTCGCGCAGCGCCGTGTCCAGCGCCCGTTGTGGCAAGCCGGCCCGTCGGTCGGCGTCGGTGTAGAAACGCGAGAAATGCTGGCCGAGGATCTCGGCTTCTTCATAACCCTTGAAACGCCTGGCGCCAGCGTTCCAGCTGATGATGATACCGTCGGGATCGATCATGTAGATCGCATAGTCGACAACCGCATCGACCAATAGCCGAAAGCGCATGTCCTCGCTTGCGATCCCTTTGCTTCGATCCTCGCTCATTGAGTACTCGCGTCAGAATGTTTCTTGGAAGTATGCGACAAACCGCTGATTTGGACAGCCTGATTTTAGGCGCCCGATACCGGAGCATCGCCAATGGACCACCAACTCGGCAGCAACTGCCGAACCCGTGACTCGGCAAACCGGTCATCGATCAGCATCACCACGCCTTTGTCTTGCTGAGTGCGGATCACCCGGCCGGCCGCCTGCACCACTTTTTGCAGGCCGGGGTACAGGTAGGTGTAGTCGTAGCCGGCGCCGAAAATCGCCGCCATGCGCTGCTTCATCTGCTCATTGACCGGGTTCAGCTGCGCCAGCCCCAGGGTCGCGATAAAGGCGCCGATCAGCCGCGCGCCGGGCAGGTCGATGCCTTCACCGAACGCCCCACCCAGCACCGCAAAACCAATGCCCTCGCCGTCCTCGCTGAACTGATCGAGAAACTGCTGGCGCTGCGCTTCAGCCATGCCTCGGGATTGGGACCACGTTTTGATCTGCGGGTGCCGTTCGGCCAGCAGCTGCGAGACCTGCTGCAAGTAATCGAAGCTGCTGAAGAACGCCAGGTAGTTGCCGGGGCGGGTTTGGTACTGCCGGGCGATCAATTCGACGATAGGCGCAAGGGACGCCTGCCGATGGGTGAACCGGGTCGAGATCTGGCTGGCGATGTGCACCTGAAGCTGATCGGCATGAAACGGCGATTCGACGTCGATGCACACCGTGTTGGCGGGCGTACCCAGCAGATCGGCGTAATAGCGGCGCGGGCTCAGGGTCGCGGAGAACAGCACGGTGCTGCGCGCCGCCGTCAGGCGCGGCCCGATGAACCCGGCAGGCACCACGTTGCGCAGGCACAGGTTCGACAGCGGTTTCTTGCGGTCGAGGTCGCGCTTGGTGATGTCGAACAGGAATTGCTCATCGAACAGCTCGGCTACCCGGCAGAACTGCAACATGTCGAAGTAAAAGCTCTGCAATGCGCTGTCCAGCCCTTGCGGGTGGTCGTTCAGGTATTCGCCGATGCTGCCGGTGCAGGAAGACAGCGCCTGCAGCAGTTTCTCCGGCGCCTTGTCGTAGGCCTGATAGGCCATCGGCTGCGGGTCATGCAGGGCGTTCCATTCGCGATTGACCCGCTGGAAGGACTTTTTCAGGGGTTCAGGCGCGGTTTTGCGTACGGTGTCGAGTGTGAACTGGTCGAGGCTGGCGCTGTACATCTGCCGGCCGCGCTCCACCAGGTTGTGGGCCTCATCCGCCAGTACCGCGACCTTCCATTGATTGGCCTGGGCCAGCCCGAACAGCAAGGCGCTGAAGTCGAAGTAATAGTTGTAATCGGCAACCACCACGTCGGCCCAGCGGGCCATTTCCTGGCTCAGGTAATACGGGCATACGGTGTGGTCCAGGGCGACCTGGCGCAAGGCGTTCCGGTCCAGCAGTTTCAGTTCGCTGGCGGCTTGTCGTGCGGCCGGCAAACGGTCGTAAAAGCCCTGCGCCAAGGGGCAGGACTCGCCGTGGCAGGCTTTGTCGGGGTGTTCGCAGGCCTTGTCTCGGGCAATCATCTCCAGCACCCGCAGAGGCGGCGCGTTGGCGCTGTCGAGGATGACCTGCGCCGCATCCAGCGCCAGTTTGCGTCCGGGGGTTTTCGCCGTGAGGAAGAACACCTTGTCCAGTTGCTGCGGCGCCAGGGCCTTGAGCATCGGGAACAACGTGCCCAGGGTCTTGCCGATCCCGGTCGGCGCCTGGGCCATCAGGCAACGGCCAGTACTGACCGCCTTGAACACCGACTCGGCCAGATGCCGCTGCCCCGGGCGAAAACCGCTGTGGGGGAATGTCAGCTGCTGCGCCCCGAGGTTACGCGCCTGGCGATGGGTCATTTCCTGTTCGGCCCAGTGCAGAAACCGGGTGCAATGCGTTTCGAAGAACGCCTGCAACTGTGTGGCGCTGAAGCTTTCGACCAGGCAGGTTTCCTTTTCGCTGACGATGTCGAAGTACACCAGTGCCAGGTTGATCTGCTCAAGCTCAAGCTTGCAGCACATCAGCCAGCCGTAGATCTTCGCCTGGGCCCAGTGCAGTTGCCGGTGATTGGCCGGTTGCTTGCTCAGGTCGCCACGGTAGGTTTTGACTTCTTCCAGGCAGTTTTGCGCCGGGTCGTAGCCATCGGCCCGGCCTTTGACGGTCAGGCTTTGAAACCGGCCTTCAAGGGCGACTTCGCTCTGATAGTCCTCGCTGCGCCGGGAGGCCACGGTGCGATGGCCAACGATGCCCTCCAGCGCCGTCGGTGACGGGGTGAAACGCAGGTCGAGATCGCCCACCTTTGCAGTGAACTCGCACAACGCTCGCACCGCGATGCTGTAGCTCAAGCGCCCTGCTCCGCCCACTGCACGTAGCACACGGCGATCGGCATGCCGTGTTCATGACAGAACTCCAGCCAGCGCAACTGGTTGTCCTGCAGGCGATCGCCCGGGCCTTTGACTTCGATCATGCGGTAGGTTTTCTGCTGCGGCCAGAACTGGATCAGGTCCGGCATCCCGGCGCGATTGGCCTTGATGTCCAGCAACAGGCGGTTGAACCAGTGTTTGAGGTGCTCGGCTGGCAGGCAGTCCAGGGCCTGCTCCAGCAAGGTCTCGTCGAGTGCACCCCAGAACACGAAAGGTGACTGCACGCCCCATTTTTCCGCGTAGCACTGGCGGATGGTGTGCAGGTATCGACCGTCGTCCAGTTGATCAAGGCAAGCCTGGAACAGCTGCGCTCGCCTTTCCTGGAAGTCTTCGTTGAGCAGATCCACCGGACCGCGCTGGAACGGGTGGAAAAACGCGCCGGGCAGCGGCGCGAAAATCGCCGGCCAGCACAGCAGGCCGAACAGCGAATTGATCAGGCTGTTCTCCACGTAGTGCACCGGCGCCGAATCTTCTGCCAGGTGTGCCTGGACGTAGAACTCCACGGACAGGTCGGGATCGATTCTGGGCAGCAGCAGATCCAGGCGCTCCATCTGCCGTTGAGCTGCGCGTTTCACCGCCGGGCCGCCGAGTTTGCGGCGCAACCTGGGCAACATGCGCAGCAGTTGTTGCTGTTCGGCGGCGCTTGGGGCGGATTGCTGGACTTCGGTGGCAAGGTCCAGGGCCCGTTCGTATTCGGCGCATCGCTCCAGCACGCGGATCAGGCGCACCCGGGCGCCGGGGTAGGCACATTGGCGGTAGAGCGTCAGGGCCGTCGCGAAATCGGCGATGCGTTCGCAGTGTTGGGCCATCTGGAACAGCAGTTTGTCGCGGCGTCTTTGCATCCAGGGGTTGCCGAGGACCAGGCGGCCGATGCGCTCGACGATGTCATCGATTGGCTCGCCGTCTATGAATGCTTGCTGGCACAGGTGCAGGAACATGCCGGCATCCACGTCCTCGCGGTTGCGAAAACCACGGGAATCGGCGCAGAACTCGACTTTTTCATAGGTAAAGATACCGAGGTCCGCCAGGACGAATTCGGACCAGTCCTGGTAGAGGTTGCCGAAAAACATGAAACGCAGTCGGTCGCACAGATCCATGATGGTCAAACTGAACAGGCGCTCGTTTAGAGCCGGGCACCACGCCTGGAAGCTCAGCTCCTCGGGAAAGCGCTCGCTCAGGATGGGAAGCCAGTCGGTTTTCTTGCCTTTGGGCTGATCGATCGCGTGGCCCAGACATTGCAGGATTTCGGCTTTGAGCAACAGTTCGCACAGCGCCTCGATTGGCAGTGGCCGTTGTTCGTCGATCCAGCCCAGCGCCACCAGTGGCTTCACCGCTTCGAGGGTGTCGCCGATTTCGACGTATTGCAGCTTGCTCGCCCTGAAATGAATGCCCTTGCGCATGACCATCCTGACCAACAGTGCACGGGATTCGCGATTCAGTTGATTGAAGTCAGAGATGAAGCGCTGCTCCTCTTCGGCCAGCACATCGCCATAGCGTTGTTCAAGCCAATCAAGCACTTGCATGAAATTGTTCAGGTAATAGAACGGGTCTTCGAGGGGATTTGCGGTCACGGGAAAGGGGGCCATGGCGAGCGAATACTGGTTATGCGTACAGATACCAGCAACACCCCACACGGTGCAATCGGAAAAAGATGGGCGGATCGCCATCAATCATTTTTCTTGAGAGGCCGAACTTTCTGCTCGTCCACGGCACCAACCGCGATAGAGGTGCTGTCAAACGCGACGGTCGCCGCGTTTTTTCGAATGTGAGAGGTGGTTATGAACATCAAGACGTTGGGCTTACCCTTGGCGGCTGCCGCCCTGCTGGCACTGGCAGGCTGCTCCACCCCCACCGTGGTAACCCTGCAAAACGGCACGCAATACCTGACCAAGGACATGCCGAAAACCAAGACCAAGGATGGCTTCTACGAGTTCGAAGACATTTCCGGCGCGAAAGTCAAAGTGCGGGCGGATGAAGTCGCGACGGTTCGTGAGGAGGATTGAACCCGGAATCCGTGTTGAATGATTTTGCGACCGCTGCGCGCTCGGACGCAGGCTTCGCCAGCTGCTACATGATCCGCGGCGGACACAGAACCTGTAGCAGCTGCCGAAGGCTGCGTCAGGCTGCGCAGCAGTCGTCGATTGTCAGAGCCAACATGCATCCCACAATGGGTAATCATGCACGCGTTCAACCAGCCCGGCCCGAATGGGGTTAGCCACGACATACCTGGCAAGATGTTTGACATCTTTCTCCCGGCGAACCGCTCTGTCGTAATGCCTGACAGCATCCATCGCGACAAAATATGTAACTTCAGCTCCCCGTCCGAATCTTGTTCCAGACCCGCGTCCGAACCCGATCGATGTTAAGCGGCATCGCTTCGAGCGCAAACAATTTGCCCATCATGTCCGGGCTCGGGTAGACCTTGGTGTCGTTCTTGATGGCCGGGTCGATCAGGGTGTCGGCCTGTTCGTTGCCGTTGGCGTAGTGCACGTAGTTGCTGATGCCGGCCATGACGTCCGGGCGCAGGAGGTAGTTCATGAAGGCGTAGCCGGCCTTTTCGTCCGGGGCGTCGACTGGCATCGCGACCATGTCGAACCAGATCGCGGCGCCTTCCTTGGGGATCGAATAACCGATATCGATGCCGTTCTTCGCTTCCTTGGCACGGTTTTCCGCTTGCAGGATGTCGCCGGAGAAACCGACCGCCACGCAGATATCACCGTTGGCCAGGTCGCTGGTGTACTTGGATGAATGGAAGTAGCTGACGTAAGGCCGGACTTTGAGCAGCAAGGCCTCGGCCTTTTTGTAGTCTTGCGGGTTCTTGCTGTGATGCGGCAACCCCAGGTAGTTCAACGCCGCCGGCAACAACTCCGGTCCGTTATCGAGAATCGCCACCCCACACTTCTGCAGCTTCTCCATGTTTTGCGGCTTGAAAATCAGATCCCACGAATCCACCGGCGCGTTGTCGCCCAGCACTGCCTTGACCTTGGCAATGTTGTAGCCGATGCCGGTGCTGCCCCACAGATACGGGAAACCGTGTTCGTTGCCCGGATCGTTGCCCTGCAACGCCTTGAGCAGCACCGGGTTGAGATTCTTCCAGTTCGGCAACTGGCTCTTGTCCAGGGTCTTGAGCGCCTTGCCTTCGATCTGCCGGGCCATGAAGTGGTTGGACGGAAACACCACGTCATAACCGGATTTGCCGGTCATCAATTTGCCATCCAGGGTTTCGTTGCTGTCGTAGACGTCGTAGGTGAAGCCGATGCCGGTTTCTTTCTGGAAATCCTTGGTGGTGTCCGGAGCGATGTAATCCGACCAGTTATAAATCTTGACGGTTTCCGCCGCCTGGCTGATGGAGGCAGCCAGCATCAACGGGGCAAATATCAGAGTCTGTCGCAGCATGAATCGATTCCTGTATGGGTTTGTTTTTGTTGGCAGGCAATCAAAGGGATCAGCGTTTAGAAAATCAAAACGTAGGTCTTGCGCACGGTTTCCTGGATGTCCCAGATCCCGAGGCTGTTGGCCGGCAACATCAGTGCGTCGCCGGCTTCGATGTGCAGGGGCTCGCCGCCGTCCGGGGTGAAGGTGCAGCGGCCCTGGATGAAGTGGCAGAACTCCTGGGCGACGATCTGCCGCCGCCAGCGCCCCGGGGTGCATTCCCAGACGCCGGTTTCGACGCCGTCGTCGCGCTCCACGCTGGTGGTCGAGGCCACCGCCACGGGGGTGCCCAGAGGGACGGCGACCGGGTTGGACTCTTCCAGCTCGAGGGTCGCGGTGTTCTTGAATTGGGTGATGCTCATGGGAATACCTGTCTGTGAAAAAGCGTTTAACGCATGAAACCTTCCATGAACCCGGCAACCCCGCTGGCAAGCTTGCGCCGCCAGGGCGCGGTAGCCGGGTTGGCCAGGGTCTGGTCTTCATGGACGAAGCTGCGAATGATCGCGTTGTAGCCGAGCCAACGGCAGGGTTCGGGCTCCCAGGCCTTGAGCGCATCCAGCCCCCGTTGCGGCAGGACCCAGGGCTGGCGCACCAGCTCGGTATCGCGCTCAAGGATGAGATCCGCCAGGGTCCGGCCGCCCAGGGCGCTGGCGCCGACGCCCTCCCCGCCATAACCGCCGGACAAGGCAATGCCACTGGCCCGGTCGCACAGCATGTGCGGCTTGAACCGCCGGGACATACCCAGGTTGCCGCCCCAGCCGTGGGTGATCTGCACGTTCTTGAGCTGCGGGAACAGCTCGCCGAACAGGTAGCGGCGCAGTTCGATTTCGCTGCTGGTCAGGTCGAAGTCATGGCGCAGCCGGCCGGCGAACTGATAGCCGCCCCGGGCGCCGAAGATCAGCCGGTTGTCCGCGGTGCGCTGGCCATAGGTGACCTGACGGCTGCTTTCGCTGAAGGCTTGACCCTGGCTCAGGCCGATCTCGTCCCAGGTGGCGTTGGACAGCGGTTCGGTGGCGACGATCAGGCTTTGCACCGGCAACTGGTAACGCCCCAACGGGGGCAAGGTCACCGAATAGCCTTCCACCGCCGGCACCACCCAGCGGCTGCGCACCGAGGCCTTGGCGGTACGCAGGCTGCCGGATTGCCATTGGGTCACCGGGCTGTTCTCGTAGATCGTCACGCCAAGACGCTCCACCGCCCGAGCCAGGCCGCGCGCCAGTTTGGCCGGATGCACGGTGGCGACATGGGGCGCGAAGATGCCACCGTAGGGTTTGGCGACACGGATCTGCTGCGACAGCTGCTCAGGGCTCAGCCAGCGGTAATCGCTTTCGTTCAGCCCTTGGGCATACAGCTTGGCCAGATACTGACGCAGGCTGGCTTCCTGCTCCGGGTAGCGCGCCGCGCAGTACAGCGCCCCGCCCTTGCGGTAATCACAGTCGATCCCCTCGCGTTCGAGGACAATCGCCACTTCATCGGGAATGCTGTGCAGCAGATCGTAGGAGACTCGGCGTTGTTCGGGCGAGGACGCCGCAAGCAACCGGTCTTCGCCCAGAAGATTGCCCATCAGCCAGCCGCCGTTGCGCCCCGAAGCTCCAAAGCCGGCGGTTTGTGCCTCGACGATGGCGATGTTCAGCTCAGGGGCATGGCGCTTGAGGTAATACGCGGTCCAAAGCCCGGTATACCCGGCGCCGATGATCGCGACGTCGACATCCAGATCCCGCTCCAGCGAAGGACGCGCCTGTAGCGGCTCGTCGAGCTGGTCCATCCATAAACTGATTTTGCGCCACGCTGTCATGCAGGATCCCGCCACTCAAACTTCGATGGCGTCGATCCTAGTGGGTGATCTCAGGAATTGTCTTGCGCGCGTGCACGCAGAGAAATTTGCTTCACATAAGCCTTGGGCGACTGGCCGGTGTGCTGGCGGAAACAGCTGTAGAACGCGGAAAGCGAGTTGAAGCCCGCGGCAAACGCCAGTTCGTCGATGCGCAGCGGTGGCGTGGCCTGATCCAGCGCTGTCAGCAAATGCTGCAGCCGAGCCTGGTTGACGTAGCGGTAGAAGCTCTGGCCAAGCACCTGATTGAGCAGATAGGAGATCTGATTGCGGCTGTACCCGCACTCCTTCGCCACTCGCTGCAAATCCAGCTCAGGGTCGAGATAAGGCTGCTGGCGCTGGAAATACTGCTGCAGGTCATCGGCCATGAAACTCAATTGCCGGGGCGACAGGCCGAGTCGACTGACTGCCGGGCGCTGGGCGGTCGAATGCTTGCGCGTGGCCTGCTCACGGACCAGTGAGGCGTATTCATTGACCCGCCAGATCAAACCGTCGCGCACGGTGATCGCTTCGCTGGCACGAAACGACACCAGGCCTTCGCCGCCACGCAGGGTGATGCGGTACTGGATGAACGCGGTGTTGCCGTCCAGGCGAATGCGGTCCGAGTGTTCCAGGGCTTCATCGGGATCGCGAGGCATGCTGCTGCGTACGTATTCGCGCAATTCGTCCAGGCCCATCACGCGGTTCTGGAAAAAGTCGTTGTACTGAACATCCGGGTGATAGAGCGCCATCACCCCGTCCAGATCCCGGTGCTTCCAGCGCAAGTGATAACGCATGACCGTCTCGGCCGTGGCCTGGGTTTGCTGCGGGCCATCATCCTCGGCGTGCATAAAGGTCTCGATGAAAAAAAGCCGAGCTTGCCCAACTTCCACGCCTGCTTCAATCGCCAAACCGTGGGCGTGGTCTTGCGTGAAACGTTTGCGCGCCTCGCCCCGCATAAAAAATGAGATGCAATCGCCAAACGGCCTGAAAAAAACACATTCTTTTCACATGCCGATGCTACTTTTAAGGTCTGTCACTGGTTGAGCCAATGAGGGCTCTTCCCTCCTAACGTGAGCTAAAGGAAGCGCTCGATGAAGAAGGTGGGCTACACATGAACAAAGGGTTCAGCAAGGTCACGTTTCCAAACGCCTGCCAGCTGATGCGCTGGCATTTTCATCCCATGGGTTTCGAGGCGAGCATGGATGCGCCGGGCAGCATGATTGCCCGTCTGTTTGATCGTGCCAGTGGCGAGACCATGATCGCCATTGCCGGCATTCCTTGCGCGACGGTGATGAATGCCGCGGATGTCGAACGAATAATCGAAGCGGTGGAAGATGAGCTGGAAGCGTTCATTCCACCGGTGGCCTTGAGGAGTTATGCCTGAGGGTCGTTTTAGTCTGTAAAAAAGCCCACATTATGTGGGCTTTTTTTGTGGCGGATCGTTTTATGCCTCGCGTCGCTGATCAGCAAAGAACGGCTTGCCCTTGCCGATGCGGTCGGACGCCTTGGGTAGATTGGCCGCCTGGGTGTCCTGCCCGTCGACGTACCAGTAGCAATGACTCACCGCGCGGGTGATACCCACATACGCCAGACGCAGGATCTCGTCTTTCTGCGCGTTGTCGTAGGCTTCGTTGTCGCCGGCCTTGCCCAAACCCGCCATGCGATAGACCTGGTTCTTGTAGGGCGAACTGGTCAGATGCTGACAGTCGCCCAGCAGAAATACCGCGTCGGCCTGCAGGCCCTTGGCACTGTGATAGGTCAGTTGCTTCAGGCGGCGCGCCTCATGAGGCAAGCTAGAATCAACATTAACTACAGACTGAATATGCTCTTCAATCAATGACTTATCGCTGCTTTTTCGATAGAGCATCAAGATCGAGTCGCCCTTTCGATAGTGTTCGATCAGCTGCTTGGCCATACCCTGATCATCGCGATCGAGCACATTGACCGGCCGCAGATCCTTCGGCTCGCCGCAGGCCTTGGCCTTCTTGCCGGCAATCGCGGGCGCTGCGCGTACGATGTGTTCGGCCGCGTCGATGATGTATTGATGGCTGCGGTAGTTGTCGCTGAGCATGACCTTGGTGGTGCTCGGCGAGGAAAACGTCTTGTTGAATTCCATGAAGTAACTCGGCGAACTGCCGCGCCAGCCGTAGATCGACTGCCAGTCATCGCCGACGCACAGCAGCGACGAACGCTGGGCGCCGCGCCCCACGTGCATGGCCGGCCCACGACTGCGGATCTCGGCCAGGCTGGCGCGGATCCACGAGACGATCTGCGGCGAAACGTCCTGGAATTCGTCGATCATCAGGTGCGACATCGGTCGCAACAAGTCATCGCCCAGCAGCTTGAGGTTCTCCGGCGAATGCTCGCTGAACAGCGCGAACATGCGGTTATAGGTCATGATCGGCGGTTTCTGGTCCAGCAGATGATCTTCCAGCGCCCGCCAGAACAGGCTCAGGGCCTCGAAGAAAAACCGGTCCGGATCATCCTTGGCGAAACTCATCTGGCTGACGGCGTCCGGCACGTCCAGCCCCAGGTTCTCGATAAAGCCGGCGGCGGCGACAAAACAATCCAGCAAGGGCGCCGAAGCCAGCTCGCCCTTGACCTTGTAATCGAAGCCCGGCCCGGCACTGGCGTCGCCAGCCAGCGAGGCCAGAACACGTTTCGATGAATCGTAACTATCCAGCCAAATCAATGGTTTACGACAGAAGGCTTGAAACAGGGTGCGTTTTACCGCCCACTCCGCGCGCACCGTCAGCTTGGCGTTCGGGCGTGTCACCTGCGGGTTTTCCCGGGGATCGAAGCCCAGTATCACCCAGGCATCCAGCGATGGAATGTAGCCGTGGCTATGGAATTTCGAGCCGTTGATATCAAAGACCTGACGATTGGGCTTTATGCCTTTGATTGGCCAGGCGCCGGCGCGTACCCATAGATCCTCGACCAGATCGCACAGCTCTTCGTCGCGCTTGGCCGCCAGCTCGGTGACCGCCACGCGTTTCTGCACATCCGGGTGATCGCGCTCCAGTTCCTTGAGTTGCAGGGCGTGGCGCGACAGCGGCTGGATCAGCTCGCGGAAACGTACATCACGGGTATGCAGGGCGTGATAGCAGGCATTGAGTTGCTGGCGCTGGGCATCGTTGATGCGCAGGTCGAACGGGTTGCTGTCGACTTCCTCGTCGCCGCCTTGCGGGCGCAGGCTGAGGTTTTCGAAGGCTTGCAGGCGCTCAAAGCCCGGCAGGCTGCGGACCATCGGTAGAATCCGCGAGTGGAAGGTGCGCACCAGATCCCGCGCTTCCTTCAAGCCAAGGGTGCGTCCCCACAGGGCAAACAGTTCTATCAGTTTATTGATGAAGTCCTTGCGCGATTCGCGGGTGAAGGTCACCACGGTCATCGAGCTCAATTCGAAGCCCAGGTAATGGCTCAGCAACACAATACGCAGCACCAGCGTCGTCGACTTGCCCGCGCCCGCACCGGCGATCACCGACGTCGAAGGGGTGTCGCTGAAGATCATCTTCCACTGCGCGGCGCTCGGTTGCGCGTGGGCTGGCAATAGACGCGCAACGTCGGCCTTCATGCGCTTTTTCAGCTCGGCCGTCAGCGGCAGGCGCCAGTCATCGAACAGGTGATCGTCGATATTCGGTGGCCGATGCTCGGTTGAACGCGAGTCGCGAATCAGCAGGACCTGCCGGCCCTCTTCCAGACCTTCGAGCCGGCCTTCCTTATAGCCATACTCGACCCCGGCGGTGTGCCCGCTGCGAAAGCCGTCCGCCTGACCATGCAGCCACGACGCACGGTGTTGCGCGCGCAGGCGTGTCAGGCCGTGACCAAAGAACCGGGCGGCCAGGCGCTTGAAGAGCGACATCTCGGCCAACGGAAGAAGTTCGGGAGGGAGATCGGGGGTGTGTTGCGACACGCGGAAAGGCTCCAGGGTGTGAGGCTGTTGCGGGCTATGGTGTCTGCATTTGCCGTTGAGTTCTAGTGAAATGCTTATGACTCATTGGGTTATGCGATCAACTGAAAGCCGGGTGAGAATGTTTCGAGGCTGTTTTATATCAAGATACTCGATTGTTATGAGGTATTTTTTACGCTTTTTATCGATCGTTGCCTGAAGGATGATGCCCGTCATCAACCAACGGTCTCTTCGTGGCTCAGGCGCTCTGCACCCTTCTCTGCCCACCATGACGAACCTTTACAGGAGACGATCATGCTTGAACTCAGACCTTTCAATTCCCTCGGTGGTGCCGACCATGGCTGGCTGAATGCCCATCACCACTTTTCGTTCGCCGAGTATTACGATCCCAAGCGCATGAACTGGGGCAACCTGCGGGTCTGGAACGACGACGTGATCGCCCCCGGCACCGGTTTCCCGCAGCATCCGCACCGGGACATGGAAATCATCACCTATGTACGTGAAGGCGCGATCAGCCACCAGGACAACCTGGGCAACAAGGGCCGCACCGAAGCCGGTGACGTCCAGGTCATGAGCGCCGGCACCGGTATCGCCCACAGCGAATACAACCTGGAAGCGACGCCGACCAAGATCTTCCAGATCTGGATCATCCCCAATGAATCCGGCCTGGCACCGTCCTGGGGCGCCAAACCCTTCCCGAAAGACGGGCGCGAAGGTTTCGTGACTTTGGCCAGCGGCAAGGCGGGTGATGATCAGAGCCTTCGTATCCGTGCCGATGCGCGGTTGGTGGCGGCGAACCTCAAAGCCGGCGAAAGCGCCGAGTATCGTTTGGACAGCGGCCGTCGTGCCTACCTGGTTCCGGCGACCGGTGTGATTGAAGTCAATGGCTTGCGCGCACAAGCTCGAGACGGTGTTGCGGTGGCTGAAGAGGATGTATTGCGAGTGACGGCGATCGAAGACAGCGAAATCGTGCTGGTGGATCTGGCCTGACAAAAAAGGGCAACCATGGAGGTCGCCCTTTTTGTGCATTACACCACCAAACCCTGTAGGAGCGAGGCAAGCCTCGCTCCAGGGGGTTGCGTTACTTGGTGGAGATTGCGCCGTCCACCAGGGTCTGGGCTTCGGCAACCAGCTGCTTCAGGTGTTCATCGCTGACAAAGCTTTCCGCATAGATCTTGTAGATATCCTCGGTGCCCGACGGACGTGCCGCGAACCAGCCGTTTTCGGTCATGACTTTCAAACCGCCGATGGCCTGTTCGTTGCCCGGTGCATGGCTGAGAATGCTTTGGATCGGCTCACCGGCCAATTCAGTCGAGGTGACCTGAGCCGGCGACAGCTTGCTCAACAGCGCCTTCTGCTCAGGATTGGCCTTGGCATCGACCCGCACCGAGAACGGTTCGCCCAGTTCATCGGTCAGCGCACGATAAGCCTGGCTCGGGTCGCGACCGGTACGTGCGGTCATTTCCGCCGCCAGCAGGGCCGGGATCAGACCGTCCTTGTCGGTGCTCCAGACGCCGCCGTCCTTGCGCAGGAACGAGGCGCCGGCGCTTTCTTCGCCGCCAAAGCCCAGGGAGCCATCGAACAGACCATCGGCAAACCACTTGAAGCCCACCGGCACTTCGTACAGGCGACGACCCAGGCGCTTGGCCACGCGGTCGATCAGGCCGCTGCTGACCACGGTCTTGCCCACGGCGGCATCGGCGCGCCATTGCGGACGGTTCTGGAACAGGTAATCGATGGACACCGCCAGGTAGTTGTTCGGCGCCAGCAGGCCACCGGACGGCGTGACGATGCCGTGGCGATCATGGTCCGGGTCGCAGGCGAAGGCCACGTCGAAGCGCTCTTTAAGGCCGATCAGGCCCTGCATGGCGTGAGTCGAAGACGGGTCCATGCGAATCTGGCCATCCCAGTCGACGGTCATGAAGCGGAAAGTCGAATCCACTTCCTTGTTCACCACATCCAGATCGAGACGGTAGTGCTCGGCAATCGCCGACCAGTAGCGCACCCCTGCTCCGCCCAGCGGATCGACACCCAGACGCAGCTTGGCGTTACGGATGGCGTCGAAATCGATGACGTTGATCAGGTCGGCGACGTAAGTATTCACATAGTCGTGACGATGGGTGGTGCTGGCCTTGAGCGCCTGCTCGTAGCTGATGCGCTTGACGCCGGCCAGCTTGTTGGCCAGCAGTTCGTTGGCCTTGGCTTCGATCCACTTGGTGATGTGGGTATCGGCCGGGCCACCGTTGGTAGGGTTGTATTTGTAGCCACCGCTTTGCGGCGGGTTGTGGGACGGTGTGATGACGATGCCGTCCGCCAGGCCCGTGGTGCGCCCGCGGTTGTAGCAGAGGATCGCGTGGGAAACCGCCGGGGTCGGGGTGTATTCGTCGCCTTCGGCGATCATCACCGTCACGCCGTTGGCGGCCAGCACTTCCAGGGCGCTGGCGCCGGCCGGGGTGGACAGCGCGTGGGTGTCGATACCGACGAACAGCGGACCATCGATGCCCTGGGCCTCGCGGTACAGGCAGATTGCCTGACTGATCGCCAGCACGTGCCACTCGTTGAAACTCAGGTCGAAGGAGCTGCCTCGGTGCCCGGACGTGCCGAACGCCACGCGCTGGGTCGGGATGGCGGCATCAGGCTGGCCGGTGTAATACGCCGTAACCAGTCGCGGGATGTCGACCAACAATTCTGCCGGTGCCGGTTTACCCGCAAAAGGACTGAGTGTCATGCAAAACCTCTGGATAGCGTGGTTCAGGAGATGGTTCAGGATACTGCGACGCAGTTTACTGGCAGTTTGACCATCGCGCGACGTTATAGATCCCGGCGAGGCGCAGGCCCACTGTTATAAATTGCCAGCCTGCCCGCTCAATCGATCGACTCCAGACGCAGGGCGTCGCCCAACAGACCCAACGCGGTGACCAGATCATGGTCGCTGCCGACGTTATGACTCAGGCGCAAATGCTGGGTATGCAAGCCCTGCAGGCTGAACAGCTCGCCCGGCGCAATCACCACATGTTCCTTGAGCAGGCGCTGGAACACCTGGCGCACATCGACCCGGCGTGACGATCGCAACCAGATTGTGGCGCCCCCTTGCGGCTCGACGAACTGCAGGGCCTCGCCCATTCGCTCGCCCAGCAATTCGATCATCTGCAGCTTGCTCTCCTTGAGCCTGCGTCGCAGCGACTGCAAATGCTGGTCGATGCGGCCATTGCTGTACAAACGGGCGATGGCCTTCTGGCGAATCGAAGACAGGCGAAAGGCCCGCAACAGGAAATGCCGCTGCCATTCGCCGCTCAGGTGGCGGGACAACAGATAACCATAGGGCGCCTCCGGGCCGATGATCTTTTCGAAGGTGGAAAAGATCATCAGCCGTTCCGGTGCCAGCAGATCGCGAAAGCGCACGGCCGGTGCCTCGAACCCGAGCTCTCCGTAACAGTCGTTTTCCAGAACCCAGCAGTCATGGCGGTCAAGCAATTGCGCGACGCCCTGGCGATCGTCATCCGGCGCCTGGCTGCCCCGGGGCATGTTCAAACCCGAGGACACCATGACCAGGCGCACCGGTTCGGTTTCCAGCAGATGCTTGAGCCGATCGTGATGCAAGCGGCCATTGGCTTGCAGCGGCCATTCGATCACCCGCACGCCCGCCCCCTGAAACAGCCGCAGAATCACCCAGTCACAAGGCGATTCGATCACCACGGTGGCGTCCCTGAGGCCCAATACGGCAATCAGGATTTCCAGCACACCGCGCAGATCGGCACCGATATAGACGTCATCGGCGTGCCAGCAGCGCACGGGCGACGTGGTGTAACGCGCGGCCAATGCCATGCGCAGTTCCAATTCGCCGCAGGGTTGCGAGTTCGGTTGTGGCTGGCGCGGGTACTGGCGCAGCAGCTCTCGCTCCTGCAGCAGCAACGGGCTGTCGATCGACTGCAAAAGCACCGGCTCATCGCAGCTCAATACCAGCATGCCGGGACGTCGGGCATTGATGTAGACGCTTTCGAGCAGGTCGTTGCCCTGGTAGTGCAGGTTGATCGCCGGTGCGGGCAGCGCGTAGTAACCGGACTTGGCCACCGAGTACACCCGCCCTTCTTTCTCCAGCAGCGAGTAGGCGTACTGAATGGTCGAGATGGAAACATTCAAGCGCTCGGCCAGCTGGCGCAACGACGGCAGGCGCACGTGCATCTCGCTGGCGTTTTCACCAATGAGGCTGGTCAGGTAACGGTAAACCGCCTGATAGGCGAAATCGGATTCACGGGGCCCTTTCATGGAATCGGGCCATGGGGACGACGCCGCGGGGTTCGCGGCGCCAGGATGACGGTCAATCCACGCACGTTCAGCGACCTGCCGAGCGTTCGCCTGCCATCGACGGAGCATCGTCCGTGTCCGCATCCTCGTCCTGCCCTTCGCTTGGCGTTTCGACAGGCCTGCCCTCCGGGATGGGCAGACGCGGCATGCGATAAAGCCTGGCAATCAGGCTGACCGACAGCCCGCTGACGTCCATCAGCCATTGCAGGATCTGGTCGGCGACCGGATAGCCCTGCATCGCCCGATGCAGATCCGGCAAGGCCACCAGCATGCCCGGATGGCACTGGCGCAGGAAACGTTCAAGCTGCGACGCCTTGTTGGCAAAGGGTGCAAACACCAGGCAGACCATCTGCGCCTCGCTCAGGCCGAGGCTGCGTTGCGCCTCGGCGGCTGCCCGAGCGCGCAGCTCTACCAGGGTCAACGGATTGCCGAACGCTTCCACCGCCTGCTCGCACAAACGCTCAGGCAACTGCTTGCGACGCATCATGACCAAGGCCCGTTGCAGGTATTTGGCGACGCCGTCCTCGTAGGTGCCGTCTTCCACAAAACAGGCCTGCAGGCCTCGCAGGTGTGCCGTCACCGCCAAGCCCACGTGTTCGTTGTCGCTCAGGTGCGCCGACAGTTCGTCGGGCTTGAAACCGAGAAACTCGGTGAGCAACGGCCAGCGCTCTTCCCTGTTGCTGACCAGCATGTCGTGAATATCGATCACCGTCGCACGACGACAGGTTTCGAATTGATCGACCGGACGCCAGGGCAGCTGGACCTCTTCGCTGTAGAAGCGCTGATAACCCTGGTTGCCGAGTTCGTCCAGCAAAGGGAAAAGTCCGGTGCTGTCGGGTTTATGCTGGCTGGAAAAGTGCAGACCGGCCTTGATCGCCGCCCGCCGCACGCCCTCGTGGTACTGCTTCTGCTGACGCGGGGAATCGCAACTGATCAAGGCATCGACCCCGTGGTTCCAGCGGGAGATTTGCGCGTGGAACTCCCCGCTGGCCAGATAGCAGTCATCCCACAGATCAAACAGCCCGTCCCACGCCCTGCGGTGCCCGAGCATCAGCAGGTTGGTGCGATTGGTGGCACGTCCGGCCGGGGAAATCGGCGCCGCATGGTCGAACGCCAGCACTTCGCGGTTATCGACCATCAGCACTTCCACCCTGGGGTCGTCATAAAGGAACAGCGCGTTGTAACTGCGATGAACGTTTTCCAGCGCCGCCGGGTGACTGCTGTTGAGACGCAGGCTCGCCACGCGCAAGCGAAATGTGGAAGGCGCTCGGCTGGCGATGGTCAGTTGCGCGGCGCGCAGCAGCGCCAGGGCGTAACAGTTGTCGCGGGATCCATTCTGCACCGCCAGGACCTTGAACTCACCGATCCGCTCCATGCCACCCGCGGCCACGCCCAGGCGCTGAATCAGCAATTGCAACGCCGTGCGTTCCGCGCGGGAGAAAAAACTCAGCAGTCGTTGCAGTACTTGTTGATAGACATACTTCATGGCCTGGTCATGGATATTGGTCATCGTTATTTACCTGATACGTAAGTTCGATAATGCGCAGACAACTGCACCCGCGGTGCAGGGAATGGCCGGAGAATGAAATGAAATAAGGCGTTAGTGCCGAATGCTAGCACTTAAGTTTTCAGACCAGCATTGGAGGGGCGACGCAACCTTCACCACCCTGCGCACACGCCAGCCGCCGTAACCTCAAGGGTTTAAAGGAAATTTGCGTTTGCGCGCAATGTCCTAGGAAATGTCCTACGTAGTCCCACAGACATGGGATACAGGAAATAAAGAAAGAAGTTGCAGCCGATTGTTCTACAACAACAGGAAAGTTCGTTCTTTTCTGAATAGATGACCGTGTAGCGCACTGAAAAGTATCGACTTTATACTCGCCCATGACTCATTCCTTGAGATGAAAGTAATCATTCAATTATCAAGGCTTAGTTGCTGATTAGAAGCCACAGATCCAGAGCAAAAACCAGTTCAGTTGCTGAACTGTCCCGTCGACCGGTCAACGGATGTCTGATTTACGGGGCGCAGATAGCAAAAGAGTCCGTGGGGACACGGACTCTTCGAGTGGCGGCGATCGGAGCAATCAGGCCGGTTCGACCTGCAGGGCAACCCTTTCGCGGCACGGGCATTCGCCCATGTAGCGATGCGCTTCGACAAACTCGGTGAACGGGAAGACCCGAGTCTCGAGCGGCAGCAGCACGCGATCGGCGGTCAGCTGGTTGATGTCACGCAAGGCACGCTGCAGCGCGACCTGGTCCTGGATGATGCCCAGTTCCGGCTTGCCGGTGAAGTTGCCGATGCAGTGTACGAAGAACTGGATGTTCTTCTGGAACGCCGCGCAGGCCGGGAACGGCGTCTGGTTGCCGCCTTGCAGGCCGTACAGCACCAGGCTGCCACGGGGCGCCAGCACGTCGCCGAGCAGCGACATCTGCGGGCCACCCAGGCCATCGAACACCACGTTCACGCCGCGGTTGTCGGTGATCTTGTTGATCCGCATCAGCAGATCTTCTTCCTCGGTGACGATGACTTTCTCGGCACCCAGGGCCAACAGGTATTCACGCTCATCGGCCGACTTGGTCGCGGCAATCACCCGCACACCCAAAGCCTTGCCCAGCTGGACGAACGAAGGGCCCGAGCAGTGGCTGGCATCGGTGACCAGGGCGAACTCGCCCGGTTTGACCCGTGCCAGATCGACGTAAGCAAAATAGGCAACCAGCAGCGGCGTGTAGTGAACGGCCGCCTGGATCGGCGTCAGGACATCCGGGTACCGGGTCAGGGACGAACGCGGCAGAACGATCTGCTCGCCGTAGACCGGATAGTCGTTCGGGCTTTCGGCCGGGAAGCTGGCGACCTTGTCGCCCACTGCCAGGTCATCGACGCCTTCGCCGACTGCGGTGACAACACCAGCCATTTCCTGGCCAAGACCCGAAGGCAGACGGGCATGGGACGACGCCAGGTTCTGACGCCACAGAATGTCATACCAACTGATGCCAATGGCTTCGACGCGTACCTGCACTTCGCCGGGTGCAGGCAGAGCCGCTGCATGCTCTTCGCATTTGAGCACCTCGGCTGAACCAAACTTGTGAAAACGGATCGTGCGGGACATCGCAAACCTCGCCAAATGAACCTCTAATGCCCTGAACTCTAGCTGGGCTTTTGCCCCAACACTATCAGTGGCTATTAATAGTCGACATGCCTGTCATTAATTCCGCAGCAGCGGGAGCGTCATCCAAAGTCGCTCATTGTTGTAGGAATTTTGACCGCTTGATGCAGGAAAAACTCAATTTCTCGGTGCAGAGTACCAGCAATACCCCGTAATATTCCTGCTGGCCATTGTTCTCATATGCCCGCTCACGTCAAGCTTGCTGACTCTGCCAGGACTCCAGATGAATCGTAATGACCTGCGTCGTGTCGACCTGAACCTGTTAATCGTATTCGAAACCCTGATGCACGAACGCAGCGTGACCCGCGCTGCAGAGAAGCTGTTCCTCGGTCAGCCGGCGATCAGTGCGGCGCTTTCGCGTCTGCGCGGGCTGTTCGACGATCCTCTGTTCGTCCGCACCGGGCGCAGCATGGAGCCGTCCGCGCGCGCCGTGGAGATCTTCGCCCTGCTCTCGCCGGCGCTGGATTCGATCTCCACCGCCGTCAGCCGCGCGGCCGATTTCGATCCGGCCACCAGTAATGCGGTGTTCCGCATCGGTCTGTCGGACGACGTGGAGTTCGCCCTGCTGCCGATGCTGCTCAAGCGCCTGCGCGCCGAGTCGCCGGGGATCGTGCTGGTCATTCGGCGCGTCAATTACATCCTGATGCCTAGCCTGCTGGCCTCGGGTGAAATCTCCATCGGCGTCAGCTACACCACCGACCTGCCGGCGAACGCCAAGCGCAAAGTATTGCGCCGCAGCTCGCCAAAACTGCTGCGCGCCGACTCCGTCCCCGGCCCCCTGAGCCTCGACGACTTCTGCGCACGGCCCCACGCGCTGGTGTCCTTCGCCGGCGACCTCAGCGGCTTTATCGATGAAGAACTGGAAAAGCTCGGCCGCAAACGCCACGTGGTCCTGGCCGTGCCGCAGTTCAACGGCCTGAGCACCCTCCTCGCCGGCACCGACATCGTTGCCACCGTCCCCGATTACACGGCCGAAGCATTGACCGCAGCGGGCGGTGTACGGGCTGAAGAGCCGCCGCTGCCGACGCGTAGCTTCGAGTTGCACATGGCCTGGCGCGGGTCGCAGGATAACGATCCCGGGGAGCGCTGGCTGCGTTCGAGGATTCAGATGTTCTTCGGCGACCCTGACAGTCTTTAGGGGCTGGCGCATGCTTGTTAGCTGATCATTTCTGCGTTTTTCTAGCCTCGAATAGCTATTTACTTCCAGCTAATTGCTACATTTGGGGCATATTTGAGGGCATGCTTTGGATGGTTTGAAAATGATGCCCCCAACCGAAGATGCTCAGGGCCCCGACACAAAAAAACTCCTAAGTATTTGGCTCGCAGGGAAAGCTTGGCAAATAGCGAAGAGAACTGAAGAATGGTCTCATCGATCACGGAAGGTCACTGAGGTAGAATTTGGTGATTCACAACTCATCCTGGCCGGAAGCTTCAGCGGATTTGTTCCGCCACGCCACTGCGGAAAAGGCGGCCCTCTATCGTGCCATCATGGAGGTGTTCGCTGCTGCCAAGCGCCAGTACCGCCTGCAATTACGGCCCGACGAAGTATTATCTGAAGCAAACTGGAGTCATCGGACGCCACCGGCTCAGGAAGAGGTTGCCGCTGCATTAGCTCAATTGGCGACCTGGGGCAATCTCGAATCGCAGCCGGACATGACGCGTGTATCCACGCTCAACGATTATTACCGGGCACGTTTTCTCTATAGGCTCTCGCGCGGCGGCGAGGCGGTAGAGGCCGGCCTGATAGCATTCGCGCAGAGCCTACGTCATCGTGCAGAACTGCAGACAGTCGCGCTGGAGGACATCGACAGCCGCTTACGAGCCTTGCAGCGATTGATGGCTGAGGCACAATCCGGCAACGACCTTGATACCGCCAAGGCACATGAGATTCTGCGCGACCTAGTGCGAGTGTTTGAGGGTCTTACTGAAAACGCCCAGGCGTTCATGGCTGGAGTGGCACGTAGTCTAGAGCTGCAGCAGGCCGACGCCACCGCATTGGTCGCTTACAAGCGACGGCTGATCGACTATCTCGAGCGCTTTATGGGTGATCTGATCCGCCGCTCCGATGCCATCGCCCGCACGCTGCATGAACTGTCCGCCATC
Organism: Pseudomonas sp. C1C7; assembly: GCF_013359595.1. Classification (GTDB taxonomy): domain Bacteria; phylum Pseudomonadota; class Gammaproteobacteria; order Pseudomonadales; family Pseudomonadaceae; genus Aquipseudomonas. The sequence continues at coordinate 39,281 of NZ_JABFMP010000006.1, read as the reverse complement.
ATCGAGTATGTCTTACGCCAAGTCGCTGCACGTGAAGCGCGTGATGCCGCCCCCGACGACACTGGCGAGCAGGCAGAGGAAACGCAGCGTCGCCAGGATATCTGGCGCGAGCGTTGGAAAGGATTGCGTGGCTGGTTTCTGGCCACCGGCAACGAACCGCCTCAAGCAGAACTACTGCGTGCCCGAGCGCGATCGGCGATTCCGCAACTGCTTAGCGCCATCGCGGCAATTAATGAGCGACGCAGCGGGCGCAGCGATCGATCGGCCGATTTCCGAGTGCTGGCGCAGTGGCTCGCTGCATGCGACAGCGACGACGATGCACACCGTCTCGCGCAAGCAGCGTTCGCGCTGCACCCAGCGCGCCACTTCTCACTAGAGGTTGCTGATGCGGACGACGTGCCAGCGAGCACCTCTTGGCTGGATGCACCTCCGCTGATCATCAATCCGCGCTTGCGCGAGTATGGTGAAGCCGCACCGCGCGGCGCACTGGCGAAAGTGCGCGATCGTAGCCGGGATCGGGCGCTGATGGCTCAGCAATTGGCGGAGGAATCGCGCCAGGTCGAGGCCGCGCGCCGGCGATTGGCGAGCGGCCGCCCGACACGCTTATCGGAGCTGGGCGAGCTCGATGTGCATGCCTTCGGCCTCTTTCTGGGATTGCTTGGCGAGGCACTGGCTGAACAACAGGATCCGAACAGCCCTGTCGAGCGCCAAACGGGCGACGGTCTGCTGCATATTCACCTGGAACCTTTGGCTGAAAACAGCCGCGCCCAAATCTGCACGGCAGCCGGGATGTTCTCCGGCCGGGATCATCTGCTGACGATCCGGCTCACCGAGGACAGATCATGAGCATACCCTCGTCCCGCCGTGGCACCCGACATGTCGGAGAAACACAGAAGGCGCAGCAGCGAGACGAATTCCGCCGGGCTCTGCGCAGCCTGCTGATGTGCCCGCTCATGCCGCCAGGGCACGCGGATTTCCTCGCCGTACGTCGCCAAGCCGAGCGCCTGCGCGAGTGGTTCGCCCGCGAGACCGGCTGGCCGCTGCATGTGGACCGCGAGGGTGCCCGCCTGTTCAAGCGCCCGGCCGACCTGTCCGCTCCGACCCGCGGCCTGCCGGACTATGACCGGCGTCGCTATGTACTGCTGTGTCTGGCTGCTGCAGTGCTGGAGCGAGCCGACCCGCAGATCACCCTGCGACAGATCGGCGAACGGATCGTACAACAAGCCGCCGACCCGGCATTGCAGACATTGGGTTTCGCCTTCACCTTGCACTGCGCTGCCGAAAGACGCGAGTTGGTCATGGTGTGCCGTACCCTCCTGGCTCATGGCGTTCTCGAACGTGTCGCTGGCGAGGAAGAGAGTTACGTACAGGACGGCAGCGGGCCACAGTCCGACGCGCTCTACGACATTCACCGGCGCTTGCTGGCCGGCCTGCTGGCGGCGGTGCGCGGGCCCTCGACCTGGAGCACAGAGGAGACTCCGGGAAATACCGAGGCGCGGCTGCATGCACTGGTGGCCGGCTTTACAGCGGACAGCGAGCAAGGCAGGCGCGACGCCATACGCCACCACCTGGCGCGACGCCTGCTCGACGATCCGGTGCTGTATACCGACAGCCTGGATGAAGAGACGCGCAGCTATTTCCTCAATCAGCGTGGTGTTCTCGCCAACCGCTTGTGTGAAGCCACCGGACTGGTCGCCGAGCAACGCGCCGAAGGCCTGGCCCTGATCGACGAGAGCGGGCAACTGACGGATGTAGCCATGCCCGCCGAGGGCACTGAGGCTCATGTAACGCTGCTGGTAGCGGAGTACCTGGCCCGGCGTCTGCGGAATAAACGTGCCCCATTGCGAGCGACAGAAAGCGAGATTGCCCTGTTCCTGCACGAGGCCGCTGGGCGATATGGTCGCTACTGGCGCAAATCGGCGCGCGCGCCAGGCGCCGAACACGAGCTGGCGGAAATCGCCATCGCTCGCCTATGTCGTCTGGGCCTAATGCTGCGTGATATGCATGGCGTACATCCGTTGCCCGCCATTGCCCGCTTCTCCCTCGGACAGACCGAGGTGCGCAACGCCCAAGGGGCCGAAACCCTGTTTCTAACCGAGCCTGACGCATGACCAGTGACCTATTCATCACCCCCTCCCGCCCCGCACTGCCCAAACCTCTGCGCGAACGCTGGCAGCCCTTACGTCTTGGCCTCGTCGAACTGTTCCACTACGACAGCGAGGAGTTCTGGTTCCACGATGGTCATTTACTTCTGCGCGGCAATAACGGCACCGGGAAATCCAAGGTGCTGTCGCTGACCTTACCGTTGCTGCTGGACGCACAATTGCGCTCGTCGCGCGTCGAGCCCGACGGTGATAGCGGCAAGAAGATGGCCTGGAACCTCCTGGTCGGCAACTATCCCCGCCGTATCGGCTACAGCTGGATAGAGTTCGGCCGACGCGAGCGCGATGGCCGCCCCCGCTACCTGACCCTGGGGGTCGGTTTGTCGGCAGTCGATGGCCGGGCTCAAGTGGACAGCTGGTTTTTCATCGTGGAAGGTGACGGCACGACACTAGACCCACGTATCGGCGAAGATCTCTGGCTTACCACTGCCGAGCGCCAGGTTCTTACTCGCGAACGCTTGCGCGATGCACTTGGCGGACGCGGTCAACTATTCGAAAACCATCAGCTGTATCGCCGTGCCGTGGACGAGCGCCTGTTCCAGCTAGGGACACGGCGCTACGACGCGCTGATGGATACGCTGATCCAGCTGCGCCAGCCACAACTGTCGAAGAAACCCGACGAAACCGGCCTTTCCAATGCCCTGAGCGAGTCGCTGCCACCGCTACCACCCGAGCTGCTGGGCGATGTGGCCGAAGCGCTCAACCAGTTGGAGGAAGACCGCATTCAATTGGAAGAAACGCGCCTACTGGAGCAAACCGTCACCCAGTTTGAACGACGCTACCGAATCTATACCGGTATGTTGGCGCGGCGCCAGGCACGAGAACTACGCCAGGCTCAAACCCATTTCGACAACGCCAGCGAGGCTCGCAATCAAGCGCAGGCTGAACTCGCCGGCGCACAGAACGCGCAGGGTGAGGCTTTTGCGGAGCACGAAGCCGCGAAGCTGAAGTATTCGGCGGCCCGGGAGCTGGTAGATACGCTGCAGAGCGATCCCGCCAACCAGGACGCCAACCGTCTTGCCCTGGAAGAGCGTAATGCCACTGAACGGCAACATGCAGCTCACACGGCAGGCCGACAGCGCGATGAAGCGCGTAGCAAACTCAATAGCGAAGTAGAACTGAGCCAGCGACGGACCGCTGCGGCCATTCAAGCTCGCGATGAGCTGGACAAGTCGCGTACTCGTACGCTGGACGCGGCCGAAGCACTCGCTATAACAGCAGACCTCGCAATCAACCCACTGCTTAGCCTTGAAGCCGAAGCGCTCGCGGCACATCCGCCCGAGTACAGGGCCGCTGAAGAAGCCCTGCGCGAGCTGGTGAGGAGTCGGCGCCAGGACATCGCCCATCTGCGTAAGCGTCATGCCGAAGTTAGCCAACACCAAGCGGTACTGGCGGACAAGCAAGAACACGCTCGAACCATTCGCGGTGAAATGGACATAGCACTGGCGCAACGCGAGCAGGCCGACCAGCAAGCAGAACAGGCAGGCAGCGCGTTGCTCGAAGCCTGGTCCGAGCACTGCACAAGCCTCATCCAACTGCGCTTCGATGCTGAGCAACCCTTGCTACAACTGGCCGAGTGGGTGGCCCTTCCGGAAGTCGAAAACCCGGCGCAAGTGGCACTGGACAACGCCTGGCAGACGACGCTGCAACGACACGCCGCCCAACAGGCAGAGTTGGACAGTTACCATACCAGCCTGGACAAGCAGCGCGCCGATATCGAGGACGAGCGCACCCGCCTGGCCGCCGGCGAAGATGCGCTGCCCGCCGAGCCGCTCACCCGGGCCAGTGGTGTGCGTCTGCAACGGCACGGCGCGCCGCTCTGGCACCTGGTGGATTTCCACCCGAGCCTGGCTGCCGCGCAACGGGCCGGGCTGGAAGCCGCCCTGGAAGCCAGCGGCCTACTTGACGCCTGGCTGTCGCCAAATGGGGTATTGAGCGATAGCGACGGTACGCCGCTGCTCGATAGCAGCTGGCACCAGCGCGCGCCAGTGAATGGTGCCAACCTGAACGCTGCACTGATCCCGGCATTGCCCGAGGCCTGCCCGATCGCACTAGCAACGCTGACTGCACTGTTGGAGGGCGTGGCTTACGGCACGCAGGAGCCGAGCGATGCCGAAGCCTGGTTGTCGCCTGATGGTCGCTATCGTCTGGGGCCGCTGGCAGGTGCCTGGCAAAAAAACGAAGCAGGCTACATCGGCCGCAGTGCACGGGAACTGGCACGACAACGACGGCTGGAAGCACTCGCCACCCTCCTTGCCGAACTTGACATGGCGCAAGCCAAGCTCGAACGACAATACGAGACCCTGGCCGCCGAGCGCAGCCAAGCCGAACGGGAACGGAAAAGCGTACCCTCCGAGCGCCCACTGCACGATGCGATTGCTGTCGCGCTGCAGGCCGCTCGTGATGTCGATCGGATCCGGCAGCTGTTGGTGCTGGCCGAAACACGCAGCCAGGAAGCCAAAGACGCATGGCAATCGGCACGCGAGCAGTTACACCACGACGCGACCGACCTGAGCCTGCCGGCAGAGCTCGAGCTGCTACCAGCAACCGAAGAGGCCTTGGAACACTTCGCCACCGTCCAGGCGCACCTGGTCCAGGCGGCACGCGAGTGGCAGCGCGCATGGCCCGATCAGTGTCAGCAGCAACAGCGCGAAGGCGAAGCGCGCAGGGTGCTGGAACAGGCTGAGGAAACCCTGATGGTCGCCGACGAGCAGGCTGAACAGGCCCGGGTCCGCTTGGAGACACTACGCCAGTCCATCGGCCAGCAAGTGGAAGAATTGCTGGCCAAACTGGCCACCGCGCTCGCCGGACGTACCCAGGCCGAGCAGGACGCCGAAACACGCCGCACGGCGCTGGGCGAAGCGGAAAAACGGCTGGCCGTGATCGCAGCGCACGTCGAACGCACTGAGCAGACTCTGAGCGAGCGTAGCAACGAGCGCGCCATGGCCGTCGAACGCCTTCGCCATTTCAGCGCCAGCGGCCTGCTGGCCGCCGCATTGCCGGACCTGCAATTGCCTGAGCATTGGAGCATCGACCCGGCGCTGAACCTAGCCCGCCGCATCGAACAGGCGCTGGCTGACATCGCCGATGACGAGGCCACTTGGGCCCGCGTACAGAAACAGATCGCCGAAGACCTAAGTGAACTGCAGCGCGGGCTGAGCGCCTTGAACCACCAGGCCATCTCAGAACCCAACGATTGGGGCATCACCGTCACAATCCAGTACCAGAACCGTGCCGAGCGCCCCGATACCCTCGCGCTACTGTTGGCCGAGGATATTGCCCAGCGCAGCGAACTGTTGTCGGCTCGTGAGCGTGAAGTGTTGGAAAATCACCTCCAGGCAGAAATCGCCGCCGAGCTCCAGCGACTGATGCGAGCTGCCGACGACCGCGTCGAGGCGATAAACAACGAATTGCACAAGCGCCCAACCACCACTGGCGTACGCTACCGCCTGCTATGGGAGCCGCTATCAGTCGAGGAAGGCGCACCGGCAGGCCTGGAGGCCGCACGCAAGAGCCTGCTCAATACCAGCGCCGACCTCTGGTCGACCGAAGACCGGCGTGCGGTCGGTACCATGCTGCAACAGCAGATCGCCGCCGAACGCGCCCTGGCCGACGCTGACAGCGCAGGTAGAAGTCTTCTCGATCAACTCGCCCACGCGCTGGACTATCGCTATTGGCATCGTTTCCGCATCCAGCGTCAGCAGGATGGTCAATGGCGCAAGCTGTCTGGACCGGCCTCCAGTGGCGAACGCGCGTTAGGCCTGACCGTCCCATTGTTCGCCGCTATCGCCAGTTTCTACGGCCACGGCGGCAGTCCCTTGGCGCCACGCTTGATGCTGCTCGACGAAGCCTTCGCCGGTATCGACGATACCGCCCGCGCCCACTGCATGGGCCTGGTGCGGGAATTCGACCTGGATTTCGTCATCACCAGCGAGCGGGAGTGGGCCTGCTATGCGGAGCTACCTGGCGTGTCGATCTGCCAGTTGCAGCGTCGCGAAGGTATCGATGCGGTGTTCGTCTCGCGCTGGACCTGGGATGGACGGGCTAAGCGACTCGAAGAAGATCCTGATCGCAGGTTCCCCTTGGCATGAAGACCAGCCCCGACTTACGTCTACAGCGCCTGCTCGGCGGGCCAGCACTGGCCGCCCTGCGCCAGCGCCTGCGCCGCCGTTTTGAGCTCGCCGATGCCGAGCAGTCGCTATCCTCGGTTCACTTGAGCAACCTTGCCGCGGAAGAGTACTCGGCTCTTTGCCAACTGACCGGTCGCCCCTCACGAATAGCTTGCTCGATGACGCTGGACATTGCCGAGCTCGATGCACGACTGCGTGAGGCCGGGCTAGCCAACTCGCTACAGGATGCGCTGGCGCAACTGGATGGCCCCATTGTTGCGAAAGCCAGCCTGCGTAAAACGCTAGCGGCACAATGGTCCGCCCTCACGACCTCGGCGTCGGCCGAAGGCAGCCCTCTCCTCTGCGCCTGGCTGCAAAACGCGGCAACCTGCATGCCCCTGCTCAAGCGTCTTGGGCGCGATCCCGCGCGCGCCAATCAGCTACTGGCAGCGACTGATACTGTGCTCCGCCGTCTGCCCGAGGAAGGACTGCCTCGCTCGCAACTTGCCGCCGAAACGCTGGGCGATGCCCATGCGCTGGATCCCGGCCGTCCTGTTGCGACCCTGGTACTGTCGGCGTGGCGCCTGCACGAGCGCACGGGCGTCTCTCAAGAAGATGAGGCAACAACCGAGACTGGCGGTGGAGCCGAAGAGCGTGTGCGGGAGGTCTGGTCGAGGGCGGGAGTTCTCGTCAACGAGCTGGCCCGCCCTGCTCTCTTTCTTAACTTGCCTGCGCTGCCAGACACAGCCCACACCTGGCTGCCTGGCGAGCCCGCCTACCTCTCACTGCGGCAATTGGTTCGCAAGCCGTATTCCTGGGCAGTAGACGGACGGAATGTGTACGTATGTGAAAACCCGAACATAGTAGCCATCGTCGCCGACCGTCTGGGTGCCGATAGTGCTCCATTAGTCTGCACCGATGGCATGCCCGCCGCTGCGCAGCGAATTCTACTCGACCAGTTGGCCGCCGCCGGCGCGCGCCTGCACTACCATGGCGACTACGACTGGCCAGGGATCGTCATCGGCAATCACGTCATGCGTACTTGGCAGGCAGTCCCTTGGCGATTCGGCTGCAGAGACTACCTCGAAGCGGTGATGGTAGTGCAGACGCGACCACGCGATTTGGGCCTCAACGGGGTCGAGGCTCTATGGGACAAAGAGCTGCACACCGCCATGGACACCCAAGGGCTCGCAATTCCAGAGGAAGCGGTTGCCAGCACTCTCTTAGACGATCTGAGCCATGGGGAAAAGTAATCCGCCCGATCATCAACAGAGCATCTAAGACCAGGCGGCAAACAGGAAACGACTAGAGGCAATCAATCGGGAGCAAACATGCGAATCGAGAAGGTTAGGGTCGAGGGATTTCGACTCCTCCAGGATGTTGAGATCATGCTGGAAGGAAATTCCACAGTAATCGTAGGGCGCAACAATAGCGGGAAGACATCGTTTACCGACATTTTTGATCGCTTCACCGGGGAGACCGGAGCGCGATTTCGTCTGGAAGACTTTTCGCCCCCCCAACGCGAGCGGTTCTTCAATGCAAAGACGCTGAGAGAAAAGTCGGCAAAGCCAGAGGACGTACTCGCAGCACTCCCGACGCTCTCTCTTACTCTAACCTTCCGCTACGACAGCACCGCCCCGAATTTAGGGCCTCTTGCGCCTTTCGTTATTGACCTGGACGTAGACTCCACCACAGCCATTGTGCGCGTCGAGTACAAAGCGACGCTGGCAACTCTCCACACTCTGCTTGATGTACCTGCCGAGCCAGAAGGTGTCGAGCTAAGAACACACTTCTTCCGCTCATTACGCGACACGTTGCCCAAGGCATACAACATCCATGTGTTCGCCATCGACCCCACGGACGATACCAATCGGCGTGACTTTGAGGGTACGGCCGCACTAGCGGCTTTACTGCAGTGCAATTTCGTTCGCGCACAAAGAACTCTCGACCATGCGAAGCATGGCGACGCCGATGTCATTGGCAAATTGCTCAGCGCGCTATTCAAGACTGCTTCCGCACCAACGGCCGCAGCAGGAGATCAGGAGCTGGCGGCAAAGCTGAAGGCGTCAGTCGAAGGCATCGAACGCAGCATTCAAGGTAACTTCGATGAAATGCTGAAGAAGCTGCTGCCGGCCATGGAAGTACTGGGCTTTCCAAGCCTCAACGATACCGAGCTTCGGCCCGAGACCTCATTGAATGTTGAGGCCCTGCTGTCGGACCACACAAAGGTGGTCTACACCGGCACAGACGGGGTACATCTTCCGGAAGGCTACAACGGTCTCGGCACTCGCAATCTGATCTACATGTTGTTGCAGCTCGAAAGCTACCACAAGGCCTACCGAGCCAAGGCAACCCGCCCAGCCACACATCTAATCTTCGTCGAAGAACCTGAGGCTCATTTGCATCCGCAGATGCAAGAAGTTTTCATCGGCCAACTGAATGCCGCCATTAGAAAGCTGTCGGCGAGCTACCCCGAAGAGGCTGCGTGGAACGTTCAGTTCGTCATCACGACGCATTCTCCGCATGTTGCAAATGCCGCATCGTTTGAAGCAGTACGGTATTTCCTAAATGAGTCGCCGGGCCAGACAAATGCTCGTCAGACCAAGGTAAAGATTTCAAGAAGGGCATGAGCAGTATCTCTCCCGACGACCAGAACTTCCTGCACCAGTACATGACGTTGACCAAGTGCGATCTGTACTTTGCGGACAAGGCCATTATGGTCGAAGGGACGACGGAGCGGCTGCTGATGCCTCGGCTGTGCGAATTGGTTGATAGGTCGCTCGACGACAAGCACAAGCTGGCCAGACAGTACGTAACCTGCGTCGAGGTCGGCGGAGCTTATGCGCACATCTTCTATCCACTCCTCGACTTTCTCGAACTCAAGACCTTGGTCGTCACCGATCTGGATTCAACCAAACCGGTGGAAAAGCAGAACAAGAAAGGAAAGACGATTACGACTTGGGACAAGTGCCCTGTGGCTGAAGGCGAGCGGACGTCGAACGCGGCTATCAAGGAATGGTTTCGCCCCGAAGATACCGAGGGAAAGGATGACTGGCAAATCACTCCTGCCGAGCTTGTTGCCAAGACTGCCGAAGAGAAGCAAAGCGGCTACCGTCGCATTGCCTATCAGATTGCAGAGAAACCTGGTACGAACGTATGCGCCCGCAGCTATGAAGACGCGCTCGTTCTAGCAAACCCGGATCGATTTGAGTGGCTAAAGGAACAGGACGAGGCCAATGAAGCGTGGGAGATCGCCCAGGGGCTCGCGAAAGCGGATACGGCCTTGCGGTTCGCCATTCGCGAGAAAGAATGGGTGGTACCCCGCTATATCCAGGAAGGCCTGGCATGGCTTTCCGAACCCCCTCCTCCACCCGCACAGAACGTGGAAGCGCCAGCCAAGGAGGAGGCAGTATGACTAAACCTGACGAGAATCCCGCACTCATCGCTGCACAAGAGGCTCAAAGAAAGATCAATGAGGCCCTTGATACGGGTCACAGCTTTCGCCTTGAAGCTGGTGCCGGCGCAGGCAAGACGTATTCCCTGGTCACCGCGCTGAAGCGATTGATTGCGGAGCGAGGCCCAGCCTTGGTTCGAGCCGGGCAAAAGGTAGCCTGCATCACCTACACCGAAGTTGCCCGTAATGAGATTGCCCAAGAGATTGAGGATCATCCCGCCATTCTGGTCAATACCATCCACGGCTTCTCGTGGGCATTCCTACGCCAGTTTCAGAAGGCGCTACGTGACCTCGTGGGGGAAATGGAGGATCGGAAAGAGAAAGTCGAACAAGGCGGAGGTATCGGCTCAAAGCCCGTGGATTACGACCTGGGATTCTTCGGCGTCGACATGGACAGAGTCACGCTGAGTCACGACGACATCCCAGAGATGATGGCCAAGCTTCTGCAGAAGGAAAAATTTCGACGCATCTTGACCCAGCAGTTTCCAGTGATTTTTATCGACGAGTATCAAGATACCCATCGCCAATTCATGGAGGCGATTACCGAGCACTTCTTAAAGCCCGCAACCGGGCCCCTCGTTGGTCTATTTGGAGACCACTGGCAAACCATTTATCGAAGTGAATACGAGCTCGCGGAATATCCGATCAAAGAAATTGCCAAAGGCTCCAACTTCCGGTCGGTTCCCGCAGTCGTAGATGTGCTGAACAAGCTGCGACCTGAACTACACCAAGCCGTTCATGACCCCGAGGCAAAGGGCGAGGCGCGCTTCTTTCACACCAACGCTTACAAGGGTCAACGGACAAATGACCGGCACGCCAAAGAGGATCTGCCACCTGATCTGGCCCGATGCACTCGGGAAGATTTGATGCAACGGCTGCAAGCCGAGGGCTGGGACCTGAGCAGGACGAAGGTACTGATGCTTACCCACAACGTCCTAGCCGCTGAACAGGGCTATCCCAACCTCGCTGAGGTATTCAGCGGCCGTAACGATCTATTCGCAAAAAAGGAAGACCCGGCGATCAAGTTTTTTGCAGAAGTCGTTGAACCCATATGTGCAGCCTACGGCGCATCTCGCTACGGCGATATGTTCAGGGCATTCGGCTCCGGTCCTGCGATAACCAAACATGAAGACAAAGCCAGTTGGCGTCGCGACATGGATGCCCTCCAGAAGCTGCGTGCAGAAGGCACGATCGGACAGGTCATTGACCACCTGAAGGTGACAAGACGTCCATCGCCACCAGACCGCGTATTGCGGCGCGACGAAGAACTCATAGCACTAAACGGCGACCCCATACCTGAGGATGCATCCGCACTTATGCGGTACAGCAAGCTGCGGGACATTCCTTACGGAGAGGTCGTTGAGGTGGTCAAGTTCATCGAAAAGCAGACATCCTTTGCCACGCAACATAGCGTCAAGGGCGCCGAGTTTGAGAACGTTCTTGTAGTGCTGGGAGGCGGCTGGAACCACTATAACTGGCCACAACTACTCGAGCTAATTGAGACAAATGCGCTGAATGCAAAGAACACAAAGGGCTTCTATCGTGCTCGTAATCTCTTTTATGTATCCATCTCCCGACCTATGACGCGACTCGCCGTGCTGGCCACACAGACCATGCCGGATACAGCTCTCGCAGCGGTGAATCGTCTTTTTGGAGGCGACAACGTAGTGGAACTTGCTATCCCGACCTGAAGCTGTGTGACAGCCCCCCAACAGTTCCGCCTAGCCAGCGGGGCGATTCAGAGTGGCCTGCTGCTGAGGAGCAAGATCGTCAGTCAGTGTGGGGTTCTCGGCTGATCGGAACAGCTCCTGTTTGCGCGCTGGTCTTGTGCGTAGCGACTCCGCAGCCCTCCCGATCTCCTACCATGAACGCCTCCAGCATGTGTGGAATCTGACTTAGAGCGTCAACCCTCTCACCATAGGCCTCTGCATGCAGCGCTGCGTAGACGACAGCGGCGCAGCATTGCCATCTGTCCCTCGCTCAGATACGCCCGGTACTACTCGGCATTCTGGGCAGTGATTATGAAGAATGGCTTTTCACCTGCGAAAGGGTTGGGCAGGAAACCCTTGCTGTCGACACTCGCCGCATTGGTCGGTAACCCTATTAGTGCCTGATCAGCAGAAACCAAGATTGACTGCGTAAGGATTATTCCTTACCATTCAATCTGTATATCCGGAGAACACTCATGCCTGCCATCCACGAAATCGCCACGTTGACCTCAAAGGGGCAGGTCACACTGCCCAAATCCGTTCGCCAGCTACTGGGCATTGACACAGGTGGCAAAATTGCATTCGACGTACGAGGCGGTGAAATCGTGGTCAGCCGCGTAGAAACCACCCACGAAGACCCTGCCATCGGTGCGTTCCTGGGTTTGCTGGAGGCAGATATCCGAGGCGGCCGCAACCTCACCACCCTGCCGGAAGACTTGGCGCAAACCATGCTCGCCAACGCAAACCACTCCGTTAACCTGGACGAAGATATCGACGGTGAGGTCGCAATCTGATGATGCGACATGGCTGGACACTGTTGTTCCATGAAGGTGTGACTTTACAGCTACGCAAATTGCAAGTAGCCGCCACCCGGGCCGAGCAGAACGACCCGCAGGGTTTTGAAAGCAACGCCAACGTCAAGCTGTTTCGAGCACTGAGCCATCTGATCATGGAGGCTGTACCAGCCGACCCGGGCCGTGATGAGTTCCGCCAAGGCAACACGCTGGGCACCGCCTACCGACATTGGCGGCGGGCAAAAATCGGTAGGCGCTTTCGGCTGTTCTTTCGCTACGACTCAAGATCCAAGGTCATCGTCTATGCATGGGTCAACGACGAAAATACCCTACGGTCCGCAGGCAGCAAATCCGATCCATACGCCGTATTCGAGAAGATGCTGGGCCGCGGCAACCCTCCTGATGACTGGGATGCGCTGATTACTGCAACGCGTAGCGACTGGGACAAGCCCAAAGCATAAGCGGCACGCTTTGGCGAGTGATGGCACGTTCAACACCGCCCCTCAGTGCGTCCACTATCGTCCACTCGCAACCACTGCAAAAAGGGGGACATCTGCGGGTACAAAATCAATTTCCCACTCATAACTTGTTGATTAGCATGGATGTCCAAATGTTCTTCGGCGACCCCGATAGCCTCGCCTGACGCCATCCCCCTGTAGGAGCGAGCTTGCTCGCGATAGTCGTTAACGATGACGCTGGCTGTCTGAATGCCCGCGGCGCCTGGACCTCCATCGCGAGCAAGCTCGGCTCCTACAATGGTCGTTAACGATGACGCTGGCTGCCTGCATGCCCGTGGTGCCTGGCCCTCCATCGCGAATGAATTCGCTCCTACAGGGGATTTGTGTTGTTTGGGAAAGACTGAATTGCTCCAAACCCATTGATCCCACCCCGTGAAAAGGCGCAGGCTAGAGAGCTACCCCTGCCTTCCTATCATTCCGAATGATAGTTACCTTCGCCGCGTTCGATTCGTGCGATATCCGCCCGCCTAGCATCATTCGCCCATCTCAATACATTGGCGGATGCATCCATGGAACAGTCATTCAAACATTTGCGCTTCCCGTTGGCCGTCTTGGCCGTGGTGGTGATGAGCGCTTGCGGCAAGGCGCCGCAATCGGCCGCAACTCCGCCTGCCGCCAAGGTCAGCGTGGCCAAGGTGCTGGAACAACCGGTCAACGAGTGGGACGAGTTCACCGGTCGCCTCGAAGCACCGGAAACCGTAGAGATCCGTCCACGGGTGTCCGGCCAGATCGATGAAGTGGCCTTCACCGAAGGTGCGTTGGTCAAGAAAGGCGACCTGCTGTTCCAGATCGACCCGCGTCCGTTCCAGGCTGAAGTCCGTCGCCTCGAGGCCCTGGTGGCCCAAGCCCGCGCCAATGCCACCCGCAGCGAAAACGAAGCACAACGCGGTGAGCGTCTGCGCACCAGCAACGCGATCTCCGCCGAACTGGCCGATTCGCGCACCAGCGCCGCCCAGGAAGCCCGCGCCGCCGTTGGCGCCCTTCAGGCCCAGTTGGACCTGGCGAAACTTAACCTGAGCTTCACCCGCGTCACCGCGCCCATCGCCGGTCGCGTCAGCCGTGCGGAAATCACCGCCGGCAACCTGGTGACCGCCGATACCACCGCGCTGACCAGCGTGGTCTCCACCGACAAGGTCTACGCCTACTTCGACGCCGACGAGCGTGTGTTCCTCAAGTACACCCAGCTCGCTCGCCAGGGCAAGCGCGGCGCTACCACGCCGGTGTACATGGGCCTGTCCAACGAAGACGGCAACCCGCACCTGGGCCAGATGAACTTCGTCGATAACCAGGTCAACCCCAAGACCGGCACCATCCGCGGTCGTGCGGTGTTCGACAACAGCGACGGCAGCTACACCCCGGGCCTGTATGCACGCCTGAAACTGGTGGGCAGCGGCACCTACAACGCCATGCTGATCAACGATGAAGCGGTCGGTACTGACCTGGGCAAGAAGTTCGTGATCGTGATGGACGGTGACAACAAGACCGCCTACCGCCCCGTCGAACTGGGTCCGAAGATCGAAGGCCTGCGCATCGTGCGCAGCGGCCTGAACAAGGACGACACCATCATCGTCAAGGGCCTGCAGCGGGTGCGTCCCGGCTCGCCGGTGACCCCTGAAGTGATCCCGATGGCCAGCGAGCAGACCCTCGCGGCTCTTGCGCAACAACGACAAGCACTGGAAGCCAGCAACCTGCCCCAAGTCGCGCCTGCCAAGGCCGCGCCGGGTACGGCTGTGAAAGTGGCTGCCGTGACTCCACGCGGTTAAGGGATAACGACTCCGATGAATTTTTCCAAATTCTTCATTACCCGGCCGATCTTCGCAGCGGTGCTCTCGCTGCTGATCCTGATCGCCGGCGCCATCTCGCTGTTCCAGTTGCCGATCAGCGAATACCCGGAAGTCGTGCCGCCGACCGTGGTGGTGCGCGCCAACTTCCCGGGTGCCAACCCGAAAGTCATCGGTGAAACGGTGGCCGCTCCCCTGGAGCAAGCCATCACCGGCGTCGAGAACATGCTGTACATGTCCTCGCAGTCGACCGCCGACGGCAAGATCACCCTGACCATCACCTTCGCCCTGGGCACCGACCTGGACAATGCGCAGGTGCAGGTACAGAACCGCGTGACCCGGACCGAACCCAAGCTTCCCGAGGAAGTGACGCGCATCGGTATCACCGTGGACAAGGCATCGCCCGACCTGACCATGGTCGTGCACTTGACCTCGCCGGACAAACGCTACGACATGCTCTACCTGTCCAACTACGCGATCCTCAACATCAAGGACGAGCTGGCTCGCCTGGGTGGTGTCGGTGACGTGCAGCTGTTCGGTATGGGCGACTACTCGCTGCGTGTCTGGCTGGATCCGAACAAGACCGCCTCGCGCAACCTGACCGCCACCGACGTCGTCACCGCGATCCGCGAACAGAACCGTCAGGTCGCTGCCGGTCAACTGGGTGCGCCGCCCTCCCCGAGCGCCCAGAGCTTCCAGCTGTCGATCAACACTCAGGGCCGTCTGGTCTCCGAGGAAGAGTTCGAGAACATCATCATCCGTGCCGGCGACAACGGTGAAATCACCCGCCTGAAGGACATCGCTCGCGTCGAGCTGGGTTCCAGCCAGTACGCCCTGCGTTCCCTGCTGAACAACCAGCCGGCCGTAGCGATCCCGATCTTCCAGCGCCCAGGTTCCAACGCCATCCAGATCTCCGACGAAGTTCGGTCGAAGATGGAAGAGCTGAAGAAAGGCTTCCCGCAAGGCATGGACTACAGCATCGTCTATGACCCGACGATCTTCGTGCGCGGCTCCATCGAGGCGGTGGTTCACACCCTCTTCGAAGCGCTGATCCTCGTGGTGCTGGTAGTGATCCTGTTCCTGCAGACCTGGCGCGCCTCGATCATTCCGTTGGTGGCGGTGCCGGTCTCGCTGATCGGTACCTTTGCCGTCATGCACCTGTTCGGCTTCTCGCTCAACGCGCTGTCGCTGTTCGGCCTGGTACTGGCGATCGGTATCGTGGTGGACGACGCCATCGTGGTGGTGGAGAACGTCGAGCGGAACATCGAACTTGGGCTCGAACCGTTCGAAGCGACCAAAAAGGCCATGGGTGAAGTGACCGGCCCGATCATTGCCACGGCGCTGGTGCTGTGTGCGGTGTTCGTACCTGCCGCGTTCATCTCCGGCCTCACCGGTCAGTTCTACAAGCAGTTCGCCTTGACCATCGCGATTTCGACCGTGATCTCGGCCTTCAACTCGCTGACCCTGTCGCCAGCGCTGGCCGCGGTGTTGCTCAAGGGCCACGATGCGCCGAAAGACCGCTTCTCCAAATTCCTGGACAAGATCTTCGGTGGCTGGTTGTTCCGCCCGTTCAACCGATTCTTTGAAAAGGCCAGCCATGGCTACGTCGGCACTGTGCGCCGGGTTATCCGTGGCAGCGGCATCGCCCTGCTGCTGTACGCAGGCCTGATGGCGCTGACTTACTTCGGTTTCTCCAGCACGCCGACCGGCTTCGTACCGGCCCAGGACAAGCAGTACCTGGTGGCCTTCGCCCAACTGCCTGACGCCGCGAGCCTGGATCGCACTGAAGAAGTGATCAAGCAGATGTCCGAGATTGCCCTCAAGCAACCCGGCGTCGCCAACTCGGTGGCCTTCCCTGGCCTGTCGATCAACGGTTTCACCAACAGCCCGAACGCCGGCATCGTGTTCACCCCGCTCAAGCCGTTCGATGAGCGCAAGGACCCGAGCGAATCGGCCGGTGCCATTGCGGCCGCGCTGAACGCCAAGTTCGCCGACATTCAGGGTGCGTACATCGCGATCTTCCCGCCGCCGCCGGTACAGGGCCTGGGGACTATCGGTGGTTTCCGCCTGCAGATCGAAGACCGGGGCAACCTGGGCTACGACGAGCTGTACAAGCAGACCATGAACGTCATCGCCAAGAGCCATAACGTTCCGGAACTGGCCAACCTGTTCACCAGCTACACCGTGAACGTGCCGCAGGTCGATGCCGCCATCGACCGCGAGAAAGCCAAGACCCACGGCGTGGCGGTCAGCGACATCTTCGACACCCTGCAGATCTACCTGGGTTCGCTGTATGCCAACGACTTCAACCGCTTCGGTCGCACCTATCAGGTCAACGTTCAGGCCGAGCAACAGTTCCGCCTGGAGTCCGATCAGATCGGCCAGCTCAAAGTGCGCAACAACAAGGGCGAGATGATCCCGTTGGCGACTTTCATCAAGGTCAGCGACACCTCGGGGCCGGACCGTGTGATGCACTACAACGGCTTCATCACCGCTGAAATCAACGGTGCCGCAGCTCCCGGCTACAGCTCCGGCCAGGCCGAGGCCGCCATCGAGAAACTGCTCAAGGAAGAACTTCCAAACGGCATGACCTACGAGTGGACCGACCTGACCTACCAGCAGATTCTGTCCGGCAACACCGCGCTGTTCGTGTTCCCGCTCTGCGTACTGCTGGCGTTCCTGGTGCTCGCTGCCCAGTACGAAAGCTGGAGCCTGCCACTGGCGGTGATCCTGATCGTACCGATGACGCTGCTGTCGGCCATTACCGGGGTGATCGTGTCCGGTGGCGACAACAACATCTTTACCCAGATCGGCCTGATCGTACTGGTGGGGCTGGCCTGTAAGAACGCGATCCTGATCGTCGAGTTCGCCAAGGACAAACAGCTGGAAGGTCTCAACCCGCTGGCTGCGGTACTGGAAGCCTGCCGCCTGCGTCTGCGGCCGATCCTGATGACCTCCTTCGCGTTCATCATGGGTGTGGTGCCACTGGTGTTCTCCAGCGGTGCCGGTGCCGAGATGCGTCACGCCATGGGTGTGGCGGTGTTCTCCGGGATGCTCGGGGTGACCTTCTTCGGTCTGTTGCTGACGCCGGTGTTCTACGTACTGATTCGCAACTTTGTGGAGCGCAGCGAAGCGCGCAAAGCGGCCAAGGCGCCGAAACCGCAACAGCAACTGGAGTCGCATTGATGAGTCTGAAAGCCTTTCTGCCGAGCCTGCTGGTACTGGCGCTGAGCGCCTGTGCCGTCGGCCCGGACTACAAGACCCCTGACACTGCGCCGGCCAACATCACCACGGCGACCGATGGCGCCTCGGGTCAGAAGAACTTCGACCGCTCGCGCTTCCAAAGTGTCTGGTGGCAGCAGTTCGAGGACCCGACCCTCAACCAGTTGGTGACCGAATCGCTCAAGGGCAACCGTGACCTGCGCGTCGCCTTCGCCCGCTGGAAAGCGGCGCGGGCGATCCGCGATGACGTCAGCAACGACGCCATGCCGACCGTCACCAGCCGGGCCAGCAGCGATCTGGGCAAGGGGCAGATTCCCGGGCAGACCACCAACCGGGTCAACAGCGAACGCTACGACCTGGGCCTGGACATGGCGTGGGAGATCGACCTGTTTGGCCGTATCCAGCGCAATCTGGAATCGGCCGATGCCGAGCAACAGGCACTCGAGGCTGATCTGTATCAGCTGCAAGTGACGATGATCGCCGAGTTGGTGGACTCCTATGGTCAGCTGCGCGGTGCGCAGCTGCGGGAGAAGATCGCCCTGGCGAACCTGCAGAACCAGCAGGAGTCGCGCAAGATCACCATCAGCCTGCGTGATGCCGGCGTGGGCGATCAGCTCGACGTGGAGCGTGCCGACGCGCGCCTGGCTTCGGTGGAAGCCAGCGTGCCGCAATTGCAGGCCGAACAGGTAAGGCAGAAGAACCGCATCGCCACCCTGCTGGGCGAGCGCCCGGACAAGTTGACCGTGGACCTGAGCCCGAAAGACCTGCCGGCGATTGCCAAGGCCTTGCCGATCGGTGATCCGGGTGAGCTGCTGCAACGTCGTCCGGACATCCTCAGCGCCGAACGCAAACTGGCCTCGGCCACGGCGCGGATCGGCGTGGCGAAGGCGGATCTGTTCCCGCGGGTCAGCCTCAGCGGCTTCCTCGGCTGGACCGCCGGGCGTGGCTCGCAGATCGGTTCCTCGGCGGCCAACGCCTGGGCGCTGGGCCCGAGCATCACCTGGGCGGCGTTTGACCTGGGCAGCGTGAAAGCCCGCATCCGCGGTGCCGACGCCGACGCCGAAGGCGCCCTGGCGACCTACGAACAGCAGGTGTTGCTGGCGCTGGAAGAATCGGAAAACGCCTTCAGCGACTACAACAAGCGCCAACAGCGTTTGATTTCGCTGATTCGTCAGAGTGAGTCGAGTCGTTCTGCAGCTGATCTGGCCGAGATTCGCTATCGCGAAGGTTCGTCGGACTTCCTCGTGCTGCTCGACGCACAGCGTGAACGCCTGGCGGCCGAAGACACCCAGGCCCTGGCGGAGATCGATCTGTATCGCGGCATCGTCGCCATCTACAAGGCCCTCGGCGGCGGCTGGCAACCGGAGACCGTTGCCAGCAAGTAACCGGCCTTCACAGAGCTCCTTTGGTTGGCCGCAACCAACCAAATTCCTTGCCCCGCGACCTGAATGGTCGCGGGGCTTTTTTTGGCCTGCCCAAATGCAATGTGGGGCTTGCTCGCTCCCACGGGGTTCATGGGGGATTTTCGGAATGGCGGGCTTCCTGGACGGTCACTGTGGCTGTCGTTCCCGCCCGCAGTTTGTCCTTGCCTTCGTAATCGGCATCGATCCTGATCCGCACCGGCACCCGCTGGGCCAGTTTGACCCAGGTGTAGCTGGGGTTGATGTTGGCCAGCAGGCGCCCGCCCGGGAGGTTTTCGCGGTCGGCGATGGCGAAGGCGATGCTTTCCACGGTGCCGCCGAAGCGCTCGCCGCTCATCAACTCGATATCCACCCGATCGCCCTCGCCTATTCGCGGCAGCTTGGTTTCTTCGAAGTAACCGCTGACGTAAAACGAATCGCTGTCCACCAGTGCCACCAAGGGCCCACCGGCCGTGGCGTAATCGCCCTGACGGGTCAGCAGATTGGTCACGTAACCGCTGACCGGCGATTCGACCCGGGTCCGCTCCAGATCGTGCTCGGCCTCGGCCAGCGCGGCGATTGCCAGTTGCACGTTGGCCTGGGCGAACCCCAGGTTGGCCTGGTTACGCAACAGATCGGCCTGGGCCACCGCGACCTCGGTGCTGGACTTTTCCCACTCCTCCCCGGAAATCGCCGAACGCTCCTTGAGCGTCCGGCGCCGCCGTTCCTCACTCTGGCGCTGACGCAGCAACGCCTGACTGGAAACGATAGTGGCCTCCGATTGCCCCAGCGAAGCCTTGGCCACCTCCACCGAACGCCTGGCGTGATCCACCGCCAGGGCATAACGCGAGGGGTCGATTTCCAGCAGCAACTGGCCCTTCTCCACGTGCTGGTTATCCTGCACGCCCAGGTTGACGATGCGCCCGGCCACATCGGCGGACAGGGTCACCACATCGGCCCGCACCCGCGCATCCCGGGTCCAGGGCGCCCGGGTGTAGTGCTCCCAGGCGAACCAGCCGAGCACGAATGCCAGCGCCACCACCGCCAGTGTCGTGAGTTGGGCAAGGATCTTCTTCAAGGCATCAGGCTCCCATCAGCAGAATCAGCGTCGCACACACACAGGCGTACAAGGCGCCTTCGAACAAGGCTTCATGCCAGACGAACTGCAACACGCCGACGCGCCGCAGAATCCAGTCCAGCACCAGGAAAATCGGCAAACCCAGCAGCAGCGCCTGGGCAATCGGCGGCAGGTAGACACCGCCCAGTTCCAGATCAATGGGCAAGGCTGGGTACCTCCCGCTGCGTGATGACCGGTTCGAAGTGGCGTCGATGGCGCTCGAGGAACGACACCACGATCAACAGCGCCACGCGCATGCGGAACACCGACCACAAATGTTCATGCACGCTGGAGTGCAACGTATCGAGTTCATCGCCCAAGGCATGCAGATCGCCAAGCACGCGATCGACCTCAATGTCCGGCCGCCCGGCCACCAGCCGCCCTGTTTCGCGGACGGTGGTCGTGAGCCGGGTCTGCATCTGCGGGCTCAGTAAAACGTTGTTCTGCGACTGCTGCCTGAGCTGGTTCAAGGCAATGCCCAGCGCCAGGCAACCCAGACTGACCTGAAACAGATCCCGCGCCGCCTTGTCCTGAATGGCCGGCAGCAGCCCCAGCATCATGGTCAGGCGGTCGACCATGCGACTTTCGAAGGCGAACTGGTTCTGATCGGTGGGCGAGACCTTGATCAAGGCGTAGACCTGCTCGCAATTCTCCTGATGCAAACGACGAATGCGCAGCACCGGCCGAAAGGGAAAGATCAGCGCATACACGCTCAGCGCCAGTGTCGCGGCGCAGACATAGGCGCCGGCGAATTCGAACCACTGGATCGCCGTGTTCTGCCCAATGCCGGTGTTCTGCGGCCCCAGCATCAACAGCGTAATCAGCCCCAGGCCGATACCGGTGCCGGTGGTCGGCGGGGTCGACAGTCCTACGGCGACCGCGTACAGCAACGGCGCCAAAAGCAAGGCCAACAGCTCGAAATCACTGATCATCGGCACCAGCGCGAATTGCAGCACCGCCGAGGCCACCAGCGCGATTCCCAATCCCCTTGCGAAGCTCTGGGCCGCCATCAGCGGTCGGGGGAACGTCGCCATCAGCGAGCATAGGATTCCGGTCACGATCATCCCGCCCCGGGCGCCGTCCCAGCCGGTCTCGATCCAGATCAGGCCCGCCACCATCAGCGCGCAATAGGCACGAATCGCGTTCATCGCCGCCAGGGTGAAATCCAGGTGCAACGGGTTGGTCTGGCCGCGATACAGGCTGCTGGCCTTGCGTCCGCTCTGGATCGCATCGGCCAGTTCCAGGATGGTTTCCAGCTGCTGCAGCATGCGCGCCTGCTCCCAGCGCAGTGACCATGACAACGAGCGCAAGGTGGGTTTCAAGGGTTCGGTGAGCTGTTCGGCACGGTAAGCCAATGCATCGAAACGCTGTTGCAAGGTGACAAACTGATGTCGCTGCTCGCTGGACAACGCTCGCCCCTGTTGAGCCAGGGCGTCGAGAAACACCAGTTCCTCGCCCAACAGGTGCTGGATTTCGTCGGGGATCTTTCCCTGCCAGCGCGCCAGCAACAGTTCACGCTGGTGGCGCAAGGCTGTCAGCCGCGCCGTCAGTAACAGCAGTTGATTGCCGAGCAATTGCACCAGATCGTCGGCACTGCGCAAACGCGGTGCGTCGTAATACAAATGTCGTCGCACGCCTTCCAGCGCACTGATCTGCCCGAGCAGCTGCATCTGCCGACGGTTGAAATCTTCTTCGCTTTCTTCGGTACGAATGACCGCGCAGGCATGGGTTGCGAGCAATTTGATGACTTGATCGATCCGGGCGAAATAGTCCTTGGCCACCGCTTCCGGGCGCGCGGTCAGCAGGCTCACGACACAGACACAGGCGACCGCCAGCAGCGTCTCGGTCACGCGGGTCACGGCCAGCAGGAAGGTGCCATCCTGATCGGGCACGGCCAACAAACCCACCACCACCGCCGTGTAGCCGCTGAGCACGAATGCCTGGGAGCTGGTGTAGCGCAACAGGGTGCCGCCGGCGGTACACAGTGCCAGCCACAACGACAGAGTAATCAGGAACGGCACCGGCGCCTGGGGAAACAGCGCCATGATCACCACCGCCACCGCCGCGCCCACTGTGGTGCCGATCACTTGGCCAAAACTGCGGGCCAAGGCCATGCCGGCCAAGGGCTGGCTGACGATGACCACGGCCATGATCGACCACTTGGGTTGCTCAAGATCGAACAGGAAGGCCAGGTACAGGGTCAACAAGCCGGCGGTGATGGTTCTCAAGGCAAACAGCAACACCCAGGGGCTGGGGTGGATGATTGCCTTGAAGTATTGCAGTAGCGCTTGCATGGGAGCACTCGTGGACTGCTGTCCAGCAAGCGTAGTCACTGCTTGAGAGCCTAGACAGATTTCACTGATCAGGCAGTCGATCAACCTGCTTGTGCATGAATGACCACTAACGCAATCGCACTGCTACAGGAAGTTAGGGCCCGGAGAGTTGAGAGAGGAGGTAGAGTTGTTCACAAGCCGTATCAGCGGTAGTGGAAGTGCTACATTTTTCACGACCGGAACAGGAGTGCTGGCTGCAATGCTGCTCTTGAGGGCGTCGGGATTAGGTATGAAGACACCCTTAGGGGTATAAGCTCCAAGAATTTTCGAGCCGGGGATGTTCTCTCCATAATTAATTTCTAACGGTCTGAAACCAGTTTTCAATGGATTCGCAGAGGCAAAGTTTTGATTCCTGTACAAGTCATAGCCTTTCATGCTTCTGCCATCAATCACATAAGTGTATCCCCCTCGCCCGCCACCATAATGGAAAGCGCCGACACCGCCATCCTTATAAATGGCAGAGGTCGAAATGCCCATGCCGTCCGGGTCCAGCGCGTTCTTTCCACCACCAAAGCCGCCGTTCATACCGTTTACCTGTTTAACATCCGTGATCGGCGTTCGGAGTTTGAAGCCATCTTTGAAAATCTCCGTGGGTGGCCGCGCGTCACCACGCATGACAAATCCTTTGTACACGTACCCATCTTTATCCCCAGCAAAATAAACATGACTCTTTTTGTTCATTAACTTTTGTGCGACTTCAGGGCCGTTTTTTAAGCGATTCAACAACTTTACAGTCCGTATACTTCTAAATTTTCTTTCCATTCTGCTTATGTTTTTCTCTGGATTCTTTACGACTGGCGAAATCCACTTAGGAATTTTTCTGGCCGCGTGGATAACAACTTCCGGCACCCCTTTGTATTTCAGAAGATGCTTCATGACGCCTGCAGGAATCTGACCCGCAGAGTTGAGGCGTTGGAGGACTGTTGCAGTGATGCGGGAGTTCAGGGAATTGGATATTGTTGTACCCAACAGCTTGCCAAGGTAGGGCCCGGCTACCGCGAAAATTGCCCCTCTTAGTGCGCTAGCCTCGTGTTGATCGGACCGTTGTGGGTCGTCTTCCACCAGCGCTCGGCCGAAAGTCGCTCCCGCGGAACCCAGACCAAACATCAGCGCCAGACCTTTCGCCACAGCGCCGCCCTTTGGCCCGGCGATCATTGAGAACATCGCTAGTGAGTCAGCACACAATTCCAGTAGTGTATCTGTAAGGCGCTCACTTTTAGTCGAGCTTACTGTGTCTATATCTGAGAGTACTTTTTCAACCGTTCTTAGATACAGTTTCTTAAAGGAGTCGTTTTCAACACTCATTGCCCACTCAATCATTATGGGCCTATAGGGAAGTTTTACTTTCCTTGTTACAAAGAGAATGTCAGGCACAATCTTCTCCCACCATGGCCGACTTCTAGCTTCAAGTTTTCCTTGATTGAATTTGAAGTCATCCTCGTCACGCGACAGAAAGGATTTCAGGGTGATCCGTCTGGACAACGCTTCACGAAGCATCGGAAACTCCTCGATGGATCGCCCTCCCTTATCAAATAAAAAAATGGATTGTTCAATGACCGTACTATTTTGTCCCAGAAAAACGAATAATCCAGTCTCACTGCCTGGAATCGTCAAATGAATGGCATTGACGACATGATCAACATCACTCAAGAAGCCACTGCGGATGTCTATGGTTCCCACCATGGCATGGCCATTCAGATAGGCATTGGCAATATTTCTGCCTGCCTCTGTTTGTCCCGTCCCATTCAAATAGCTCCCGAGCGTTTCTTCCAGTTCAAATTTTTTTACTGCCACCCAAAGTTCGACCATTTCCGGCTGTGAGGTTACCCGATGCACTTTTTCCTTATAGAGCGCCTCAAAATCATTTGAAGCGACTATATTTTTGAACTCTGCCGTACAGCCAGCTGGCCACTGAACATGAATTTCTTCGCGGGTTTTCCTGTACTTCTCATGTTGCCCTGCGAACAACTCCGCCAACGTAAATGATGTACGTCTCGACGCATAAAGCGGCTTATGATCTTCCAGCGCACCTCTGCGCAATCTGAACTCCACGTTAATTCGTGTATTTACATTAAACGCCGACTTCAGATTTTTAGGCAGGTTGGAATCGGCGACGGCCTTATCAATTGTCGAATTAATAAAAAATTGAAGATCAGAGATGGTTTTCAAAGACATCCAAGCATCAAAAATTTTGTCAGCGCCCTGATCGATTGTGACACCGGGTGCGATCTGCTCCCCCGACTGCACAGAAATCTCGGCGTCCAATGCACGCTGTCCCGCTTCAATCAGCAAACCGGCACAATTCAATTCAGACACGCCTGCCTTTGAAGATTCCAGATATTCATCAGCACTACGACGACTGCGGACGACGGCCATTGCTTCGGTCGTGACCGGGTTGGTAGCGGCTGTAGCCTCATCCGGGGCCGTTGACCCGTTATCTAACTCTTCAAACTGATCTGAAGCATCTAAAGCAATTTCGTGCACGTAGTCCCGATAGGTCATGTTCCGGAGACTAGGAACAGGTTGCTGTAATAGCGCCCCGATGTTCTCAACCAACTGTGGATCGTCGGCGGGGTCATCGTAATCTGACTCACTGATCAATCTTTTTACTTCATCTGCAAAATCCGGTTCTTCTTCAAATAGATCCTCCAGACCTTCGACCAAGTATTCATGAATGACCGACTCTTTGTCAGATGCAGCGTCCGGGTACGGTTCCAGCCCTTGCAAAGGATCAACCATGTCTTCTGGCTCAGGTTCAAACCAATAGGCGTAAAAGTTGCTGACAACCATATAAGCCGCGAAAGCACCCGCGGCACGACCGGCATTGCGTTCAACCAATGCACCCCCGCTGCTCCAGGCTGCCGCGCCGTTGCTGACCAGCCTGGCGACCATCCGCTCGAGAAAGCCCTGTACCTGCTCCCTGACAACCTCCATAACGGGCGGCTGGTCGTTTAATACCGCGGTTGTAGATTGGTAGACCGGTCTCAGTAGTTCCTTCATCTCGATCACCACATCGTTCGGTTCCAGGTCGACAGCACTGGCGGTGCTCCACGGCACCAAATTGCGGGTAAACAACTCATCTGCTTTTGCAATGAACTGTGTGAGCGTCACCAGAGGGTCAGTGTGGTTGCTGGTTTGCGGTTGACCCGCAGTCGGCACGAAAGGCGATGCAGCAATATCGGACCCGCCATTTTTCCAGGCGTCGCTGTTGGGCTCGGGATCTGGCCGGACTGAGTTTTCAGCGACAACCGGGGCAGGTCGAACGGCAGAGATTTGGCTACTGTCCAACCTCAAGGCTGCGAATGTTTCCAGTGCGTTGCAGACATATAAGAGTTTGCCAGCAAAGCTCTCGGGGATACGCGGTCCCGTCGTGCTGATGTTCGAGTAAAAGTCGGCGCTACGTTCAAACCGCTGCAGGCCCGAAAGCAGCCAGTTTGGGCCATCAACCGGCGCTTGTGACGGGTTCATGGACCCCGACGATTTAACCGGGCCATCGAACAGACTTTCCCACCAACTGGAACCGATCATCCACTCCAACCAGGTCGGTTTTACCTCGTCATCGGGCTTGACCTGATCACGCAGGGCCCTGACCTCCCTCACATAATGCTCTGACCATCGCACACGCTTTACATCCTCCTCTTCGAGCTGGCGGATAAACGTTACCAACTGTGCATACGCAACTTTTGGAGAAGGCCGCAGTTCACGGGCGTCTTCCAGCATCATCAGTGCGCTGTCGACGTTGCCATCAGTCGAACGAATGTATTGCCGGCCCTTTTTCGCGAGCGTTTTCAGAGCCTCATAGTGAGCATCCGAAAGCAACTCATTGTTGGCAATTCGCTCGTCCCGCTGCGCACTTGAACGATCCAGTATTGACTGAACGAATCCCTTGAATCCTTCGTAATTTTTTCCACCCGAAAAACCAAAGTTTTCTCCCAACGCGGCCTGCCATTGATCAGGCTCTAAACGGAAGAGCACCTCGAAAATTTCTTTCAGACGAGCGCGGTCCAGCGATCCAAGCGGCCCGACCGAACGCATCACCGCCTCCACAAACAGCCCCACTATGGCTTTGCCCGTGTCTGTTCGCAGAATCCCGCTGCGCAGGACTGCCTCTACATCCTTCTCATCAAGTATTTGCGTCTCCAGCTGCTCTAGAAGTGACGACCATTGAGATTCAAGAGCGCGCTGATCGATAAAGTCCGGATTGATTTTGAATCTGCGTTCCGCGTGTACCGGAGGAGGAATGTCTGCATTCGATCCAGTGCATGCTGTGGGCGCGCTGGCACGGAGATCGGACATGCCGTGGGGACTGTTCGCGGCCCGCAGAAGCGACGTGGAGAGTGAAGTTTGCGGTCTTTGGTCATTGGCGGACTGAGGCATCGGCGACGGGTGTCTTACGCTTGTTGCGTTAAGAGCGGGGAGCACTATGTGAGCTTCCATTTCAACTGGGTCAGTTTCGAAGCCTGACGCTGTGCACGGTAAGCATCTTGCAAAAAACGCTTACGACAACGCCGCTCAGTAACCCGGGCCCCGGCCTTGAGCCATCCAAGGTTTGACTCCTGACCCCGACTGATCAAAGCTGACACTCTTTTGCATTTGCCTCAGCCCCCGGATTCTGCATGCCAAAGTCCCGCCGTTTTCTGCTTATCAGCCTCTGCGCCCTGTTTGTCGTTGGCCTTGGGTGGTTTTTCATGCGCAGCACCGCGCCGGTAGTGCCCGAGGCGATCAAGCGCGGTTTCAGCGAAGCGTTGACGGCGGCCCGCAATGGTCAGCCGGGCGCCGCGCGGGTGCTTTATCAGCAACTGGGGCGTCCGGACATTTCGCCCAAGCGCCGGGTCTGGCTGCATGCCGAACTGCCCAACTACCCAAGCTCGGTGGCGCTGAAGCTGGCGGATGCGGATTTGCAGCACGAGGCGCCCCAGGTGCGTATCGCGGCGATCAAGAGCATCAGCGCCCTGGTGCCCAGCGGACAGCGCAGCCTGTTGCTCGGGCCGTTGCTCGATGACAGCGATCAGGACGTGCGGCTGGCGGCGGTCAATGCGTTGCTGGGGCTGTCGCCGGATGATCTCGGCCTGTATTTCGGCCCGCTGGAACAGGCCATCGATGCCTGGCAGAAGGTGCTCAACAACGCTCCGCAGAGTGCCGAAAATCACTACCAGCTGGCGCGCCTGTATCTGCACAACGCCGAACTCAAGCAGGCGCAGCAGGAACTGGACAAGGCCTTGCAGCTGGCGCCGGACAACCTGCCCGCGCTGGTGATGCAGATCGATGTGCTGGACCGTCAGGGCCAGAGCGAAGCAGCCCGTGAATTGCTGGCCAGGCAGCTGAAGGCGCAGCCCGATTCCGCCTATTTGCAACATGCCCTGGGCCTGTGGCTGCTGCATCACGGCCAGAGCGAGTTTGCCCTGCTAGGCTTGTCCAAGGCCGTTGAGCTTGAGCCGAACAACAAGGATTACCGCTATGACCTGGCTACCACCCTGCACGGTGAACAGGAACTGGAGGCGGCGCAGAAGCAGCTGCAGGAAATCGTCCAGCGTCATCCCAACGACCGCCGGGCTCGGGTGCTGCTGATCAATTACTGGAAGGAAAGCGGGCAGTTGCAGAACGTGCAGATATTGCTGGCGCAGCTGGAACAGCTCAATCCTGATGATCCGGCCCTGCAGCAAGGTCTGTAACGCCCGCTCGTTCCTGGCGAAAAAACAGGGAACATCCCGTCATAAAATGTTGAACGCTCATGACGACCAACGGTCAAGACAGACAGGCAGTCCAATCAGGCGCCCATGCCTGCTGCCTCATATCCCTGTTCATGAGAGGGCCATTTCTTGACTACATCCAACGCTTTGATCAGCGAAAAAGCCGCCACCGGGATTGAAGGCCTGGACGACATCCTCGATGGCGGGCTGTCCCGCGGCCATGTGTTCCTGCTCGAAGGCGAGCCGGGCACCGGCAAGACCACCGTCGCTTTACAGTTTCTGCTGGCTGGCGCCCAGGCCGACGAGCGCTCGCTGTACATCACCCTGTCCGAAACCGAGCGCGAACTGCGCCAGGGTGCGCGTTCCCACGGTTGGGAACTGTCGGAAAACATCCACATCTACGAGCTGACGCCGCCGGAAAACCTGCTCGACGCCGAACAACAGCAGACCCTGCTGTATTCCTCGGACCTTGAGCTGGGGGAAGCCACCAAGCAGATTTTCGAAGTGGTCGAGCGCTTCAAACCCACCCGTGTAGTGCTCGACAGCCTGTCGGAAATCCGTTTGCTGGCGCAGAGTTCGCTGCGCTATCGCCGGCAGATCCTTGCGATCAAGCACTACTTCGTGCGCTACGACGCCACCGTCCTGCTGCTGGACGACCTGACCACCGAACTGCTCGACAAGACCGTGCACAGCGTGGCCCACGGGGTGATTCGCCTTGAGGAGTTGACCCCCAACTACGGCGCCGAGCGGCGGCGGGTCCGTGTGGTGAAGTACCGCGGGCAGAAGTACCGCGGCGGCTTTCATGACTTCACCATCATGGGCGATGGCGTGCATGTCTTCCCCCGCCTGGTGGCTGCCGAACACCGCGGTGTCTACCTGCGCGAGCAGTTGACCAGCGGCATCGCACAGATGGACTCGCTGCTTGGCGGAGGCATCGAGACCGGGTCCAGCACCCTGATTCTCGGCCCTGCGGGCACCGGCAAATCGCTGATTGCCCTGATCTTCGCCGCCTCAGCCGTGGCGCGCGGTGAAAAAGCCGCGTTGTTCGTGTTCGATGAAGAGCTTGGTCTGCTGTTCGAGCGGATGAACAACCTCGGTATCGACCTTGAGGCGTTGCAAGCCAGCGGCAACCTGCTGATCGAGCAAGTGGACGCCGCCGAGCTGTCCCCCGGCGAGTTCTCCCATCGGGTGCGGCGCGCCGTGGATCAGGGCGAGATCAGAACCGTGGTGATCGACAGCCTCAACGGCTATCAGGCGGCGATGCCCGAGGAAAATGCCCTGGTGCTGCACATGCACGAGCTGTTGCTGTACCTGAACCGCAAGGGCGCCGCGACCTTCATGACCGTCGCCCAGCATGGTCTGGTCGGAGACATGCAGGCGCCGGTGGACATCACCTACCTGGCCGATACAGTGATTCTGCTGCGTTACTTCGAAGCGCTGGGCAAGGTGCGCCGGGCCATTTCCATCATCAAGAAACGCACCGGCAGCCACGAGTCGACCATCCGTGAATACCAGATCAGCACGCAAGGCATGACCATCGGTGAACCGCTTGAGGCCTTCCAGGGCGTACTGCGGGGTATCCCGACCTATGTGGGTTCGGGCAGTCCGTTGCTCCAGGATGTTCACCAGTGACGACGCAGAACGCCACGTCCGAGCGCGCGATCATTCTTGCGCCGCAGGGGCGCGACAGCCAGATTGCGCTGATGATTCTCAACGAAGCGGGTTTCGACGGGGTCATCACCCGGGATCTGGCCGGCCTCTGTCATGAACTCGAGCAAGGCGCGGGTTTGCTGCTGCTGGCGCTGGAGGCGTTGCTCGGCCAGGATCTCGAGCCGTTGCTGCGGTTCATCGAACAGCAACCGGCCTGGTCCGACCTGCCGATCGTCCTGTTCACCCACCATGGCGGTCCGGAACAGAGCCCGGCCTCGCGTTTCGGCACATATCTGGGCAACGTCACGTTTCTTGAGCGCCCTTTTCATCCGGTGACGCTGATCAGTCTGGTGACTGCCGCCTTGCGTGGTCGCCGGAGACAATACGAGGCCAGGGACCGGCTGGTGGACCTGAGCGAAAGCGAGTTGCGCCTGAAAAACACGTTGGAAACCCTGGAGCAGCAGGTCGAAGAGCGCACCGCCCAGTTGCGCCATAACGAAGAGGTGTTGCGCCAGTCGCAGAAGATGGAAGCGGTCGGCCAGCTCACCGGCGGTATCGCTCACGACTTCAACAACATGCTGACCGGCATCATCGGCAGCCTGGAACTGCTGCGCCGACGCCTGGCCCGGGGGCGCCTGGACGATCTGGAAAGCCTGATCGATCTGGGCGTGACCTCCGCCAACCGCGCCGCCGGCTTGACTCATCGACTGCTGGCGTTCTCCCGTCGCCAGTCCCTGGATTCGCAACCCGTGGAAATGAACACCCTGGTGGTGGCCATGGGTGAGCTGTTGCAGCGCAGCATCGACGAACGCATTCACCTGGACATGCAGTTGAGCGAGCGCTTGTGGGTGGCCGAAGCCGACCCCAATCAACTGGAAAGCGCCCTGCTCAATCTGGTGATCAACGCCCGCGATGCCATGCCCGATGGCGGCCATCTGGTGGTGAGAACATCGAACCAGTATCTGGATGCGGACTTCACGCAGTTTCACAAAAATCTCGAACCCGGTGATTACGTGGTGCTCAGCGTCAGCGACAGCGGTTGCGGCATACCCCAAGCCACGATCAATCGGGTGTTCGATCCGTTCTTCACCACCAAGCCCATTGGCCAGGGCACCGGGCTTGGGCTATCGATGATTTATGGCTTCACCAAGCAATCGCGCGGGCATGTCGCCATTGAGAGTGAAGTGGGAAAAGGCACCACGGTCAGGCTGTACCTGCCCCGCTACGGCGGCGAACTGCCCGAGGCGCAACCGGTGGAGAATCCGCACCCGCTGTTCGCCCAACACGGCGAAACGGTGCTGATCGTCGAGGATGATCCGGCGGTGCGGGTGCTGGTTTGCACGGTGCTGAGCGAACTGGGCTATGCCTTCGTCGAAGCCGGTGATGCCGACGGCGCGATCCCGATTCTCGAATCGGAGCAACGGATCGACCTGATGATCAGCGACGTCGGGCTACCGGGCATGAACGGCCGGCAACTGGCGGAAATCGGCCGGCAACATCGGCCGCAGCTCAAGGTGCTGTTCATTACCGGCTATGCCGAACACGCGGCGGTAAGAGCCGGGTTCCTTGATTCGGGCATGCAGATGATCACCAAGCCGTTCACCTTCGACCTGTTGACGGCGAAGGTTCGGGAGATGGTCAGGGCCTGATCCACCACCATTCCCGAAA
Organism: Pseudomonas sp. C1C7; assembly: GCF_013359595.1. Classification (GTDB taxonomy): domain Bacteria; phylum Pseudomonadota; class Gammaproteobacteria; order Pseudomonadales; family Pseudomonadaceae; genus Aquipseudomonas. The sequence goes on along the minus strand of NZ_JABFMP010000006.1, from coordinate 7,674 downwards.
CACTGCAAACACTGCAAACACCGCAAACACCGCAAACACCGCAAACACCGCAAACACCGCAAACACCGCAAACACCG
>NZ_JABFMP010000006.1:0-7497 GCF_013359595.1 Pseudomonas sp. C1C7 | reverse complement strand
CCGCAAACACCGCAAACACCGCAAACACCGCAAACACCGCAAACACCGCAAACACTGTAGGAGCTGGCGAGTGAAACGAGGCTGCGATCTTTTGATTTTTCAGAAGCAAGATCAAAAGATCGCAGCCTCGTTTCACTCGACAGCTCCTACACAGCTCCGGCGCATGTCCAACAATCAGCGGGGGATCAGGACAACAAATCCTGCATGATCTCCTGCAACACATCCAGGTCGAACGGCTTTTCCAGGATCGGCGCCTTTTGGGTAATGGGGCTGCCGGTCTCGCGGATTTCCTTGGCGTAGCCGCTGATGAAAATCACCTTCAGGTCCGGCCGCAGCTTTACCGCAGGTTCGGCGATCTGTACGCCGGAGATGCCGCCAGGCAGGCGGTAGTCGGTGATCAACATATCCAGATGGGGTTTGCTGGCGAGGATCTCGAAGGCCTGCTCACCGTTTTCCGCCTGAAGCACACGATACCCCTGCCCCGACAGATAGTCGGTCAACACCATCAGGATAACCGGCTCGTCTTCGACGACGAGTACTACATCTTGTGCATCTTCACTCATGGGAAGCCTTTGTTCGTTCAATAGCTGCTGATACGACCCTGCGGTCGATCAGAGGTTGCGTTTATCGGGCTGTTTTCCTACAGCGGCAGACAAACGCGAAACAGGGCGCCTTCGCCAATCCGGCTTTCGACGGTAATGCTGCCGCCATGGGCGGTCACGATCTGCTCGGAAATAAACAATCCCAGGCCCAGTCCGGCGACGGCGTGTTTGGCCGTGACCCGCTCGAACTGCTGGAAAATCCGTTGCTGGTTCTCTTCACTGATGCCGATCCCGAAATCCCGCACTTCCACCCGGGCTTCGCCGTTCTCACTGTAGACCTTCACCTGGATCGGGCTCTTGGCACCGTAGCGCAAGGCGTTGGTCAGCAGGTTGGAAATCACCTGTTCGATGCGAAATTCATCCCAGTTGCCGACCACCGGCTCGCTGGCCTCCAGGGAAACCGAGGCTTCGGCGGCTTCGATCTGCTGGGCGAAATTTTGTAACAGCGCACGTACGAGCACCGTCAGATCAAAACAGTTCGGGCGGATCGACAGCTTGCCGGTACGAATGCGCGACACATCGAGCATGTCTTCGATCAGCCGGATCAGACTTTTGATCTGCCGCTCGTCGCGGTCGACCATGGCGCGCATCTTGTCGAGGGTGAACGCCGCCGCGTTATCCCGGGCCAGGTGCATCTTGCGCAGCTGGGTTTCGAGGATCAGGCCATTGAGCGGCGTGCGCACTTCGTGGGCGACGATGGACATGAAGTCATCGCGGGTGCGCACGGCCTGCTGCAGCTCCAGCTGCGTGCTCTGCAATTGCCCCAGCAGCGTTTCCTGCTCGCGGCGGCTATGTTCCAGCGCTTCGACCTGTTGCTGCATGGCCTTGCTCTGGCGGTACAACTCGACGAACACGTTGACCTTGCTCTTGACCGCATGGATATCCAGCGGCTTGTACAGGAAATCCACGGCGCCGCTTTCATAACCCTTGAACGCATAGTTCAGCTCGCGCCCGGCAGCGCTGACGAACACGATCGGAATGCTGCGGGTCTTTTCCGTGCCGCGCATCAGTTCGGCCAACTCGAAGCCGTTCATGCCGGGCATCTGCACATCGAGAATGGCCAGGGCGAAGTCGTGTTGCAGCAGCAGCGACAAGGCCTCGTCCGCCGATTGCGCCTTGTAGACGAGGCGGTCTTCGCGCTTGATCAGCGCCTCGAGGGCCAACAGATTTTCCGGCAGATCGTCGACGATCAGCAGTTTGGCCTGGATATTACTCAACATGCGATTCGTTCCAGCTCGACAAGCAAGCGGCCGATGCCGCGGATAGGGAGGATGTGATCAGGCTGATGAATGGCCAGCGCCGCCTGGGGCATGGTCGCGACCTGTGCCTCATTCGGGTCCTGTACGATGGTCAGCCCGCCATGGCGTTTGACCTGCGCCAGGCCATGAGCGCCATCGCGATTGGCGCCGGTCAGCAGGACAGCGGCCAGGGCCGGGCCATAGGCGTCGGCAGCGGATTCGAACAGGTAATCGATGGCCGGCCTGGAATAGTGCACCCGCTCTTCCAGGCTCAGGGAAAAACTGCGATCCAGTTCTACCGACAAGTGATAACCGGGCGCGGCGAAATACAGGGTGCCGGCTTCGATCGTGGTTTTGTCCGCGGCTTCCTGCACTGGCAGCGCAACCCGTCGGGCGAAGACTTCGGTCAATTGGCTGCGGCGCTCATTGGGCAGGTGCAGCACCACAATGATCGGCAACCCGAACCCCTGACGCAGTTCGCCGAGGATGTTCAGCAGCGCTTCCACGCCCCCGGCGGAGGCGCCGATCACGATGGCTTCGATTGACGGTAAACCCGTTGCACCGTTCATGATTTGCGGTAGATCCGTTCTTGTTTGACCAAGGGCTCGAACTGGTTGCCGAAGGCCGAAAAATCCGGGGTTTCCTTGCTGCCCAATACCAGGAAACCGCGGTGGCACAGGGACTCGTGAAACAACCCGAACGCTCGATCCTGAAGATTTTTATTGAAATAAATCAATACGTTACGACATGAAATTAATTGGGTTTCGGAGAATACGCTATCCGTCGCCAGGCTGTGGTCGGCGAACGTCACGTTCTCGCAAAGCGACTTGTCGAAAATCGCGTAGCCGTAGGCCGCCGTGTAGTAATCGGCGAACGAACGCTGGCCACCTGCCTGCTGGTAATTAGCAGTGTAGGCGCGGACATTCTCCATCGAGAAAATCCCCTGCTTGGCTTTCTCCAGCGAGCGCGGATTGATGTCCGTGGCGTAAATGATGGTGCGTTCCAGCAGGCCCTCCTCACGCAGCAGAATGGCCATCGAGTAGACCTCTTCGCCTGTGCTGCATCCGGCCACCCAGACCTTGATCGACGGATAGGTCCTGAGCAGCGGCACCACTTCGTTGCGAATCGCCAGGTAGTGCGACGGATCGCGGAACATCTCGCTGACCGGAATCGTCAGCAGTTGCAGCAATTGCATGAACGCGCCCGGATCATGCAGGACCTTTTCCTGAAGCGCCGAAATGGTGTTGCACTCGAACTGGCTCAGCGCGTGGATCACCCGGCGCTTGATCGACGCCCCGGAGTAATCGCGAAAGTCATAGCTGTACTTGAGGTAGATCGCCTCGATCAGCAAGCGCAGTTCGATCTCGGTATTGGGCTCCACTTAGATACGTTCCATTTTCGGTAGCCACACGCGGATCAGCGAAAACAGCCGGTCCAGGTCGATGGGCTTGGCCAGGTAATCGTTGGCGCCGGCCTGCAGGCAGCGCTCCTGATCGTCCTTCATGGCTTTGGCGGTCACCGCAATGATCGGCAATTTGCGCCAGCGCGCTTCCTTGCGGATTTCCATGGTGGCTTCATAGCCATCCATCTCCGGCATCATCACGTCCATCAGCACCAGATCAATGTCCTCGACTTCCTTCAAACGTTCGATCGCCTCGCGACCGTTACGGCCGATGATCACCACCGCCCCCTTCTGTTCCAGCGCGCTGGTCAGGGCAAAGATGTTGCGCACATCGTCGTCCACCAGCAGCACCTTGCGGCCCTCGAACACCTTGTCGCGGCTGCGGGCGGTCTTGAGCATCTTCTGTCGTTCATGAGACATCCGGGATTCGACTTTGTGCAGAAAAAGTGTGACTTCATCCAGCAGGCGCTCCGGCGAACGCGCGCCCTTGATGATGATCGAACGGGAATACTTGCGCAGTTCCGCCTCTTCATCCCGGGTCAGGTTGCGTCCGGTGTAGACGATGACCGGCGGGAACGAGCAGATGTCCTCGGTGGACATGCGTTTGAGCAGGTCGCCGCCGAGCATGTCCGGCAGCTTGAGGTCGATGATCATGCAATCGAAGCTCGTGGTGCGCAGCAGGTCCAGCGCCTCCTGGGCGAAGCCGACAGCGGTGATCTCGATGTCATCGTCGCCGATCAGCCGGGAAATGCTGTCACGCTGCAAGTCATCGTCTTCCACCAGCAGCACATGCTTGACCCTCTGGGTCAGCTTGGCTTCCAGGCGCACGAACACGTCCTTGAGCTCTTCGCGGGTGGTCGGTTTGAGGGCGTAACCGATGGCGCCCATGTGCATCGCCGCTTCCACCCGGTCCTCGACCGAAATCACGTGCACCGGGATGTGCCGGGTCTCGGCGTGTTCCTTCAGGCGCTGCAACACGGTCAGGCCGGAATGGTCGGGCAGGCGCATGTCCAGCAGGATCGCATCGGGCACGAACTGCCGGGCCAGGTCATAGCCTTCGTCGGCGCCGTGGGCCACCAGGCACTGATAACCCAGTTCGTGGGCCAGGTCATAAAGGATGTGGGCGAAGTTCGGTTCGTCTTCCACCACCAGGATGCAACGGGTGTTGAAAGGCGCCTTGGAGCGGTCGTCGTTGAATCGCGCAATCTCCACATCGCCGGTCGATGGCTGTACCGGCGTAAAGTCCGCGCTCGGTGCCGGTGCCTTCAATGGCAGGTGGATCGGCTCGAAGGCGACATCATCCGGCTCGACGTACTGCTGCGGCACCACCAGGGTGAACACACTGCCCTGCCCCGGCACGCTGGAGACGCTGATGGAGCCTCCGAGCAACGCCGCCAGGTCCCGGGAAATCGACAGCCCCAGCCCGGTGCCGCCGTAACGGCGATTGGTGGTGCCGTCAGCCTGGCGGAAGGCTTCGAAAATGCTTTCCTGCTGCTCGTCGGCAATGCCGATCCCGGAATCGCGGACGATGAAGGCAATGCCCTGGTTCGGCGCGCTGGCCACACTCAGGCTGACACTGCCCTTCTCGGTGAATTTCACCGCGTTGGACAGCAGGTTCTTGATCACCTGCTCCAGGCGCTGGCGATCGGTGAACATCGTCGCCGGCGAACCGTCCTGCAGCTCGACGGCGAACTGCAACTGCTTGTCCGCCGCCAATGGCTCAAACATGCCGCGCAAGCCGTCCACCAGGCGCGCGACGCTGGTGGTCTCCGGGCGGATTTCCAGCTTGCCGGCCTCGACCTTGGAAATATCGAGGATGTCGTTGATCAGGTTCAACAGGTCGTTACCGGCCGAATAGATCGACTCGGCGAAGGTCACCTGCTCGCCACTGAGGTTGCCCTGGGGGTTTTCCGCGAGCAACTTGGCCAGGATCAGCGAACTGTTCAACGGCGTGCGCAGTTCGTGGGACATGTTGGCGAGGAATTCGGATTTGTACTTGCTCGAACGCTGCAACTCTTCAGCGCGCTCTTCGAGCTGGGCCTGGGCCTGGTTGAGTTCGGTGTTTTTCAGGTCCATGGCGTCGCGCTGCTCGGCCAGGACTTCGGCCTGTTCGGCCAGTTGTTCGTTGGTCTGCTCCAGCTCGACCTGCTGGGTTTCCAGATGCGCCTGGGATTCCTTGAGAATCCGCGACTGTTCTTCGAGTTCTTCGTTGGCGGTCTTCAGTTCTTCCTGCTGGACCTGCAGCTCTTCGTTGAGCTGCTGGGTTTCGGCCAGTACTTCCTGCAATCGCTGGCGGTAGCGCGCAGCTTCGATGGACGTGCCGATGCTGCCGGCGATCAGTTCCAGCAATTCGATATCGCGATCATCCAGCGGGCGCAGGAAACCCAGTTCGATGACGCCGTTGACCCGGTCATCGTCGCTGGTCGGTACCACCACCACGCTGCACGGCAAGCCTTCGCCAAGGCCGGAGCTGACCTTGAAGTAATCGCCGGGCACGCTGTCCAGGCGAATCAAACGGGCCTGTTGCGCGACCTGGCCGACGATGCCTTCGTCGGCGTAGATCTGCTGTTCCCGGGCTTCCTGCTCGCGGGAAAAACCGTAGGACGCCACCCGCCGCAGGCCGCCGTGTTCCTCGCGGACATAAATCGCCGCCACCGCGCTGCCCAGGTAATGGGCGCAGAATTGGAGGATGTTGCGCCCCAGCAGGTTCAGCGACAGCTGGCCCAGTACCTGTGCGGCCAGTTCGGTCTGGCCGGTGCGCAGCCAGGCCTGGCGCTCAAGTCGATTGGCGCTGGCTTGCTGTCTGACCAGGTTGGCGCCGTATTCCTGCGACAGGTTGAGCAGGTCGCGACGACCGATGTACGCCAGCAGGCCGCTGATGGCGGCGATGAACACCAGGTACAGGGCGATGCTCCAGATCGTGGTGCGGCGCACGTCTTCATTGCGCGAGGCGCGCAATTGCTGCTCCATGCCGATCACGTCTTCGAACTGCTTGCGGATCTCGTCGGTCAGGCGTTTGCCCTTGCCGGCCCGCACAGCACTGCGGTAGTCACCGCTGGTGCGTTGCAAGCTGATCATCTCCTGCGCGTAAGTAGCCCACTCCTGCTGCAACGATTGCAGGCGGTTCAAGCGGTCGGTCTGGGCGGGATTGTCGGCGGTCAACTCGAGCAAGGTGGCGAGCACGACCTCCATCCGCGGCTTGGCCGTTTCATAGGGTTCGAGAAACTTTTCATCGCCACTGAGCAGAAAACCGCGCATTCCGGTTTCCAGATCGACCGTCAGTTTGACCGCCTCATTGGCGTTATTGATCACCCGGTCGGTGTGCTCGACCCACTGGATCGTGGACAACAGGTAGGTGATCAGCGACACGAAAAAAACCGCGCTGATGACACCCATACCCAGCGGCAGGCTGATGTTGCGGCTCAGGATCTTGCGGAATCGCTGCTCATCAACCGAGGACACAGTGGTCATATTCAGGCCTTGTTGAACGGGTGAAAAACAAGGAGTTTGCCCGAAAACGGGCAAATGGATCCATTTTTCTCACAGGCTTATGGGCAAAGTCCTACATTCATCTGCTCTCGCGGCGAAGGAGCGGGTATCCTTGCCTCTATTCTTTTTATAGCGCGTAGGGAACTTGTCGGGAGCCGCCACTTACTCATGCAATAGGGTCGGCGATTTCGATTGACCGACGACAGCCCAACCATTTCGAGAAAGCTCACTATGTCCGCCACCTCCCCCACCATCCTGGTCGTCGAAGACGACTCCATCGTGCGCATGCTGATTGTCGATGTGCTCGATGAACTGGAGTTCAATGTGCTGGAAGCCGACGGCAGTGAGCAGGCCCTGCAGATCCTCAAGGACGTCAACCGACACATCGACCTGATGATGACCGACGTCGGCCTGCCGATCATGGATGGCCGGGAGTTGGCGAACGAGGCGCGTACGTTGCGCCCGACCTTGCCGATTCTGTTTGCCAGCGGGTATGCCGAGAGCATCGAGGTGCCGCAGGGGATGTTTTTGATCGGCAAGCCGTTTTCGATTGATCAGTTGCGGGATAAGGTCAGGGGTATTCTCGATAATTGCTGACCCCCATTTATCCGTTGATCACAATCTGTAGCAGCTGGCGAAGCCTGCGTCCGGCTGCGAAGCAGTCGTAAAACCTGTGTACCCGATTTGCCTGACAGACCGCAGTGTCTGGATTGGCGACTGCTTCGCAGTCGGACGCAGGCTTCGCCAGCTGCTACAAGGACCGTGC
>NZ_JABFMP010000069.1 GCF_013359595.1 Pseudomonas sp. C1C7 | reverse complement strand
GATAGGCGAAACCATGGCGGCTGCGCAAAACATGCTCGACGATTTCCGGCACCGATTTGTGCTGGTAGATGCGGTATTGCCGGCCCTTGTCGAGCAGGGCAAGACGGGGTTGCAGGGTGACTTGGTAGCGCGCTTCGTCGCGGGAGGCGGACAGGCGTTGCAGGCCGGTGATTACGCCGTGCAGGGTGCGCAGGGGTTTGACTACAGGCGCCGGTGCCCAGTCGAACACGGGCAGGTTGGAGGGTGGCGCGTGCAGGCTGAAACGGGCAGGCCTGCCGAGCAACCGTTCGGCGGCCAGGTCCTGTTCAGTGCTGGTGAATTCGATGTGGTAGAGGAAGGGTTGGCTGAGGTGCTCCTGGCCGTCGAAGGCGAGGATGTCGAGTGGGGTGTCGAGGTCCTCGACCCAGAGTTTGTGGCGGGTGTGGTCGAAAAAGACCGGTAGTGACTGGTTCATATTCAGACCTCCATGACCAAAGAGGACGCCGTTCGCCCAGCGTCAGTGAAAAACAGGCAGACACCGTGCTCAGCGCTAAACCCCAAGGTCACGCCCTGGGTCCTGTGACCCGCTGCCTGACGCTGCAACAGCTGCTGACTAAGCACCGGCAATATCTGCTGGTTGAGCAGGCTGTCGATGTTGCGTGCGCCGGAGTCTGGCAGCAGGCAGGCGGCGACCAGGGCGTCGTTGAGGGAGTCTTCGATGTGGCAGCTCAGGCCGTAGTGGCGTTGCAGGCGTTGGGCGACTTTCGCAAGCTTGAGGGCGACGATGCGTTTGAGGGCGCGGGCGTCCAGCGGGCGATAGATCAGGGTTTGGAAGCGGGCCAGCAAGGCCGGCTGGAAGTGTTCGCGCAGGATCGGGCGCAGCCACTCTTGCAGGGTGCTGTCCGGCGCATCGGGCTGCGCTTGCAGGCCGGCTTGCAGTTCGTCGCTGCCGAGGTTGGAGGTCATGAGGATGACGGTGTTGCGAAAGTCGATCTCGCGGCCCTCGCCGTCGCGCATGAAGCCGCGATCGAAGACTTGGTAGAACAGATTGAGCACGTCGCGGTGGGCTTTTTCCACTTCATCGAGCAGCACCACGCTGTAGGGGCGCTGGCGCACGGCTTCGGTGAGCACGCCGCCCTGGCCATAGCCGACGTAACCCGGTGGCGAACCCTTGAGCTGGCTGACGGTGTGGGCTTCCTGGTATTCGGAAAGGTTGAGGGTGATCAGCGACTTTTCGCCGCCGAACAGGCAGTCGGCCAGCGCCCGCGCGGTTTCGGTTTTGCCGACGCCACTGGTGCCCACCAGCAGGAAGACACCCAGCGGCGCCTGTTCTTCAGTGAGGCCGGTTTTGGCGGCGCGCAGGCGTTGGGCCAGGGCGCCGAGCGCGGTCGGTTGACCGATGACCCGCTCTCCCAGTTGCTGTTCCAGCGCCAGCAGGCTTGCCTGTTCGTCCTTGAGCAGGCTGCCCAGCGGCACCCCGGTCCAGTCGGCGATCACTTCGGCCACGCTGCGCGCGCTGACGTCGAGCGAGAGCATCGGCTGATTGCCCTGGAGCTGGCTCAGGCGTAGTTGCAGCACCGCACAGTCGTCGGGGCGTGGGGGTTCGGCCTCGCGTGCGTCGAGCAGTTCGCGGGTCAACTCGAGCTCTTGCCGGTATTGCCCGATCAAGGCGGTCTGCTCTTGTTGCAGATCGGCCTGTTGCGTGGCGATGATCGTCAGTCGCTCGCTCACCGCGGTGACACTGAGTTGCGCATCTTCTTCCAGCGCCTGGTACTCCAGGTCCAGCGCGGCCTGGCGGGACTTGAGTCGAACCAGCGCCTGCGGTTCGCAATCGAGGCTCATGCGCACCCGCGCGCTGGCGGTGTCAAGCAGGTCGACGGCCTTGTCCGGCAGTTGCCGGCCCGTCAGGTAGCGCCGCGACAGGCTGACCGCCGCCTGCACTGCCACATCCTGGATGTGCACGCCATGGTGGCTGGCGTAGCGAGCCTTGAGACCGCGCAGCATCAGGCACGCGCTGGCATCGTCAGGCTCGTCGACCTTGACCTGCTGAAAGCGTCGCTCCAGCGCGGCATCGCGTTCGAAATACTGCTTGTACTCACGCCAGGTGGTCGCGGCGACGGTGCGCAGTTCGCCTCGGGCCAAAGCCGGTTTGAACAGGTTCGCCGCGTCCGCCCCGCCCGCCTGGTTACCGGCGCCGATCAGGGTGTGCGCCTCATCGATGAACAGCAGCACCGGGTGCGCGGACTGTTGCACCGCGTCGATGACATTTTTCAGGCGTTGTTCGAATTCACCTTTGACCCCGGCGCCGGCCTGCAACAAACCCAGGTCCAGGGTGCGCAGGCTCACCGGTTTGAGGCTGTCCGGTACGTTGCCTTCGGCGATACGCAAGGCCAGGCCTTCGACCAGCGCGGTCTTGCCCACGCCGGGTTCGCCCACCAGGATCGGGTTGTTCTTGCGTCGACGCCCGAGAATGTCGATGACCTGGCGAATTTCATCGTCGCGACCGAACACCGGGTCGATCCGCCCTTCCCTCGCCTTGGCGGTGATGTCCTGGGTGAATCTGTCCAGTACAGCCTGCAAGGCCTCGTTGGCCGGTACGTTCGGCAGTGAATCGGTGGGCGAAAGCAGTGACGCTTCCAGCTGCGACCGAGGACGTTCTTCGGAGTGCTCATCGAGCACTACCAATACCTGCTGCAATTGGCTATCGCTGAGACTGAGCAGCGGCCAGGCCGCTTCGCACGCCAGCAGTTTCGGGCTCTCCAGCAGTGCGCCGAGCAAGTGGGCCGAACGCAGGTGGTCATGGCCCTCCAACGACGCGCGCAACCAGGCGCTCTTGATCAACTCTTGCAACTTGCCACACAACTGTGGCTTGCCTTGCACGCTGCGCGGCAGCGTGTCGAGGTGGTCCAGCAAGCCGCGCCACAGTGCGTCCATGTCCCATTCATAGCGACGGGCGATCAGGGTCAGGTCGCCCTCGCCCAGCTCGAGCAACTTGAGCAGCCAGTGTTCGATGCTGATGAGCGCGTGGGCGCGGCTTTGGCACAGCGAAGCCGCCGCGCTCAGGGCCTGGGCGCAGTAGGGATTGAGACGGCGAAGCAAGCGGGTGGATTGTTGGGCCATGGGATACGTCCTTGTGCTGGATGTCCAGCGTGCAGTCGGTCAGGCAAATGGAAAGTGTGCGGATGTGCCGGGGTGAGCGTCCGCGTGCAGGCGCTCAACCCGGCACACCGGAACCGGCAGGCAAAAGCCTGCCTGCCGGTCAGTGCGCGTCAGGCGCCCTTGCGCTCGCTCCAGGCGTCGGAGTGGGTGAGGTTGCCTTCCTTGAAGGTCCAGGTGACCTTCTCGTAACGCAGTTCGATTTGCTCAAGGTGGTTGTGCTTCTCCCTGGTTGGGTCTTTCACGTCGTGCATTTTCGGCGCGACTTTCACCACCTTCACGTTCTCCAGCAGGGTATTGAAGTACTCCACTTCCTGGCCGGCATCGTCGATCCGGTACCACTTGAACTCGGCGCTCTTGAGGGTCTGGCCGGTGGACACGGCCTTGTACAGGTAGGGACTGGAGGCATCGATTTCCTTGCTGAACACGAACGGGGTGTGGACCCGCGTACCGGTCAACTTGCCGGTGTTGTTATCGGTGGGGATGTACAGGCTGTGGTCCTGGGCGACCACTTCGACGCTGCCTTCGCGCTGTTGCACGTCCACCGAACCTTTGATGTCCGCGCCGCCGTCGTCTTTCAGCCACAGGTAAACGGGAATTGCCATTTGAAGCTCCTTTTCTAGGGTCGTGAATGCCGCCGGTGGCGGCTGGTTTTCAGCCTGCTTGCGTCGTGGGAGGCACGCAGGCCCCCACCTCGGGAATCAGGCGAATGTCGACGCGGCGATTGGCCTGGCGTCCTGCCTCGGTGTCATTGCTGGCGATGGGTTGACTGGCGCCGAAGCCCTGCACAGCGAAACAGCTGTCCGGGATATCACCCATTTGCCGCATCCAGCTGTGAACCGCCGCCGCGCGGTTTCGTGACAGTTGCAGGTTGTGCTCGGCGCTGCCGCTGGCATCGGTGTGCCCGGCAATGACAATCAGCCAGCCGGGTTGGGCCTTGATGTCGACCAGGGCATTGATCAGCACCTTGGCCGAATCGGGCTTGAGCTCTGCGCTGCCGCTGCTGAACAACGAGAGGCTGTCCAGGCGTACGGTGGTGGCGTTAGCCTTCACGGGCTGTCGGTGAGCGCCAAGCACCGCCAGCACATGCTCGCGCAGGGGGTCGCCGCGATACAGGCCAAAGCCCAGCGACAATGGCGCGCCATGGCGGTAGTACTCGTCCAGGCGCAAAGCCACCTGGCGCAATACGCTCGCGGCCTCTTCCCGGCGAACGAAGTCGCTGAGGGGGATGGACGCGTATCGACGCAGGTCATCACTGACCTGCCGCGCCAGCAGGGTGTTCTGCCAGGCCGAACTGGCCAGCGCGATCAGACCGGCCGCCGTGAACAACCACAGGGCAACGACGCTGGCGCGGCGGTTTGGCGCGTAGCGGGTGTCGCTGACCAGCAGTGCCAGTAAGGGATCCGGGAATGGCAAGGCCTGTGAATTTGCGGGCGGTTCCGGGCTGATCAGGGCAACCTTTTCCCGCAACCATTTCTGCCACAGATTGCCCTCTGCTGTGTGAGGCAGTGACGCAACCAGGGTAATGGCGCTGGCCACCACTTCGGTGCCGCAGGTTCCGCCGTCGCGAGCGGTTAGATGGGGCAGCACGGCGTCGGCCATCCAGGTCGCCGCACTGTTCAGCTGGACACTGGTGTGCAAGCGCGAAGTGCGAGTGGCACGGTCTGCGGTTTGACTCTGCCAATCATCCAGCCCGACGCAGGCGCCCTCCTCGCGCACCTGCGGACTGACCTGGCCGTCCTCCCAACTGAACCAGGGCCCCTCGCCTTGCGTGGCTTGCAGGTAGCTCACCAGCAGCAGCGGCAAGGCAATGCCCTGCTTGCGCACCCGCATCCATTGATGGCGCAAGGCGCGCACTCGTCCTGCCAGGACTTCGCCGTCGGTATGGGACTGCGGATTGACGATGTACGTGACGCTCAGTTGCCGGCCCCAATCCGAGCGCGAGGCGATCAGGCTGTCGACCACCTGCGGCAGCAGCTCCACGTCAGGCACCCGCACATAGCAGCCCTTGCTGGTGATGCGCAGGGCCAGTTGCTCGTCCGGCACCGCGCCGAACAGACCGGCCAGGCCATCACCACAGACCAGCACCACTGGCTGACGCCAGGATGCCGGGGGCAACGACAGATTGTTGCCGATCACCAGCGTTTCGCGCTGGCGTGCCGCGTTCTCGCCGATGCGTTTTCCGATCAGCAGGACGCCAGCGATCACAGCCAGAATCGCCAGGGTGCGCGTCCAGACGGGCAGCGGAATGATCAGCAGCAGCGCGACGGCGAGGATTCCAGCCCAACGCCAGAGGCCGCGTTTGAGTTTGAACGTCATATCGGCCTCACGCCTCAGGCACGAGGGTGGCGACCCAACCACCGACCAGATAATCGAGCCCCCACCAGGTCGCTGCGAGTACAAGCCCTGCGGCAAACACCTGGCCGAGCGGCGCACGCAGCCAGGACAATGCTGCGCCTCGGGATCTGGCGACGACTTGCGTGGGCAGGGTCTCGCTGAGCTGCAGCGGCGCGACCCAGGCACTCAAATCGGCCAGCAGCTGTTCACGCTCGGGGTCATTGATGTCGCGATAACGCCCCTGGAAACCGAGCATCAGCACCCGGTGGAAAGCCGTCAGTACGTGCAGGTCGGGCGCGGGCTCGCGCAGCACTTCGCGCATGTCCTCGTACAGAAACTCTCCGGCCTGGTGCCGGTTGAAAAACTTCGCTTGCAGAGGCTCGCTGGCCCATGTGGTGTGGTCACCGTCCTTGGCACAGCTGAGCACCGTTTCGTCGAGCAACGCGCATTGCGCGTGGCTGATGTGATCGATGCTGCGCTGGCTCAACCCTGACTGCTCGAGCCGCTGCCGCACGTACTCGACCTGCTGGATGCACAACGCCACGAATGGTTCGCTGCTGTCGATCACGGCTTTTTGCCGCAGCTCGACCACCAGCAAATAGCTGTCTTGCAATAACGAGTCAATGGCCATCGCGCAAGCGAGGTGTTTGTTCGATACGTTCGTTTTCATGTGCGCAGTACCGCGAAGAGTTCAAGTTTGACCTCGGCCAGGGTGCCGGGAACGTAGAAGGCACAGGTGCCCGAAGCCAGCATGGCCTTGCCCTTCTCGTGGCTCAGATCAAGGGCGAAGTACTGGTTTTCCAGACGCAGGGGAATGGCCGCCGGTACGTGACTGAGCGATTGCAACGGCACGCCATCGAGCGCGGCATTGACCAGCTGATCGAGATCATCCGGCGCACCGATCTTGCACAGGCGCGGGAACTGCTTTTGCAATTGCGCGGCAGGCATACGGCTGCGCACCGACAGATAGAAATCGGCGCTGTCAGGCTCACACAGGCGACCATCGTTGAGTTTGACCTTCCAGCGGTTGGCACCGTCCGCCTCCAGCGCAAGGGCAATGACCCGCGAAGGCAGGCTGGCCTCCAGCAATCGGGAGACCAGGTTCAACAAGGGTGGGAATACACTGTCCAGGTGTAGGTGACGGTAAGACGGGATCTGCTCGATATCGTGTTCCAGCGAAAAGGTCAGCAGGCTGCCGGCCAGTTTCGACAGTTCCAGATACACCTGCTCCGGATGCCGCGCCGGCCAGGCCTTAAGATCGGCCAACACCGGCTGGTAAGTGTTCAAGGCATTGAGCAGCCAGAACAACGACACATCGGCGACGGCGAAGTCAGCCATGCGCTGGTTGCTCTCGCGGCGCATGCCCATCAGCCGCTGACGCTTGGCGGACAATTGCGTGAACAGATTGTCCAGTTGCACCAGCAACCCCGGATGCGCCGCGAAGCTGAGCAATGGCGGTACATAGTCGGGGTCCAGGTTCCAGTCCCCCTGTCCGTCTCGCACCAGGCACGCGATCGGGCACGTCAGGTAATCGCCGTTATCGTCTTTCTCCAAGCGCAGGCTCAGTACGTGCTCCAGCACGCCCACCGATTGCGTTTCGTCACCAAAGAGGTCCTGCACCTGACGCCAGTCCTGGCGATAACGCGTAGGCCGATCGGCCTTGGCGGAATCGAACTGGCAGTTGTTGCCATTGGCCTTTTCCAGCGGCAAGGCCAACAGCACCGTCGCCTTCTGAACGTCATCGGCCAGTAGCCGGGCCAACTCGAGCCCCTCAGGAAGACGATCCACATGATCGCTATCGATCAATGTGCCGTCGGGCATGCGCAGGCGCAGCTGCGTGGGCTTGAGTTTGCCCAGACGCAAGGCCTGCACATCAAACGCTACAGCCTGGACACCCCAGGGGTGGACCAACGACAAATGCGCCAGTCCCTCATTGGCCCAGGCCTCCCAGCGCGCCTGCTGTTGAAATTGCTGCGGCGACAACAAAGCCCCCGCGGCCCACAAAGGGCGATCGATCTTCATGAGGTCGTATCCCTACGAATTGACTTTGAGTTGAACAGTTCAGGCCTTGGCCTTGGGCATCTGCGAGACCAGCGACAAATTGACGTCCATGCCTTCCACCTGGAAGTGCGGCACGGCATACAACTTGACGCGGAAGAAGCCCGGGTTGTCCTCGATGTCTTCCACGGTCACCTTGGCGTCACGCAGCGGGTGCGAGGCCTGCAGGTCGTCGCCCGGATTGGTCATTTCGGTCACCAGTCCACCGACCCACTTGTTCAGTTCCAGCTCCAGCAGACGACGATCCTTGGTGGTGCCGATGTTCTCGCGCTGAATCAACTTCAAGTAGTGCGCGATGCGTGAAAGCAGGAAGATGTAAGGCAACCGGGAGTTGATGCGGCTGTTGGCCGTGGCATCGGGGGTGTCGTACAGCGCCGGTTTCTGTGCGGAGTTGGCCGAGAAAAAGCAGGCGTAGTCGCGATTCTTGTAATACGAGAGCGGGATGAATCCGAGGTTGGCGAACTCGAATTCTCGGGTTTCCGGAATCATCACCTCCGACGGAATCTTCACCTGATTACCCGTGCCCAGATCGTACAAATGGATCGGCAGATCGGTGACCGCGCCACCGGACTGCGGCCCACGGATTTGCACGCACCAGCCGTTGGCGATGAAGCTTTTCACCATGTTGGCGGCGAAGGCGAACGAGGCGTTGGTCCACAGGTATTTGTCGTGGTCCGGGCCTTTTACGCTTTCGATGTAGTTGAAACTGCGCACCGGGATTGTGTCCGGCCCATACGGCAGGCGTCCCAACACACGCGGCATGAGCAAGCCGATGTAACGGGCATCGTCACTGTCGCGGAACGACTTCCACTTGATGTATTCGGCACGGTCGAAGTAGTTGCCGATATCCTTGATGGCCGCCACTTCTTCCATCGACTGCTTGCCGAAAAAGGCCGGGCCGACCGAGCCAATGAACGGCATGTGCGCAGCCGCCGCCACTTTGGAAATATTGCGCAGCAGGGCAATGTCCTGAGGACTGCGGTCGAATTCGAAGTTGGAAATGGCCGCGGCAATCGGCTCGCCGCCCGGCGTGTCGTATTCCTGAATGTAGGTGTGTACGTACAGGCCGCTTTGCGCGATTTCCGGCGCATCTTCGAAGTCCTGGACCAGATGCTCCTTGCTGATATCCAGCAGTTCGATACGCACGTTCTGGCGGAAATCGGTTTGATCAATCAGCGACTTCACACCCCGCCACGTGGACTCCACACGCTGGAAATCCGGGTGATGCATGACCGCGTCGAGTTGGCGGCTGATCTGGGCATCCAGCGAGGCGATATGCTCATCCAGCAGCGCTTTATCCAGGCGTTCGATTTTTTGCGATGACTGTTTGAGCAACTTCAAAAAAACACTGACAGCGGCGGTGACCCGTTCATCCGCCGTCGCTTCCGAAAGCGCTTCCGTATTCTGGAAAATTTCGATTCCGGTCAGTGTTTCAACCGGGCTCAGATTGATTTTGCCAAACAGCGTGCTGTACACACCTTTGCTTTCCTCAGACAACACTGTAGTGCCGCGCGAGTGCACGTTGGAACTATCTACCGTCATAGTGAAAACTTCCCTTTAAATGCGATCCTGGTGAACTAACGAACTTCTTGCGGAGCCAGAGCCGCCAGTTCGGCTCGCAGCTCGTCACTCAATGCATCATCCTTGAGAATATGCTCCAGTTCCTGGCGGAACGTGGCGTTGTCCAAGAGATTGGACTTGAGGTCGCGCAACAGATTACGCATTGCAAGCAGCGCTCGAAGCTGCGGAATTTGCCGGGCGACCTGCTCGGGCTCGAAGTCCTTCATGCTCTGGAATTCAAGCTCTACCGTCGTCTCGGCGACGTCGTCCACCAAGGTGTTTTCCACTGCCAGCTTCAACGCGGGCGAGAATTCGGCCAGGACGCTATCGAAATTATTCTTGTTGATGTCGACCTTGTTTCGTTCCGATAACCCACGCTGTTCCTTGCCATTGCTGTAGTCGCCCAGCACCATCAATTTCAGTGGCAACTCGATCTTTTTCCGCGCACCGCCAGTATGTAAATCAAGCTTTATATTGACCCGCGCCTTGGGCACTTCGTTTTGAAAACTGTTCGAAGCCATGATTCCTCCATGCAAAATCACAAACCATAAAAAAGTCACAACAAACATGCGTAACGATATTTCCGGCGAGCAAAGATGCACTATCCGATTCAGCCATGCTACCCAAAAACACAGGCCGAGAAGTTTCCTACAAAACGTATGGAGCTATGCCTACATAGCAACTTGGATACATCCGAAATATCATTCAGAAAAGGATTACAACAGCACCGTTAAATAGGTCTTTTTGACTTTCTTTACCACTACCGGTGAAAAAGTTATTACTACACATATCACCGGCAGCAAAGTGTTCGGCAGATTGTTTGCAATAGTGATTAGCGCAACACGCCTATTGCCCGCCGATATTTCTCGACCCGTTCCAGATCATCCCACCCCGGATTGGAAATCCGCGACAGATCACTGTTTTCCTCAAGATCCGCCAATTTCACCACCCGGCCAATCGGGTTCTGCGCCGCGCGGGCAATGAAATCCTCGTAGGCTTCCCCCGGGCGCTTGGTCAGCGAATCGATGGCCGCCAGCACGGTTTCGCTGAAGCCTTCCTCGCGCAGTTCGTCCAGGCCGATGTCGCAGTCTTCGACCACGTCGTGCAGCACCGCGACGATCCGCTCTTCCAGGCTGTCGACCTTGAGCATCACCCGCAGCGCATGGAGGATGTACGGCGAGCCGCCTTTGTCGACCTGCCCGGTGTGGGCGCCGGCTGCAATGGCGATGGCGTGTTCCAGTGTCTGGGTCATTTCGTTTCTCCCTGATTGATACGTTCCGGTTACATCCAGGTGTTGCGCCTGTTACCTCAGCGCCGCGCTTGTCACTTCTGCGCCGCCCGGCCGCCCCCTAGAGTATGGCCGTCGGTGTGAATGCAGGGGCACCGGTTGTCGGCCCTGGTCCACGTCGATCCCTTAATCACGGAAGAGGTGAAATCATGAGTTTCGTCAAAGTGGAAAAAAACCAGGCCAGCGCCCCGTCGGAAGCGGACATGAAGAAAGCCATGGTCGAGTCGGGCGGTGTTCCGGGCGAGTGCACCGGCACCAACGCTGCCCGGACCCTGACCTTCACGGGTGTGATCAGTCACACGGTGTACGAAAACAAACTGATCGAAGTCGCCAAGGGCAAACGCACCAGCTGGAATTTCGTCTGGGCCGACGCGCAGGCCGCCTGATGTGACTGCGGGGCGGCCAAGGGTCGCCCCGCAGCCTTGAACCACTGATACAACCCCGTTACCCGCCTGTAACGCCAAGATACTTAGCTCCCCTGCCCCTCGCGCCTAGAGTGAAGCCCTCGATGAGACGCCGGCTGTACTGCCCGCCGCTCATCGAGCGAATCACAACCAGGCAACACCACCAAGGAAGAGGACCACCATGAGCAAATCCATCGCTGTCAGCCAAACCAGCCAGCAGCTTCACAATGATGTGCAAGAAGCCGTCAAATCGATCATGGGTGCAACGCAACTGAAGTCGTCGGACTACGGAAAAGTCCTGAGGTCCGCCCTGGCGGCTTCGCAGAAAACCGTCACCATCGAGATCGCTCCGGGCGATCTGACCCTGCTCAAGAAGTCGGGCTACAAGCTGTGCTTTGCCAAGAAAGTCGGCACCGCGGACTACAACGTGGTCTGGCAGTCCTATACCGCGTACCTGAGCAACAATGAATTCAGCTGGACCCCGATGTATCAGATGTTCGCTTCCAACGTGTTCAAGGAAAACGTTCAGGTCAAAGTCTCGACCAATATCGTCAACATTGGGCTTGGGCAAACCTCGACCCTCGATGAACACGGCCTGCTGAGCCCGGCGGTGACCGGTGGTCCGGAGGTCTCCATGACCTTCGTCAACGACTACGCGCCGATTCATCCAGGCATCAACCAGCTGTCCACCGGCATCGATGGCAATCAGGTCAGCACGCCGATCTATGTGGCGGTGGATCAGGTGGTCACCGGCAAGACCGTGCTGACCCCCGTGGAAACCATCCTTGTGTGGTTCGAGCAGAACGTACAGACGAGCACCATGTTCAGTACATCTCGCTCGAAGGCGATCGAAATCGACCTGACGTTCGATAACACCGCAGGTCGCCTGTATGAAGGCGGTCAGTGGAAAACCGTTTAGGCGATGCACCGGGGCAACCTTGCGGTTGCCCTGACACCATCCTGTAGCCGCTGGCGAAGCCTGCGTCCGGCTGCGCAGCAGTCGTAGAACCTGAGTGCGAGGTTTACCTGAAACACCGCATCGGCTGATTTCACGACTGCTTCGCAGCCGGACGCAGGCTTCGCCAGCTGCTAGGACACCCGGCGCCTGTCATCCATCAAGTTCCCCACGGGCAAAATACCCCGCCAACGACTGGCAGATCGATCCCGCCAGATCCTCCTGGGTCGCAATCCCGTACGGCTGATTGCGATCGAACTGCGCCGACCAGCGAATCCGCCCCTGCGCCACGTCCACCAGGCGCAACGACGCGCGCACCCGCGCAGGCTCCACCCGCACGCTGCCTTCCAGGCAATAGCTGTAGCGCCCGCCCCGGTCTGTCTCGGCCACTTTGGCGCTGCCGCGGGGCACGCGCATCAGCACATGGCCGGCGCCGGTTGAGGCGTGCTCGAAGCACTCGAACAGGCGGCAACTCAACTCCTCGCACAGGCCGCGGGTAAAGTCATCCCCCTCGCGGGTGAGGCAGGTGAAGGGCTGAATCTGCAGAATCGGTCGGCGTCCGCCAGGGCTCTTGGGCCGCAGCCGTTGATAGGCCAGGCGATAACACCCGGGCGGGATGCTCAGGCGCACCGGGTCCTGCTGGCCGTTGCTGGCGTAGTGCGCGGCGAGCTTGCGCCGCAACCGCCCCACCTGGACCCGCACCACCGGATCGTCCCCGGTGCAATACACCGCCGGGTCGCGCCGGAACACCGCGATGCCGATGGCGTGTTCGGTCAGTGGCGGGCTGGAGGCATGCAGGTCGTGTTCCATCAGAAAGCGCAACAGGCTGCCCATGCGCCGGGACTTGGCAAACAGCGGGCTGCCCAGCAACGACGCCAGGACCCGCTCCATCTCTTGTTGATCGAGCGCGTCGGGAATGGCGTCCGCACTCGTCTGGGCAATGTGTTTGATCACCATCGCCTGCCTCCGTGCAGGTTATCGACAGAAAGGATGTCGTACTCCGTGTTTTCCCTCGCAGCGAGGACCACCGTGGGCACCGGCGCTGCAACGTCCAAGCGTAGCAGCCGTGGGGAGATCGGCAGGCGTTTGCACTGATAGCAACCTGACATCCGACGAACGTTGAAATGAGCGTTTGCTCGCGCAGCGCAAGTCATGAGCCTGTCATTAGCCACTGCTACCGTTCGCAGGTTTGCCCCAATCCCTGCAGCAGCTGGCGAAGCCTGCGTCCGGCTGCGCAGCAGTAAAACCTGAGTGCGAGATTTACCTGAAACACCGCGTCAGCTGATTTCACGACTGCTTCGCAGCCGGACGCAGGCTTTGCCAGCTGCTACACAAAAGCGAGCGTTTACCTCAATCCCGCCAACCGCCCAAGGTGCCACTCCCGGTGTACTCAAGCCCGACCCGCAAGCCCTTCATCCTGAGGTCCGACGACATGAACAGCGACGACTTCGGCGCGCTGTTCTCGACGATGTTCGGCAACCGCTATGGCGACTCGCCGCCCATCCCTCGCCACATCACCATCGGCGGTGTCTACGGCCGGCACGAGGGCTTCAGTTTTCGCCGCATGCATTACCGTGGCGATTTCTCGGTGGAGTTTCCCGCGCCCTTCGACGAGGTCACTTTCGTCATCCCCACCGCCGGCAAGATCCTGTTCAACCACGCCACCGAGTCGGTGGGTTATACCCAGGTGGGCCTGGCCATCGACAAGGCCGATATCCGCTCGATGCGCTTCATCGACGATCACGCCCACCACGGCCTCTCGATCAGCCGGGCACTGCTCACCGAACGCCTGTCGACGCTGCTGGGCAAGCCGATCGTGCACAAGCTGTGCTTCGAGCCGATGGTGGATTTGAATGCCTCGGCCTTCCAGGGCATCCGCGCGCTGGTGGACATGGCCACGGGCAGCGAGTTCGACCTGCTGCTCAATGCCGGTACCCTGATGCCCTCGCGTCTGCGGGAAATGCTGGTGGATGCGGTACTGGAGAGCTGGCCGCACAACTTCACCGACGCCTTGCGCCAGCCGGCGCCGCAGATCGCGCCACGGCATGTGAAGCTGGCGGTGGAATACATTCAGGAACATCCCGAGCACCTGGTCAGCGGGACGGACCTGGCCCGCTTGACCAACGTCAGCCTGCGCGCCTTGCAGGACGGGTTTCAGCGTTTCGTCGGCACGTCGATCGTGGCCTACCAGCGGCAAGTTCGCCTGGAACGCGCCTATGCCGCGCTGACACGCAACGCTGCGCCTTCGGTCACCGATGTGGCCGTGCAATTGGGCTTCAGCAATGTCGGCAGGTTTTGCCAGTACTTTCACAATGCCTATGGCGTCAGCCCGGCGGATGTCAGGAAGGGTTTGCGCACCGGATCATTTTGAAACGCGGGTCGCTGTCACCGCGACCCGCGCAGGCAACGTCAGAACAGATAACTGGCCTTCAGGCTGCCATAACTGCCGTGGCTGTCACCGCCACCGGCGGCACCCACCTCAGCCCCCACGCTCAATGCGCCAAGATTGGCCATCACATTCACGCCACCGCTGAACTGATCGCGATTGTCGAAGGCCGCGCGCTGCTCCACATCCAGCCCCAGCAGATGGCCCTGACTGTCGACTTCGTGATCGCCCAGCACATGCTCGTAACCCACCTGCATACCCGGCACCAGCTGCCAGGCGCCCATGCCGAAGGCCGCGAACGAGGCATTGAGATTCGCCACCGCACTGCGGCGGGTTTCGTTGATGCCGTCGACGTCCAGGGCCAGCTCGCTGCCCTTCTCCTGGAAGCCCGACAGATCAAGATGGCTGACGCGCACGCCCAGGCTCGGCTCCAGCGTCACGCTGTTGACCGGCACCCGATAGCCCAGCGCCACCGTCAGCCCCGAAAGCGTGCCATGGCTGTCGCCCTTGGCCGTGCCCAGGCCACCGCCGAGTTCGCGTTTGCTTTCGTAGTCCAGATAACCGGCGCTGGCGTGCGCGTCGACAAACAGGCCGCGTTCCAGACCGTTGGGTGCATAGCGTGCACCGACACTGAGAAAGGTCAGGTCGGTATCCGCCTCACCACCGGCTCCGCCGACGTTGCCACGGCTGTAACCGAAACCGCCGCGGGCGCTGAGCTGTTCGGAGAAACGCTGGGTGATGCCGACCATCATGCCCTGGCTGTGCTCGTTGCTGCTGGAGGCCCGGGATGAACCGTCGGTGCCCAGATAGCCGGCAAGCGCGGTGCTCCACAGACGGTATTGACCCGCCTTGAGGTCGACGCCGCTGGCAAAAGGCGCCGCAGCCTGTTCGATCAGCGCGTTCTGACGCAGCAGGTAACTGGCCGCATCCGCATGCACCTGCCCGCCGACCGTGGACTCGACCCCGGCGAGGGTGCCAGCATCGATGGCCGATTGCAGGTAATAGTTGTAGGCGCTGTAGGTGCCCGAGAGACTGGTGTTCTGCAACTGTTGCAACAACTGCGCGCCGGCCGCGGCGTTCCCAGCCAGCCCAAACTGCCCCGGCAGGCTGTTGTACTCGACCATCTTGCCGCGCAGCACATAGATGGTTTCCTGGGACAGGCCCAGGCCCTGCTTGAGGTAGTTGTCCATGGTGCCGTATTGCAGCTTGATCTGGTCAAGACCGGCTTGCAGGTAACTGGCATCG
This sequence comes from Pseudomonas sp. C1C7, assembly GCF_013359595.1. Classification (GTDB taxonomy): domain Bacteria; phylum Pseudomonadota; class Gammaproteobacteria; order Pseudomonadales; family Pseudomonadaceae; genus Aquipseudomonas. Next base: position 1,361 of record NZ_JABFMP010000069.1, on the reverse strand, counting down.
ACGCCGATCAACGGCGCATAAATGGCCGCCATGGCCGGTGGCATCGCCGCCAAAGTCGCTTGCATCCTCGCGGCGGTGTAGTCGTTGGTCGCCAGGTAGTTGCTCATGATGGTGGCATCGTCGACCCCGGCGATGCTTTGCAGTACGGCGGCGGTCCAGCCGGTGCGGTCCTTGCCGGCGGTGCAGTGGAACAGCGCGGCACCGTCGGCACTGGCCAGTTCGTTGAACAACACGCCCAACTGACCGCGCATGCCGGCATCGCTGACGAAGGCGCGGTTGGTCTCTTGCATCATCGCGATGGCATTGGCGGCGCTGGTGATCGAAATGGTGGTGATGTTGGAACCCGAGGTGGTGCTGCCGATGATGTCGATGTTGTTGTAGGTCGCGCCGGTCAGCAGCGTGTCCGGCGTGGCGGCGATTTCCGCGGGCGTGCGCAAATCGAAAATCGACTTGATGCCCAGGCCATTCAAGGTGGCCAGGTCCGCCGCCGACGGGGTCAGCGCGTTGGAACGATAAAACACCCCGCCGCGCATGGTGCCGTCGTGGGCCGTGGTGTAGGCGGTGGTGATGCCCGCGACATCGCGCAAGTTATCGATGCTCTTGAGTCTTGGGGTGTCGAGCACCACAGGCTCGGCGGCCTGGGCGGCGGCGATGGACAGACTCAGAACGGACAGCGAACACAGAAGACGTTGAAACACGATACAGCCTCATTCAATACGCATTGGGCTGCCTACTATCTGTATCGAAATGCTTTCGAACATGACAAATTCCGGAAAAACGCAAATGGCTGCGCGATGTGTCCGTGAGATTCGCGTTCTGTCCGTGGAGGGTGATTTTTGCTTCCGCAAATGCCGTAGGAAATGTCCGTTTGGGGTCATCGAGAAGCGCGGATTCGACGTGCCGAAGGGCCAATAACGATCAGATCCCCTGTAGCAGCTGGCGAAGCCTGCGTCCGGCTGCGCAGCAGTCGTAAAACCTGAGTGCGAGGTTTACCTGAAACACCGCGCCGGCTGACTTTGCGACTGCTTCGCAGCCGGACGCAGGCTTCGCCAGCTGCTACAGGGATTGAGTGAAAGTGCCGATCACGGTGTCAAAATCTGAAGCCAAGGCCATCGACTCTGATAGCTCCTGGCTTTCTGCTCGAACAAATCCGGCTGCGGGTTTTTCGGGTTGATCCGTAATATCCCCTGCTCGGTATCTTCCAGACCGTTAGGCGCATAGACCTCGCCGGTGTCAACATCCAACCCGATACAAGTCCCAGCCACCAAATAGCGATCCACCCCATCCCGGGATGACTGAAGCGCCGTGCGGCGAAGCCGCACACATCGAGAGGAGGTGCAGCGAAGCAAACCGGAGGCGAT
>NZ_JABFMP010000068.1 GCF_013359595.1 Pseudomonas sp. C1C7 | reverse complement strand
CTGATTTCACGACTGCTTCGCAGCCGGACGCAGGCTTCGCCAGCTGCTACAGGTTGTGCGGCGGCTCAACAACAAAATCTCGCCATCCACCCCCCACAGCCCTCAACCGATCTGCCCACAAAACCGCACATGGCGAAATTTTGATACTACACGTCGAGTTGGCGGGAGCGACGGAGTGTGGGTGACGATTATTGTTTTCCCACAAAAGCCGGAAACAATAATCATGCTGCCGTCTGCCAGAACAATGTCCGAAAGAATAGATAGCCACGTTCATTTTTATACGTCGAACGACATACGTCGGGTAAGTAGTGCGCTGCCTTATGCATTACCCGAACCGCATCCCCTGACTGTTTATCTGGATACGCTGATCGATGCCGGTATTACGCCGACACTTATCAATAACGTCCATCTAAGCATCCTGCCGGATTCGGAAAACGTATTTGCCTCGTTCGAGGAACTCAAGAACCTCCAGGTGATGGACAAGGCGCGTTATGGCGACGTGAAGCTGGTTGGCACGATCAAGGCCGACCCCGAATACGCCACCGCCGAACGGCTTGCCCATCCCCAGGTGATCGGCGCCCGGATCGTGCTGCACGATGCGCGGCCGGAAACGGTATCGGCCTCGCAGTACAGCGATGCGTCATGGTCAGCGTTTTATGCCCGCCTGCTGCCGCACCAGCATCTGCACCTCTACGCCAAAGAGGCCGAGACCAACCTGCGAGTGTTGCGCCAGATTCCGGGCCGTGTGCGGGTGATCATCGATCATCTGGGCACCTGCCACAGCGAGCGCGATATCACGGAAAAGGCCTACATCGCACTGCTCGCCGAAGCGCGGCAGCGGGGCAATGTGTGGTTCAAGGGACCCGGTTATCGCACCTCGGTCGACCCGCAGCAGACCGCGCGTTTCGTGACGCAGATCGTCCGCCAGGTCGGTGCCGACAAAGTCCTTCTGGAAGCCACTGACGCTCCCCATGTTGGAACTGACGATGCGGGCACGCCGTATTGCGAACACTTTGATTTGCACAAGGTTTTCAACTTTGTCGATGCCGTTGCAAATCATGTTTCCAGAGAAACCCGAACGCCTGTCGATCAATTGCTCAGGGGAGCAGTCGGTCAATTGGCAAGTTGAACTACGCCCACGCTGCAACTTCGAGATAACAACTGATGACCACTATTACGACAAAAGAAATCAACTTCACCGTGAACTATGGCGATGAAACCCTGAGCCTCAAGGGCACCGTGTTTCAACCTGACCAAATGGATGCCGCGTCGCAAAAATTGCCTCCGGTGATATTCAACTCCGGCTTCACTGGCGGGGTGACCATGTATGGCCAACTGTTCGGTCGTGCCCTGGCGGCTCGCGGTTATCGCGTCATGACTTACGACGTGGCGGGTTTCTTCTCCAACAAGTACGTTCGCAACACCTGCGAGTCGGGTGGCAAGGTCATCACCAACGTCAGCCTGGAAGACCAGAAGAACGAAGTGCTGGGCGCCGTTGAATGGGCTCGCGAGCATTTCGGCGAGATGCCGGCAGTCGCTTCCTGGGCGATGGGGTCGGTGGCGAGCCTGGGCGCAGTGGTCGAACTGGCCGCCGCCGGTGGCGAGCAGATCCGCTTCTGGGTGCCGATGAGTTACACCAACATCCGCAACCTGCAAGGCCTGCGCGCGGACAAAGCGGCGGCGGACAAGGACCTTCTGCAACTGGCCGATGACGCGGCGATCCCGCCGTTCGACACTGGCACCCGCGAAACCCGTCTGGGCTACTACCCGCTGGACCCTGATACCCAGGCCTACGTCGACCAGCAACTGGGCGGCTACACCGAAGCGGGCGGTGCCGATCGCTGGCCGGGTTGCGCCTATGTCACGGCGAAGTCCTACACGTCCTACGTGGCCTACAACCCGGAACAGCACATCGAAGGTGCCAAGGGCTTCCCGCCTGCGCTGATCATCCATGGCGCCGACAACACCCTGCACATGCCGTCGGAATCGGTGCGCCTGCACAACAACTACCCGGCCGATGCCGGCCCTTGCGCGCTGATCATTGCGAACATGCAGCATGGCCAGCAGAACCAGGTCGACAGCCCGGTGTTCCAGTCGATGATCCAAAGCATCGACGAGGCCATCCGCGCCCGCGCCTGATCCAGCCGGCGAGGCCCCGAGTGCCGGGGTCTCGCCGTTTTCTGCTGCCTGCAGTTTCCCAGATCAATCTGGCTGATTATCTGCCCAGGCCCTAACATGGCGTCTCCAAAGCCAGCCCCCCGGGTTGGCCCAAGCCGGTGCTCGAACGGCTGGAACTCCCCATGACAAGGATCTGGCGATGACAGCCCCCAACGAATCGGCGATGTCCGTGGCTGCAACCAAGCGAATCGGGCTGCTGATTCTTCCCGAGTTTTCCATGATGGCGCTGGCCGGTGCCAGCGAGCCCTTGCGAGCCGCCAACCGGCTGTCCGGCCGGACGCTGTACGAGTGGACGCTGCTCACCGAATCCGGCGGGCCGGTCAGCTCCAGCAGCGGCATTGAAATCCAGACCTTGCCGGTGGATCTTGCCCCGGAACTGGACCGCGTGTTCGTCCTCGCCAGCCTGGACATCGAACACCAGAAACCACCGAAAATGCTGCGCTTTCTCCAGCGCGCCGCCTCCCGTGGCCTCACCGTCGGTGCCCTGAGTACCGGGACCTTCATTCTGGCGCGGGCCGGTTTGCTGGAAGGCAAGCGCTGCACCCTGCACTGGGAAAGCATCGGGCAGTTTTCCGAAGAATTCCCCACCATCGAAGTGACCAAGGATCTGTACGTCAACCACGACAACCGCTGGACCTGCGGGGGAGGGACGGCGGCCATCGACCTGATGCTGGCGCAAATCGCCCTGGATTTCGGCAACCCGCTGGCCACCAGCGTTGCCGAGCAGTTCCTGCACGCCAGGATTCGCGCCCCGGAAGAGCATCAGCGGATGTCCATCCAGTGGCGGTTCGGCATTCATGACCGACGACTGACGGCGGCCATCGCCTTCATGGAAAACAACCTGGAGAACATCGTCGGCATCCAGGAAATCGCCGACCGCTGCAACCTGTCCCACCGTCAGCTGGAGCGCCTGTGGCATCAACATTTCGCCATGACGCCGAAGAAGTTCTACCTCGAACTGCGGCTCAACGAAGCGCGGCGCCTGCTGCGTGAAAGCAGCCAGCCCATCGCGTCCATCGCCTACACCTGCGGCTTCGTTTCCGCCTCTCACCTGGGCGCTGCCTACCGTCGTGTGTGGGGCTGCACGCCTGGCGAGGAACGGCGGAAATTTGATGATGACCATTCCTGATCAGGGGCATTGAGCGGCTCCGGCCAATCGGCGACGATCACCGAAAAACCTCGACCATCCTCCCACCGGCAAACCGCTTAGCGAGCTAATGACTTGACTCGGCGGGCGGTGCGCGCCGGCCCGCACGGGCTTCGCGCCCGCTTGCCTGTTCACCCTGTAATCGATCCTTCACAAGACCCAGCCCTTCATCGAGCCCTGTGACGTCGATTTTTTGATAGAAATCGTCGAACTCAATGCTCAGGTTCCGGCAGGTAGCGCGGTAATGTTTCCTTCAAGCAGCGGCGTTCACGTCCAGATGAACGACCGAAAAAAACAACAATACGAACAGAAGGCATATCACACATGGAAACCCTGAGTTTCATTCTGGAGAACGGCAGGCTCATCAGCCTGCTACTCGGGCAACACCTTCTCATCGTGGCCGTCGCGGTCGGGCTGGCGATTCTGACCGGCGTGCCGGTCGGCATCCTGATCTCCCAGCACCCCAGGGCCCGCCGCTGGGTCCTGGCCTTCGCCGCGGTGCTGATGACCATTCCTTCCGCCGCGCTGTTCGGCCTGATGATTCCGGCGCTGTCGTTGATCGGCTACGGGATTGGCGTCGTACCGGCAGTCATTGCACTGTTCCTTTATTCCCAGCTGCCCATCATCCGCAACACCAGCACGGCGATCGCCAACATTGATCCGGCCTTGCGTGAGGCCGCCGTCGGCATGGGCATGTCCACCTGGCAGCGCCTGGGCAAGGTCGAACTGCCGCTGGCGGTGCCGCTGATCATGGCGGGGGTGCGCATGGCCACCGTCATCAACATCGGCATCGCCGCCATTGCCGCCTACATCGGCGCCGGTGGCCTGGGCAGTCTGATCATTCGCGGGATTGCCCAGTCCGATACCCGACAACTGCTGGCGGGCGCGATCGTCATCAGCATCATCGCCATTGCCGCCGATTACGCGCTGTACGCCTTGCAGCGAGCCCTGACTCCCAAGGGCCTGAGCAAGAACACATTGACCACCGGCCCGATGAAGGAAGCCACGACGTGATCCAGATCGAAAACCTCAATAAAAAATTCGGCTCAGTCACCGCGGTAGAAGATGTCTCGTTCAAGGTTGAAGAGGGACAGATCTGCGTACTGCTCGGGCCGTCGGGCTGTGGCAAGACCACCACGCTGAAGATGATCAACCGGCTGATCACGCCCACCTCCGGCACGATTCGCATCGGAGGCCGCGATACCGCCGAGCTCGACAGCGTCACCCTCAAGCGCTCGATCGGCTACGTGATCCAGCAGGTCGGCCTGTTCCCCAACATGACCGTCGAGGAAAACATTTGCGTGGTGCCCAACCTGCTGGGCTGGGACAAGGCCAAAAGCCGCAAGCGCGCCGCGGAGCTGCTGGAAGTGGTCGCTCTCGATCCTTCGAAATTCCTCAAGCGCTATCCGTGCGAACTGTCGGGCGGCCAGCAGCAACGGGTCGGCGTGGCCCGGGCCCTGGCGGCGGATCCACCGGTGATGTTGATGGACGAGCCTTTCGGCGCCATCGACCCGATCAACCGCGAGGTGATCCAGGACGAGTTCATGCGCATTCAGCGTCAGGTCGGCAAGACCGTGCTGTTCGTCAGCCACGACATCGATGAAGCGGTGAAGATGGCCGACTGCGTGGCGGTGTTCCACAACGGCAAGGTCGAACAGTTCGGCAGCCCGGACGATCTGCTGGCCCGACCCGGCAGCGATTTCGTCGCTGACTTCATGGGTGGCGACCGGATCATGAAACGCCTGCGCCTGCTGCGCGCGGTCGATGTGGCGAGCAAGGTCCCGCCGCGCGAACACATGCAGGTGGTCGGCGGCGACAGCGGCATCGCTTCGCACTCGCACCTGATCGTCAAGCCCGGCGATGACCTGCGCCAGGTGCTCTCGCAACTGCTGGGGCGTGGCCAGGACTGGGCGCTGTGCAACGACAGCGACGGACGTTTCATCGGATACGTGCACCAGGCCGACATCCTGGCGCGACTGGTCGACAACATTAATGCGGCGGTGCACTGACCATGCCTGACTTTTTCCTCCGACTCTGGGAAGGGCTGCAGTTTTACTGGAGCGACATCAGTTACCTGACCGTCCAGCATCTGCAGATCGTGGCGCTCAGCGGCGTGCTGGCGCTGGCGGTGGCGCTGCCGCTGGGCGTGTGGATGAGCCGTCCGAAGAACCTGCGTTACGCCATGGCCGCGATGCAAGTGCTCAATGTAGGGCAGGCGATTCCCAAGCTGGCGTTGCTGGCGCTGGCGATGAGCCTGATTGGCGTGGGCAGTGGCGCGGCCATCGTCGGCCTGTTCGTCGCGACCTTGCTGCCGGTGGCGGTCAATACCTATGAAGGCCTGCGCGCGGTACCGGCGCACCTGATCGAGGCTGCCGACGCCATGGGCATGACGCCACGGGAAACGCTGTGGAAGGTCGAGATCCCCAATGCCATGAACGTGATCTTCGCCGGCATCCGCACGGCGCTGGCGATCAACGTCGGCACCGCGCCGCTGGCTTTCCTGGTCGGTGGCGGCGGCCTCGGGGAGCTGATCTTCACCGGCATCGACCTGAACGATTTCGGCATGATGCTGGCCGGCGCCGCTTCCACTGCGATCCTGGCGATCGCCGTCGACCTGGGCTGCGGCGTGATTCAAACCCTCACCGTGTCGCGGGGCCTGAGGCTGGCCGGGCGCGACTGAATCCGATGACCCTGACAATTAACAACAATATGAGGTGCACAATGATTTCTCGGATCCTGGCCAGTGTGGCCCTTACCCTGGGTCTCGTTTCGGGTGTCGTGGGCAGCGCTGCTGCCAGCAGCACCATTGTGGTGGGCGGCAAGAAATTCACCGAGCAGCAACTGGTGGCGGAGATGACCGCGCAACTGCTGCGCGCCAACGGCTACAGCGTCGACAAGCGTCCGGACCTGGGCTCGTCGGTACTGCGCGCGGCGCAGGAGAACGGTCAGGTCGACGTGTACTGGGAATACACCGGGACTTCCCTGGTCATCTACAACAACATCAAGGACAAGCTCGACGCCGAGCAGACCTACAAGAAGATCAGTGAGCTGGATGCGCAGAAAGGCATCACCTGGCTGACCCCTTCGAAAGCCAACAACACCTACGCGATCGCCATGCGCAAGGACGAAGCGGAAAAGGACGGCGTCGTTTCCCTCAGCGATCTGGCGCAGAAGATCGAAGCCGGCAAGTCCTACAAGTTCGCCTCCAACGCCGAGTTTTTCTCCCGTCCCGATGGCCTGCGTCCGCTGCAGGAAATGTACAAGTTCGAATTCGAGCGCAAGAACATCGTGCGCATGGATGGCGGCCTGACCTACCAGGCACTGCGGGACGGGCAGGTGGATCTGGCGCTGGTGCTGTCCACGGACGGGCGAATTCCGGCCTTTGGCTTTGTGGTACTCAAGGACGACAAGGGTTTCTTCCCCAGCTACGCGCTGACGCCGGTGATTCGCACCAGCGTGTTCAACGAGAACCCGAAGATCGGTGAATTGCTCAACGCGCTGTCTTCCAAACTGGACGACGAAACCATCGCCCGTCTCAATTCCCGGGTCGACGTGGGCCGCGAATCCATCGAGAGCGTGTCCAAGGAATTTTTGCAGAAGAACAGTCTGCTCCAGTAATCCACACCGCTCGATCTCATGAGTGTTTTGGCCAGCTGACTTGGACGTTTCCAGGACACGCTGGCCTTTTTTTCCGCTTTTTTTGCTAGCCTCACCCCGATTTCCGGGACGTGAGCGCTTTGCGTTCGTCTGTAGTTACCTGGAGAAATGCCCATGCAGTTGAATCGGAAAATCGTGGCTTGCTCATTACTGGTCCTGGCGGCAAACGCCCAGGCGGACAACACAATCGATCGCATGAGCCTTGCGGACATGCGTCAGGCGCTGGACAAGGGAACCATCAGTTCCGAGCAACTGGTGCGGCACTACCTGGACAACATCCAGGCGAACAATCGTGCGCAGCTGATGGAGATCATGAAGCAGAACAAGGTCGACAGCCTGTTCTTCGCCACCATCAACTGCCCGGCGTCGGTGGTGCACGGCGTGACCGATGACAGCTACGTGTGCAAATCCGAGGACACCTACGCATCCTCGTACATTGCCTCGGCGACCGGCTTCCCCGAAATCACGGTGCCGGCGGGGACCATCAAGGGCAACCTGCCGGTGGGGGTGTCGTTCCTCGGCGGTTACGGCGAAGACGCCAAGGTGGTGGGCTTCGGTTATGCGTTTCTAGGGCGCTGATCGCAGGCCCTCAGATCTGCTCCAGCAACCAGGTCCGAAAGGCGATGAGCGACGGCAGCATTTCGTTGCGCGGCGGGTACGTCAGGTAGTAGCTGCGCTGGCTGGCGAAGGGCTGGTCCAAGCTGATCAGCTCCCCGGCAGCCAGCTCGTCGGTCACCAGAATGCGCGGCACCAGGCCGATGCCGATGCCGGCGCGCACGGCCTGGATCAGGTGCGAAGTGAGTTCGAAGCTCGGCCCCAGGCGCATCATGCGATGGGGCAGGTGGTGGTGGCTGAACCATTCGCCCCAGACGTTGGCGTTGCTGGCGACGTTGAGCAGCGTCTGGCTGCCGATGCGCTCCGGGGTCCAGTCGTCGTGCAGCAGCGCGGTGTCCGGGGAGATGACCACCAGCAGTTCTTCGGTATGCAGACGATGACTGATCAGCCCCGGCAGGTCGGCGGCACCGACGACGATCGCGGCGTCGATGCCGCTGGTTTCGAAGTCGATGGCGTCGATCCGCGAGTTGATGTGCACCAGCATGCCGGGGTGGGTCTTGTAGAAGTCATGCAGGCGCGGCAGCAACCATTTCGAGCCGAAGGTGGGCAGGGTGGCCAGTCGCAGGGTGCCCCGGCCGGATTGGTAGGCCATGGCCTGCAAGGTCGCGCTGCGAATGCGCCCCAGGGCTTCACTCAGTTCGCGCTGGTACAGGCGACCGACGTCGGTCAGTTGCACTTGCCGCCCCTCACGGCGGAACAGGCTCAGGCCCAGTTGCTGCTCCAGCGCCTGGACCTGGCGGCTCACGGCGCTCTGGGTCAGCGACAGCTCGGTGGCGGCCCGGGTGTAGCTTTCATGTCGGGCGGCGGCTTCGAAGGCCAGCAACAGCGACATCGATGGCGTGAGGTGACGGTAATTCATTCATAAAACTCATCGATAGCGGCAGGAATTTCCGGTTGTCTGATGCCGGAGCCCGCGAGATCATTGGTGTAACTGACGGGCCGAGACTGACCCATTAATGTTCTGGCGACAAGAGTATTGAGTTTTCCATGATGAAATCGACCACCCAACAGTCTTCAATGATCGCTCGGTTGCCCGTCGTTGCTCCCGCGGCCCAGTACCCGGATTTTCTGCAAGCCCTTGCCGCCAGCGGCTTTCAAGGCCAGATCAGTGCCGACTACGCCACCCGTACGGTGCTGGCGACGGACAACTCGATCTACCAGCGTCTGCCGCAAGCGGCGGTGTTTCCCCTGGATGCGGACGACATCGCGCGCATCGCGACGCTGATGGCCGAGCCGCGTTTTCGCCAGATCAAACTGACCCCGCGCGGCGGCGGCACGGGCACCAACGGCCAGTCGCTGACCGACGGTATCGTGGTCGACCTGTCGCGGCACATGAACACCATTCTGGAAATCAATGTCGAAGAACGCTGGGTGCGGGTGCAGGCGGGCGTGGTCAAGGACCAGCTCAATGCCGCGCTCAAGCCTCACGGGCTGTTCTTCGCCCCTGAGCTGTCGACCTCGAACCGCGCCACCGTCGGCGGCATGATCAACACCGACGCCAGTGGCCAGGGCAGCTGCACCTACGGCAAGACCCGCGACCACGTGCTGGAACTGCACAGCGTGCTGCTCGGCGGCGAGCGCCTGCACACCCGTCCTTTGTCCGATGCCGAGCTGGACGTGGCCTGCGAGCAACCCGGCCGCAGCGGCGAGGTGTACCGGGTAGCACGCACTATTCAGGAAACCCAGGCCGAGCTGATCGAGTCGGTGTTCCCCAAACTCAATCGCTGCCTGACCGGTTACGACCTGGCGCACCTGCGTGACGAGCAGGGCCGTTTCAACCTCAACAGCGTGCTGTGCGGGGCGGAAGGTTCGCTGGGCTACATCGTCGAAGCCAAGCTCAACGTGCTGCCGATTCCGAAGTATTCGGTGCTGGTGAACGTGCGCTACAGCAGCTTCATGGACGCGCTGCACGACGCCAATGCGCTGCTGGAAAAGAAGCCGCTGTCGATCGAGACCGTGGACTCCAAGGTGCTGATGCTGGCGATGAAAGACATCGTCTGGCACAGCGTCGCCGAGTATTTCCCAAGCGACGCCGAGCGTCCGACCCTGGGTATCAACCTGGTGGAGTTCTGCGGTGACGACGCCGTAGAAGTGAACGCCCGCGTCGCGGCCTTTGTCGAGCACCTGCAGGCCGACACCACCATCGAGCGCCTGGGCCACACCCTGGCCGAAGGCGCCGCCGCCGTGAACCGCGTCTACACCATGCGTAAACGCTCGGTGGGCCTGTTGGGCAACGTCGAGGGCGAGATCCGTCCGCAGCCGTTCGTCGAAGACACCGCGGTTCCGCCTGAGCGCCTGGCCGACTACATCGCCGAATTCCGCGCCTTGCTCGACGGTTATGGCCTGGCCTACGGCATGTTCGGCCACGTCGATGCCGGCGTGCTGCATGTGCGCCCGGCACTGGACATGAAAGACCCGGCCCAGGCGGCGCTGGTCAAGCCGATTTCCGACGCGGTGGCCGAGCTGACCCGGCGTTACGGCGGGCTGCTGTGGGGCGAGCACGGCAAGGGCCTGCGTTCGGAGTACGTGCCGGATTTCTTCGGCGAACTGTACCCGGCGCTGCAATCGCTCAAGGGTGCGTTCGACCCGCACAACCAGCTCAACCCGGGCAAGATCTGCACGCCGCCCGACGCTGGCGAAGGCTTGCTCAAGGTCAACGAAGTGACCATGCGCGGCGATCTCGATCGGCAGATCGACGAGCGTGTCTGGCAGAGTTTCGACACCGCCATGCACTGCAATGGCAACGGTGCCTGCTACAACTACGACCCCAACGACGCGATGTGCCCGTCGTGGAAAGCCACCCGTGAACGCCAGCATTCGCCGAAGGGCAGGGCATCGCTGATTCGCGAATGGTTGCGTCTGCAAGGCGCGGCGGATATCGATGTGCTGCAGGCGGCGCGCGGCAAGTTGTCGTGGCTGGGCGGGTTGCCGGCGCGCCTGCGCAACAACCTGTCCCGTTCCCGGGGCGAGGCGGACTTCTCCCATGAAGTCTATGACGCGATGGCCGGCTGCCTGGCCTGCAAATCCTGCGCGGGTCAATGCCCGATCAAGGTCAACGTGCCGGATTTCCGCTCGCGTTTCCTTGAGCTGTACCACGGCCGTTATCAGCGCCCGATGCGCGACTACCTGATCGGTTCGCTGGAATTCACCATCCCTTACCTGGCTCGTGCCCCGGGCCTGTACAACGCGGTGATGGGTTCGAAGTGGGTGACGCGCCTGCTGGAGCAGCAGATCGGCATGGTCGACAGCCCGTTGATCCACCGCCACAACCTGCAGACCACCCTGGCCGCCTGCAAAGTCGCCGTGGCCAGCGTGCCGGCCCTGCGGGAACTGAGCGCCAGCCAGCGTGAGCGCAGCGTGGTGCTTGTGCAGGACGCCTTCACCCGTTACTTCGAAACGCCGTTGCTGGCGAACTTCATCCAGCTGGCGCATCAACTGGGTTATCGCGTGTTCCTCGCGCCTTACAGCGCCAACGGCAAGCCGTTGCATGTCCAGGGTTTCCTCGGCGCCTTCGCCAAGGCCGCGATCCGCAACGGCACCCAGCTCAAGGCCCTGGCCGATTGCGGTGTGCCGCTGGTAGGGCTTGATCCGGCGATGACCCTGGTCTATCGCCAGGAGTATCAGAAAGTCCCGGGCCTGAATGACTGCCCGAAGGTCCTGCTGCCCCAGGAATGGCTCATCGACGCCTTGCCTGAAATGCAGCAATCCGCGGCCCAAACGTACCGCCTGATGGCCCACTGCACGGAAAAAACCAACGCGCCGGCCGCGACCTCGCAATGGGAAAAACTGTTCACCCGCATCGGCCTCAAACTGGTCACCGAAGCCACCGGCTGCTGCGGCATGTCCGGCACCTACGGCCACGAAGCCCGCAACCAGGAAACCTCACGGACCATCTTCAACCAGTCCTGGGCGGGCAAGCTGGACAAGGAAGGGGAGGCGCTGGCCACCGGCTACTCGTGCCGCAGCCAGGTCAAGCGCCAGGCGGATGTGCAACTGCGTCACCCACTGGAGGTGGTGTTGGAGCATGTCGTCAGTCGGTGAGTAATCGTTCACCACAGAACCTGTGGGAGCTGGCTTGCCAGCGATGGCGGCGTGTCAGCCGACATCAACGGCACAGACACTCCCTCTTCGCGAGCAAGCCCGCTCCCACAGGGTTGTTGTGTTGATTGGGAGAATGTAGTCAGACACGAAAAAGCCCGGCTGATCAGACCGGGCTTTTTTGTGGGTGTAGCGGTGAGGCGAAGAGCTCAGGCGATGGTGTTGCCTTTCAGGCGGTCGGAGCCATCGGCGGCTACGGTGTTGCCGTGCAGGCGGTCGGAGCCATCGGCGGCTACGGTGTTGCCGTGCAGGCGGTCGGAGCCATCGGCGGCGATGGTGTTGCCATGCAGGCGATCAGAACCATCAGCGGCAACAGTGTTGCCTTTCAGACGATCCGAACCGTCAGCAGCAACCTCGTTACCTTTCAAACGATCCGAACCATCAGCAGCGACTGCGTTACGTTTTTCCAGCAGGCGATCAGCGCCACCTTCGGCAACACGATTCTGTTGCAGGCGGTCGGAACCACCTTCAGCCACACGGCTTTCGATCAGCCGATCCGAGCCGCCTTCGGCGACTACAGGTTGAACAGAGGAAGCGGCGAAAGCGTTCACTGCGAAAACCGAGAAGACAATGCTGAGGATGGTTTGGCGTTTCATGATCGTGTGCTCCGGGGTGTTTTGGGTTGGTATGGAGCAGATGTTACGCCGCAGGATTTTTAAGAGAACTTCATTGAGGTGATTGTGAACATCGACCACATTGATATACCGAGCCACGCCACCGTGATGATGTGCCCACCTCCGTTGTAGGAGCTGTCGAGTGCAACGAGGCTGCGATCTTTTGATTGTTTGAAAGCAAGATCAAAAGATCGCAGCCTGCGGCACCTCCTACCGGAAGATGCGATCAATTGTGGGGGCGAGCCTGCTCGCTCCTACAGGAATGCATCAATCAATATCCGTATTTCCTGCCATCCTTGAATTCAATGTCGGAAAGTATCGTGACCTGGTCGTCGACATTATAAAGATTCGCGTTTTTAACCAGATCGGAACTTGGAACCGCTTCAGGCTTCGCACTCTTGTCCTGCGCAGCCTGCATCTTGTCGCGAATCAGCACGATTTCTTCATACGTCATCTTTGGCACCTGCTTTGGGTCCGTACCCGCATGAGCACCATAAATCGCCGTGTCCTTATTGATAACCTTCAACGTGGCCGACACCGAATCCACATAGTCCTTCATGTTGCCAACAAAGAGCGATGACGGATAAAGATGGTCGCCCGACAACAATACATTGTTCTTCTCATCATAAAGCGCCACTTCATCCTGAGTGTGCCCAGGCGTGCCGAGCAGTTTCAGTTCGACACCGCCCAGATCAATCACATCATTGGGTTTGACCAACCGTGAAACCTTGAACGGTTCGAGAACGAATTTATCGAAATTACCCAGGTAAACCGATTCGGGCACGTGATAGAGCCCGTCTTTCTGCTTGAATTGACGGGTAAATTCAGTGTCGAGCAAATAGATACTGTCGAAATTGTGCAGGCCACCAATGTGGTCAAAGTGCAAATGCGATGGCAGAACCGATACGGGTTTTTGGGTAATCGACTTGACGATTTTGGAGATGTCTTCCTTTTGATTGGCGCCGGCGTCCAGCATCAAGGCTTTGTCGTTGCCGACAATCAGGTAGGAATAGTTGGCCTGGTAATAAGTCGGTTCACCAATGGCGTAGAGATTGTCGCTTAGTTTGTGCACGACAAAGGCAGAGTTCTCTTTTGGCGTGTCTTCTGCACTGGCGTTGAAAGTAAACGCCGCCATCAGGGTCAGAGCAACTGCCAGCTTTTTATTATTGGTTTTCATGGGTGAAACTTCCTCGTGGTAGAGCCCTCAGTCAAACCAATGTGCCGGTGTTAATCAATCGAGAAATATTGAGGTTTTTATATTTAGAAAATCTAAACAGTAGGTTTTTCGATGTTCAGGGGTTCCCGTTAGACATGTCGTTGACGGGGTTTGCAGGATCAGTTATTACCTGCCAGACCATCAATATCAGGCCGTTACCGATGAGCTTACCGCCCCTGCACAGTTTCAAGGTTTTCGAGAGCGTTGCGCGGCTGGGCAATATCAGTGCGGCGGCGGATGAGCTGCATGTCACCGCCGGGGCCGTGAGCCAGCAGTTGAAAACCCTGCAAGCCAGCCTGGGGGTGGAACTGTTGGTCAAGCAGGGGCGGCAATTGGTGCTGACCGACAGTGGAAGGATTCTGCAAAAGCATGTGGCCAGCGCCATCAGGGAAATTGGCGGGGCGGTCTCGGTCCTTCGAAGCGCGAACATCAAACCCGATGAAGTGAAGCACCTGACCCTGTCCATTCCGGGCAGTTATGGGCTCAGCTGGCTGACGACACGCCTGTTCAGGTTCATGGATGAGAACCGCCACATCAAACTCAAGGTCATCACTGAAAGCGGCTTCGGAGTCATCGACTGGCGTAGAACGGACCTCGCGGTGTCCTACGGAACGCCTCCGGAATCGGGTTACTGGTGGCGCCTTTTGCACGGCATCCGCCTGACGCCGGTGTGCAGCCCCCAGCTTCTGCGCGGAGACCGGGCGCTGCGTCACGTTCGCGACCTTGCCCATCATCGCTTGCTGCACGAAGACGACGGGCGACAGTGGCGGCGCTGGCTCACTGAAGCCGGTGGTCAGGACCGCGAATACACCGATGTTCATTTCGAAGACTTCGGCATGGTGCTGGAAGCGGCGAAAGACGGTTTTGGCGTTGCCCTGAGTGATGAGGTGGTGTCGGCCCGGGATCTGGACGACGGCCGGCTGGTCCAGCCTTTTACCCTGAGCGTGCCGGCGCTGCACAACTACTACTGCGTCTGCAGCGAAAGCACCAGGAGTCGGCCGGAAGTCCTCGAGTTGATCGAATGGCTTGCCGGCAGCCCAGCCCCATGATTGCCGCGTCGATCAGGCTGCGGGAGCTGGGTATGTAATGCACCGGCATCTGGAATGTCTGGCCGAACAGCTGGCGGCAGAAGCGATCGGTCATGGTGTCCTGGCGATCGAAAAGGATGGTCGGGGCGCGTTCCAGACCCCGATGCGGGCCTGGCCGATATCGTCAACGTCTTCCTCCCACAGGGATCTGTGGTGGCCACCTGTAGGAGCGAGCTTGCTCGCGATGGTCGTCAACGATGACGTTGGGCGCCTGACACTCCGCGGCGTCCCTGAGTCCATCGCGAGCAAGCTCGCTCCTACAATGATTTATGTAGCGCTGCTGTCACCGATGGGGAAGGCCGGCCCTTCAACGTGATAGACCGTCGGCTCTTCTGCAAAAAAATCCTGCAGACCCATCATGAACACCCGATGATCCTCACTCGCTTCGAAACCCGGCGTGTGATCCTCGAGTGATTCCCATCGTACGATCAGATTGAATTGCCCGGGCGTTTCAATGCCTTGCGCGAGCAAATGCCCTCGATATCCCTTCGCACGGACGAGCAATGGCGCGACCTCGGCAAAAGCCTGTTTGAACCCCTCGATATGCGGGTCCTGAACGGGCAGTAGAGCGATCTCGTAAATCATGGCGTTCTCTCCAGGTCAGTTCAGTGGCTGTTGAGCAGAGGGCACTACAGCAATCGCGATTTTTCCCAGCAGGCCATTGTTGGGACTTTCCAGGCGGGCATGGGCGAGGGGAATGTCGGCGAGGGAGTAGACGGCACCCACGTGCGGCCGCAGCTGGCCGCGCTCTATCAAAGTGCTCAGTTCATCGAGCTTGCCGCGGTTCTGCCGGGTGAAAACGAAGTGATAACTTGCGTTCTTGCCCCAGGCCTGTACGAGGTTTTGCGGCTGGGCAATGTCGACGATGCTGACCACGCGACCCAGTTGCGCGAGGGCGTCGGGACTGCGTGACAGCGTGTTGCCGCCGATGGTGTCAAACACGACATCGACGCCGCGTCCGCCGGTTTCCCGCATGACGGCGTCGACGTAATCTTGCTTTTCGTAGTCGATGATCACATCGGCGCCCATGCGTCGTGCGAACTCGGCGTTCGCTTCGCGCACGGTCGTGAAGACTCGGGCGCCCATGGCTTTCGCCACCTGGATCGCCACGTGACCGACGCCACCCGCGCCGCCGTGCACCAGAATGCTTTCTCCCACCCTGAGCACCGCACGCACCGTCAGGGCTTCCCACACCGTTCCGCCGACCAGGCTCAGGCTGGCCGCCTCGAGATGGCTCAGAGACGCAGGCTTTTTCGCGACAATGCGCTGATCAGCAACGTGGTACTCGGCATAACTGCCCGGACCTTCGAATATTTGTGGGGTGTACCAGACTTCGTCTCCAGGAGCGAAGGCCGTCACGCCTGGGCCGACGGCTTCGACGACGCCAGAGACGTCGTGTCCGGTGATGGCGGGGAGGGGCACCAGGTCGGGATAGTCACCACGTCGGACCTGATAATCCAGGGGATTGATGGAGGTTGCGTGTACCCGCACAAGCACTTGTCCGGCGTGTGCCACGGGCTTGGCTACGTCGCGCAGCTCGAACGATTCCGGGCCGCCGAATGAGTTGAGGATCATGGCTTTCATTGAATGGTCTCGCTTCGGTAAAAAGGGATATCGAGAATTGTCGATGTATTGCGGTAGAAAATTACGGTGGTTTTTATGTCATCGGTGTCATTGAAGAACCTTGTTTCGTTAAAAAGGGATATCGGGAAATGCCGATGTATTGGGGTGAAGAAAAATCACAGCTCCTTGCCGATGAGCTCGGCCAGGGCGCTGATGGCTGCTTCATTGCGCTTGTAGTAGGTCCACTGGCCGATGCGCCTGACTTCCACCAGGCCTGCTCGTTGCAGCGTCGCCAGATAATCGGACACCGTGGACTGCGACAGTCCGACGCCTTCCTGAAT
Organism: Pseudomonas sp. C1C7; assembly: GCF_013359595.1. Taxonomy (GTDB): domain Bacteria; phylum Pseudomonadota; class Gammaproteobacteria; order Pseudomonadales; family Pseudomonadaceae; genus Aquipseudomonas. The sequence continues at coordinate 753 of NZ_JABFMP010000068.1, read as the reverse complement.
ACTGCTGACACACACGCCCACCGTGAGAACGTCCCCTTCATCCTGTGGAGGGAAGTTTTTCGCGGGATCCTTCAAGCCTTTGAGGATTTCAAGGCGAGTCCGGTTCGAGAGGGCTTTGAATACGTCGAGCATTTCCATGGCGCGACGATATCGGAATTTACCGATATGTCAATGTATTTCTGCTGGCATCAGGTTCTGGTGGTGATGGTTTCGACTCATGGATTGGCCGGACAGGGGGCGTCAGGGGAGGGCGGGCACGAAAAAGCCCGGCTGATCAGACCGGGCTTTTTGCGGGTGTTGCGGTGAGACGGGGAGCTTAGGCGATGGTGTTGCCATGCAGACGGTCGGAACCATCGGCGGCGACGGTGTTGCCGTGCAGACGGTCAGAGCCATCAGCGGCTACCGTGTTGCCGTGCAGACGGTCGGAGCCATCAGCGGCAACAGTGTTGCCTTTCAGGCGATCAGAGCCGTCAGCAGCAACCTCATTACCTTTCAAACGATCTGAACCATCAGCAGCGACTGCGTTACGTTTTTCCAGCAGACGATCAGCGCCTCCTTCGGCAACACGATTCTGTTGCAGGCGGTCGGAACCACCTTCAGCCACACGGCTTTCAATCAGCCGATCCGAGCCGCCTTCAGCGACTACAGGTTGAACAGAAGAAGCGGCAAAAGCGTTTACTGCGAAAACCGAGAAAACGATGCTGAGGATGGTTTGGCGTTTCATGATCGTGTGCTCCGGGTGAAATGTGTTTG
>NZ_JABFMP010000067.1 GCF_013359595.1 Pseudomonas sp. C1C7 | reverse complement strand
ACATCATGCCGCCCGCCGCCAGCGATGGCGCGATCATCGGGATGGTGATCAGGAAAAACACCTTGAACGGCTTGGCACCCAGGTCCATGGCCGCTTCTTCGATGGACAGGTCCAGTTCGCGAAGGCGGGCGGAGACTACCACTGCCACATAAGCGGCACAAAAGGTGGTGTGGGCGATCCAGATGGTCACGATGCCGCGTTCCATCGGCCAGCCGATCAACTGCGCCATGGCCACGAACAGCAGCAACAGCGACAGACCGGTAATTACCTCAGGCATCACCAGCGGTGCGGTGACCAGGCCGCCGAACAGCGTGCGGCCCTTGAAGCGGGTCACCCGGGTCAGCACGAAGGCGGCCAGGGTGCCCAGCGCCACGGCGGCAATCGCGGTGTAGCAGGCGATTTCCAGCGAGCGCACCACCGAGCCCATCAGCTGCGCATTGTCGAGCAGGCCGGCGTACCACTTGAACGACCAGCCACCCCACACCGTCACAAGCTTGGAGGCGTTGAACGAGTAGATCACCAGAATCAGCATCGGCAGGTAGATGAACGACAGGCCGAGCACCAACATCATTTTTGAAAAGCCGTTACGTTTCATCCCCGTGCCTCCATCTCTTTAGCCTGACTGCGGTTGAACAGCAGAATCGGCACAATCAGGATCAACAGCATCACCACCGCCAGGGCGGACGCCACCGGCCAGTCGCGGTTGTTGAAGAACTCCTGCCACAGCACACGACCGATCATCAGCGTCTCCGGACCACCGAGCAGTTCAGGGATCACGAACTCGCCCACCACCGGAATGAACACCAGCATGCAACCGGCGATGATGCCGTTCCTGGCCAGCGGCACAGTGATTTTCCAGAAGCTGTTGAAGGTGCTCGAACCCAGGTCCGACGCGGCTTCCAGCAGGCTCTGATCGTGCTTCACCAGGTTGGCGTACAGCGGCAGGATCATGAACGGCAGATACGCATACACCACGCCGATATACACGGCTGTGTTGGTGTTGAGGATCTCGATCGGGTGGTCAGTCAGGCCGATCCACATCAGGAAGCCGTTGAGCAGACCGTTGTTGCTGAGGATGCCCATCCACGCATACACGCGGATCAGGATCGCGGTCCAGGTCGGCATCATGATCAGCAGCATCAGCACGTTCTGTGCTTCCTTGCTGGCCTTGGTAATGGCGTAGGCCATCGGGAAACCGATCACCAGGCACATCAGGGTGCTGAAGAAGGCGACCTTCAACGAACCCAGGTAGGCCGACAGGTACAGCTCGTCCTCACCCAGCATCGTGTAGTTGCCGATGTTGAGCAGCAGGTTGAGTTTCTGCTCGGCGTAGGAGTAGATCTCCGAGTAGGGTGGAATGGCCAGGGCTGCTTCAGAGAAGCTGATCTTCATCACCAAAAAGAACGGCAGCATGAAGAACAGGAACAGCCACAGGAATGGAATGCCGATCACGACCTTGCGGCCACTCGGCACAAAGCGCATGAATTGCTGATTGAGGGTTTTCATGCGCGCAGTACCACGCCGCTGTCGTCTTCCCACCACACGTAGACCTGATCGTCCCAGGTCGGACGCGCGCCACGGCGTTCGGCGTTGGCCATGAACGACTGCACGACTTTGCCGCCAGGCAGCTCGACGTAGAACACCGAGTGCCCGCCCAGGTAGGCGATGTCATGCACCTTGCCGCTGGACCAGTTGTAACGGCAGTCGGGCTTGGTGGTGCTGACCAGCAGTTTTTCCGGGCGAATGGCGTAGGTGATCGACTTGTCTTCCACCGAAGTGCTGACGCCGTGGCCGACGTAGATCTTCTGGTCCAGGTCCGGGCTGTGAATGATTGCGTGGCCTTCCAGGTCTTCCACCACGGTGCCTTCGAAGGCGTTCACGTTGCCGATGAACTCGCAGACCATGCGGCTGACCGGTGCTTCGTACACATCCACCGGGCTGCCGATCTGGGCGATCCAGCCCAGGTGCATGATCGCGATGCGCTGGGCCATGGTCATGGCTTCTTCCTGGTCGTGGGTCACCATCACGCAGGTCACGCCCACGCGCTCGATGATCTCCACCAGCTCCAGTTGCATTTGCGAGCGCAGCTTTTTATCCAGCGCGCCCATCGGTTCGTCGAGCAGCAGAAGCTTCGGACGCTTGGCCAGGGAGCGGGCCAGGGCCACACGCTGACGCTGGCCGCCGGACAGTTGGTGCGGCTTGCGCTTGGCGTACTGGGTCATGTGCACCAGACGCAGCATCTCTTGAACGCGGGCGTCGATTTCAGCAGCGGGCAAACGGTCCTGCTTGAGGCCGAAGGCGATGTTCTGCGCCACGGTCATGTGCGGGAACAGGGCATAGGACTGGAACATCATGTTGATCGGCCGCTCGTAGGGCGGCAGGTCGGTGATGTCCACGCCGTCGAGCAGAATCCGCCCTTCGGTCGGGCGTTCGAAGCCGGCGAGCATGCGCAGCAGCGTCGATTTACCGGAACCGGAGCCACCGAGCAGGGCAAAGATTTCGCCCTGATGGATTTCCAGGGACACATCGTCCACGGCGGTGGTTTCGTCGAACTTCTTGGTGACGCGATCGACTTTCACCAAGACCTTTTTCGGAGCGTGGTGACCTTCAAGGGCCTTCCTGTAGGTGCTGGAGGCGTTTGCCATGTGAAACTCCCAACAGATTTCAGTCGCCAGGCCAACACAGCCCGGCTTAATAGTTGATTGCAAACCCGAAAAGCCATTTGTTCACGATCTCTGTAGGAGCTGCCGAAGGCTGCGATCTTTTGATTTTGATCTTGAGAAGCAAAGTCAAAAGATCGCAGCCTTCGGCAGCTCCTACAGGGAGCGACACTTGCCCGTCCGGGTTTATTCGGTGCCGCCTTCCTGGCTGCGGTACTTGTTGTTATTGCAGTGTGTTGTTGTCGTGAATGACGGGCGCGCAAAGGCACGCCCGACAGGCTCACGGGGGCAGTAAAAGGGGTGTCAGTGCTTTAAGTCAGCGCGGGTTACGCAGTGCCGCCCGTTGCCGGCACGCGTCACCGAACGCCTGGAAGATGCGCAGGTAAGGCGGGTTGTCCAGCACCTGCCATTCCGGGTGCCATTGCACGCCGAGGGCGAAGGCCTTGCTGTTCTGTACCGAGATCGCCTCGATCAGGCCATCGGGTGCGACGGCTTCCGAGCGCAGGCCCGGAGCGAGCCGGTCGATGCCCTGGCTGTGAATCGAGTTGACCTGGAATTCGGCCGGCAGATCCAGCGCCTGGAACACGCCGCCCGCTTGCACGGTGACCGCGTGGGCCGGGGCGTATTGCACCGCCAGGTCCGGATGGTTGGCTTCACGGTGATCGAGAAAGCCGGGCAGTTCATGAACCTTCTGATGCAGGCTGCCACCGAACGCCACGTTCATCTCCTGAAAGCCACGGCAGATGCCGAGCACCGGCACGCCAGCGGCGACGGCCGCGCGGATCAGGGGAAGGGTGGTGCGATCCCGCTGGGGATCGTGTTCGGTGCCGGGGGCGCTGTCCGGGCCTTGATAGTGGAAGGGCTCCACATTCGACGGCGAACCGGTGAGCAACAGGCCGTCGAGCTGCGGCAGCAGATCCTCGATTTCGGTAAGTTCCGCCAGGGAAGGAATGACGACGGGCAGCCCCAGCGCCGCAACGCTGACAGCACGCAGGTATTTGTCGCCGCTGACATGGTAGGGGTGCAGGCCAATTTGTTTGACGCACGCAGTAACGCCGATCAATGGCTTGAATGCCATTTTTATCACCTCGAAGTTTGACACTTGAACGAGCTTTTCTGGAGCTTAGCCTCGTTGATTTTAATTAACAACTGTCATGTAAAAAATTCTAAACGCCGCGCGTCCGATCTTCAGCATTTACGCGTGTTTGGCGACGGATCTGGCACTCTCGTGCCTCTGGGAGGCCCAAAAATAAACGCTGAAAGGCCAGGTGTTCGCTATTGACTTCACTTTGCCTTTCGGATTGACTGGCTGCGTGAAAGGGCGGTGAACATAATAATTAACAGTAAAAAATAGGTGCATCATGTCGGTCCCTCTGCGTGCCGTTCAACTCAACGAAGCAAACGCATTCCTTAAGAAACATCCTGAGGTTTTGTACGTCGACCTTCTGATTGCGGATATGAACGGCGTGGTGCGCGGCAAGCGCATCGAGCGCACCAGTCTTCATAAGGTCTACGAGAAAGGCATCAACCTGCCAGCGTCGCTGTTCGCGCTGGACATCAATGGCTCCACCGTGGAAAGCACCGGCCTGGGCCTGGACATCGGCGATGCCGACCGGATCTGCTACCCGATCCCCGGCACCCTGAGTATCGAGCCATGGCAGAAGCGCCCGACCGCGCAACTGCTGATGACCATGCACGAACTGGAAGGCCAGCCGTTCTTCGCCGACCCTCGTGAAGTGCTGGCCAACGTGGTGCGCAAGTTCGACGAACTGGGCCTGACCATCTGCGCCGCGTTCGAGCTCGAGTTCTATCTGATCGACCAGGACAACGTGAACGGTCGTCCGCAATCGCCGCGTTCGCCGGTGTCCGGCAAGCGCCCGATGTCGACCCAGGTCTACCTGATCGACGATCTGGACGAATACGTCGACTGCCTGCAGGACATCCTCGAAGGCGCGAAAGAGCAGGGCATCCCGGCTGACGCGATCGTCAAGGAGAGCGCCCCGGCGCAGTTCGAAGTCAACCTGCATCACGTGGCCGATCCTATAAAGGCCTGCGACTACGCGGTCCTGCTCAAGCGTCTGGTGAAGAACATCGCCTACGACCACGAGATGGATACCACCTTCATGGCCAAGCCGTACCCGGGCCAGGCGGGCAACGGTCTGCACGTGCACATTTCGGTGCTGGACAAGGAAGGCAACAACATCTTCGCCAGCGAGGATCCCGAGCAGAACGCCGCGCTGCGTCATGCGATCGGCGGTGTGCTGGAGACCCTGCCGGCGCAGATGGCCTTCCTCTGCCCGAACGTCAACTCCTACCGTCGTTTCGGCGCCCAGTTCTACGTGCCGAACTCGCCGAGCTGGGGCATCGACAACCGCACCGTGGCGGTCCGCGTACCGACCGGCTCCCCGGACGCCGTGCGCATCGAACACCGCGTGGCAGGTGCCGACGCCAACCCGTACCTGCTGATGGCTTCGGTCCTGGCGGGCGTGCATCACGGCCTGACCAACAAGATCGAGCCGGGCGCACCGGTGGAAGGCAACAGCTACGAGCAGAACGAGCAAAGCCTGCCGAACAACCTGCGCGATGCCCTGCGTGTACTGGATGATGACGAAGTCATGGCCAAGTACATCGACCCGATGTACATCGACGTGTTCGTGGCGTGCAAGGAAAGCGAACTGGCCGAGTTCGAAAACTCCATCTCCGACCTTGAGTACAACTGGTACTTGCATACCGTCTAACGGGCACACCTGATGTCTGACCTGCCTCTGCAGGAGCTGCCGATGGCTGCGATCTTTTGATCTTGCTTTTGAACACAAAAATCAAAAGATCGCAGTCTTCGGCAGCTCCTACAGGGATCGGGTATCAAATTCCGGATTGTGGGCATCGGTCCCGCGTCCAACCATTTCTCTGTGTGAGTCACTCTCATGACCATGACCCGCAGCGACTGGGAACAACGCTTCCAGTCCCTCACCATCGAAAGCCGTGCCTTCATCGACGGTCAATATTGCGCGGCCGCAAGCGGCGCCACGTTTGAATGCGTCAGTCCCGTGGACGGTCGTTTCCTGGCCAACGTTGCCAGCACCGACGAAGCCGATGCCAACGCCGCGGTGACGGTGGCTCGCCGTACCTTCGAATCCGGCGTGTGGCGCAATCTCGCCCCGGCCGAACGCAAGCGCACCCTGATCCGCTTCGCCGACCTGATCCTGGCCCACCGCGAAGAACTCGCGCTGCTGGAAACCCTGGACATGGGCAAGCCGATCAGCGACTCGATGAACGTCGATATCCCGGCGACCGCCAACGCGATCCGCTGGACCGCCGAAGCCATCGACAAGATCTATGACGAAGTTGCCGCCACGCCCCACGATCAACTGGGCCTTGTCACCCGTGAACCGGCCGGCGTGGTCGCGGCCATCGTGCCGTGGAACTTCCCGCTGATCATGGCCAGCTGGAAATTCGCGCCTGCACTGGCGGCAGGCAACTCGTTCATCCTCAAGCCTTCGGAAAAGTCGCCGCTGACCGCGATTCGCATCGCTCAACTGGCACTGGAAGCCGGCATTCCCAAAGGCGTGTTCAACGTGCTGCCGGGCTTCGGCCACACCGTGGGCAAGGCGCTGGCGCTGCACATGGACGTCGACGTGCTGGCCTTCACCGGCTCCACCGCAATCGCCAAGCAACTGATGATCTACGCCGGGCAAAGCAACATGAAACGCGTCTGGCTCGAAGCCGGCGGCAAGAGCCCGCACGTGGTGTTCGCCGACGCACCGGACCTGCGCGTGGCGGCCCAGGCAGCGGCCAGCGGTATTGCCTTCAACCAGGGCGAAGTCTGCACCGCGGGTTCGCGCCTGCTGGTGGAGCGCTCGATCCGCGATCAGTTCATCCCGCTGCTGGTGGACGCCCTCAAGGCCTGGAAACCGGGGCACGCCCTGGATCCTGAAACCACCGTCGGCGCCGTGGTCGATCAGCGTCAACTGGACAACGTGCTGCGCTACATCGACATCGGTCGCCAGCAGGGCGCCGAACTGATTGCCGGCGGCCAGCGCACGCTGGAAAGCACCGGTGGCCTGTACGTGGAACCGGCGATTTTCGACGGCGTGACCAACGCCATGACCATCGCCCAGGAAGAGATCTTTGGCCCGGTGCTGTCGCTGATCACCTTCGATACAGCCGAGCAAGCATTGCAAATCGCCAACGACAGCATCTTCGGCCTGGCCGCCGGCGTGTGGACCAGCAACCTGAGCAAGGCCCACACCTTCGCCCGTGGCCTGCGTGCCGGCAGCGTGTGGGTCAACCAGTACGACGGCGGTGACATGACCGCGCCGTTCGGCGGGTTCAAGCAGTCGGGCAACGGTCGGGACAAATCGCTGCATGCGTTCGACAAGTACACCGAACTCAAAGCGACCTGGATCAAGCTCTAACAACAATAAAAGCGGCGGCCGCCGGTTGTGCTGGCGGCCATCGGAGAAACCTATGAAACACAATTCTGCCAATCAAAAACACGTAGACAGCTACTACGCCGCCACCCGCAACTTCACCGGCGATTTCCCGGTGCTCGAAGAGCTGGTGGAGTGCGACGTCTGCGTGATCGGCGCCGGCTACACCGGTCTGTCCTCGGCACTGTTCCTGGCCGAAGCCGGCTACAAGGTCACCGTGCTGGAAGCGGCGAAAGTCGGCTTCGGCGCCAGCGGTCGCAACGGCGGTCAACTGGTCAACTCCTACAGCCGTGACGTCGACGTGATCGAAGAGCGTTATGGCGACAAGACCGCCGAAGTGCTGGGCAGCATGATCTTCGAAGGCGCCGACATCATTCGTCAGCGCATACAGCACTACGACATCCAGTGCGACTACCGTCCGGGCGGCATCTTCGCCGCGCTGAACAAGAAGCAGTTCAAGGGCCTGGCCGAACAGAAGAAAACCTGGGAACGCTACGGCAACAAGAACCTGACCCTGCTCAGCGAGTCGGACATCAAGCGCGAAGTGGGTTGCGACAACTACGTCGGTGGCCTCCTGGACATGCAAGGTGGGCACATTCACCCGCTGAACCTGGCGCTGGGCGAAGCTTCGGCGATCATTGGCCTGGGCGGGCAGATCTTCGAACAATCGGCGGCGGTGGAAATCACCTACGGCGAGCCGAACGTCGTGCGCACCGCCAAAGGCGTGGTGCGCGCCAAGTACCTGCTGATCGCCGGTAACGCCTACCTGCCGCAGGGCCTGGACAATCGCGTCACCGCCAAGAGCATGCCTTGCGGTTCGCAGATCGTCGTCACCGAACCTTTGACCGAGAAGCAGGCCAGGAGCCTGATCACCAACAACTACTGCGTCGAAGACTGCAACTACCTGCTCGACTACTTCCGCCTGACCGCCGACAACCGTCTGCTGTACGGCGGTGGCGTGGTCTACGGCGCCCGCGAGCCGGACGATATCGAGCAACTGATCCGCCCGAAAATCCTCAAGACCTTCCCGCAGCTCAAGGACGTGAAGATCGACTACCGCTGGACCGGCAACTTCCTGCTGACCATGTCGCGCATGCCGCAATTCGGCCGTATCGAGAAGAATGCCTACTACATGCAGGGCTACAGCGGCCACGGCGTCACCTGCTCGCACCTGGCCGGCAAGCTGATCTCTGAAATGATCCGTGGCGACGCCGAGCGCTTCAACGCCTTCGCCTCCCTGCCACACATGCCGATGTTGGGCGGGCGCACCTTCCAGGCCCCGCTCACCGCCATGGGCGCGGCGTACTACGCGTTGCGTGACCGGTTCGGGATCTAAGCGTTACCTCGCCGGTGGTGGCCCCCAAGGGCATCGCCGGCTTTTTAATTGCCTGTCAGTGTCTGCATGAACACTGACTGACCTGTGGGAGCGGGCTTGCCCGCGATAGCGCCAGGCCAGACAGTATTTTATGTCTTCTGGCACTCCGCCTTCGCGGGCAAGCCCGCTCCCACAAGGTCTTTTTTTCTGCCGTTTATCGAAGCTGCTTTGCAACACCGACAAACGTGATTTAATAGCCGCCTTTCACGTTTCCGGGACCGGAAAACGGCGTGATCCGCGCCTGCTCTCCACCCCCATTACCCTTAAGTACCAAGCACATAAGGCTGTCATGGATACGGGCTCACGACTCAAATTAGTACGCGAAAGCTACAAACTGTCCCAGCGCGAGCTGGCCCGCCGTAGCGGCGTCACCAATGCCACCATCTCGCTGATCGAGCAGAACCGCGTCAGCCCCTCGGTCAGTTCCCTGAAAAAACTGCTCGAAGGCATCCCCATGTCTCTGGCGGACTTCTTCACCTTCGACCAGCCGCCGCGCGAACACCAATACGTCTTCCGCGCCAACGAGCAACCGGACCTGGGCCGCCACGGCCTGCGCCTGCTGCTGATCGGCGCCTCCGTACCCAGCCGCCAGATGCGCCTGCTGCGCGAGCAGTACGCGCCTGGCGCGAGCTCCGGGGAAGAGCCGATCGTGCACGCCGAAGGCGAGGAGTGCGGGTTGGTTACCCGAGGTACGGTAGAACTCACCGTGGACGGCCAGGTCAGTATCCTGGGCGCCGGCGATGGCTACTACTTCCCGACCACCTTGCCGCACAGCTTCCGCAACATCGGCGCGGACGAGGCCGAAATCATCAGCGCCAACACCCCGGCGAACTTCTGATGATCTGAGGATTTCGGAATCAACCCGGTCCCCTGTGGGCGCGAGCCTGCTCGCGATGAATGCCCAGTCACCGCAGGCTCTCAGGCCCACAGGCTCATTTCTCCCTGTCCCACAACGCAACCAACCCACCAAACGTCCCGACATACGCCGTGCCATCCGGCGCCAAAGTGATCGGGGACCAGTTGTTGTCGAAGGCCTGGCCGACTCCGCTCAATGCTTTGAAGCGGGTCTGGCCGGTGGTGAAGTCGAGGGCCATCAGGTACCAGGCGTTTTCGCCGTCGGGTTGGGGTTCGAAGGTGTAGAAGTAGAGCAGTCCGTTGGCCACCGAGAGTTTCGGCACTACCGATGGCGAGCGTTCTTTCGATTCCCAGACCAGGTCGCACCCCGATTCATCCTCGCGGATGTCGACGCGGCTGATTCCGCCGTTTACCGCCTGCCAGTCCTGCTGAGCGAAGGCGCTAGTGTAGCCGGCGTTGTTTTCCATGATGATCGAGCGGCCCCAGCCGATGGCGGAGTTGTCGGTGGCCGAGGCGTTCTGGGTGAATATCGGCAGTTTGCAGATCAGCCGGTTGCCCGCGAAGTCCTGCTCGCGGCGGTAGACCAGCAGGTTGATGCGTCCGTCGGCGTTGTCGGTGATGGTGACGTAGCGATCGCCCATCAATGTCGGTGTGGTGCCGCTGCCCTGATTGATCGCCCCGACTTTGCGCCCGGTGCCGCGATCATAGGTTTCGCGCCAGCCCTGCAGCGGCTTGCCGTCGGCATCGGCGCTGAAGCGGTACATGGCGTGATCGGAGACCACATACACGCCGTCGGCCGCCACCGACATGCCGTTCTGAATCTCCTCGTTCGCCAGCTGGATGCCCTGGACCGCACCGGTCTCGGGGTTCAGTGTGCCGAGCCGGCCGCGACGGGTGATCCACCAGATCAGGCCCTGGTGATCCGGGATGACCCCGGTGATGGGGTCGCATTCACCCTTGGGAAACCATGAGGTCGGCCGCACGCAATCGTGGGGCACCTTGTCGCTCAGGTCCCAGTTGTCGACCGCCTCGAACAGCCACGCACCGGTTTCATCCTGACGATGCACAACACGCTGGATGTGCTGCTCGGCGTCGGCGATCACCACGCGATTCTGTGCATCGACATAGAAATACGCGCCCGAGGTGTCGGCCATGATCTTGTCGGGATCGAGGGTGATCAGCGCATGGAAGGTCGACGGCCGTGGTGGCAGCGGATAACGGGCCAGCAGTTCAAGCGTGCGCGGCTCGAGCAATTGCAGTTCGAATTGCATCAGGTTGGCGCACAACACCACCAGTCGACCCTGTTGATCGAAGGTATGAATCGGACACATGCCACCGGGCTTGCGGCTGCCATCGCGGCTGTTCACCTGGGTGTCGCGGCCCAGCGGGCCGGGTCCCGGGTGGGTGTCGGAGCTGTAGCCATCGGAATGCATGTAGCTGCTGCCGTTGCTCGCCATGAACGGGTGGGCGGGAATGCTGCCGCTCAAGGGTTGGGCAACGGTTGCCGCGCCGATCAAGGGAATGGCTTTGCCGGTGTTGTCCAGCGGTTGCGGGTCATGGGGCTCGGAACAGGCAACGAGCAGGCCCAACAGGGGCAGGGCGAGCAGAAGTGGGGCGCGCATCGAGGCCTCGTCTTTTTATTGTGGGAGGGGGCGCCCAATAAGCAGCACCGAGGCGGTTTTGGCATCGGCTGTTCGGACTAAAACCGGCGCTTCGTCTCGCGCTGATTGCCTGCGTGAAAATCATCGTGTATTTTTTCATGAAATTAAAACTATAAAATTTCATGGAGCCGGTCATGTTTCAGCAATCCACGCAGCACGTCGCCAGCTATTACGCCCATTCCTGCAGCGATCGCCTGGTCAATCGGCCGGCCTTGAAGGGTGAACAGCACACTGAAGTGTTGATCATCGGCGCCGGTTTCAGCGGCTTGCACACCGCGCTGCGCCTGGCCCTGGCCGGCAAGCGCGTGACCTTGCTGGAAGCTAGTCGGGTGGCCTGGGCGGCGTCGGGGCGTAATGGCGGGCAGGCGATCCTGGGCTGGTCCTGTGACATGCCACCGCTGGAGGCTGCGTTGGGTTACGAGCGTGCCCGGCGGTTGTGGGACGGCATGCGTTGGGCCGCGCAGGAGTTGCGTGAACTGCCGACGCGCCATGGTTTCGATTGCGATTACCGGCCCGGGCATCTCTGGACCTCGGTGATGCCTCGGCGGGTCAGTCTGCTGACCGAATGGCAGCACGAGGCCAGTCACAAATGGGGTCACGACGGCTTGCAGTTCATCGAGCGCAGTCAGTTGCCGGAGTGGGTGGCCAGCGACCGTTACCAGGCCGGTCTGTTCGACCCGGAAGGCGGGCACCTCAATCCGTTGAAGCTGGCGCTGGGCCTGGCTGGCGCCATCGAGCGGGCGGGCGGGGTGATCCATGAACAGAGCAAGGCGCTCAGTTACAGCGAGGATGGCGACGGGTATCGAGTGACCACCGAGCGCGGCAGCATTCGTGCGGATGTGCTGGTGCTGGCCTGCAATGCCTATCTGGACCGGCTCGATCCGCAGCTGTCGAGTTGCGTATTGCCGGTTGGCACCTATCAGGTGGCCACGGCGCCGCTGTCGGAGGCCCAGGCGACGGCGCTGCTGCCGAGCAATGTGTGCGTCACCGACAACCAGTTCGTGCTCGACTATTTCCGCCGCACCCCGGACAACCGCCTGCTGTTCGGCGGTGGCTGCACTTATCTGGGCGGGATGCCCAAGGACATCGCCGCAGCCACCCGGCCATGCCTGGAGCGGGTGTTCCCGCAGCTCAAAGGCGTGGAGCTGGAGTTTTCCTGGGGCGGTCACATCGACCTGACCTTGAATCGCACGCCGGATATCGGTCGACGCGGCGATCTGTACTGGTTGCAGGGCTATTCCGGACATGGCGTGCTGCCGACCCTGGCCGGGGCGCGGGCGGTGTCCGATGCGATACTCGGTAACGCGGATGAGCTGGCGTTGTATCAGGGCCTGACCAACGGCAGCTTCCCCGGCGGCAAATACATGGCCGCGCCTTTGGAAGCCATCGGCAAAGCCTGGTACCGGCTGCGCGACAGCATTTGATTCGGCACTTTCTGGAAGCCAATAGATGGACATGCAAGAAGAGATTTCGGCGCTGGCGATCCTGATCCAGGACCTGCGCAAACACAAAAAGTACACGCTCAAGGATCTGGCGGACAAAATCGGTCGTTCCGTGGGTTTTCTGTCCCAGGTCGAGCGCGGGCTGTCGCGGCCGACGGTGGCGGACCTGACCGCCATCAGCGAAACCCTCGGCGTGCCCACCACCTATTTCTACAGCCTTCCCAAACCCATGGCGTTGCCCTGGGTGACCCGCCCGGACGAGCGCCGCACGCTGTACTACGCCGATGGCATCACCGACATCCTGGTCTCGCCGAAGATGCGCGCGTCCTTTTCCATGCTCGAAAGCCAGCTGGAGCCCGGTGCCAGCAGTGGCGAGCGGCACATGAAGGACAGCTCGGAGCAGGGCGGTTACGTGCTCGAAGGCGAGCTGACCCTGTGGCTCGATGACGATGAACCGGTGACCCTGCGCGCCGGCGACAGTTTCCAGCTGGCCAGCCATGCCCATTGCCGCTACGGCAACCTGGGTGACCAGCTCACCCGCGTACTTTGGGTCTACACCTGATAAAACAACAAGGATCAACATGATGGATGCTGTCTACACTCAATTGCTGGCCGAAGTGGGCGAGTTTCGTCAGCGCTACCCCGACGTGCGCTTCGTCGATTTGATCTCCCTGGACATTCCGGGGCATTTCTACGGCAAGCGTTACCCGATCGAAATGCTCGAAAAAGTCGCCGCCGGCAGCGCGCTGAAGTTGCCGCAGAACTGCGTGTTGCTCGGCACCCAGGGCGGCCTGTTCAAGATCGGCGACTATTGCTTCAACGACGGCGACCCGGACGCGCAACGGCGCCTGGTGCCGGGCACCTTGAAGCTGGTGAGCTGGGAACAGCAGCCGCTGGGGCAGATGCTGATCACCTCCGACGGCACGCAAAAGCCCATCGAATTCGAACCCCGTGAAGTGCTGGCGCAGGTGCTGGGGCGGTTGGGGCGCAAGGGCATTTTCCCGGTGGTGGCGTTCGAGCTGGAGTTCTATCTGTTCGACAGCCACCTGCGCGATGGCTTGCCTCAGTTTGCCCGTGACCCGTTGACCGGCGATCCCGATGATCAGCCGAACATGCACATCGAGCGCCTGACCCGCTTCGCCCCGGTGCTCGATGAAATGGTCGAGACCGCAAGAGCCCAGGGCATCGACGCCACGGTGATCACCGCGGAACTGGGCCCCGGTCAGTTCGAAATCAACTTCGGTCACCTCGACGACGGATTGCGCGCCGCCGACTGGGCCGCCTTGTTCTGTCGCAGCACCCGCGGCGTGGCGCTCAAGCACAACTATCGCGCCAGTTTCATGGCCAAGCCGTATCTGCAGCACCCCGGCAGCGGCATGCATGTGCATGTGAGCCTGTACGACAAAGCGGGCAACAACCTGCTGGCGGCCGACGGGCAAAAAGCCCTGCGCCATGCGGTGGCCGGTTGCCTGGACGTGTTGCCGCACTGCATGCCGATCTTCGCCCCGAACCACAACGCCACCCGTCGCCTGAGCGCCACGGTGAACGTCGCTTCCCGCGCCAGCTGGGGTTTCGAAGACCGCGATGCGTGCCTGCGGGTGCCGGAGTCGGACGCGAAAAACCTGCGCATCGAACATCGCCTGGCCGGCGCCGATGCCAACCCGTATCTGGTGCTGGCGGCGATCCTGATCGGTCTGGAGCAGGGCCTGGAACAGAAGCGCGAGCCGATTGCGCCGCTCAATGATGATCGCAGCAGTGGCGTGGATTTCCCGCTGGAGATGCTTGAGGCCGTGCGTTCCATGCAGAACCACGCACCGGTGCGTGAAGGTCTGGGGGCGGAGTTTGTCGATGTGTATTGCGAGAACAAGCGCCAGGATCATCTGGCGTTCATGAATGAAATCAGTGCGCGGGAATATCGCTGGTTCCTTTAATTACGCCAAGGCATAGTTAAAGAGGATTCGAAGTTAACCCTAAAAAATATCTGGATATATAAGGGCTTAGCGACGTTAGTAACTGAGTGGTTAATTAAAATATCTTGTTACAGGGTGAAATATTCCGTAATATTCGCCCCGCGTTCACCACCACGGTTTATGCATTTTTAAGTCCCGGGCGTCCATCAGCTGCCCGGGATTTTTTTTGCCTGTGATTTGACCCGCCTTTAACTGTAGGAGCGGGGTTAGCGGGAGATAATTCCGTGATCAATCGCGTACTTGACCAACGCCGCCGGCTTGTCGATGTTCAACTTGCGCCGAATGCTCAAGCGATGGGTTTCCACCGTGCGCACGCTGATGTCCAGTTCTCGCGCCATTTCCTTGTTGTTCAGACCCTGGGCCATTTTGCGCAGCACCTGGCTCTCGCGCGGTGTCAGCTCGTTGTCGGTGCTCTTGTCGGCGATCAGGCGTTGGGCGATGTCGGCGCTGTAAAAGGTGCCGCCGCTGGTGATCGCTTCGATGGCCGCGATAATTTCCCGTGACGGCGCATTCTTCAGCACATAGCCGCTGGCGCCGGAGCGCACCGATTCACTGACGTATTCATAGTTGTCATACATGCTCAGCACCAGCACCTTGAGCGACGGGTACTGGCTGCGCAGCATGCGGGTCAGTTCCAGGCCGTTCATGTCGCCCAGGCTGATGTCCACCAGCAGCAGGTCCGGCTGGCAGCGCCCGATCATCTCGATCGCCTCGGCGCCGTTTTCCGCTTCGCCCACCACTTCCAGCGGCGCCATCACGGACAGCAGTGCCTTGATTCCGTCACGGACCAGGGAGTGATCGTCGACCAACGCAACGCGGATCGGGGAGGGCAGGTTCATTCAGGGCTCACTCTTGTTATGGGGTCAGACGCGATGGCCGGCCGGCTTCATCGGCAGCAGCACATCCAGTTCGCTTCGGCCCGGCACGGACACCAGATCGAAGCGGCCACCGAAGTGTTCGACGCGTTCGCGAATATTACGCAGGCCGATGCCGGCCTGACGACGTTCGACCTGGGCGACGTTGAAACCCACGCCATCGTCGACCACGGTCAGGCGCACATTGTCTGCGCAGCCGCGCAGGGTGATCGATACATTCTTGGCTTGGGCATGCCGTTCGATGTTGGTCAGGCCTTCCTGCACGATGCGAAACAGCGAGACCGCCGCGCCATCGACCAATTGGCAGTCGAATTCATTGTCGGTGTAGCTCACCGTCAGCCCGCTGCGTTGCTCGAATTCCGCGGCCAGTTGGCCGATGGCCGCTTGCAGGCCGAGCGTGTCGAGCAGGGATGAACGCAGATCGTGGGACAGGCTGCGTACCTCGCCGATGGCTTCACCCAAACGCTCAGTGGCATCGCGCAAAATCCCCAGGCCCTTGTCCTGGCCGTTTTCCAGCACATGGCTGGCCAGTTCGAACTGGAACTTGATCGACACCAGCACCTGGCTGATGCCGTCGTGCAGCTCCCGGGACACTCGCGAGCGCTCTTCCTCCTGCAGGCTGACGATGCGCTGGGTCAGGCGCTGCAGCTTCTTGTCCGCCAGCCGGTGTTCGCTGACGTTCAGGGTCATGCCGGTGCCGAACACGAACAGCACCGCCACCAGTGCCACCACGGCAATCGCCATCATGGTCTTGCGAATGCCCATGGCCACTTCGGCGCGGGCCTGCTGGGTGGCGCGCTCGACGTCTTCCAGATAGATCCCGGTACCGAGCATCCAGCCCCAGCGATCGAGCATCACCACGTAGGCGAGCTTGTCGGTGACCTGGCCGGAGGAGGGTTTGTTCCAGGCATAACGCTGAAAGCCTTCGCCCGATTGCGCGCTTTTGAGCAGCGCCTGAATCACCGGCAGGCCGTGGGGGTCTTTCATGTCCCACAGGTATTGGCCCACCAGTTCCGACTGGCGGGCGTGCATCAGGCTGCGGCCCTCATGGTCGTAGACGAAGAAGTAACCGTTGATGCCGAAGCTGAGTTTGCGCAGTTCTTCCAGCACCTTTTTCTGCGCTTCGGCGTCTCCGTGGCCGTCGTCGTACAGCGGCTCGATCAGGCTTTGCGCCATCTCTACGTAGTTTTTCAACTCCGCACGCTTGCTCGCCAGGATGCTGTCTTCGATCAGCTGCGCCTGCTGATCGCCCAGTTGGCGGTTGAGGGAAATCACCAGGGCGCAGATGACGGCGATGGCCAGGACCAGCGGGAGGATGCCGAGGGCGACGATCTTGTGTTTGAGCTGCATGGTTATCGCCTCGGGCCTGCTTTGTGTAGGAGCGAGCTTGCTCGCGATGGACGTCAACGATAACGCCGGGGACCAGACACCCCGCGGCGTTCCGAGTGCATCGCGAGCAAGCTCGGCTCCTGCAGTGGTAGTCATTCTGGTTTTTCTGAGGGCGGCATCATAGGCCAAAGATACGCCTGTCGAGTAGCGCTGCCGGGCGCAATGACCGATGGCTGAGTGCACCGCAGGTCCAATGTGGCGTCTACGTAGAACTACGTAGACGCCACGTACGTAGTAACGCGGATTTATTTGTGGACGCCATGGGCGGATATTTGGCCAGCTCCGTAAAGCGGACACAATTATAAAAATTACCGCCGTGGCCACTGGCCGTCGGCAGGAGACCCCTATGCCCCGTCTGGCTAAACACCTCGCCTGGTTTGCCGTGGCTGTCCTGGGAGCGATTGCGCTGAGTGTCGTGGCCCTGCGCCGCGGCGAAGCGATCAACGCCCTCTGGATCGTAGTCGCAGCAGTCGCCATCTACCTCGTTGCCTATCGTTACTACAGCCTGTTCATCGCCAACAAAGTGATGCAGCTGGACCCCAATCGAGCCACGCCTGCCGTGCTCAACAACGACGGTCTGGACTTCGTGCCGACCAACAAACACGTCCTCTTCGGTCACCACTTCGCGGCCATCGCCGGCGCAGGCCCACTGGTCGGTCCGGTCCTGGCAGCGCAAATGGGCTACCTGCCCGGCACGCTCTGGCTGATCGCCGGCGTGGTGCTGGCTGGCGCGGTGCAGGACTTCATGGTCCTGTTCCTCTCCACCCGCCGCAACGGCCGCTCCCTGGGCGACATGGTCCGTGAAGAAATGGGCCGTATCCCCGGCACCATCGCGCTGTTCGGCTGCTTCCTGATCATGATCATCATCCTCGCGGTGCTGGCACTGATCGTGGTCAAGGCCCTGGCCGACAGCCCGTGGGGCATGTTCACTGTGATGGCGACCATCCCGATCGCGATGTTCATGGGCGTGTACATGCGCTACATCCGTCCGGGCCGCATCGGTGAGATTTCCATCATCGGCGTGCTGTTGCTGCTGGGCTCGATCTGGCTGGGCGGGCAGATTGCCGCTGACCCGGTCTGGGCCAAGGTCTTCACCTTCACCGGCGTACAGATCACCTGGATGCTGATCGGCTACGGTTTCGTCGCCGCGGTTCTGCCGGTGTGGCTGATCCTCGCGCCGCGTGACTACCTGTCGACCTTCCTCAAGATCGGCACGATCGTAGCCCTGGCGATCGGCATTCTGGTCACCATGCCAGAGCTGAAAATGCCGGCCCTGACCCAGTTCGTCGACGGTACTGGTCCGGTGTGGAAGGGCGGTCTGTTCCCGTTCCTGTTCATCACCATCGCCTGTGGCGCGGTGTCCGGTTTCCATGCGCTGATCGCCTCCGGCACCACGCCGAAGCTGTTGGCCAGCGAAGGCCATGCCCGTTACATCGGTTACGGCGGCATGCTGATGGAATCCTTCGTGGCAATCATGGCCATGGTCGCCGCTTCGGTGATCGATCCGGGCGTGTACTTCGCCATGAACAGCCCGGCCGCCGTGGTCGGCGCCGACGCTGTCGCGGTTGCACAAACTGTCAGCAGCTGGGGCTTCACCATCACCCCCGAAGCGCTGCAGGCCGTGGCCCATGACATCGGTGAAACCACCATCCTGGCCCGTGCCGGCGGTGCGCCGACCCTGGCGGTGGGTATCGCGCAGATCCTGCACCACGTGCTGCCGGGCGAGAACACCATGGCGTTCTGGTACCACTTCGCGATCCTGTTCGAAGCGCTGT
>NZ_JABFMP010000066.1 GCF_013359595.1 Pseudomonas sp. C1C7 | reverse complement strand
TGCCGCAGGCTGCGATCTTTTGATCCTGTTTTAAAAAACAAAATCAAAAGATCGCAGCCTGCGGCAGCTCCTACAGGGGAACGGGTATCAGGACATCACTTCGCGGATGTCGTGAGCCAGTTCGCGGACGCGGTCTTCTTCGGTGTCCCAGGAGCACATGAAGCGCGCGCCGCCTTTGCCGATGAAGGTGTAGAAGCGCCAGCCCTTGGCGGTGAGGGCGCAGATGGCCGGTTCCGAGAGTTGCAGGAATACGCCGTTGGCCTGTACCGGGAACATCAGTTCCACGCCCGGGATGTCGCTGACCAGTTCGGCCAGCAGTTGCGCGCAGTGGTTGGCGTGGCGGGCGTATTTGAGCCAGGCGTCGTTTTCCAGGATGCCGACCCAGGGGGCGGACAGGAAACGCATTTTCGACGCCAGTTGCCCGGCCTGTTTGCAGCGGTAGTCGAAGTCTTCGGCCAGGTCGTGGTTGAAGAACAGGATCGCCTCGCCCACCGCCATGCCGTTTTTCGTCCCGCCAAAGCACAGCACATCGACGCCAGCTTTCCACGACAGCTCAGCCGGCGAGCAGCCGAGGAACGCGCAGGCATTGGAGAAGCGCGCGCCGTCCATGTGCAACTGCAGGCCCAACTCCTTGCAGGTCACGCTGATGGCGCGCACTTCGTCCGGGGTGTAGACGCTGCCGACTTCCGTGGCCTGGGTCAGGGTCACGACGCGGGGCTTGGGGTAGTGGATGTCCTGGCGCTTGAGGGCGACTTCGCGGATCGAGTCCGGGGTCAGCTTGCCGTTTTCGGTGCGGGCGATCAGCAGCTTGGAACCGTTGGAGAAAAACTCCGGGGCGCCGCATTCGTCGGTTTCGACGTGGGCGGTTTCCGAGCAGATCACGCTGTGGTAACTCTGGCACAGCGACGACAGGGCCAGGGAGTTGGCGGCGGTGCCGTTGAACGCGAAGAACACTTCGCAGTCGGTTTCGAACAGCTTGCGGAAATCGTCGGACGCGCGGGCGGTCCACTCGTCGTCGCCATAGGCGCGCTGGTGGCCATGGTTGGCCTGTTCCATGGCGGCCCAGGCTTCAGGGCAGATACCGGAATAGTTGTCGCTGGCGAATTGTTGGCTCTTGTCGGTCATGGCCTGCTTTCCGTGATCGAGACGCCTATGGTGAAGCGTCTCGTGGTCAATAAGAGGGGCGCACTCTGCCGAAGATCGTCCGGGGAGTACACGGGATGTCACTGTCAGAAAATTACGCAGAAGCCGGGCAATTATGCACGTGTCTTCGGACTTAAGGGCTATGCACTTGAAGCCGCGCGATCATGCACTGGATTTGCTCAAATGGCTGGCGCTGCTGTGCATGGTGCTCGATCACCTGCGATACATCGGTTATTCCGCCGACTGGCTGTATGTGCCGGGACGCCTGGCGTTCCCGTGGTTCTGCCTGGCGATGGCGGTCAATCTGGCGCGGGCGCCGGTCAAGTCCAGCGGGCAGTGGCGCTATCTGGGCTGGCTGGTGCTGTTCAGTGCGGTCAGCGAAATGCCCTATCGGTTGTTCTTGCCTGATCCCGACACGCTGAACGTGATGCCTACTCTCGTGTTGGGCTTGCTGGTGGCCCGTGGCTGGCAGGATCCCAATCTTCAAATGCGACTCTTGGCTGTCGCTTCTGTCGTGTTGGCGGCGGTGTTCTCGTCGAAGCTGATGTTCGGCTTCTTCGGGGTGATGTTGCCGTTGGCGATATTGCTGGTGATTCGTCGTCCGTGGATTTTCGCTTTTCTGCCGGGGGTGGTGTGTCTGGCCGCGAATCAATGGCAGGTGCTGTATTACTCCATTCGCCTGGGTAATCACGTGGCGATGGTGGCGGTTGCCACTTGTCTGATTGCGCCATGGCTGGGGATGTTCCTTTTGCGACATGCCCAGGACGTAAAACCGCCTCCCATGCGGCGCTGGGCGTATGCCTTGTATCCCGTGCATTTCCTTGTGTTGCTCATCGTCCGGCAGATCGCCACATAACCCTGTGGGAGTGGGCTTGCCCGCGATGGCGGCAGAACATCCGGCATCGAAGGCGACTGACCCACCGCCATCGCGGGCAAGCCCGCTCCCACAGGGTTTCTCGGTGATTCGAAGATTGAGTTCGGCGAGCCAATTTCCGCCATGTCGTAAACGCACCTTTGCGTGGCGCCCATAGGCATTTGACCTGCCTGCACCGGTCATACCATCGCATTCAAAGGGCAAGGGCGAACCGCCAGTGCCTTACCGAGACGAATGGCGCATAGATGCCGCTGGGAGAGACGCGATGTTCAGCAAGCAAGACCAGATCCAGGGTTACGATGATGCACTGCTGGCGGCAATGAATGCCGAAGAGCAACGTCAGGAAGATCACATCGAGCTGATTGCGTCGGAGAACTACACCAGCAAACGCGTCATGCAAGCGCAAGGCAGCGGCCTGACCAACAAGTACGCCGAAGGCTATCCGGGCAAGCGTTACTACGGCGGCTGCGAGCACGTGGACAAGGTTGAAGCCCTGGCCATCGAACGCGCCAAGCAACTGTTCGGCGCCGATTACGCCAACGTCCAGCCACACTCCGGCTCCTCGGCCAACAGCGCCGTGTACCTGGCCCTGCTGCAAGCCGGCGACACCATTCTGGGCATGAGCCTGGCCCACGGCGGTCACCTGACCCACGGCGCGAAAGTGTCGTCCTCGGGCAAGCTGTACAACGCCGTCCAGTACGGTATCGACACCAACACCGGCCTGATCGATTACGACGAAGTCGAGCGCCTGGCCGTCGAGCACAAGCCGAAGATGATCGTGGCCGGCTTCTCCGCTTACTCCAAGACCCTGGACTTCCCGCGCTTCCGGCAGATCGCCGACAAGGTGGGCGCGCTGCTGTTTGTCGACATGGCCCACGTCGCCGGTCTGGTGGCAGCCGGTCTGTACCCGAACCCGATCCCGTTTGCCGATGTGGTCACCACCACCACCCACAAGACCCTGCGCGGCCCGCGTGGCGGCCTGATCCTGGCCAAGTCCAACGAAGAAATCGAGAAGAAGCTCAACGCCGCGGTCTTCCCCGGCGCCCAGGGCGGTCCGCTGATGCACGTGATCGCCGCCAAGGCGGTGTGCTTCAAGGAAGCGCTGGAGCCAGGCTTCAAGGCTTATCAGCAGCAAGTGATCGACAACGCCCAGGCCATGGCCGGCGTGTTCGTCAAACGCGGCTACGATGTAGTGTCCGGCGGGACCGATAACCACCTGTTCCTGGTCAGCCTGATCCGTCAGGGTCTCACCGGCAAGGACGCGGATGCGGCCCTGGGTCGCGCCCACATCACCGTGAACAAGAACGCCGTGCCGAACGATCCGCAGTCACCGTTCGTCACCTCCGGCCTGCGCATCGGCACTCCGGCTGTGACCACCCGCGGCTTCAAGGTTGCGCAGTGCGTGGAACTGGCTGGCTGGATCTGCGACATCCTCGACAACCTCGGCGATGCCGATGTCGAGGCCAACGTTGCCCAGCAAGTCTCGGCCCTGTGCGCTGACTTCCCGGTTTATCGCTGAGTGCGGTTTTGGAGTAAATGACTATGCAACGCTACTCAGGCTTCGGCCTCTTCAAACACTCTCTCAGCCACCACGAAAACTGGCAGCGGATGTGGCGCACGCCAACCCCGAAAAAGGTTTACGACGTGGTCATCGTCGGCGGTGGCGGGCACGGTCTGGCGACCGCCTACTACCTGGCCAAGGAACACGGCATCACCAACGTGGCCGTGGTCGAAAAGGGCTGGCTGGGCGGCGGTAACACCGCGCGCAACACCACCATCGTTCGCTCCAACTACCTGTGGGACGAGTCGGCGCACCTGTACGAACACGCGATGAAACTGTGGGAAGGCCTGTCTCAGGACCTGAACTACAACGTGATGTTCTCCCAGCGTGGCGTCTACAACCTGTGCCACACCCTGCAGGACATCCGTGACTCCGAGCGTCGGGTCAGCGCCAACCGCCTCAACGGCGTGGACGGCGAACTGCTCAACGCCAAGCAGGTCGCGGACGAGATTCCGTACCTGGACTGCTCCAAGAACACCCGCTACCCGGTGATGGGCGCGACCGTCCAGCGTCGCGGCGGCGTGGCCCGTCACGACGCCGTGGCCTGGGGCTTTGCCCGTGCCGCGGACGCTCTGGGCGTGGACCTGATCCAGCAGACCGAAGTGACCGGCTTCCGCAAGGAAAACGGTGTGTGCATCGGCGTGGAAACCAACAAGGGCTTCATCGGCGCCAAGCGCGTCGGTGTGGTCACCGCCGGTAACTCCGGTCACATGGCCAAGCTCGCGGGCTTTCGCCTGCCGCTCGAATCCCACCCGTTGCAGGCGCTGGTGTCCGAGCCGATCAAACCGATCATCGACAGCGTGATCATGTCCAACGCCGTACACGGTTACATCAGCCAGTCCGACAAGGGCGACCTGGTGATTGGCGCCGGCATCGACGGCTACAACGGCTACGGCCAGCGTGGTTCGTACCCGGTGATCGAGCACACCATCCAGGCCATCGTCGAGATGTTCCCGATCCTGTCGCGCGTGCGCATGAACCGTCAGTGGGGCGGCATCGTCGACACCACGCCGGACGCCTGTCCGATCATCTCCAAGACTCCGGTGCCGAACATGTTCTTCAACTGCGGTTGGGGTACCGGCGGCTTCAAGGCAACACCTGGTTCGGGCAATGTCTTTGCCGCGAGCCTGGCCAAGGGTGAAATGCACCCGCTGGCCGCACCTTTCTCCATCGACCGCTTCCACAGCGGTGCGTTGATCGATGAACACGGCGCTGCTGCGGTTGCCCACTAACAGGAGAAATCCCCATGTTGCATATCTTCTGTCCTCACTGCGGCGAGCTGCGCTCCGAAGAGGAATTCCACGCATCCGGCCAGGCGCACATCCCGCGTCCACTGGATCCGAACAGCTGCACCGACGAGGAGTGGGGCGACTACATGTTCTTCCGCGATAACCCTCGCGGCCTGCACCACGAGTTGTGGGATCACGTTGCCGGTTGCCGTCAGTACTTCAACGTCACTCGCGACACCGTGACCTACGAGATTCTCGAAACCTACAAGATCGGCACCAAGCCACAATTCACCGACAAGACCGATAGCCCGAAAGCGGCCGCCACGGCTCTGGGAGAGAAGGTATGAGCCAGATCAATCGCCTGTCCAACGGCGGACGGATCGACCGCAATAAAGTGTTGAGCTTCACCTTCAACGGCCAGAGCTACAAAGGCTTCGAAGGCGACACCCTGGCCGCTGCACTGCTGGCCAACGGCGTCGACATCATCGGTCGCAGCTTCAAGTATTCGCGTCCACGGGGCATCTTCGCCGCCGGTACCGAAGAGCCGAACGCCGTGCTGCAGATCGGCGCCACCGAAGCCACCCAGATCCCGAACGTGCGCGCCACTCAACAGGCGCTGTACCAGGGCCTGGTCGCCAACAGCACCAACGGCTGGCCGAACGTCAACAACGACATGATGGGGATCCTCGGCAAGGTCGGCGGCAAGCTGATGCCACCGGGCTTCTACTACAAAACCTTCATGTACCCGCAATCGTTCTGGATGACTTACGAGAAGTACATCCGCAAGGCCGCAGGCCTGGGCCGCTCGCCGACCGAGAATGATCCGGACACCTACGACTACATGAACCAGCACTGTGACGTGCTGATCGTCGGCGCGGGCCCTGCGGGTCTGGCCGCTGCACTGGCCGCTGCGCGCAGCGGTGCCCGTGTGATCCTGGCCGATGAGCAGGAAGAGTTCGGCGGCAGCCTGCTCGACTCCCGTGAAAGCCTCGACGGCAAGCCAGCCGCCGAATGGGTCGCCAGCGTCGTTTCCGAATTGAAGAACACCCCTGACGTGCTGCTGTTGCCGCGCGCCACGGTCAACGGTTACCACGACCATAACTTCCTGACCATTCACGAGCGCCTGACCGACCACCTGGGCGATCGCGCACCGATTGGCCAGGTCCGTCAGCGCGTTCACCGCGTGCGCGCCAAGCGTGTAGTGCTGGCGACCGGCGCTCACGAGCGTCCGCTGGTCTACGGCAACAACGACGTGCCGGGCAACATGCTCGCTGGCGCGGTATCGACCTACGTTCGTCGCTACGGCGTGGCACCGGGCAAGAAGCTGGTGCTGACCACCAACAACGACCACGCCTACCGCGTTGCCCTGGATTGGCTCGATGCCAGCCTGCAAGTGGTGGCCATCGCCGACGCCCGCAGCAACCCTCGTGGTGCGCTGGTGGAAGAAGCACGCGCCAAGGGCATCCGCATCCTCACCGGCAGCGCCGTGATCGAGGCCCGTGGCAGCAAGCGCGTGACTGCGGCCCGCGTGGCGGCCATCGACGTCAAAGGCCACAAAGTCACCAGCCCCGGCGAATGGCTCGATTGCGACGTGATCGCCAGCTCCGGCGGTTACAGCCCGATCGTTCACCTGGCTTCTCACTTGGGCGGCAAGCCGATCTGGCGTGAAGACATCCTCGGTTTCGTACCGGGCGAAGCACCGCAGAAACGCGTGTGCGTCGGTGGCATCAACGGCGTCTACGGCCTGGCCGACTCCCTGGCCGATGGTTTCGAAGGTGGCGTGCGCGCAGCCAGCGAAGCCGGTTTCGCTGCTGTGGAAGCGACCCTGCCCAAAGCCCTGGCGCGTCTGGAAGAGCCGACTCTGGCGCTGTTCCAGGTGCCGCATGAAAAGAGCACCGCACGGGCACCGAAGCAATTCGTCGACCTGCAGAACGACGTCACCGCCGCCGCCATCGAACTGGCGACCCGCGAGGGCTTCGAGTCGGTCGAGCACGTCAAGCGCTACACCGCACTGGGCTTCGGTACCGACCAGGGCAAGCTGGGCAACGTCAACGGCCTGGCCATCGCCGCCCGTTCGCTGAACGTGACCATCCCGCAGATGGGCACCACCATGTTCCGTCCGAACTACACGCCGGTGACCTTCGGCGCCGTGGCCGGTCGTCACTGCGGGCACATCTTCGAACCTGTGCGTTTCACCGCACTGCACCACTGGCACCTGAAAAACGGCGCCGAGTTCGAAGACGTCGGCCAGTGGAAGCGTCCTTGGTACTTCCCGAAGAGCGGCGAAGACATGCATGCCGCGGTCAAGCGCGAATGCAAAGCCGTGCGTGACAGCGTTGGCCTGCTGGACGCCTCGACCCTGGGCAAGATCGACATTCAGGGTCCGGATGCGCGCGAGTTCCTCAACCGCATCTACACCAACGCCTGGACCAAGCTCGACGTGGGCAAGGCGCGTTACGGCCTGATGTGTAAAGAAGACGGCATGGTGTTCGACGACGGCGTGACTGCATGCCTGGCGGACAACCATTTCGTGATGACCACCACCACCGGCGGCGCGGCTCGCGTACTGCAGTGGCTGGAGATCTACCAGCAGACCGAATGGCCAGACCTGAAGGTGTACTTCACTTCCGTGACCGATCACTGGGCAACCATGACCCTGTCCGGACCGAACAGCCGCAAGCTGCTCAGCGAAGTCACCGACATTGATCTGAGCAACGAAGCCTTCCCGTTCATGACCTGGAAAGAAGGTCTGGTCGGTGGTGTTCCGGCCCGGGTGTTCCGCATCTCGTTCACCGGTGAGCTGTCGTACGAAGTCAACGTGCAGGCCGACTATGCGATGGGCGTGCTGGAGAAAATCGTCGACGCCGGCAAGAAGTACAACCTGACCCCGTACGGCACCGAAACCATGCACGTACTGCGGGCCGAGAAGGGCTTCATCATCGTTGGCCAGGACACTGACAGCTCGATGACCCCGGACGACCTGAACATGGGCTGGTGTGTCGGTCGCACCAAACCGTTCTCGTGGATCGGCTGGCGCGGGATGAACCGTGAAGACTGCGTGCGTGATCAGCGCAAGCAACTGGTGGGCCTCAAGCCGATCGACCCGAATGTCTGGCTGCCGGAAGGCGCGCAGCTTGTGTTCAACACCAAGCAGGCGATCCCGATGACCATGGTCGGTCACGTGACCTCCAGTTACCTGCACAACTCCCTGGGCTATTCGTTTGCCATGGGCGTGGTCAAGGGCGGCCTGAACCGCATGGGCGAACGCGTGTTCGCGCCACTGGCGGACGGCAGCGTGATCGAGGCGGAAATCGTTTCTTCGGTGTTCTTCGATCCGAAGGGTGAGCGCCAGAACGTTTAACACCACAGTACCTGTGGGAGCGGGCTCGCCCGCGATAGCGTCAGGCCAGACAACACAACGGTGACTGATACAACGCTATCGCTGGCAAGCCAGCTCCCACAGAGAACACAGAATTCAGAAAGGGTGCCTTATGACCGCAGCCAATGTTTACCAACAACGCCCAACCACCGGGCAAAAGGCCGAGTCGTCGCTGCATCACGCCGACCTCGCCAGCCTGGTGGGCAAGGGTCGCAAAAGCGCCGGCGTGACCGTGCGCGAGAAGAAACTCCTGGGTCACCTGACCCTGCGTGGCGACGCCCATGACCCGGCGTTCGCTGCTGGCGTACACAAGGCCCTGGGCATCGAACTGCCGTCGGCGCTGACCGTCATCGTCAAGGGCGAAACCAGCCTGCAATGGATGGGCCCGGACGAGTGGCTGCTGATCGTGCCGAGCGGTGAAGAGTTCGCCGCCGAGCAAAAACTGCGCGAGGCGCTGGGCGATCTGCACATCCAGGTCGTCAACGTCAGCGGCGGCCAGCAGATCCTCGAACTGAGCGGCCCGAACGTGCGTCAGGTGCTGATGAAATCCACCAGCTACGACGTGCACCCGAATAACTTCCCGGTAGGCAAGGCCGTCGGCACCGTGTTCGCCAAGTCGCAACTGGTGATCCGCCACACCGCCGAAGACACCTGGGAACTGCTGATCCGCCGCAGCTTCTCGGACTACTGGTGGCTGTGGTTGCAGGATGCGTCGGCCGAGTACGGCCTGGCCGTTCAAGCCTGACACTTTCCCCTTGTGGGAGCGGGCTTGCTCGCCAATACGGTGGGTCAGTTGTCATCAAGGTGACTGACACGCCGCATTCGCGAGCAAGCCCGCTCCCACAGGGGGGCATCTCCTACCAATGTTTCAGGAGTCACCGCACTATGAGCCGCGCCCCAGACACATGGATCCTGACCGCCGACTGCCCCAGCGTACTCGGCACCGTGGACGCGGTGACCCGCTTTCTGTTCGAGCAGGGCTGCTACGTCACCGAACACCACTCCTTCGACGATCGGCTCTCGGGCCGTTTCTTCATTCGTGTGGAATTCCGCCAGCCTGACGGCTTCGACGAGCAGTCCTTCCGCGCCGGCCTGCAAGAGCGCGGCGAATCGTTCGGCATGATCTTCGAACTGACGCCGCCGCACTACCGGCCGAAAGTGGTGATCATGGTGTCCAAGGCCGATCACTGCCTCAACGACTTGCTCTACCGCCAGCGCATCGGCCAGCTGTCGATGGACGTGGCGGCGGTGGTGTCCAACCACCCGGACCTCAAGCCGCTGGCCGACTGGCACCAGATTCCCTACTACCACTTCCCCCTCGACCCGAACGACAAACCGGCCCAGGAGCGCCAGGTGTTGCAGGTGATCGAAGAGGCCGGTGCGGAACTGGTGATTCTTGCCCGCTACATGCAGGTCCTGTCGCCGGAGCTGTGCCGCAAACTCGACGGCCGGGCGATCAACATCCACCACTCCCTGCTGCCGGGTTTCAAGGGCGCCAAGCCATACCACCAGGCCTACAACAAGGGCGTGAAACTGGTCGGCGCCACGGCGCATTACATCAACAACGACCTCGACGAAGGGCCGATCATCGCCCAGGGCGTCGAGGTGGTGGACCACAGCCATTACCCGGAAGACCTGATCGCCAAAGGGCGGGATATCGAGGGGCTGACATTGGCGAGGGCGGTTGGGTATCACATCGAAAGAAGAGTGTTTTTGAACGCCAACAGAACGGTCGTTCTCTAAATCGCCATCGCGAGCAAGCTCGCTCCCACAGGGTTTTGTGTCGTTCACAAATCTTAAGCTCAACCCGAATCACTGTGGAAGCGGGCTTGCCCGCGATGAGGCCCTTACAAGCAACACAAGAAACAGCATCTGTACCCGAGCACTCTACGCGCTGCCTGCCTGGGCAGCGTGGTTCCATAAAAACAACAGCGAGGTGAAAGCATGTCTGGCAATCGTGGTGTGGTGTATCTCGGCGCTGGCAAGGTCGAAGTACAGAAAATCGACTATCCGAAAATGCAGGACCCGCGCGGCAGGAAGATTGAGCACGGCGTCATTCTGCGCGTGGTTTCCACCAACATCTGTGGTTCCGACCAGCACATGGTGCGCGGCCGTACCACCGCCCAGGTCGGTCTGGTACTGGGCCACGAGATCACCGGTGAAGTGATCGAGAAGGGCAGCGACGTCGAAAGCCTGAAAATCGGCGACCTGGTCTCCGTGCCGTTCAACGTGGCTTGCGGGCGCTGCCGTTCCTGCAAGGAGCAGCACACCGGCGTCTGCCTGACCGTCAACCCGGCCCGTGCCGGTGGCGCCTACGGCTACGTCGACATGGGCGACTGGACCGGCGGCCAGGCCGAATACGTGCTGGTGCCGTACGCCGACTTCAACCTGCTGAAACTGCCGGATCGCGACAAGGCCATGGAGAAAATCCGTGACCTGACCTGCCTCTCCGACATCTTGCCAACCGGTTACCACGGTGCCGTCACTGCCGGCGTCGGCCCGGGCAGCACCGTCTACATCGCCGGTGCCGGCCCTGTCGGCCTGGCGGCTGCCGCTTCGGCGCGCCTGCTGGGCGCAGCCGTGGTGATCGTCGGCGACGTCAACACCATCCGCCTGGCCCACGCCAAGGCCCAGGGCTTTGAAATCGTCGACCTGTCCAAGGACGCGCCGCTGCACGAACAGATCGCCGACTTGCTGGGCGAACCGGAAGTGGATTGCGCAGTGGACTGCGTGGGCTTCGAAGCCCGCGGCCACGGTCACGACGGCGTGAAACACGAAGCCCCGGCCACCGTGCTCAACTCGCTGATGGGCGTGGTACGGGTCGCCGGCAAAATCGGCATCCCTGGCCTGTACGTCACCGAAGACCCGGGCGCTGTGGATGCTGCCGCAAAAATGGGCAGCCTGAGCATCCGCTTCGGTCTGGGCTGGGCCAAATCCCACAGCTTCCACACCGGCCAGACCCCGGTCATGAAGTACAACCGCCAGCTGATGCAGGCGATCATGTGGGATCGGATCAACATTGCCGAAGTGGTGGGGGTGCAGGTGATCAGCCTGGACCAGGCGCCTGAGGGGTATGGCGAGTTTGATGCGGGCGTGCCGAAGAAGTTTGTGATTGATCCGCATAAGTTGTTTAGTGCGGCGTAGAGATCAGAGGTACAAGGAAAGGGCGACTTAATGTCGCCCTTTTTTGAAAGTGCACTATGGCGTGAATCTGACTGATTTATGTTGGCTGGCAAGTTGTTCGAAACCAACTGACTCAGCTGATCCTGGCTTCAATGCGCGAGATGTTTTCGGGTGGTTTTCAATGAAGTTGGTTGATTGATTTTTTAATTCCCACATGATGTTCGGAATGGATGGCTTGTGTTGTACTCGCCCCACATAGCCTTTTGTTGGTGTGTTCGTAAGTTTGCTGAACTGTGCAGCAAACGACATTGAGTTACCATTTGCGGAATGGCATATTAAAAGGCGAGTTGTGCCAAATTTTGAAAAATCAACTCCTTGGGTAACCAATTTATTGTGCACTTGTTCCGGGGTTAAGCTTGTTTTATCAATATTAACTAAAGATTGTTTTTGTCCTGGGATCTGTGCGCCATGGGCTGAAAGATTGAAGCGTGGTTTACCTTTATGGGTATCTTCAAACTAAAAGCGCCTTCGCCGATTTTTTTTAAGTTTTTCATGCCTGTTGCAGGCTGCGGTGAAACTGTTGCAACCTGTGCACTCGGTCCTGTCTTGGCTGGCTGATTCCCTGATATTTTTTTCCGACACGATTCAATAATTTCTCCCACCCATGCCCCGTAGGATCCCGTCTATTGAAGGGGTCCCCTTCGCAATACGCATACGCATTTACTCCCCCCTCCCCAAACGGGCTCCAACTGTCTGGACTGTTAAACCGCATCAACACCGGATTAAACGCCCGATACCCATTCCCCAGCAGATACCAACCCGTCAACGGTTCCCGCCGCTCGCCGTTAAAGCCCAGCAAACTCGGCAAGCCGTTCCCGAATCGGCTATGGCCATAAGGCGTATAGACCAGAGATTTGGGTTGATTGCTATCGAGCACGTTCAATACCGAGTGCTTCAGGTCGGAGGCGAGCAATCGGGTGTCCACCTTGGTGCTCTGGCGTTGCAGCGCCGGTGATTGAGTGTGATCTGATCCAATCGAATAGTGCACCAAGCGCTCAATCTCTGAAAATGCACATTTATCTTGGATTGAATTTTACGGGTTGGTAGGAAAATTTTCGGCGTTCCGGAGTTCCTCTTAAATATGGATTTTTTTTAAATATTTTTATTTTGTCGAAACTTAATGATCCATCTGTTTGTTTTCGCAGTGAGGTTGATGGGTATTGCAGCATGTACGTCATTCGATCAATGCCAGGTTCTACAGAAACAGGGTTTACATAGCCCTTCACAGGCTTTTTTGCAATGTCTGAAAAGCGCTGCGCAAATGACGCCGTTCCACCATTTGCGGAGTAGCACATAATCAGGCGGATGTTCTCGTAGTCGCTCACGGCTACCCCAGAATTAATGGCTGATTCATATAGCTGTTCGGGAGTGAACGTTTTCCCATCTCCGATTATTTTATGATAGCCATTTACTGGTTGTTCAGTTCCATGCCCCATCAAATTAAGCCGTTTAGCCCCTTTGTACGTGTCAGTAAAAACAGATATGCCCTGGTTGATGGATTTGATTTCGCTCATGGGGCCTGAAAGGGCAGCTATATTCCTAGTGCTTGGCCTTTTTGTGAAAGACGGGAGTAGCGCTCTTCCTATAGAAAAAAAATTAGGAGCATGACCATTGTCATCTGCCTGATTTATCGGATCCCCGACACAATACATATAAGCATTCAACCCACCCTCCCCAAACGGGCTCCAACTGTCTGGACTGTTAAACCGCATCAACACCGGATTAAACGCCCGATACCCATTCCCCAGCAGATACCAACCCGTCAACGGTTCCCGCCGCTCGCCGTTAAAGCCCAGCAAACTCGGCAAGCCGTTCCCGAATCGGCTATGGCCGTAAGGTGTATAGGCCAGAGGATTGGGTTGACGCGCATCGAGTACGTTCAACACCGAGCATTGCAGATCGGTGGCGAACAAGCGGTTTTCAACACTGGCGTCCTGACGCCTCTGCTGCGCCAGTGGTTGCTCCCCGTGCTGCAGGATCGACCATTGCACCTTGCCCTGAGTCTCGGTGGTCATGCGGTCTTGCTGATAGAAACGCTGGATCCTGGCCTGTGCCAAGGGCGTGCTCGCCACCAGGCGATCCTGCGCGTCGTAATGGTATTGGCAGAGCAGGGCTTCGCTTTCGGGTTGCATGGTCGGCGTCACCTGAATAAGCCGTCGATTCAGGCATTCACTGTGGGGCAATCCCTCGGCGCTGACCACTAACAGAACTGATAGTGCTACAACGCCGCCAATGCCCCTTGATAGAGAACAGGCCCCGTCGGTTGCCCGGTCGGCGAGCCGCCCTTGGGTTCAAGGCTGACGGCCAGTGCAATCGGCTTGCCGATCAGCGCTTTCTGCGCTTCGTTCAACTCAACCTTGCCCTTGCCACCCGCCGGTACCACACCGAGGGAAATCGGTTTGCCATCCGCCGGGATCGCCCACAGTTCAAGACTGCGTCCGGGATCGATCGCCGCCAGCGTCAGCGGTTCGATTTGCAGGTAATTCTCATGAGCCTGAACCTTCAGCGCAGGTTGCGAATCGGCGCTGACGAGGGTGGCGCTGTAACGCGCGTCGTCGCGGGTGTAAAGCATGCCCAGGGTCACGGCGATCAACAGTGAACAAACTGCCACGGTTACTCGCAACCAATTCCAGAACGGCCGCTTGTGCGGGACATGCAGTTTTTGCGGTTCGATGCGAGCCGTAATGCCTTGCCAGACTCGCTCCGGCACGGGTTGCTCGGGCAGTGCAGCGGTCAGGCTCGCGAGGCTTTCCTGCCATTGCGCCAGTTCCACGCGCAGCGCGGCGTCCTCCAGCAACAGCTGTTCAAAACGCCGACGCGCAGCCGCAGGCATCAGGCCGATGGCGTAGTCGGCGGCGAGGGCGCGGCGCAGGGTGGGAGTCTGGTAGTTCATGATTCGAGGCACCTGCGCAGGCGCTCCATGCCGCGGCGGATCCAGGATTTCACCGAGCCCAGTGGCGCGGCCAGGTGTTCGGCCAGTTCAGCACAGGACATGCCCTGAAAGTAGGCAACGGTGATCGACTGGCGCTGCATGCCTTCGAGGCTGTCCAGGCAGCGGTTCAGGGCGCTGGCCTCGCGGGCGCTGCTCAATTGCTCGTGTGCCGAAGGGCTTTCGTCCACCAGCGCCTGCTCTTCGAGTTCGCCCAGCGGCCGGTCGCGGTGTTTGCGCAACTGGTCGATGGCCTGGTTACGGGTGATGTTGATCATCCAGGTCAAGGGCGCCGACAGGTGCGCTTCGTAGCGCGAGGCGTTGTTCCAGATGCGCACGAAGCTTTCCTGCAGCACTTCTTCGGCCAGGTCCGCACGTCCCATGAAACGCAGGGCCACCCCATGCAAACGCGGGCCGACACTGCGATAGAGCGTCTCGAAAGCGCGGCGGTCACCCAGTGAACACTGGGCCAGTAGCTGTCGGAGCTGCTCGGTGTCGGCGATGGGTGTCACGGCTCTCCTGGTGCATGAGATGGGTGGTGTGAGGGCTGAGGTTAGTTCACGGCGTGCAGTTGTTCCATTCACGGTCAGGCACCCCGGCAAACCCGCCGACCCCGATGCGCGGGGTCGGCGGTATGGCTCAGCTCTTTGGCATCAGCACTTTGTCGATGACCTGGATCACGCCGTTGGACTGGTACACGTCATAGGTGGTGATGTCGGCGACGTCACCTTTTTCATCCTTGATGGTGATGTTGTGTGGCCCGTTCATCATCGCCCACAGCTTGCCGCCGGCGACGGTGGTGAGTTCGGCCTTGCCGCCACCGGCCTTGATCTTCTCGGCCAGGGTCATCATGTCGAGTTTGCCGGCAACCACGTGGTAGGTAAGGACCTTGGTCAGGGTGGCCTTGTTTTCCGGTTTGAGCAGCGTATCGACGGTGCCGACGGGGAGGGCGGTGAAGGCGGAGTTGACCGGTGCGAACACGGTGAACGGGCCTTTGCCCTTGAGGGTATCGACCAGCCCGGCGGCTTTCACGGCGGCGACCAGGGTGGTGTGGTCGGCGGAGTTGACCGCGTTATCGACGATGTCCTTGCTCGGCAGCATGGCTTGGCCACCGACCGTCACGCTGTCGTGGCTCATGGTGGCCGCTTGCACAGTGCACAGCACGGAGCCGCCAAGGGCCAGGGTCAGCAGGCTGGCAATCAGCGGGTTTTTGATCGAGGTGCGTTTCATGGTGGTGATCCTCTGCGGGGGAATCGGCCAGGAATGTCTGTCCGTGCTTGATATACGTGCGTGGGGGCAGACTGGATGCAGCGCTGGATGATTTTTTGTGGGCGCGAGCTTGCTCGCGATGAGGGCGGCACATTCAACACCGATGTCGCCTGCCATGCCGCCATCGCGAGCAGGCTCGCTGCTACAGGGGATGAGCGGCCGGGAACAATGTCGGGGGGCATCAGTCCAACAGCCAGTTTTCGCCGCCCATTTCCGGGCGGTTTTCATTGAGGGTGTCTGGATGAAGGTTTCACGCGGTTTTGCACTGGCATCGCTCCTGGCCCTGACGGCCAGCCCGGTCTTTGCTCAGTTCAGCCTGAGCGATGCGGCCAATGCCATTGCCGGCATGAAGGAAGGCAGTAACCCGACCGGCAGCACTTCCGCCCACGCCGAACCCACCTCGGAGCCCGAGGACCTGCTGGGCGCGCTTGGCCAGTTGGATGTGACACCGCAACAAGCCATCGGTGGCGCCGGTGCGATGTTGGGCCTGGCGAGGAACCAGTTGAGCGCAGATGACTATTCGCAACTGACCCAAAGCGTACCAGGCCTCGACATCCTGTCCGGTGGCAGTGAGCTGGGCGCTCTCACCGGGTTGCTCGGCGCGACCGGCCAGGCGACCGGGCTGATGAGCAACGCACTGGGTAACATCAAGGACACCAACGACCTGAACAACGCCTTCAGTGCCTTGGGCATGGACACCGGCATGGTTGGCCTGTTTGCCCCGGTGATCCTGCAGTACCTCGGTCAACAGGGCGTCGGTGGGTCATTGCTGCAAAGCCTGGGCGGGATCTGGAGCGCCGGCACCGGTACGGGCATTTAACGGACCACGTCTCGATCAGCGGCGTTCGGCGCGCAACGCGTCGATGCGCAAGTCCTTCTCGGTCCAGAGCTGATTAACCCAGTTCTGGACCGTTTCACGAAACGCCGGATCGTTTTCGTAATCACCCTGCCACAGGGCCGGGTCGAGTTCGCGGGGCTTGATGTCGATGATGATCCTCGGCACGTTGCCGCTGAGCAGATCCCAGAACCCCGGAATATTCTGCTGCGGATACACCACCGTCACATCGAGGATGGCATCGAGCTGTTCACCCATCGCCGCCAGCACGAACGCCACGCCGCCGGCCTTGGGCTTGAGCAAATGGGTAAAGGGTGACTGCTGCTGAAGGCGTTTGGCCTCGGTGAAGCGGGTGCCTTCCAGATAATTCACCACGGTCACCGGTTGGCGCTTGAACAGTTCACACGCCTGTTTGGTAATTTCCAGATCCTTGCCCGCCAGCTCCGGGTGCTTGGCCAGGAAGGCCTTGGAGTAGCGCTTCATGAACGGGTAATCCAGGGCCCACCACGCCAGGCCCAGGAACGGCACCCAGATCAGTTCTTTCTTGAGGAAGAATTTGAAGAATGGCGTGCGCCGGTTGAGTGTCTGGATCAGCGCCGGGATATCGACCCAGGATTGGTGGTTGCTGATCACCAGATATGAGGTGTCGCGACGCAGCTCGTCACCGCCGCGAATGTCCCATTGGGTGGGGATGCACAGGCGGAAGATCAGCTTGTCGATTTCCGACCAGGTTTCGGCGATCCACATCACCGCCCACGACGCGTAGTCGCGAAAGCGGCCGGGCAGGATCAGTTTTAGCAGGGCAAACACCATCAACGGCCCGATCAGGGTCAGGGTGTTGAGCAATAGCAGCAGGGTCACGAAGCTGCCGGTGAGCAGGCGGCGCATGGGAAACTCTTGGAAACATTGGGGGCGCCATGATAAGTGGCTTCGGGCGGCAGGCCAAATCGGCGGGTGACGAATGTTTCACGTTGGCATGGATATGCTGGTTGAAACGAATCAGATCAAATTGCTGCAGAGATTGCTCCGGCGCCATCGCGGGCAAGCCCGCTCCCACAGGTTATACGCAAATCCTGTGGGAGCGGGCTTGCCCGCGAAGCGATCTGAAGAACGAACGAATAGCTGGCGGACTGTCTAAAATCCCGCTGCCCACCTTTCAAGGACACCGATCAAGTGAAATCCCTCCTCGCCCTGCTGTCCCTCGTCGCCCTGCCGGTCCTGGCCGCCGAACCCACTCTCTACGGCCGCTACGAATACATCGCCCTGCCGGAAATCGGCGGCGAAGTGCTCAAGGCCAAGATGGACACCGGCGCTTTAACCGCGTCGCTGTCGGCCAAGGACATCGAAACCTTCACCCGCGATGGCGAGGACTGGGTGCGTTTCCGCCTGGCCACCAAGGATGCGAGCAACAAGGTGTATGAGCACAAGATCGCGCGGATCAGCAAGATCAAGACCCGCTCTGAAGAGGATGAGGATGAAGAAGTGGCGGCGCCGACCAAGCGGCCGGTGGTTGATCTGGAGCTGTGCCTGGGGGACGTCAAGCGCACGGTTGAGGTGAACCTGACGGATCGCAGCAGTTTTAATTATCCGCTGTTGATTGGGGCAAAGGCGTTGCGTGAGTTTGGGGCGGCGGTGAATCCGGCGAGAAGGTTTACGGCGGATAAGCCGGATTGCTAATCAATCCACTTATTTTTGACCTCCTGTTCTAATTATTTTTTGTATTTCCTGGGTTGGAGGCGCTAAACGCTCTGAAGCCATCGCAGCGTATAGCCTTGCGTGTGGACTTGTTGGAATCGCGGCGAATTTGGAAGTGAAAAAGCCGCCATCCGGGCCAACTTGTTTTGAAAAATAGAACCCGTCCAAGTATTCATTGAAGTCTTCTGAAATGTGGCCCAATGATTTCGTTCGGCGATTCAACAATCGGTTTCTTGTGATGTCGGAAGCATCAAGGTTTCTAATACTAGTTTGCTGTCCCGTTGAAACTGTCTGTGATTCTTGTGTCTTGGCTGTGGCTTTTGATTCGAATTCGGCACTGGGCTTTTTGGAAGGCAACTGGTGCGGCCTAGAGGTACCCGCCGATCTCGACGCATTGGGGTTGCTACTGGCACCATTTTTTGATGTGGTCTTCGGGGGCTTGGCTGCGCCTACCCTGATATTTTCACGAAGAAAAGATCCTAGCTTTTTCAGTACATGGCCTGTTGGATCTGATCGATTAACCGGATCCCCTCCACAATACGCATACGCATTCAACCCTCCCTTCCCAAACGGACTCCAACTATCCGGGCTGTTAAATCGCATCAAGACCGAATTAAACTGTCGATAGCCTTTGCCCAAATGATAATGCCCAGTCAGTGGGTCCGGCAGTTCGCCGTTGAACCCAAGCAGGCTGAGCAAACCACCGAGGGGGCGATGGCCATAAGGCGTGTAGGCGATGGCATGCGCCCGATTCGTATCAAGGACGTTCAACACCGAGTTCTGCAGATCGGTCCCCAACAAAATGGTTTTGCTTGAGCGCGTAGGCATTAGCTGAACTCCGAACAAGGTCCATAAAACCGGAGCACTTAGCATCGGAGTTTTCTCAGCTATTGCCTACTATCAGAACTGCTAGTCCTTCACCCTCGCAGGTTTCAAACCTTCGGCATCGTCGCCAGCATCGAAGGCCGCTGGCTCACCTCGAAATCCATGCGGCCAACTGTGGATTCGCTACGCGCCATTCCAGATCCGAATGACGCAGATCCAGATACCCCAACGCACACGCCACGCTGATTGCCGTCGCGTCGAAGTTCGGTTCGGCGTTGATCGTCCTGATTCAACTTATCACTCTCGAATTCAATTTTTTATCCATTTTTCCAAATGTTCAGCCCGTAGCTTTTTGTTTGCGAGCCACTGAAGCTCGACTCCTCTTCGTACACCCATATTTCGCACGTTTATGCGTTCTGCTGTATGTAACCCGGCGCCAGCCCGGGGAATCTGTGTAAATGCATTAAGCTTCTTACCAGGATTGTTGTGAGTCGACATTATCCATTGTGCAGTAGATACCCCTGTGTTTCGGTGAGGGACTCTGTTTATCGTAATTTCATGTATTTCAACAAACAGGGGGTTGCGCTTACGAAGTGAGGTAGAGGGACCGATGCTGGAAAGTGAATGTTGACTGATGCTCTGGGGAGGAGAGCGCGTTGGTACAGAAGGCGTGGTTTCCACACTCGAATACGATTTGATGGATTCGTAATTGGAGGAAAAACCTTCGTGTCGATGGCATTCAACACTGAACCCGAGTGGTCAGTCGTCAACAAGATCGTTCTGCGAGGTTGAGTAGGCATCGGCTGATCTCCAAAGCAGCATCCAAAGAGTGTGGTTCCAGTGTCGGAGTTTCTTCAGCCTTTGCCCACTATCAGAACTGCTAGTCCTTTGCCCTTGCCAAATTCAAACCTTCGGCATCGTCGCAATCATCGAAGGCCGCTGGCTCACCTCGAAATACCACGCCGCCAACTGCGGATTCGCC
>NZ_JABFMP010000065.1 GCF_013359595.1 Pseudomonas sp. C1C7 | reverse complement strand
CCGATCAACGATGAGACCGTTTCGGCAAAGCGACTTTTTCAACAGAATCGGCCGATTGCTGCCTGTCGAGTAATCGACTCATGGAGCCAAAGGTTGCAAGGAGACAGTTCAATGCTGCTTTGCTGCCCTTATTCGAATAAGAATTTGCACCAGGATGAAAATTGCAACGGGTGTCATCGCAATTACCGCTGATCTCGGAGACAGCTCCATGCCCAGCATATGCACGCCGGAGTAGAGCAATTTGAACAGGCTCAGCACGTAGTACGTGATGGCGATGATCGAGAGCCCTTCGACCGCCCGCTGAATTTTGATTTGCGCATCGGCCCGGGCATTCAGGCTTTTCAGGATTTCGGCGTTCTGTTCTTCCATTTCTACCTGGACGCGGGCTTGCAATAATTCGCCCAGGTTGGCGACGCTCTTGGCCTGTACATCAAGCCGCTGCTCCGTCACGGCGCAGTACCTGACGGTCGGTTTGAAGCGCCGTTCGATGAAGATCCCCAAGCGCTGGCAATCACCGGCGTGATTCTCCCGCAGCTCTGCCAACCGTTCGAACACCAGTTGGGCGTAAGCTTGGGTGGCGCTGAAGCGGTGACGGTGCTTGGCCGAGAGGCTGACGACTTTCGCCGACAGGGCCGCAATTTCCGTGAGCAGCTCCTTTGCATTTCTCGAGTTGCGGGCCGCATTGCGCTCTGACAAGTCGACCAGGGTTCTATCGAACGCATTGAGCTGCGAGCTCAACTGCTTGGCCGCGGGCAGCGAGAGAGAGGCCATCATGCGATAGGTTTCGATCTCCAGCAGCCGACGAATCATTCGTCCCTGGCGGTAGGCGTTGAGGTGGTGATTGATGAACAGAAACCGGTTTTCGCCGCATTCGCCCAGCCTGAAGTCGCTCCAGACTGCGGCATCGCCACCGCCAATGGAGGAGCCGCACGGGTCCTTGAACCCGTACTCCGAGTGATCGCCGTTCCAGGCGTGCTTGTTGCGCGCCACGATTTGCACGCGGTTGATCAGCAGTTGGGTATAAGGGCTGATCTTGGCCGCCAGAGCTTCAGGCAAGGCAATCCAGTGTGGGTTTTGCTCGGTAGTGGTCATCACGTAGGTGAGGGTAAAGAACTCGGCATGGCGCTCCCATTTCAGCCAGTGCCCGTCCAGCTGGATGATGCCTTGGGGCGTTTCTTCGGCCACCGGTTCGTTGTAGAAGCTGTCGAGCAGCGCCTGTCGTTCGCGATCGCTACCCAGGATGGCCAGGTGAAACACATGGGCCGGCTCGCTGAAGTACAGGGAAGGGCGGGCGTGCAGTTCGTTGTGCAGGGTATGTCGTAACGGGTGCAT
This sequence comes from Pseudomonas sp. C1C7, assembly GCF_013359595.1. Taxonomy (GTDB): domain Bacteria; phylum Pseudomonadota; class Gammaproteobacteria; order Pseudomonadales; family Pseudomonadaceae; genus Aquipseudomonas. The sequence continues at coordinate 19,445 of NZ_JABFMP010000065.1, read as the reverse complement.
GGTGGCCTTTGCCTTGTTGTTGCCTATGCCTTGAGCGCTGAATCCTTGCCGCTGGTGATGATGCCCAGGACGAAGTGGGTCAGGACGTCCGTGAGTTTTTGCTCGGGGACATCCATGCATCGCCAGAGAGACTGTCCATAGAGCATGCCGATGACGGCTTCTGTGATCAGGCCTGTACGGTCACTGTTGGTGCCGCAGGCATTTTCGTCGCACTCGGCGGAAATGATTGCGCTCAACAGCGCGGCGTAGCTGCTCTTAAGCAGATTGATTTCCTGTTGCTGCTCATCGGTTAAATTGACGAACTCTCGTGTGACCAGCAGCAGCCGATGCTTTTCGGCCAGGTTGAACACCACGAACGCGTGGACGAAGCGCTGCAAACGGTCGCGGTGAGTCCGGGCGCCGCGCATGCGCCGCTTAGTATCGGCGAGCAAGTCGGATACCGCGCCTTCGATCAGCTCGAATAACAGGCACTGCTTGTTCTCGATATGGTTGTACAAGGAGCCGGCATGCAGCCCCAACTGACTGGCTAGATCGCGCAGGCCGATGGCCTGGTAACCACGCGTCGCAAACAGCTCCAGTGCCACATCCAGCAAGCGGTCGCGAGCACTATTGGGTATGGGTTTCGAAGAGACGGTGGCCGCAGGCATTGTGCTGTCCTGTGTGCTTGATCTGGAGACTTGCCGACCGTTGTCGGACAAAATCGGTTTGACCAAATGTAAGACAACAGGCATCTTACGTAAAGACTAATCGCGGAGGTGTTTTATGGATGGGCAAACGGTCGTAATCGTCGGTGGCGCTTCGGGTCTGGGGTTGGAAACGGCCAAGCTGATGCGCAAGCGTGGTGCAGCCAAAATCGGCATTATCGATAGAAATGAGCAGTTGATGGCTGCCGCGGCAGAGATCCTGCGGGCCGAGGGTTGCGAAGTTGCCACGGCGGCGGGTGACATCTCCCGGCAGGCGACTGCTCATGGTGCTTTCCAGCAAATCGTCGATGCGCTGGGGCGCGTGGATTGCCTGGTCAACAGCGCCGCGATCTATCCGCGCAAAGACATTTTCGAGATCACCGACGAGGAGTGGGACCTGGAAAATGCCGTCAACATCAAGGGTACCTATCACATGATGGTGGCGGCGGTTAAACACATGCAGGCCTATGTGGCGGCGCCCGCCGTGACCGGTCGCATTGTCAATGTCACCTCGGTTGATGCATTCAAGGCCCATCCTCAAAACGCACACTACGCTGCGACTAAGGCCGCAGTGGTCAGCCTGACCAAATCCTTTGCCCAGGCCTGCGCCAAGGACCAGATCCTGGTCAATTCCGTAGCGCCGGCCGGTTTTGCCACCGAGCGCGCCAAGCAGTTGGGATTCCTTGGCGAACTGGCCGCGGCAAACCCGCTGGGCCGCGCAGCCGAGCCTGCCGAGATCGCCGAGTGGATCGTAATGATGGGCAGCAGCCGCAATAGCTACGCCACGGGTGAAAACGTGATTGTCAGCGGAGGCTACATCTATGCCTGACTCAGTATCGGTGCCGGCGATTTACCGTCGGGCCCTGGTCACCGGTGCCACCAGCGGGATTGGCCGGGCCGTGGTACTGGCTCTGCGCGATGCCGGCTTGCAGGTGATTGCGGTTGGTCGCAGCCCCGAAGCGCTGGCCGAATTGCGCGCGGAGCCGGGAGTGACCGTGGTCGAGGCGGATGTGCGCCAGGTCGATATTTTCACAGAGATTCTCGCGCGCTACCCGGTGGATGTGCTGGTCAACAACGCCGGGGTGCTGTCGACGCGCGCGTCCTTTCAGGAGGTGGATCCGGCTGAAATCGACAACATGTTCGATATCAATCTCAAGGCACCCTTGCATCTGACGCGCAGGGCGTTGCCGGGAATGATCGAGCGTGGCTACGGCCACCTGTTCTTTATCGGTTCCAGCGCGGGTCGCGCGCCACATCCGGGTGCTGCGGTCTATGGCGCCTCCAAGGCCGGCATCAGCCTGTTTTGCGACGCCTTGCGCTGCGACTTGCTCGGTAGCGGGGTGAGGGTGACGGAAATCGCTCCCGGACGAGTCCAAACGCAACTGTACAAAAACGCCATGGGCATGCAGGCGGCGGGTGCCGAGCTGTACGAAGGGTATGAGTCGATCATGCCGGAAGATATCGCGACGCTGTTGTTGTCCGCGTTGAGCCTGCCACCGCAGGTGGACGTGTCGCGCCTGGAAGTGTTTCCGACCGCCCAGGCGGTGGGCGGGGCGCGCATGGTCAAGACGAAAGGTTGATGAGACAGGCCGGGACTGAGCAGGCCCGGCCGACACTTTGACGAGTGTCTGAAGCGGCAAAGTACCGAGTCACAATGCTTGACTACCTGTAAGACAACATATAACTTACATTTCAAGCGGGCTTGATTGCCTCTTGTCATGAAACCGGGAATTTCAGGGGATACGACGATGACTGCGACTTCATGCCGGGTCGGCGTGGACATAGGTGGGACCTTTACCGATATCGCGCTGGACGTAGGCGGGGTATTGCATTCAACCAAGATTCTTACCGACTATGAGCTGCCCGAGCGCGCCATTCTCACCGGTGTGAAAACGGTCATCGAGGCTGCCGGCCTGAAGCTGTCGGACATTGATCAACTGATCCACGGCACCACGCTGGCCACCAATGCGTTGATCGAGCGCCGTGGGGCCAAAACCGCGTTCATCACCACCGAAGGTTTTCGCGACACGTTGGAAATGCGCACCGAAAATCGCTTCGAACAGTACGACATCAACATCACCCTGCCGCCGCCGCTGATCGAGCGTGAACATCGCTACACCCTGCGCGAGCGCCTGGATGTCCATGGCGATGTGCTGATCGCCCCGACGCCGGCCGATATCGATGCACTGGTCGAGCGGGTGGCCGAGGGCAATTACGAGAGCATCGCGATCGGCCTGATTCACAGCTACGTGAACGGCGCCCACGAGCGTTTGCTACGCGACGCCTTGCAGCGCCGCCTGCCGAAGGTGTCGGTGTCGATCTCCAGCGAAGTTTCGCCGCAAATGCGCGAGTTCGAACGCTTCAATACCGTTTGCGCCAACGCCTACGTCAAGCCGCTGATCAAGTCCTACCTCGATCGACTGGTGGTGACGCTCAAGCAATCCGGCGCCGATTGCCCGGTGTTCATGATCCATTCCGGCGGCGGCATCATCTCGGTGCAGAGTGCTGCCGAGTTCCCCGTGCGCCTGGTGGAATCGGGCCCGGCCGGCGGGGCGATTTTCGCCGCCGACATTGCGCGTAAATACTCGCTGGATTCGGTGGTTTCCTTCGACATGGGGGGCACCACGGCGAAGATCTGTCTGATCGAAAACCAGGTGCCGAAAACCGCCAAGACCTTCGAAGTGGCCCGTACCTACCGCTTCAAGAAGGGCAGTGGCATGCCGATCTCCATTCCCGTAGTGGAGATGGTCGAAATCGGAGCTGGTGGCGGCTCTATCGCCAGCATCGACAGCATGCGTCAGATCCGTGTGGGCCCGCACAGCGCCGGTTCCGAACCCGGCCCGGCCTGTTACGGTCGCGGCGGCCTGCAGCCGACCATCACCGATGCCAACCTGCTGCTGGGTCGCCTCGATCCGGACAATTTTGCCGGCGGCGCCATGCGCCTGTCGGTCGACAACGCCGCGTCGGCTACCGCACGGGTCATCGGTGCGCCGCTGAACCTGGAGGCGGCCACAGCTGCGTACGGTGTCTGCGAAGTGGTCGATGAAAACATGGCCAACGCCGGCCGCGTGCATGCGGTCGAGAGCGGCAAGGACATCGCGGAATACACCATGATCACCTTCGGTGGCGGTGGTCCGCTGCACGCCGCGCGGCTGTGCGAAAAAATGGGTGTGTCGCGCTTCCTGGTGCCGGCGGGCGCCGGTGTCGGTTCGGCCATTGGCTTCCTGCGTGCGCCGTTCGGCTACGAGGCGGTGCGCAGTGCGTTTGTGCGTCTGTCGGAGTTCGATGCGCGGCAGGTCAATGCCTTGATCGATGACATGAAGGCCGAGTCCATCGGTTTCCTGCGCCAGGGCATGCCTGAGGGCGAACCTGAACTGGAGTGCACGGCGTTCATGCGCTATGTCGGCCAGGGCTGGGAAATTCCCGTGGCACTGCCGTTCAAGCCGTTCAGCAACAGTGACACTGCGCAGTTCAAGGCGCTGTTTGAAGCGGCCTACACCCAGTTCTTCGGTCGCCCGATCGAAGGGCCGGATGTCGAGATCGTCAGCTGGTCGGTCAAGGCCAGTTCGCCGCTGTTGCCGGTGCAGCCGATTGAGCAGATCAGTGCGTCGCACCGTGCCCATGAGGTATCGCGTCGCGAGGTCTTTGACGTTGTCAGCGGTGGTTTCGTCGATGCCGGGATCTTCCAGCGCGAGGAGCTACAACCGGGCGCCCGGATCGATGGCCCGGCCATCATCGCCGAGCGCGAAACCTCGACCTTCGTGTCGTCCTCCTTTACCGCCACCGTTCAGCCTGACGGCTGCCTGCTGGTTGTCCGGCGCTAAGCCCCACTTGCATAGAAGGCGATTTTTCCCATGAGCGATACCTTGATCGATATTCAAATGCAGGTGATGTGGAATCGCCTGATTTCGGTGGTTGAAGAGCAGGCGCTGACCCTGATCCGGACGGCATTCTCCACCAGTGTGCGCGAAGCCGGTGACTTGTCCGCCGGGGTCTTCGACCGTGCCGGCAACATGCTTGCCCAGGCGGTCACTGGTACTCCGGGGCACGTCAACACCATGGCCGAGGCGGTGGTGCATTTCATCAATGACATCGGCCGGGACAACATCTTCGAAGGCGATGTCTACGTGACCAATGACCCGTGGAAAGGCACCGGTCACCTGCATGACATCACCATCGTTTCGCCGTCCTTCTACAAGGGTAAGCTGATCGGCTATTTCGCCAGTACCGCCCACGTGGTCGACATCGGTGGTCGCGGCTTCGGCCCGGACGCCCGTGAAGTCTACGAAGAAGGCCTGTTCATCCCGATCATGAAGCTGTTCGAGCGTGGCAAGGTCAATCGCGACCTGATCAACATCCTGCGCAACAACGTGCGCGAGAACGATCGGGTAGTCGGTGACTTCTACGCCTTGTCGGCCTGCAACGAGACCGGTCACAAGCGCCTGCTGAGCATGCTTGAAGAGTTCCGCCTGGAAGACCTGGAACACATCGGCGGGTTCATTCTGGAACACAGCCGTCGCGCAACGCTGGAATGCTTCAAGTCGCTGCCCCATGGCACTTACCAGAACAGCATGACTCTGGACGGCTACGACGTTCCGGTGACCCTGTCGGTGACCCTGACGGTCGGCCCGGACGGCATCCTCACGGACTTCAACGGCACGTCCGGCATGAGCCAGTTCGGTATCAACGTACCGCTGGGCTACGCCAAGGCCTATGCCTGCTACGGCCTCAAGTGCATCGTCGCCCCCGAGATCCCGAACAACTCCGCGTCTCTGGCGCCGTTCGATGTGGTGGCACCCGAGGGCTGCATTCTCAATGCCAAGCATCCGGCGCCGGTGTCGGTGCGTCACGTGCTCGGGCACTTCGTGCCAGACCTGGTACTGGGGGCGTTGCACAAATGCCTGCACGGCCAGGTGCCGGCCGAGGGCGCCAGTGCCCTGTGGAACCTGCACTTGAGCGTGCGCCCGCTGGAAAGCAATGCCGATGGACGCAATGCCGAGATGCTGATGTTCAACAGCGGTGGCATGGGTGCCCGCGCGGCAAAAGATGGCTTGAGCGCCACGGCGTTTCCGAGCGGTGTGCACACGATGCCGGTCGAGGCGACTGAGCATGCCGGCCCGGTGATTGTCTGGCGCAAGGAGCTGCGTAACGGCTCCGGTGGTGCCGGCCAGTTGCGCGGTGGCCTGGGGCAGGAGATCGAAGTCTCGGCTGCCGAAGGCTATTCGTTCCGCTTCAGCGCCATGTTCGACCGCATTCTCTATCCGGCGCGAGGCCTCGAAGGCGGGAAGGAAGGCGCCAAGGGTTATGTCGGTCTGGACGACGGCACATTGCTGCGCGGCAAGGGCCAGCAGTTCGTGCCTGCGGATCGCAGGCTGATCCTGAGCCTGCCGGGCGGAGGCGGTTATGGTGATCCAGGCCTGCGTCCGCGCGAAGACGTCGAGCGCGACTTGCGTTTCGGTTACATCAGTGCCGAGCAGGCGCGTGACGACTATGGCTATGAAGCTGGGGGCTACGAAGCCGGGCAGGGGAGCAAATGATGGAATTTCAAAGTTCGCGAGTCAGGACAGTCAAGAGTTCGCCCAGCATGGCGGTGTCGGTCCTGGCCAAGAAAATGCTTGCCCAGGGCGAGCCGGTGATCAACCTCAGCCTGGGCGAGCCGGATTTCAACACCCCGGCCCACGTGATCGAGGCGGCGCACCAGGCGATGCTGGCAGGCAACAACCACTACACCGCGCCCAACGGCTACGAGGTACTGCGCCAGGCCATCGTCGACAAGTTCGCCCGTGAAAACGACCTCAACTACGGCCTGGAAGAAATCTGTGTTGCCAACGGCGCCAAGCAGCTGCTGTTCAACGCGTTCCTGGCCACCCTCGAGCCAGGCGACGAGGTCATCACGCCGGCGCCTTACTGGGTGTCCTACACCGACATGGTGCTGCTCAACGGTGGTGTGCCCAGGGTCATTCCCTGTGGCTCCGAGTATGGCTTCAAGCTCGACGCCGCCCGGCTGGAAGCGGCCATTACGCCGAAGACCCGCTGGCTGATGCTCAACTCGCCGAACAATCCCTGTGGCGCGATTTATACCCGCGAGGAGTTCGCCGCCCTGGGTGCCGTGTTGCAGAAGCACCCGCGGATCCTGGTGATTTCGGATGAGATCTACGAGCACATCATTCTCGGCGACAAGCCCTTTGTACCGTTCGTGACCGCATGCCCCGAGTTGCGCGAGCGCACGCTGCTGATCAATGGCGTGTCCAAGGCCTACGCCATGACGGGCTATCGCCTGGGTTACGCCGCAGGTCCCAAGGAACTGATCGTGGCAATGAACAAGACCCAGTCGCAAACCACGACTTGTCCATCGGCAATCTCGCAGTTGGCGGCCGCCGCTGCCTTGAGCGGTCCGCAGGATTTCGTACGGGACGCCAATCGCGAGTATCAGGCGCGCGGCGCCATGGTCGTCGAAGGCCTGGCGGCCATTGACGGGCTGGAACTGCAGATGCCGGAAGGGGCGTTCTATGCCTTCCCCAAATGTGCGGCGTTCATCGGCAAGCGCACGCCGGATGGCGAGGTGATCGAAACCGACACCGATCTTTCCAACTACCTGTTGCGGGTCGGCAAGGTGGCGACCGTGCCGGGTTCTGCATTTGGCCTGGAGCCCTATATTCGTCTGTCTTTCGCGACTTCGCGTCAGCAGCTTGAGCAGGCCATCGTGCAGATGCGCGATGCACTGGCCTTGCTCGCCTGACCCTGGCCATTACCTGACCCGTAGAGATTTTTCTGATGAGCAAGCCATTCAAGAGACTGTTGATTACCGGTGCCGCCGGCCGCCTGGGCAATGTCCTGCGCGAACACCTGCGCGCCTTCGCCGATGAGCTGCGCCTGACCGATATCGCGGACATGGGCGTCGCTGCCCCCCATGAAGAACTGGTGCGCTGCGACCTGGGCAATTTTGCCGATGTGCTGCCACTAGCCGAGGGGGTCGATGCGATCGTGCATGCCGGCGGTGTCCCGCTGGAGAACACCTTTGCCGCGATTCTCAACGGCAATATCGTCGGCACCTACAACATCTACGAAGCCGCGCGCCAGCACGGTGTGAAGCGGGTGATCTATACCAGTTCCAACCATGCCATCGGCTTCTATGACCGTACCGAAACCATCGATTCCACGGTGCCGCATCGCCCTGACAGCCTGTATGGAGTGAGCAAATGCTTTGCCGAAGACCTGGGGCGTTACTACTGGGACAAGTTTGGGATCGAGTCGGTGAACCTGCGCATTGGCTCTTCCTTCGAGGAGCCGCTGGATCGCCGCATGCTGGCGACCTGGCTGTCGTTCGCCGACTTCGCGCAACTGGTGGAGCGTTCGCTGACCGCGCCGCGTGTTGCGCACATGATCGTCTACGGCATGTCGGCCAACCGCGAATCGCTGTGGGACAACCGCACGGCCTCCTCGATCGGTTACATACCCAAGGACAGCGCGGAAACATATCGCGAGAAGATCGAGGCGAAATTCCCGCCCCTGGATCCGAATGAACCCGCTGCTCGCTACCACGGCGGCAATTTTGCCGGCGCCGGTCATTTCGAAGATCCGAAGTAACGTCTTCCATCGAATTCTAAGAGGTCCGAACCATGGCTTCGACAGCTACAAAGCAACACTACGATGTCGTTATTGTCGGCGGCGCCGTGAACGGCAGTGCCACGGCTTACTTTCTGGCCAACAACCCGGACTTCACCGGTTCGGTGCTGGTGATCGAGCGTGACTGGACGTATGCGCAGTCGGCCACCGCGCTGTCCAGCAGCTCGATCCGGGTGCAGTTCTCCAATCCGATCAACATCCAGATTTCCCGATTTGGCGCGCAGTTCATCCGCGATTTCGGGCAACTGATGGAAGTGGGCGGCGACACGCCGGACCTGAATTTCAAGGAAAACGGCTATCTGTTCCTGGCCGACCAGAAAGGTTTCGACGTACTCAAGCGTCTGCACCAGACCCAGCTGGACAACGGTGCCGACGTCACGCTGATGGACACCGAGGCGCTGGTCCGGCGCTTCCCCTGGGTCAATCCCGACAGCCTGGCGGGTGGTACCTACGGCGAGAAGGATGAAGGCTGGTTCGACAACTACGGGATCATGAATGGCTTTCGCAAGAAGGCGCGCTCGCTGGGCGTCGAATACATTGAAAACGAAGTGGTCGAGGTGCTGCGCAAGGGCGACCTGGTCACCGGTGTGACGCTGGCCAATGGCGAGCGCATTTCCTGCGACTACATCGTCAACACCGCCGGCACTCGCGGGCCGACAGTTGCAAGAATGGCCGGCTTGCAGATCCCGGTCGAGCCGCGCCGGCGCTCGTTGTTTGTCTTCGCCTGCCACACCCCGCTGGAAGGTGTGGTGCCGCTGACCATCGACCCGACGGGCGTGTTCTTCCGCCCGGAAGGTCATCTGTACCTGGGGGGGACCTACCCCAAGGTCGACCCGGAAGTGGCCTTCGATGACTTCGACGTCCTGCACGACGAATTCGAGGAAGAAGTGTGGCCGATCCTGGCCGAGCGGGTGCCCGCGTTCGAGGCGATCAAGGTGGTCAACTCCTGGGCCGGTCACTATGACTTTTGCGTGCTGGATCACAACGCAATCGTCGGTCCGCACAACGAAGTGCGCAACTTTCTGTTCTGCAATGGCTTCAGCGGTCACGGCTTGCAACAGGCGCCCGCTATCGGTCGCGGCCTGAGCGAGCTGATCACTTACGGCCAATACCGCAGCCTGGATCTGAGTGCGCTGTCTTACGAGCGCGTCATTGAAAACCGCCCCTTTTTGGAAGACTCGGTCATCTGACCGTGTGGCCTGATGGAGAACACCGATGACTAACAACAATTTTGCGGTAACCCGCACGGGTGGTCAGGTACTGGTCGATGCCCTGCGTATCAATGGCGTCGAACGCGCCTTCTGTGTGCCGGGCGAAAGTTATCTGGCGGTGCTCGATGCGCTGCATGATGCCAAGGACGATATCGAGCTGATCGTCTGCCGCCAGGAAGGTGGAGCGGCATACATGGCAGAGGCCTACGGCAAGCTGACCGGCAAGCCGGGTATTTGCTTCGTGACCCGTGGCCCCGGTGCCACCAATGCTTCGGTCGGGGTGCACACCGCGTTTCAGGATTCCACGCCGATGATCCTGTTCATCGGCCAGGTGGCCCGTGATCAAGTCGAGCGTGAAGCCTTCCAGGAAATCGACTATCGCCGCATGTTTGGACAGATGGCCAAGTGGGTCGTGGAAGTCGACGACGCCGCGCGCCTGCCGGAACTGCTCAGCCAGGCGTTCCATCGCGCCACCAACGGTCGGCCGGGTCCGGTGGTCGTGGCGCTGCCGGAAGACATGCTGACAGACCTGGTGGACGTCGCCGACGCCGGCCCGGCGCAGGCGATCGAGCCGGCCGCTTCACCGGCTGCGCTGGAGCAATTGCAACAGCTGATCGGCCAGTCGCAGCGTCCGCTGGTGGTGCTCGGTGGCGGTGGCTGGAGCGCGGAAGCGGTGCGCGATGTCCGTACCTTCATCGAGAAACAGAACCTGCCGGTGGCGGCATCCTTTCGCTGCCAGGACCTGTTCAACAACACGCTGGCCAACTACGCCGGCGATCTGGGCCTGGCGGCGGGGCCCGAGCTGGTCGAGGCGGTAAAAAATTCGGATCTGTTGTTGGTGATCGGCGCGCGTCTCGGCGAAATGACCACCGGCGGCTATGCGCTGGTGAACATTCCTGTCCCCAAGCAGAAGCTGGTTCATGTGCATCCGGGCATCGAGGAGTTGGGGCGGGTGTATCAACCGACCTTGGCGATCAATGCCGGCATGAAGACTTTTGCCGCACAGGCGGCCGCCTTGCCGGCGGTCAATCCGCAAGGGCTGGCGGACTGGACGGCGCAACTCAACCGTGGCTACCGCGCCAACTTCGATTGCCCGCCGTCGCCCGGGCCGGTACAGATGAGCAAGGTCATCGCCTGGCTCAATGATCGCCTGCCTCACGACAGCATCATCACCTGCGGTGCGGGGAACTACACCGGATGGGTTCATCGCGGCTATCAGCACCGGACCTTCCGTACGCTGCTGGGGCCCACCAATGGCTCGATGGGCTACGGCGTACCGGCGGCAGTGGCGGCCAAGATCACGGCGCCCGAGCGCATGGTCGTGGCGTTCGCCGGTGACGGGTGCTTCCTGATGAACGGCCAGGAGCTGGCAACCGCTGCCAACTATGACGCGCGGCTGGTGGTGATCGTGGTGAACAACGGCATGTACGGCACCATCCGTATGCACCAGGAGCGCACTTACCCTGGCCGCGTGTCCGGGACCGAGCTGCATAATCCGGATTTCGCCATGCTGGCCCGTTCCTACGGCTTCCATGCGGAGACGGTCGTGGCGACCGAGCAGTTCGCCGAGGCCTTCGAGCGCTGCGTGGCTTCGCAGAAGCCGGCCTTGATCGAGATCCAGGTTGATCCGGAAGCGCTGACCCCTCGAATGACCTTGAGCCAGATACGCGAAAAAGCACTCGCTTCGCGCTGATTGACCTCGGGCGGGACGGATTGATCGTCCCGCCTTTTTTTTGCCCTCAATTTATACGAGCGCCTCATCATGAGACTTGCCGATCCTGAACTGCTGCGTGAATTTTGCTATATCGACGGCCAATGGGTCGCCGCCGACAAAGGCCAGACCATCGACGTGACCAACCCGGCCACGGGGGAAGTCATCGGGCGCGTGCCACGCATGGGCGCCGACGAAACCCGGCGTGCCATCGAGGCGGCACAGGCCGCGCTGCCCGCCTGGCGGGCGCTCACCGCCAAGGAGCGTGCCGCGCGGCTGCAAGCCTGGTTTCGCGAAATCATGACGCACCAGCAGGACCTGGCGCAGATCATGACCGCCGAGCAAGGCAAGCCGCTGGCCGAAGCACGGGGCGAAGTGGCCTTCGCCGCCGCTTATGTGGAGTGGTACGCGGAGGAGGGCAAGCGCCTTTACGGCGATGTGATTCCGTCGCCCCATGCCGATCGGCGACTGATCGTCACCAAGGAGCCTATCGGCGTCTGTGCGGCGATTACCCCGTGGAATTTTCCGGCAGCGATGATCACTCGCAAGGCTGCGCCTGCCCTGGCGGCGGGTTGCACGCTGGTGCTGAAGCCGGCTTCGCAAACGCCTTTCAGTGCGCTGGCGCTGTGTGTACTGGCTGAGCGGGCGGGCATTCCCCGGGGTGTGCTGAGTGTCATCACCGGTGATTCGGGGGCGATTGGCGGCGAACTGACCTCTAGCCCGATCGTGCGCAAGCTGTCTTTCACCGGGTCGACGCCGATCGGTATCAAGCTGCTCGAACAATGCGCTGCCACGGTGAAAAAGGTCACCATGGAACTGGGCGGCAATGCGCCTTTCATTGTGTTTGACGACGCGGATCTCGATGCGGCGGTGGAGGGTGCGCTGATCGCCAAATTCCGCAACGCCGGGCAAACCTGCGTGTGCGCCAACCGGTTCTTCATCCAGGACGGAATCTACGAGCGTTTCGTCGAAAAATTTGCGGCGCGCATCAAGGCCCTTGCGGTGGGTGAGGGCACTCAAGCCGGAATTGAAGTGGGGCCGATGATCGACACCAAGGCACTGGCCGGTGTCGAAGCCATGGTGACAGAGGCCCGTGAAGCCGGGGCCAGGGTAGTGGCTGGCGGCAAGCGTCATGCCCTGGGTGGCGCGTTCTACGAGCCGACCTTGCTGGCTGACGTCACCGCCGATATGCGCGTGGCGCAAGAGGAGATTTTCGGGCCGGTGGCGCCGTTGTTCCGCTTCAGCAGCGAGAGCGAGGTGATCGCTTTGGCGAACGCCACGGAGTTTGGCCTGGCCTGCTACGTCTATGCCCGTGATCTGGGGCGGGTGTGGCGTGTCTCGGAGGCGCTGGAATACGGCATGGTGGGTGTCAACGTCGGGGTGCTGGCCACCGAGGTTGCGCCCTTTGGCGGCGTCAAATCTTCGGGACTGGGGCGCGAAGGCTCGCGTTACGGCATCGAAGATTACGTCGAGATCAAGTACCTGTGCCTCGGGCTTGGCTGACAGGGTGCAACAGCAGGGCGGAGATCACTCTCCGCTCTGTACCAGGCGCTGATAACGCGACAGGCTTTCTTCCAGGTGTTTGCGCAGGGCGCTGCGGGCACCATTGATGTCGCCCATGGTGATCGCCGAAAGAATCGCGCCATGCTCGCGACCGATTTTCTTGATGTGCGCCTGGCGGCTTTTGCCGGTGGATTGCCCGTGCTTGAGGTGCAGATCGAAAATGATGTCCGGCCCCAATGCTTCCAGCAGCTGAGTGAAGTGCGGGTTGTTGGTTGCCCGTGCAATGGCCAGGTGAAACTCGAAATCGGCCTTGGCTTCTTCCTCAAGGTCGCTGCCGTCCAGTGCATTGAAGCGATCGAAGGCCTGGGTGATGTCGGCCATGCTGGTCGGGCTGCGGCGTTCGGCGGCACGCGCGACGGATTCGGTTTCGATGCCCAGGCGCAGTTCCAGCACTTGCGCGGCGGCACGAACGTCATCCACCGCGGTGCTGAGTGCGTAGCCGATGCGCTTGACGTCCTGTTCGACGACAAACACGCCGACGCCTTGCCGTGCGATCAGGCGACCACCCAGGCGAAGCGAAGCGACGGCCTCGCGGATCACCGGCCGGCTGACGTTGAACTCTTTGCACAGCGCCTGCTCGGAGGGCAGTTTTTCACCCGGGCCGTAAGTGCCTGTATCGATGCGATTGGACAATTCACGGATAACCGTCTCGGCCAGATTGCCCCTGCGCGTACCAGTCGTCGCGTCCATTTATGTTGCTCCTGAAACTGAATGCTCATCACGGAAGATGAAGGGTTGAACAGTTGAGCGGACCTCGTCAAACGAATGCAAAGTCTCTGTGTGTTGCGCCAGTAGGCCGATTTTCTGGCCACTTGACCACTTCCCATAGGTTATCAAACAACTGACCTCAGATGGTGCGATCGTCCCAGTTTGCCCTGGGGCATGCATCGGATTTGCGCATTTTACCTCGCGGCGAAAATTCTTCTTTCTCAATTTCGCTGACACCTAGCATATACCAATTGACAGTTGCCTGCTGACTGTTATCTTACAAGTGCGGTCGCCGCTGGTGACCGTGCAATGCAGTGAGAGTGTCCCGAATAGGTCTGGTTGCCGTGACAGGGCTCCGGGCATGGAAAAGAAGACTTGCACGCCAACGTGCTCAATTCGTTTGTCCGATGATTTCTGGGAGGGGTATATGCGTAAACACAACCTGATCCTCACCGCACTCGCTGCGGCCATGGCTTCAGCGCTGAATGTCGGGATCGCCACTGCGGCGGACACCGAGCAGGTCCGGATCGGATTCGCCGGACCACTGACCGGGCCTTCCGGTCATCAGGGCCTGGATGTCGAACATGGCGTGAGCATCGCCATTGAAGAGGCGAACCAGCAAAAACTGAAAATCGGCGACAAGGTTGCCGAGTTCAAGCTGGTCTCCGAAGACGATGTAGCCGACCCGCGCACCGGCACGGCAGTGGCCCAGCGATTGGTGGATGCGAAGGTGGCCGTGGTGATCGGTCACTACAACTCCGGCACCAGCATTCCGGCTTCAAAAATCTACGGCGATGCCGGCATCCCGCAAATCTCGCCATCGGCGACCAACCCGGCGCTGACCAGGCAAGGCATCAAGTCGGTTTTCCGTGTAGTCAACGACGACGCCACCCTGGGTCGTTATGCCGGCAACTACCTGGTCAACAAGCTGGGCGCCAAGCGCATTGCGATCTTCGATGACCGCACCGCTTATGGCCAGGGCCTGGCCGATGAAGTGAACAAGGCGGTCAAGGCGGCGGGCGGTAATGTCGTGGTGCGTGAATACACCAACGACAAAGCCACCGACTTCAACGCCATTCTGACCACGGCAAAAGCGCAGCAAGTGGATGCGGTGTTCTTCGCGGCCCTGGACTATCAAGCTGCGCCGATGGCCAAGCAGATGAAAAACCTGGGCATCAAGGCCAAGTTCATGAACATCGGCAACCTGCCGAACGACGAGTTCAAGAAAATGGCCGGCAGCGCCGCCGAAGGCGCTTACGCCTGGAACTACGGCACGCCTTTGCAGGACATGCCGAAGGGCGCCGCCTTCGAACAGAAACTCAAGGATAAGTACGGCATGGGTGTGGTGCAGTCATCGCCGGCTGCCTACGACGCCACCTGGGCTGCGATCAACGCAATGGTCAAGGCGCAATCGGATGATCCGGCCGTGTACCTGCCGGTGCTGAAAAGCTCCAGCTATGACGGTGTCACCGGGACCATCGCGTTCGACGAATCCGGCAACCTGAAAAACGCGGCCGCGACGATTTTCCAGTTTGAAGATGGCAAATGGAAAACCTTGGCGGTCGAGCGCGAATAACCACTCTGCAATACCTAGAACGATAAGCGGGCCGCCACGGCCCGCGACAACAACAAGAAGACTTTTTTCTGATCTGCCAAGCATCTCACCGCGTGGCTCACCGGCCTCGCAGGTGAATACAAAGCAGCTTTGAGGATTCACCAAGTGGAAGCCAATCTGAATATCTTGTTGCAGCAGATCCTCAATGGTCTGGTGCTCGGCAGTATTTATGCCCTTGTAGCGCTGGGTTACACCATGGTCTACGGCATCATCGGCCTGATCAATTTTGCCCACGGCGAAGTGGTCATGGTCGGTGCCATGGTGACGATTTCGGTGCTGACCATGCTGGCAGGGTTTGGATTTGCACCCGGTGTGTTGACGCTCATGTTCGCAATCATGATTGCGGCGGTCGTCTGCATGCTGATGGCACAAGGTATGGAGAAATTTGCCTACCGACCGTTGCGCAAAGCCCCGCGCCTGACACCACTGATCCTGGCGATCGGCATTTCCATCTTCCTGCAGAACCTGGCGATGATGATCTGGGGACGGGGCTACAAGACCTTTCCCGAAGTCGTCGAAACCCGGCCCGTGGAAGTGTTCGGCGCCACCATCACCAACGTCCAGATGAGCATCATGATCATCTCGGTCGTCATCATGTTTGCCCTCTGGGTACTGGTCGACAAGACCCGCCTGGGCAAAGCCATGCGGGCCACGGCACAGAATCAGGAAGTCGCCGGCCTGATGGGCATCAACATCAATCGGGTGATCTCCGCCACCTTTGTCATCGGCGCATCGCTGGGCGCGGTGGCCGGTGTCATGCGAGCCGTCAACTATGGCCAGGCCGACGCCTACATGGGGCTGCTGCTGGGGCTCAAGGCTTTTTCGGCGGCGGTACTGGGAGGCATCGGCAACCTCTTCGGCGCGATGGCCGGAGGCATTCTGCTGGGGCTGATCGAATCGCTCGCGGCCGGCTACACCGGCCAGGTCACGGGAGGCTTCCTGGGGGCCAATTACCAGGACATCTTCGCGTTCATGGTGCTCATCATGGTCTTGCTGTTCCGGCCTAACGGCCTGATGGGCGAGCGTCAGGCCGACCGCGCATAGGAGTCTTCAGCATGAAGAATAATTACGCTCAATACGCGCTGCTCGCGCTGGCCTTCGTCGCACTGCCATTCGTGGTCGATGCCATTCCGTTCCTCGGGCCGACCTGGGTGCGAATCCTCGGCTTTGCCATGCTCTATGTGCTGCTGGCGCTGGGGTTGAATATCGTGATCGGCTACGCCGGTCTGCTGGACATGGGCTACATCGGCTTTTACGCCATTGGCGCCTATCTGTATGCGTTGCTCTCTTCACCGCACTTGAACATGGCCGGCCTGGCCGAAGGGATACTGAACTGGCCGCTGTGGATCATCATCCCGCTTTCCGCCGTCATCGCCGCGATGTGCGGTGTGTTGATCGGCGCGCCGGTACTCAAGCTGCGCGGTGACTACCTGGCCATCGTCACCCTGGGCTTCGGCGAAATCATTCGGATCTTCATGAACAACCTCGACCAGCCGGTGAACATCACCAACGGTCCGCAGGGGATTTCCGGAATCGCACCCTTGCACATCGATGGTGGCGCCTGGAGCTACGCCAGTGGCCACGCTCCCGATGCCATCCTGTCGTTGCAGACCAAGTGGAGCCTGTTCGGCCTGCAGGTTTCGCCGGTCATCAGCTACTACCTGTTCTTCCTCGGCGTGGTCATCCTCTCGATCATCCTGTCCAAGCGCCTGGAAGTCTCGCGCATTGGGCGTGCCTGGATGGCGTTGCGTGAAGACGAAGTCGCCGCCGAGGCCATGGGGCTGAACAAGCGCAACCTCAAGTTGCTGGCCTTTGCGATGGGGGCGACCTTCGGTGGCGTGTCCGGCGCATTGTTTTCCGCCTACCAGGGCTTTGTCAGCCCGGAATCCTTCACCCTGATGGAGTCGATCATGGTCCTGGCGATGGTGGTGCTGGGCGGCATGGGTTCGATTCGCGGCGTGGTGCTGGGCGCGCTGATCCTGTCGATCATGCCCGAGGTTTTCCGCGACCTGGTCAACTGGGTGCAGCCATTCGTCATGGATAACGTGACCTTCATCAGCCGCGAAGTGCTGCGCAACATTCTTGATGCCTCGACCCTGCGGATGCTGGTGTTCGGCCTAGCATTGATCCTGGTCATGCGTTTTCGCCCCGAGGGGCTGTGGCCGTCGAGCCGCCGTCGTGCCGAGTTGCGTGAAGACGAAAGCGAACCGCTGGTGCCGGCCCCCGCGCTGGATAGCAGCGTAGAACGTCTGGAACCCGCGACAGCCGAGTTCAGGCTCAAAGAGGTGAATAAGGTATGAGCGACGTACTGCTGGAACTGCGCAAAGTCAGCAAGTTCTTTGGTGGGCTGCAAGCGCTGCATGGCATCGATCTGAGCATCAAGCGCGGAGAAATCCGCGGTCTGCTGGGGCCCAACGGCGCGGGCAAGACCACGCTGTTCAACGTGTTGACCGGCCTGTACCGCGCCGAAGAAGGCAAGGTGGACTTCAATGGCAAGCCGCTGCGTATCAGCAAGCCCCATAAAGTGGTGGAAGCCGGCATCTCCCGAACCTTCCAGAACATCCGCCTGTTCCACAACATGACGGCGCTGGAGAACGTGATGATCGGTCGGCACGTGCGGACCAAAAGCGGCGTGTTCGGCGCAATCCTGCGTACACGTCGCTGCGTTCAGGAAGAGCGGGAGATCCATGAAGCGGCGCGCTATTGGCTCGACTACGTCGGCATCGGGCGTTTCGCTGGCGAGCTGGCCAAGAACCTTTCCTACGGCGACCAGCGACGTCTGGAGATTGCCCGGGCCCTGGCGACAGAACCGCTGCTGGTGGCGCTCGATGAGCCGGCGGCCGGCATGAACGCTTCGGAAACCGAAGGCCTGCGTCAGTTGATGTGCAAGATGAAAGCCGACGGCAAGACCGTGTTGCTGATCGAGCACGACGTGAAGCTGGTCATGGGCCTGTGCGACCATGTGACGGTGCTGGAGTTTGGCAAAAAAATCGCTGACGGCCTGCCTGCGCAGGTTCAAAAAGACCCTCGGGTGATCGAGGCTTATCTGGGCACTGAGACGGTGGCTTGAGCATGAAAAATATTCTTCAGGTAAACGATCTCAAGGTTTCCTATGGCGCCATCCAGGCGATCAAGGGATTGGATTTTCATGTGGGCGAGGGCGAGATGGTCGCCCTGATCGGCGCCAACGGTGCCGGCAAGACCACGACACTCAAGACCCTTGCCGGCCTGCTGACGCCGACCGCAGGACAAATCACCTTTGATGGCAAGGCCCATTCGAAGATCAAAAGCTTCGACCTGATCCGCGAAGGCCTGGCGCTGGTGCCAGAAGGGCGGGGTATTTTTCCCAAACTGACGGTCTATGAAAATCTGGAGATGGGGGCCTTTTCACGCACCGATGGCAAGGTCGCCATCGAGGCCGATATCGAGCGTATGTTCGGTATCTTCCCTCGGCTCAAGGAGCGGGCCTTCCAGCTGGCGGGCACCATGTCCGGCGGAGAACAGCAAATGCTGGCCATCTCCAGGGCGTTGATGGGCAAGCCCAAGTTGCTGCTGCTCGACGAGCCTTCCATGGGACTCGCGCCGATCATCGTGCAGAAAATCTTCGAGACCATCCGTGAAGTTGTGAAGAGTGGGGTCACGCTGCTGCTGGTGGAGCAGAACGCGAAACTGGCGCTCCAGACCTGCCAGCGCGCGTATGTGATCGACGGCGGGCGCATTGCACTGGAAGGGCAGGCGGATGAATTGCTAAATAACGAACGAGTACAAAAAGCCTATCTCGGCGAATGATTTCTGTACCTCTACTAGGTGTAAGAGAACTCTGTAAGCCTTTGCCCGTAAACACACTACGGGCTTTTTTTAGGATTTTTGTAGTGTGAGTATCAGGTGGACATTTGGGGGTAGAGTGGCTGTAATTGGCCGTTTATGCCTGTCGCGAAAGGCAGAAAACGGCCAGAAGCCGGCAGTGATCCTAGTAAGTAAATCTATTCCATTTTTTCCTGGTGCTGTCTTGGTCCGGCATTACGTTCGGGCCTTCTTGTTTCTGGAGCCCGCCTCTTGTAGGAGCGAGCTTGATCGCGAAAAACGCAAGATACCGCGTCGCCTGCTGGATACCCACGCCCACCGAAACCAAACCCACCTCTACAAGAAGTACGCCTGACGCTTAAACCAGAACCTACCCCTCAGTAACCTCCGTCCGCTGAGGCTTGGGCGCAGCCGTCCGATCCCGCGTCAACACCTTCACCGCATCATCCACCAGCGCCTTACTCATCGCCGTCAAATAATGCGCCGCCCAGGCGTGATAATCCGTGTCCCTGATAAAAGCCGAG
>NZ_JABFMP010000064.1 GCF_013359595.1 Pseudomonas sp. C1C7 | reverse complement strand
GGGTTGAAGGGGGATGGAGGGCTTGTGGGTGCACTTTTTTATTGCGGATTTCGGAGTGGGTGCACCAGTGCAGGGATATCCATGGAAAGAAGGGTCGCCGCAGGACCTGTAGCAGCCGGACGCAGGCTTCGCCAGCTGCTACATGGGTCGTGATATGGCCTCAGGATCCCTTCAGGCCGAGATTCCCCAACCTTCGCGCACCGCCCGCCGAATCCCCTCCAGCAACATCGCAAACGCCGGGTTGTCATTATTCTCCCGCCAGATCAGATGCAACTCACTCTGCACCCCTTCACCCAGATCGATATCGCGAAACACCACGTTCTTGAACACCACGCTGGTCGCGCAGCGGGGGACCAGGGCCAGGCCCATGGCGGCGTTGACCAGGGCGAGGATGGTCAGGGAGGAGCCGAGCCATTGCACGTAGTCGGGGGCGACGCGGGCCGAGCGCAGGGTGCCGGTCAGCAGTTCGTTGAAGGGCGGGTAGGCGACGTGGGAATACATCAGGAAGGGCTGGGCGTCGAGGTCCTGGACCGACACCGTGGCCGCCGTGGCCAGCCGATGGCTGCTGGGCACCGCCAATACGAACGGCTCGCGCACCAGGCATTCGGTGGAGTAGCCGGGCTCCAGCAATGGCGCACGGGCGATGCCCAGATCGACACGGCGGGCGCGCAGAGCTTCGTGTTGCTGGTAGGTGTTCATCTCCGCCAGGTCGATTTTCACGTGGGGCTGAGTCAGCCGCGCCTCGGCGATGACCTTTGGCAAAAACTCGTAAACCGCGCTGCCAACGAAACTGATATTGACCGAGCCGATGTCGCCCTCGGCAAACCGCCGCGCGGTGACCGCCGCTTGCTGGGCACGCTCCAGCAGGTTCTGCGCTTCGACGAAAAAGGCACGGCCAGCGGCGGTCAGCGCAACGCTGCGGGTGCTGCGGGTAAACAGCTCGACCCCCAGGTGATGCTCCAGCAACTGAATCTGCCGGCTGAGCGGCGGCTGGGTCATGTTCAGGCGTTCGGCGGCGCGGCGGAAGTTCAGTTCCGTGGCCACGGTGGTGAAGCAGCGCAATTGAGTCAGTTCGAACATTGATCTAATCCGGGTATCAATCGAATGCCAAGTTAGATTAGACGGGATCAATGCACGCGTCCATCATCGGCCCAGATCTGAAGCCATCCCTAAAAAAACAATGATCGGGAGTCGCCCCTTGAAAACCCTCCAGAGTCCACCCGACCCGAACGCGCTGGCCCGCGCTGCTGCCAAGGTCAAGCGCCATGTGCTGCCGCTGTTCGTGATCATGTTCATCGTCAACTACATCGACCGGGTCAACATCGGTTTCGTGCGCAGCCACATGGAAACCGACCTGGGCATCGGCGCTGCCGCCTATGGCCTGGGTGCCGGCCTGTTCTTCGTCGGTTACGCGATCTTCGAAGTACCGTCCAACATGCTGCTGCAACGCTACGGCGCCCGCGCCTGGCTGACCCGCATCATGTTCACCTGGGGCGCCGCCGCGATGGCGATGGCCTTCGTGCGGGGCGAGACCAGTTTCTATGTCCTGCGCTTCATCCTCGGCGCCGCCGAAGCGGGCTTCTTCCCCGGCATCATCTATTACTTCACCCAGTGGCTGCCGGCGGCGGAACGCGGCAAGGCCATGGCGATCTTCCTCAGCGGCTCGGCCATAGCCTCGGTGATCTCCGGCCCCGTGTCCGGCGCGCTGCTGCACATCAGCGGCCTGAGCCTGCATGGCTGGCAGTGGATGTTCCTGATCGAAGGCTTCGCCTCCATCGTGCTCTGTGGGTTCGTCTGGTTCTGGCTGCAATCCCATCCACGGGAAGCGAAGTGGCTCAGCGAAGAAGAAAAGGCCGCACTGACCGCTGCCATCGACCAGGAGCAGCAGGCTCGCGATGCCAGCCGTACCGTCAAGCCATCGGTGTTCAAGTTGCTCGCCGACCGGCAGATCGCGCTGTTCTGCTTCATCTACTTCTCCATCGCCCTGACCATCTACGGCGCCACCTTCTGGCTGCCGAGCATGATCAAGAAGATGGGCAACCTCGGCGACTTCCAGGTCGGCCTGTTCAACTCGATCCCCTGGATCATCTCCATCGTCGCGATGTACGGCTTCGCCGCCATGGCCAGCAAATGGAAATACCAGCAGGCGTGGGTGGCGGTGACGTTGGTGATCGCGGCATTCGGCATGTTCATGTCCACCACCGGCGGCCCGGTGTTCGCCTTCGTCGCCATCTGTTTCGCAGCCATCGGCTTCAAGGCGGCCTCGGCGCTGTTCTGGCCGATCCCGCAAGGCTATCTGGATGCGCGGATCGCCGCGGCGGTGATCGCCCTGATCAACTCCATCGGCAACCTCGGCGGCTTCGTTGCACCGACCACCTTCGGTTTCCTGGAACAAACCACCGGTTCCATCGAGGGCGGCCTGTATGGCCTGGCGGCGACCTCGTTGCTGGCAGCCATCGTGATCTTCTTCGCCCGCACCTCGCCAGCCGGCACCGCAGTGAGCGGCGCGGAAAAAAAGCCCCTCAGTCATCAAGCCCTGAAATCTGATCCATCGGGAGCAGCCTCTTGAAAATCACACGAGTCACCGTCACCCCAATCGCCTTCCGTGATCCGCCTTTGCTCAACGCCAGCGGCATTCATGAACCCTTCGCGTTGCGCTCGATCATCGAAATCGAGAGCGACAACGGCTACATCGGCCTGGGTGAAAGTTACGGCGACGCCCCGGCGCTGGCGATCCAGCAGCAGTTGCAAAGCCAGCTGATCGGCCTGGACCCGTTCAACCTCAACCAGCTGCGCGCGATCGTCCAGGCCACGGTGGCGGCGAACAAACCGGCGAGCATTGCCGGGGCGGAACTGGCGCCCGGCTCCCATGCCAGCAAGGCGGTGAGCAACGCCTATTCGGCGTTCGAAGTGGCGTTCCTGGATTTGCAGGCGCGTTCCTTGAACGTACCGCTGGTGGACCTGCTGGGCGGGGCGATCCGCGACGAGATCCCGTTCAGCGCCTATCTGTTCTTCAAGTACGCGCAGCACGTCGATTCGCCCTACAAGCCGGACAACTGGGGCGAAGCATTGAGTGAAGAGCAGATCGTCGGCCAGGCGCGGCGGATGATCGAGGAATACGGCTTCAAGAGCATCAAGCTCAAGGCCGGCACGCTGCCGCCGGAGCATGAAGTGTCGTGCATCAAGGCGTTGAAGAAGGCTTTCCCGGGCTATCCGCTGCGCATCGACCCGAACGGCAACTGGTCCCTGGAAACCTCGATTCGCATGGCCGAGCTGCTGGGCGATGACCTGCAGTATTACGAAGACCCGACCCCGGGCCTGGACGGCATGGCCGAGCTGCACAAGCGCACCGGGCTGGCGCTGGCGACCAACATGGTGGTCACCGATTTCGACGAATTGCGCCGCAGCGTGGCGCAGAACAGCGTGCAGATCGTCCTCGCCGACCATCACTACTGGGGCGGCCTGCGCGACACCCAGGCGCTGGCGAAAATGTGCGAAACCTTCGGCCTGGGCGTGTCCATGCATTCCAATTCGCACCTGGGCATCAGCCTGATGGCCATGGCTCATGTCGCCGCGTCGGTGCCGAATCTGGATTACGCCTGCGACACCCATTACCCATGGCAGGAGCCGGACGAAGAGGTGATCAAGGGCGGCAAGCTGCCGATCGTCGATGGCTGCGTGAAGATCACCCGGGCACCGGGGCTGGGCGTGGAACTGGATCACGATCAACTGGGCAAGCTGCACGACCAGTACCTGACCTGCGGCATTCGCCAGCGCGATGACGTGAAGCAGATGCAGAAGTACAAGCCGGAGTGGAAGGCGGTCAAACCGCGGTTCTGATCGCGGGGTTCAAAAGAGCATGTAGCAACCTTGCCCGGGCAGCGTGGTCGCGCTGGCCCGGGCTTTTTTGTGGGAGCAAGGCTTGCTCCTACGGGGCCTTCAATGCCTTGAGGTATTCGGGGCTGTCGCTGATGGAGTTGTGGCCCGTGCCCGCGATCACCCGCAGCGTCGCCACACCCTCCTGGAAATGACTGAGCAGCCGCCGGGTGCTGGACGCCGGAATCACCTCATCATCCTCGGCGGCGATCAGTTGCGTCGGCACGCTGATGTGTTCGGCATAGCGCCAGGATTCGAATTTGTCGGTCAACAACCAGTGCACCGGGAACATGCGAAATTGCCGGGTCGCCAGTTCCTCGAGGCTGTTGTAGGGCGTGACCAGCAGCAACTCCGTCACCGGACGAACGCTGGCCAGGCGCACGGCAACGCCGGACCCAAGGCTGCGACCCACCAGAACAATCTGCGGATGCTCGGCATAGATCTTGTCGAACAAGGCCATGGCATCCCGGGCGATGGCTTCCTCGGAAGGCGAGCCGCCGCTGCCGCCATAACCTCGGTAATGCATGAAATACAGCGCCCGATCAGCAAAGGCCTTGGCGAACGAGGGCAGGCTGCGGGAAACGTCCTCGGCATTGCCGCCAAAATAAATCAGCGCCTTGGGACCGTTGTACGGACGGGTCGACACGTTTACCTGCACGTCATCCACCGTCAGGCTCAACAGCGGCGCCGACGTGTCGCCCCGGGGTTGCGGGTAGTAGATGAGCGCGCGCTGAAACACGAACAGGGCCGCGCACAGCGCCAGGTACAGCGCAGCGAGCAGGACGACAGGCAACACCAGGGTTCGGGACATTCGGCTAACGTTAGTGGGCGGCATCAAAGGCTCCGGGTGCTGTCAGAGTGTAGCGGGCGGTAAAGGAGGGCACCGATGCCCAGCATGCCTCAATGGCTCGATGTACGGCCTTCTGAACGTTCGGCCTTGATATTGGGCTTCGCGTTCCATTTCTGCGTGCTGGCCAGCTATTACCTGGTGCGCCCGCTGCGTGATGCCCTGGGCCTGGAAGGCGGCGCCGACAAACTGCAGTGGCTGTTTACCGCGACCTTCGTGGTCATGCTGCTGATGGTGCCGGTCTTCGGCGCCCTGGCGTCGCGCCTGCCGGCCACGCGCTTCGTACCGCTGATCTACCGCCTGATCGCGGTGTCGATGCTGGTGTTCGGCCTGCTGATCGCCAATCACATCGCCCCGGTGACGGTCGGGCGGGTGTTCTTCGTCTGGATCAGCATCTACAACCTGTTCATCGTCTCGATTTTCTGGAGCGTGCTGGTCGACCGCTTTTCCAGCGAACAGGGCCGGCGACTGTTCGGCTGCATCGCCGCAGGCGGTACCTTGGGCACCTTTATCGGGCCGCTGCTGGCGGCGACCATGGCCACCCGGCTGGGGCCGATGGCGCTGACCCTGGCGGCGGCGCTGTTGCTGGAAGTGGCGGTGCGTTGCTACCGGGGGCTGCTGGCGCGCACGCAATCGCAGTCCGGCAGTTCGCTAATCGACGAACGGCGCATGGGTGGCAGCATGCTCGCCGGCATCACCCTGATTGTGCGGTCTCCCTACCTGTTGGCGCTGGTGCTGTTCATGCTGCTGCACACCAGTGCCGCGACCTTGTTGTACTTCGAACAGGGACGGATCGTCGCTGGCAGCTACGCTGATACTGGCAGCAGGACGCAATTCTTCGCCGTGGTCGATCTGATCGTCTCGGCGCTGACCCTGACCTTGCAGTTGCTGCTGACTGCGCCGCTGATCCGCCTGGTGGGCATCGGCGGGGCGCTGGTGGCGATGCCCCTGGCGACCATCGTCGCGTTTGCCGCCATGGCGCTGGCACCGGTGCCGACCACGGTGGCGCTGGCCCAGGGCCTGCGGCGGGCGGTGGAGTTCGCCCTCGTGCGGCCGGCCCGCGAGGTGCTGTGGACGGTGGTCAGCCGCGAGGAGAAGTACAAGGCCAAGAACGTGATCGAGACCCTGGTCTATCGCGGTGGCGACGCGGCCAGTGGCTGGTTGTCCGCCGGGCTGACCGCGCTGGGCGCAGGCTTCGGCCTGGTGGCGGTGGTGATCGTGCCATTCGCCGGGGTGTGGGCCTGGACCTGCCTGTGGCTGGCCAGGCAACAGGCCCGACAGGCCGAGGCGCAACCACGCAAGAGGGAGATGTCATGAGCCATGCGGACGGTTTCACCCGCAGGGAAATACTCACGCTGGCTGCCGGTGTTTCGGCGGTCCTCACGTTCGCTCCGGCGGTTGCGCAAACCGTGCTGGCGACGGGAACAGGAGGCAAGACCATGCAGACCCGCGCCATTCCTTCGAGCAACGAGCCACTGCCGGTGGTCGGGCTGGGCACCTATCGCGGTTTTGACGTGTCCCCTGAGGACGCGGCGTACAAACAGTTGCCCGGGGTGCTGCGCGCGTTGTTCGAGAAGGGCGGGACGGTGATCGACAGCTCGCCGATGTACGGGCGCGCGGAAGAAAACACCGGCGAATTGCTGTCGATCCACGAACCACGCTCGCCGGCCTTCCTGGCGACCAAGGTGTGGACCCGTGGCCGCGAGGAAGGCATTGCGCAGATGGAGCAATCCTTCAAATTGCTGCAGACCGACCGCATCGACCTGATGCAGATCCACAACCTGCTGGACTGGCAGATCCACCTGCCGACCTTGCGCCACTTGAAGGAGCAGGGGCGCATTCGCTACATCGGCATCACCCATTACACGGCATCGGCCTATGAGGAAGTGGAAGCGGTGCTCAAGGCCGAACAGCTGGATTTCCTGCAAATCAACTACGCGCTGGATGATCGCGGCGTCGAGAAGCGCATTCTGCCGCTGTGCAGGGAGCGCGGCGTGGCGGTGATCTGCAATCGGCCGTTCGGCGGTGGCGGGCTGCTCGGCAGGCTCAACGGCAAACCGCTGCCGGGCTGGGCCGCGCAGGTCGGGGTCAAGACCTGGCCGCAGATGGCGCTCAAGTTCCTGCTGTCGCATTCGGCGGTGACCTGCGTGATTCCCGGCACCGGCAACCCGCGCTACATGGCGGAAAACGCCGGGGCGGGCTTTGGTCCGGCGCTGACCGACGCCCAGCGTTACCAGTTGATTGCGCTGGTGGAATAAGTCGTTTTCCCGTAGCTTCGACCGCTCGTCAGTGTGTCTTGAAAGCTCTTCTATACTGTCCGCGCTGGCTGGCGCAGCGCCCCTGTCCACTACTGCAAGGAGATCGAAATATGGCAATTCGTATTGGCGACGAAGCACCGGATTTCACCGCCGACACCACCGAAGGCAAGCTCAATTTCCACGAATGGATCGGTAATGGCTGGGCCATCCTGTTTTCCCATCCCAAGGACTTCACCCCGGTGTGCACCACTGAGCTGGGCTATCTGGCCAAGCTCAAGCCGGAGTTCGACAAGCGCAACACCAAGATCCTGGGCCTGAGCATCGACCCGGTCAGCGACCACGAGAAGTGGGTCGGCGACATCGAGGAAACCCAGGGCAGCGCGGTCAACTACCCGCTGATCGGCGACGAAAACCTGGTGGTGGCCAAGCTCTACGACATGATCCACCCCAACGCCAGCGGCGGTTCGCGCACGGCGGTGGACAACGCGACCGTGCGTTCGGTGTTCCTGGTGGGCCCGGACAAGAAGATCAAGGCGATGCTGATCTACCCGATGAGCGCGGGGCGCAATTTCGATGAAGTGCTGCGCCTGCTCGATTCCCTGCAGCTCAATGCCAAGCACACCGTTGCCACGCCGGTGAACTGGCGTCCGGGGGAAGATGTGATCATCCCGACGTCGGTGTCGGATGAGGATGCGAAGAAGAAGTATCCGGATGGGTACAAGACGTTGAAGCCGTATCTGCGGACTGTGGCTCAGCCGAAGTAACTGTCTCTACACATTCCCTGTAGGAGCTGTCGAGTGAAACGAGGCTGCGATCTTTTGATCTTATAAACGCAAGATCAAAAGATCGCAGCCTTCGGCAGCTCCTACAGGGGGGTGTGATCAGACCAGGTATTTGCGAAACCACCCCAACGTCCGCTCCCACGCCAGATCGGCCGCCGCCTTGTCATACCTCGGCGTCGAGTCGTTGTGGAACCCGTGATTGGCACCCGGATAGATAAACGCCTCGTACGTCTTGCCATCGGCCTTCAGCGCCTTTTCAAATGCCGGCCAACCCTCGTTGATCCGCGTATCCAGTTCCCCGTAATGCAGCATCAGAGGCGCCTTGATCCGAGGCACGTCCTTGGCATCCGCCTGGCGTCCGTAGAACGACACCGCCGCCCCCAGTTCCGGATAGGCCACGGCCGCCGCGTTGGTCACGCCACCGCCATAACAGAAACCGGTGATGCCGACTTTGCCGCTGCCTTCGGGGTGTTTCATCATCCATTCGACGGCGGCGAAGAAGTCGTTCATCAGCTTGGTCGGATCGACCTTTTCCTGAAGCTCGCGGCCCTTTTCGTCGTTGCCCGGGTAACCGCCGACCGACGTCAGGCCATCCGGGGCCAGGGCGATGAACCCGGCCTTGGCCAGGCGCCGGGCGACGTCTTCGATGTAAGGGTTCAGCCCGCGATTCTCATGCACGACCACCACTGATCCGACCTTGCCGGTGGCCTTGGCCGGGCGCACCAGATAACCGCGTACCTGGCCGTTGCCCTTGGGGGACGGGTAGGTGATGTACTCGGCGAGGATGTCCGGGTCGGTGAACTCGACCTGCTCGGCCAGGGCGTAGTTGGGGCTCAGCGAGGCCAGCAGCGCACTGGCGGTCAAGCCGCCGAGGGTGAACAGCGCCGCGCGGTCGAGGAACTCGCGGCGGTTGATCAGGCCGTGGGCGTAGTAGTCGTAGAGCTCCAGCAGTTCGGGGGCGAAGTCTTTGGCGGTGAGACGGGTCATGGGTGGTTCCTCTCATCTGATTGAATACGGACCGCCCTTTGCAGGAGCGAGGCTTGCCCGCGAAGGCGTCCTTGAGATTGTCAAAAGCTTCGCGGGCAAGCCTCGCTCCTACAGAGGGACGGGGGGTTATTTGAGGGACTGCGCACCGGCTTTTGCCACCTGCGCATCCTGCTCGGCCTTGACCCCGGACACGCCCACGGCGCCGATGACCTGGCCATCGACGATGATCGGCACGCCGCCTTCCAGCGAGGTCAGCAGGGGCGCGGTGACGAATGCGGTGCGTCCGCCGTTGACCATCTCTTCATAGCTCTTCGATTCGCGCCGGCCCAACGCGGCGGTTCGGGCTTTTTCGGTGGCGATGTAGGCGGTGATGGGCGCGGCGCCGTCGAGGCGTTCGAGGGCCAGGGGATGGCCGCCGTCATCGACGATGACGATGGTCACCAGCCACTGGTTGTTCTGCGCCTCGGTGTGCGCGGCGGTGAGGATCTTCATCACTTCGGCCTGGCCGAGAATGGCTTTGCTCTTCATCGAATTCTCCAGCGTGTTTGATCTGAAACACGACCCCTGAGTTCACCTCTGACCCTGTAGGTCAGGGCAAAGCCCCTTCGACCACCTCGATCCAATGCCTGACCGGCGTTCGCCCCGCACCATCGAGGTGCGACTGGCAGCCGATGTTGGCCGTGACAATCACTTCAGGGTAGCCGTTTTCCAGCGCGTTCATTTTGTTGTCCCGCAGTTGCCGCGACAGTTCCGGCTGGGTCAGCGAGTAGGTGCCCGCCGAGCCGCAGCACAGGTGGCTGTCGGGCACAAAGGTCAGGTTGAAGCCCAGGCGTTCGAGCAGTTTCTCCACGGCGCCGCCGAGTTTCTGCGCGTGCTGCAAGGTGCAGGGGCAATGGAAGGCCAGGCGATGGGCGTTGTGGATGCCGAGCTTTTCCAGCGGTTCGTCGCGCAGCACTTCCACCAGATCCTTGGCCAGCGCGCTGACCCTTCGCGCCTTGTCGGCATAGGCCGGGTCGCTGGCGAGCAGGTGGCCGTAGTCCTTGATGAAGGCGCCGCAGCCGCTGGCGGTCTGCACGATGGCCTCGGCGCCTTTCTCGATGCTCGGCCACCAGGCGTCGATGTTGCGGCGGGCGCGATCCAGGCCTGCGGCCTGGGCGTCCAGGTGATAGTCCACGGCGCCGCAGCAACCGGCTTCGCGGCACGGCGTGACGCTGATCCCCAGGCGATCCAGCACCCTGGCCGCCGCGACATTGGTATTGGGCGACAGCCCCGGTTGCACGCAGCCTTCGAGCATCAATACCTGCCGCGCATGACGAGTGGCCGGGCGCGGTTTGCTCAGCGTGGCACTGCGCGGCAGTTTGCTTTGCAGGGCGTCGGGCAGCAGGGCGCGGAACACCTGGCCGCTACTCACCAAGCCCTTGAACAGATCGGGATGCGGCACCAGCGTGCGCAGGCCCTCGCGCAGCAGGCGCTGACCGATGGGGCGCGGGACCGCCGCGTCGACCACCGCGCGGCCGATGTCCAACAGGTTGTGGTAGTCGACGCCGGAGGGGCAGGTGGTTTCGCAGTTACGGCACGACAGGCAGCGGTCCAGATGCTGCTGAGTCTTCTGCGTGACCTCGTTGCCTTCCAGCACTTGCTTGATCAGGTAGATGCGCCCGCGCGGGCCGTCCAGTTCATCGCCCAGCAGTTGGTAGGTCGGGCAGGTGGCGTTGCAGAAACCGCAGTGCACGCAGGTGCGCAGGATGCTGTCGGCTTCTTCGGCACGGGGCAGGCGGCGGGCGTTCTCGCTCAGGGTGGTCTGCATGGTTCAAAGCTCCGCGTACAGGCGACCGGGGTTGAAAATCCCCCGGGGGTCGAGTTGCTGCTTGAGGCTTCGGTGATAGCGCATCAGCGCCGCGGACAGTGGGTGGAACGGGCTGTCGGTGAGGCCGTGGCTGTAGCAGGTGACGTGCCCGCCGAACTCCTCGACCACGTGGCGGATGAAGGCGTCTTCGGCGTCGGACTTGAGCCAGCGCTGGGCGCCACCCCAATCGATCAGCTGCCGGCCGGGCAGGGACAGTTTCGGCGTGTTGTGCGGTAGCGACAGGCGCCAGAGCGGTTGGTCCTCGTCGAAAAACGCCAGGCGATGCTCGTTCAGATCCTCCCAGAAACCGCCGTCCAGCCACTCGCCGCCCAGGCGGTCACGGGCCGAGGCCACCGAGCCTTCGCCACCTTCCAGGCGCAGGTACAGGCGTTCGCCGTCATGGCATGCGGCGCTGATCGGCAAGGGTTGTTGACCCCATTTCGCGAGGTTCTGCAGTGCACGATCGCTGGTCATTTCCAGGCTGATGCTCAGGGTTTGCCGGGGTTTGGGCAGGACCTTGAGCGAGACTTCGGTGATCAGGCCCAGGGTGCCGAAACTGCCGGCCATCAGGCGCGACAGATCGTAGCCGGCAACGTTTTTCATCACCTCGCCGCCAAAACGCAGGTGCCCGCCAAATCCGGTGATCACGCGGGTGCCCAGAACGAAGTCGCGTACCGAGCCGGACCACGGCCGCCGTGGCCCGGACAGGCCGCAGGCGATCATGCCGCCGACGGTGGCGCCGTCGCCGAAGGCTGGCGGTTCGCAGGCCAGCATCTGTTGCGCGGCGTCGAGCACTTGCGTCAGTTGGGTCAGTGGCGTGCCGCAGCGCGCGGTGATCACCAGTTCAGTCGGGTCGTAGCTGACGATGCCGCGATGGGTGCGGGTGTCGAGGATTTCCCCGGCGACGATGCGCCCCAGAAAGGCCTTGCTGTTGGAGCCTTGGATGCGCAGCGGCGTAGCATTTTCCAGTGCCAGATTGACCTGTTCGAGCAGCGCCTGGCTGTCATCGAAATCGTCTGTGCCGTGCATCAGAATCGCTCCAGGTCAGGGAAGGGCAGTTGCCCGGCATGCACGTGCATGGCGCCGAACTCGGCACAGCGGTGCAGGGTCGGGATGTTCTTCCCGGGGTTGAGCAGGCCGCTGGGGTCGAATGCTGCTTTGACGGCGTGGAACAGGGTCAGTTCATCGCTGTTGAACTGGGCGCACATCTGATTGATTTTCTCGCGGCCGACCCCGTGTTCGCCGGTGATGCTGCCGCCGACTTTCACACACAGTTCGAGGATCTTGCCGCCCAGGGTTTCGGCGCGCTCCAGCTCGCCCGGCTGGTTGGCGTCGAATAGAATCAGCGGGTGCATGTTGCCGTCGCCAGCATGGAACACATTGGCCACCCGCAGGTTGTATTCGGCGGACAACTCGGCGATGGCCCGGAGCACGCCGGGCAACTCGCGCCGGGGGATGGTGCCGTCCATGCAGTAATAGTCCGGCGACAGGCGGCCCACCGCCGGGAAGGCGTTCTTGCGCCCGGCCCAGAAGCGCACGCGCTCGGCTTCATCGCGGGCCAGGCGCACTTCGGTGGCACCGGCCTGTTCCAGCACCTGGCGCACGCGGGTGCAGTCTTCGTGGACGTCGGCTTCGACGCCATCGAGTTCGCACAGCAGAATGGCTTCGGCCTCGACCGGGTAGCCGGCGTGGATGAAGTCCTCGGCGGCGCGGATCGCCAGGTTGTCCATCATCTCCAGGCCACCCGGGATGATCCCGGCGGCGATGATGTCGGCCACCGCGCGGCCGGCCTTTTCCACGGAGTCGAAGGCGGCGAGCAGGACCTTGGCCGATTGCGGCTTGGGCAGCAGCTTGACGGTGACTTCGGTGATGACACCGAGCATGCCTTCGGAACCGGTGAACAGGGCGAGCAGGTCGAGGCCGGGGGCGTCCAGGGCATTGGAGCCCAGGGTCAGGCATTCGCCGTCGACGGTGAGGATGTCGACCTGCAGCACGTTGTGCACGGTCAGGCCGTATTTCAGGCAGTGCACGCCGCCTGCGTTTTCGGCGACGTTGCCGCCGATGGAGCAGGCGATCTGCGACGATGGGTCCGGCGCGTAGTAGAGGCCGTATTGCGCGGCGGCCTGGGAAATGGCGAGATTGCGCACCCCGGGCTGGACCCTGGCAGTGCGGGCTTCGGGGTCGATGTGCAAAATCTGATTGAAGCGCGCCATTACCAGCAGCACGCCTTTTTCCAGGGGCAGGGCGCCGCCGGACAACCCGGTGCCGGCGCCGCGGGCAACCACGGGTACACGGCGTTCGTGGCACAGGCGCAGCACGCCCTGAACCTGGGCGATATCGCGCGGCAGCACCACCAGCATCGGCGTGGTGCGGTAGGCCGACAGCCCGTCGCATTCGTAGGGCTTGAGTTCTTCGGTCTGGTGCAGCACTTCCAGATCCGGCCACTGCGTGCGCAGAGCCGCCAACAATCCGGCCTTGTCCACGTCGGGCAGGGCGCCGTCGACGCGTTCATCGTAGAGAATGTTCATGGTCGCTTAACAATACTCCCTTCATGAAAAGCCCGGGCGATCGCCCGGGCTTTTCAAGACCTAATAGGCTGGCCGCAGAACCTGTAGCAGCCGGACGCAGGCTTCGCCAGCTGCTACATGGATCGCGTTTTGTTTTAAATCCCCATCAATGCCCCACCACCATATGACTGAACGGCGCCACATACGCCTGCAACGTCACCAACCCGCCCACCAGCACCGCCAGCACGATCGAGTGGAAGAACACGTAGCGCAGAATCTCCCCTTCATGCCCATACCAGCGGGTCGCGGTGGACGCCACCACGATGGATTGCGCATCGACCATCTTGCCCATGACCCCGCCGGAGCTGTTAGCGGCGGCCATCAGCACGGGGCTCAGGCCCAATTGCTCCGAAGTGACCCGTTGCAAGCCGCCGAACAGCACGTTGGACGCCGTGTCCGAGCCGGTCAGCGCCACGCCGAGCCAGCCGAGCAGGGTGCCGAACATCGGGTAGAATATCCCCGTCGCGGCGAAGGCCAGGCCCATGGTGGCGTCCAGTCCCGAGTAGCGCGTGAGGAAGCCCAGGGCGAGCATCGCGGTGATGGTGATCAGCGAGTAGCGCACCACCCAGATCGTGCGCAGGTACTGCTTGATCAGCTGCGGAATCGAATAGCCCATCAGCAGGCCGCCGACGATGGCGGCCAGCAGGATGCCGCTGCCGGTGGCAGTGAACCAGGTGAATTTGTACACCGCTTCCTCGACTTTCGGCGCGGGCACCACCGGCGGCACTTTTTCGATCTGCTGGTGGATGGTGGTGAAGGTCAGGACCGGCGCGAACACCGGGTTGGCTTCGCGCAGCGGTTTGCCTTGTGGATCGAGCTTGGCGGCGCTGGTGGCCGGATCGATCGCCGCGCGGGTGTCGAAACTGTTCTTGAAGCCCTGAGTGCCCCAGGCGAACACGAAGATGGTCAGGATGATCCACGGCATCCAGGCGCGCATCACGGCCTTTTTCGAATCGCCGGAAAAGGCTGCGGTGGGCTCGGGTTTGCTGGCGTATTCATCGTCGATTTTCGAATCGTCGACCCGGCCGGTCAGCGCCGCGGAGGTGTGTACGGTGGCCGGTTTCCAGACCTTGAGGAAACCGGTCAGGCAGGCCATGGAAATCAGCGCGGCGATCACATCCACCAGCATCGGCCCGTGGTAGTTGGAGACGATGAACTGCGGCACCGCGAAGCTGACCCCGGTGACCACGATCGCCGGCCAGATCTCCATCATCTTGCGCCAGCCGGCGAAGGCCCAGATCAGCCAGAACGGTACGATCACCGAGAAGAACGGCAGCTGCCGGCCGACCATCATCGACAGCTCCATCTCATCGAGCCCGGTGACCTTGGCCAGGGTGATGATTGGCGTACCCAGGGCGCCGAACGCCACCGGTGCGGTGTTGGCGATCAGCGCCAGGCCCGAGGCGGCCAGGGGCGAAAAGCCCAAACCGATCAGAATCGCCCCGGTCACCGCCACCGGCGTACCGAAACCGGCGGCGCCCTCGAAGAATGCGCCGAAGCAGAAGGCGATCAGCAGCAGTTGCAGGCGACGGTCGTCGGTGATTCGCGCCAGGGAGTCCTGCAGCACTTTGAACGAGCCGTTTTCGGTGGTCAGCCGGTGCAGAAAGATGATGTTCAGCACGATCCAGCCAATCGGCAGCAGCCCGTTGGCCGCACCGTACAACGCGGCGGAACCGGCCATGTTGGCGGGCATGCCGAAGGCGAAGATGGCAATCACCAGCGCCGAAACCAACGCCAGTATCGCGGCCAGGTGTGCCTTGACATGGAAGAACGCCAGCGCCGCCAGCATCACGACGACCGGCACGGCGGCCAGGAGGGTTGATATCACCGGGTTGTTGAACGGATCGTAAATTTGCTGCCAGACCATGTTCACCTCTGCTTCTTATTGTTGGACGTGCAGACCCCAGGGGGGACGGTGGCTTGTAGTATAGGTGGCATTGCGCTGCTGTCAGATTCGGCAGCCGGGCCTGCGAATTCGAGGGTCTGAGCTAGCCTTTGCAGTAAGGTTCGAATCCAGCACGGGAGGAAAACAGCAATGACCGAGCGCCATATTGAACACAAGGAAACGCTGTCCAACGGATGCAGCATCCGGGTCAAGGCCGAAATTCTCAAAGATGGATCGCTTGGAATGTTCATCGGCGTCTACCGCCCGGACGGCTCGGTGATTGACGAAAATCACGATCCCAAGCCGCACATGCTCGACATGGAAGCGGCGATGGATTGGGGCGTGGATATTGCGAAGGGGATCGGGAATAGTCAGCGGACGTTGTAGCGGCCGGGCCATAGCATGTTTGGGTTTTTCGGCGCCGGCCGAAAGGCGAAAACGGTCTAATAACCCGGTTCCCTTTTTTCGGTGCTTTGCTAATCTGAACCCTGTAGGTGAGAACGCAGACTGATGCGCAAGCGGATAGCGAGGACGCGTGGGGCGCGCTCCGAAGGGTACACGGTTAGAAAGATCTCCGCGCTGAGATCCAGCCCTTATGCCGTGTGAAGCAGGACAGCGCATTGCTGTACCTGTGAGAGTCCTGATAAACCTCGTAAGCCAGAGACCAGCACTGGCCACCTACTAAACCCACTAAGAGCCCGCCTTGTGCGGGCTTTCTAATTTCCGGCATCCAGAAAAATCCCCTCAATGCCCACCGCTCTCCTGTAGGAGCTGACGAGTGAAACGAGGCTGCGATCTTTTGATTGTGTTTTTAAAGCAAGATCAAAAGATCGCATCATTCCGTGCGGGTATCAGACGAGGTTGATGGTCACGTCGATATTGCCCCGCGTTGCCTTGGAATACGGGCAGGTCTGGTGGGCGGCGTCTACCAGGGTGCGGGCCAGGGTGGGGTCTATGCCTGGCAGGCTGACGTTCAGGCGGGCCTGGAGGAAGAAGGCGTTGTCGGTCTTGCCCAGGTCGATTTCGGTGGCGACGCTTACGTCCGCCGGCAATGCCATCTTCAACGCCGCCGCCGCCTTGCCCATGGCACCGATGAAGCAAGCCGACCAGCCGGCGCCCAGCAGTTGCTCGGGGTTGGTGCCGCTGCCGGACGAACCCGGAGGGGACAGCTTGACGTCCAGGCGCCCGTCGTCGCTGCGGGACTCGCCCTGGCGGCCGCCGGTGGTGACGGTCTTGCCGGTGTACAGCACGGTTTCGATGTTGTTGATCATGGGGGCTCCTGAAATTTTCGGCATTTGGGCCCGGGTGTCGCTCGAAGGAGCGAAGAACACCGCAAGGGCGACAGGCGCACTTTTTCATCCCCATGTAGGCCGCGTGTGTCGTGAACCGACGGTTGTGTATCGCCGTGTAGATTCGCGGGCAAAACCTACACAACGATACAAACCCGCTTGCCTCGGCACGTTCACACAACCGACAGACGGCATTTGCTAGCCTGCGTCCTCCGTCACCGAGCAGGCCACCTTCGATGTTCACTCTGCGTGTCATGACCCTGGACGATTACGATGCCGTCATCGCCCTCATGCGCAACACCCCCGGCATTTCCCGCAACGCCAATACATGACGGGTCATTGGCGAACCCCTGAGCGCGCCACAATCCGCGGCCGGCGGGACTCCTGCAGCAGCCTGGAAAAGGCCTGTTTGTCCATTGGCCGGCTCATGAAATAACCCTGCACTTCATGGCATTGATCGGAATCGAGGATCCCCAGCTGTTCCTCGGTTTCCACCCCCTCAGCGGTCACCGTCAGGCCCATCGCCTTGCCCAGCCCGATGATCGCCTGCACCACCGCGCGGTCGTTGCCGCCGCTGGCGATGGAGGCAATGAAGCGCTTGTCGATCTTCAGCCCGTCGAACGGATAGGCGCGCAAATAACCGAGGGACGAATAGCCGGTACCGAAATCGTCCATGTTCAGACGCACGCCGAGTTCCTTCAGCGCGTTCATGGTGGTAAGTGCGCCGTCGGTGTCGTTGAGCATCACGTTCTCGGTGATTTCCAGCTCCAGGCGACTGGCGGGAAAACGCGTCTCCACCAGCACTTGGCGCACATCCTCGACCACGTCGCTGAGAGCGAATTGGGCGGGGGAAAGGTTGACCGACAACAGAATGTCCGCCGGCCAGGTCAACGCCGTTTCACAGGCCTCGCGCAGCACCCAGCGGCCCAGTGGCACGATCAGGTCGGTCTGCTCCGCCAATGGAATGAATCGGTCCGGCCCCAGCAGGCCCTGGGTCGGATGCTGCCAGCGCACCAGGGCTTCCACCGAGACGATTTTCTTGCCGTCGACCTTGTAGCGCGGCTGGAAATGCAGGACGAATTCGTCGTTTTTCACCGCCCGGCGCAAGTCGTCTTCCAGTTGCAGGCGGCTCTGGATCTGCTCGCTCATGTGCGATTCGAAATAGCACCAGGTGTTCTTGCCGTCGGATTTGGCCTGGTACAGCGCGATGTCCGCATAGCGGATCAGATCACTGGGCACATGGCCGTGGCGACGGCTCAGGGCGATGCCGATGCTCGCGCCGATCTGCAGATTGTGACCTTCGAACAGGATCGGCTGATGCAGGCTGCCGATCAGGCGGGTGCAGAATTTGTCGATCTCGTGATGGCTGTCCATGCCGTGCAGCACCACCACGAATTCATCACCGCCCAGCCGCGCGACGATGTCGTGCTCGCGAGTATATTCGCGCATGCGCGCGGCGACTTGCTGCAGCACCGCGTCGCCCGCGGGATGACCCAGGGAATCGTTGATCGGCTTGAAGTTGTCCAGGTCGATCACCAACAGCGACAGCGGCACGGATTGCTCCTTCAGTGACAGGGCTTCATCGAGAAAGCGCGAGAGCTTGTTGCGGTTCGGCAGGCCCGTCAGCGCGTCGTGCATCGATAGGTGCTGGATCTGAGCGTGGGCGGCGACTTCATCGGTGATGTCACTGGCGGTGCCGCGAAAGCCGACCAGCAGGCCTTTGTGTCGGATGGGCCGCGCCGACAATCGACAGCAACGCTGCTGGCCCGATTGATCGCGGTAGGTGCAACGCAGGTCGCTGGCGTGGCTGCCATCGGCAATTTTATGCAGCCACAAGTCCAGGGGCATGGTGTCGCAATACAGCACCTGCTCGATGTTCTTCCCCAGACATTGCTCGACCGAGAACCCGGTCACTTCACTGAAGCGCCCGGACACGTAGGTGATGGTCTGCTGGTTGTCGATTTCCCAGATCCAGTCGGAAGCCGCTTCGGCCACCGCGCGGAACCGCTCCTCGCTGGACTCCAGCGCATGGTTGGCGGCTTCCAGCGCCTGGTTCGAGGCTTGCAGTTGCGCGTAGCTCTTATCGACGTAGTCCGATGAGCGCAGCGCATGGCGAAAGAAATAGAAGGTCAGCAACAACATCAGCGTCAGTGACCCACCGAGTGCGGGCAGCAGCGACCACAACAGATGTTCGCCAGGACGCTGCATTTGCGCGACCAGGCTGAAGCCGGTGTTGTCGAGCGGTACCTTCGGCTGATCCGCGTCGATCTGGTCATCGGCGGCGAGGTCGAGGTCGATCAAGCCGTAGCTTTCGCCCAGTTTCTCAAGCTTGGCCGGGGTCAGCTTGTCGACGAACAGCAGCACCGACGTGGACTGCGGGTCTTTGATCTGGTGTTCGTCATTGGGGATCACGGCAGCGGCGGTGACCAGTGCAGGCAGGCCCTCGAACAGTCCGTAGGTACTGACCGGCCTGGTCAGATCGGCCGAGCTTTGTACCTGTTCAATCAGCGGCGGAACGGAGGCTTTCAGGTACCTGGAAATATCACCCTGGACCAGCTCCCCGCGAATCATCGCGTACTTGGTCCGCGCCCGGTCGATGAGAAACACGCCTTCGTAGCCGTCGCTGGTGAACATGGTTTTGCCGACGTTCTGTTCGGTGTAGGCCCAGTTCACATCGACCTCGCCATTGAAATGCTCGTAGGCCGGCGTCCAGTAGGAGTAGCTGGTCATGTAGTTCTGCGAATTGGCGATGCGGTTTTCCAGGGCCCGGGCTGAATAGAAGCGGATATCCGCCGCGTCCTCTTCGTCCAGATGACTGGCGATGCTCAACAACACGGCTCCGGCCGCGAACACACCCGCAATGAACAGCGCGCCGATGGCATACGCCAAACGCCGGGTGACCGGGCTTTGCCGAGTGGGGAGGGGGGATGCAGCGCAAGAAACGTCCATTTACGCGTCCTTGGATCCAGTGGCACTGCATCTAGAGGGGCGATTTGGGTGGATCGTTCAGACTTTCAGATGGATACGCCGTACGTCTCCTTGTGGGAGCGAGCCTGCTCGCGATGGTCGCCAACGATAACGCTGGATGCCTGATGCCCCGCGGTGGCCGGGCTTCCATCGCGAGCAAGCTCGCTCCTACAGGTGTAATCACTGACTACTGCCAAACATCTACCTTTCCAATGACGCAAGGCACGCCAGGTGGTAGATGAGTTTTGATGACGTCTACCACTTGTTCTTTTTTGTGCTTATTGAAGAAAACGTAGAGGCTTCCGGACGCCATGTAACTTCCGTCTTTACTCGGTGCAATGAATTCGAGTTCGACCATGTCCCGGTTTGTCGCAACGGTTGATTTTGTCAGCTGTGTCCAATGGTAGAAATTATTGTGGTATTCGGTTTGCATTTCCTGATAACTCTTGGAGTTAGCCATGGACAAGTACATCAACCCCATACCACCTGGGCCGATCAACGCGCCGATGAGAAATGCCGGATCAATGCTCGCCATGCAGATGAAAATCACTGCGGTGATGCCGGTAAACCATTTTAGAAATGGCAACATCCATCTTGGGAAGTGTTTCCATTTGCAATATTCCACACCGAATTGAGTGATGCGATAGGCGAAGTTTATTCGTTGATGGGTCATGCTCAAGATTACAAGTGACATTAATGCATAGAAAAGTAAACACCACAAAGTTCGCCAAGGTTGGCTTATGTCGTGGTAGGCGGTGTATAGGAAAACAGAAAGTGCGAGTAAAAAAAACAGCATGAATGCAAGCATGCAGTTCGCCACAAACGTGTTGTAGTTACGCGCCCGTATGGACCACGCCATTGACTCTTGCTCTTCAGCATGTTTCCAGTGGAGTTGCAGCGGCAACTCAAGCGTTTTGTCAAAGTTAAACATTTCAGGGCTCCTCCATTAGCTCAGTTAGGAATGAGCAGTTTCAGAAGCTGGGTTGTTTGTTCTCTCAGTACGATGCCGTCCGTTTCCTCTAGCTCGCCGCTGAAAGCATTGTTGGCGCGGCCTGCTTCACTTGGGCTCCACTCAAGAGCCATTCGAAACAGGTATCCGCGGCCATCAGCACGCTGAAGCACGCCGGGCGGATACTTGATCTCCAGTTCAAGGACCGGATTGTCTTTGGGTAGATGGATCCAGACTTGCCACAGACGGTGCTGTTCCTTGCCGGTGTAAATGAAGTCAGCCGGATTGTCTTTGGAGCCTGGGCCGTCGGGTAGCTGTCCGAGCAGTTTCGGATCGATCCAGTAGCCATTCAGGAAGTGTTCGTAGAACCTGTCTTTAGTGCTTTGCAGTTCGTCGACATAGAACAGATGTGTCTGGATCATGGCCGGTTGCAGGGTCACATCCTTGCCTGCCAGTGCATTCGGCACCTGAATCTGTAGCCAGAAACCTAGATTTGTTCTAGGCGTGCTGCCCCCGCCGGAGGACAAGGCTCTGCCGCCTACAGTGGGACGTTGCAGGGTTTCCAGCAGCGCTTGCATTTGCTTGAAGTGGCCTTCATCGCCATGCC
>NZ_JABFMP010000063.1 GCF_013359595.1 Pseudomonas sp. C1C7 | reverse complement strand
CTCGGCTTTTATCAGGGACACGGATTATCACGCCTGGGCGGCGCATTATTTGACGTCGATGAGCAAGGCGTTGGTGGATGATGCGGTGAAGGTGCTGACTCGGGATCGGGAGTTTGTGCCGGTGCCTAAGCGGGCGGCGAAGGCTGAGGGGTAGTGGCTGGAGCCTGTGGATAAACTGTTTGCCTGTGGGATGGGTTAATTGCGGTAGCGGTAGTGCATTTGGCATTGCTGTTGGATGGCTGATGCTATCGCGAGCAGGCTCACTCCCACAGGGGTTATGTTGAGTTGGCAGGCAAAATACTGACCCATTGCAGGGTGGAGACAGTTGCTCCAAAGGGTTTGGGGTGGACTGTGTGCTGAAGCACGATTGAAAAACCAAACAATTAAATCGATACATATGGAGCAACAGAAAGACCAGCCTACTCCAGCTGCAAGGCATTGCAGGCAACTGTTCATCGCTCCGATGCCTAGGTAGAGTTCGAAAAAAGCCAAATGGAACTGGTGAAAATGCGACGGAAAGCTCGAATACTTATTCTCTGCAAGACATATCCTTCCCCCAGCGCTACCTATTCCGAAACGTCCTGCGTCGCAGGTATGGACGAACAAGGCAATCTAATACGTCTTTATCCAGTTCCATTCCGTTTGGTCACCGAAGATCAGCAGTTCGCGAAATGGCAATGGATTGAGGCCTTTATTGAAAAAAGCCCGGCAGACCGAAGACCAGAAAGCCACAAGATTGGAATGGACACTATTTCTGCGGGTGCTAAGTTACCTGCGGGGGACTGGAAAGAACGACGCACGCTTTTGGATAAACTGACCGTCTACGATAGCTTTGACGAGCTAGAGAAAGCGCGAGTGAATGAGGGTGTCACCCTGGGCCTACTCCGGCCTGCACGCATAGCCACACTGCATATTCGTAAAGCAGCATCAGAGGAATGGACACCTCAGGAAATCGAAAAACTGGAGTATCTACAGCGACAGCCCAACCTGTTCGATGAGCGTCAGGAACGAGCGAGCATAAAACGACTGGAAAAAGTGCCATTCGACTTCCACTACACATACGAATGCTTAGTCGATGGAGAGATCAAATCCTATACCCACAAGATTGTGGACTGGGAAGCCAGCCAACTCTACAGGAACGTTCGTCGTCAACACGGCGCAGAAGGCTGGGAAACTCCATTTCGAAAAAAGCTGGAAGTCGATCTCCCAAGTAAAGACCTTATGCTGCTGATGGGAACCATCCATCGATTCCCAGGGCAATGGCTGATTGTCAGCCTCGTCTACCCACCTAAGCTACAGCATCAAACAGATCCGCAAATTTCTCTATTTTGATTGGAAGGTGTTTGGCCTGCAGAGAACTTTCCAGCTCTTGAGCGGCTTCCGCAATCAGGCTTCGATGGCAGAAGCTTGAATCTGCCTCATAGCAGACCATGCAAATTCGCTGTTCTGCGACGCTGGAGATAAGGTTACTCAGCACTGCTTGCTGGGTTCGGATGTAGGCTCGAAAGTCGCGGGAATACACAGACCAATCGCCATCTACTTTGTAACGATTTCTTATGGGTTTTGGACATCCGAGCGGTGGACTGTGCTCATACGAAATGCCTGCGGCGGCCAGGCATTCAGCAAATGCTTTTTTGGAAAAACCCTTTTTTCGAGAGATTGGATATTCCCGGACATCAAGCACCTTGTCGATCCGGGCTTGTTTGAGCCTTG
This sequence comes from Pseudomonas sp. C1C7, assembly GCF_013359595.1. Classification (GTDB taxonomy): domain Bacteria; phylum Pseudomonadota; class Gammaproteobacteria; order Pseudomonadales; family Pseudomonadaceae; genus Aquipseudomonas. The sequence continues at coordinate 19,296 of NZ_JABFMP010000063.1, read as the reverse complement.
CGATGAACGCGTCGATGGTGAGCCCTTCGTAGCCCGCAGTGTAGATGGTCATGAGTATTCTCCCTTTGCTTCCGTGCGCATTCGAAGCTAAAAAACGCGGCGGACTATAGCATTCGACGTAGGTAACCGCCCGATGCCGTGATGGGTGAAGCGGTTCTACGATGCCAGAGCATAGAGGTGGGGAAGCCAGTGCTTATCTTCGAAAAAATACATCTACATGTAACGGCCGACCTTCAATCCTCATTCACTGCCCCACTCCTCGGCAGCAGCCCATGACCGAAAGCCAGAATACAACCGATCCTGAATTTGTACTGGCTGGACTGACGCTTTCGCGGACAAGCCCGCTCCCACAGGGTTTTGTGTGTTGTTTGGTATTTGGATTAGCCCCGGCGTTTCCGGGGCTTTTTATTGGGTGGTGGTTAAAGCAGATGCTGGGATATCAGCTTGGAAACTTCCACCATCGACGTCTTGCCGGTGAATTCGAATTTCACTTTCCCAAGCGATGAGAAGTAAATCTCCAGCTCGGAATCCAGGTCGAAGGTGCCTGAGGTTTCCACCGAATACGCCACGATGTTTTTGTACGGCAATGAGGTGAAGTCTTTTTTGCTGCCGGTGATGCCCTGGACGTTGACCGAGATGATGCGTTTGTTGGTAAAGACCACACCGTCGCGCATGGATTTGTAGGCGTCGATGACGTGTTCGCCGTCGATCAACAGAGCGGAAACGCGTTCGGCGTATTCGTTGTTCTGCTTGAGTTTGAAGAATCCTTTGTTGTTGAAATCAATCATCTGTCTTTCCCTGTTTATCAAATGAACGGCTTAGGCCTGATTTCATACTCGATCGAGATTGCAGAGTCATCCCCCCTGCATCTGCTCCGTAGAATTAGCCAGGGTTCTGATGCTTCTTCCCGCCTGTAATGCTTGCTATACATCCGCCACGACAAGCCCATAGAGGCATTAAGCCACTGAGCGAGTCCCCCGTGCCACGCTCAACTAGACTTAATGGATAGTCGTAGGCAGAACCGAACACGTCGCTTTGGTGCAGTTCGATCAATAGCCGCGTGGCAAGCTGCCCTTTATGCCCGGTAGAGATGCGACAAAGATCGCATCGGGCACAACAAGATGCCCGCCAAGGGTGCCCTGGCCAACGGCCGAAGCCACGATACCGTGACGTGGTGTGAATGCCGCAGCCGACACTTTCGGACAACCGACAACCGCCTGGTATGTCCGTGACCGTGAGGATTGCTGAATGCCTGATGTTGAGTTGCACCTGTCTGTGGTCAACACTCTGCTGGAGCGCCATAAGGGCACTCCCGGGGCGCTGTTGCCGATTCTTCATGATATTCAGGAGCGCATCGGCTATATCCCCGATGCCGCCGTTCCCGAGATTGCCCATGCGCTGAACCAGAGTCAGGCCGAGGTTCGCGGGGTGATCAGCTTCTACCATGACTTCCGTACCGCGCCGCCGGCCCGCCATATTCTGCGCTTGTGCCGCGCCGAGTCGTGCCAGAGCCGCGGGGCCGAGCAGTTGGCGGCACAGTTGCGCGATCGTCTGCAGCTGGATGATCACGGCAGCAGCGCCGATGGCAGCATCAGTTTGCGGCCGGTGTATTGCCTGGGTGCTTGCGCCTGTTCGCCGGCGCTGGAGCTCGATGGTCGGGTGCATGCGCGGCTCAGTGCCGAGCGCCTGGACGCCCTGCTCGATGCCTGCCGGGAGGACGCGTGATGCCGACTCTTTATCTGTCGACCGATTCGCTGGCCCGTGCGGTGGGCGCCGATGAGGTGTCCACGGCGCTGATCACTCAGGCCAAGGCACTTAACGTGCCGCTGGAGTTGCAGCGCACCAGCTCCCGTGGCCTGTACTGGCTGGAACCGCTGCTGGAAGTGGACAGCCCGCAAGGCCGGATCGGCTTCGGCCCGCTGACGGCGGCCGATGTGCCGTCCGTGCTCGAGGCGCTGCAAGCACCGTCCTCCAACCATCCACTGGCCCTGGGCCTGGTGGAAGAGTTGCCTTATCTCAAGTCTCAACAACGCCTGCTGTTCGCCCGTGCCGGCATCACCCGGCCGCTGTCCCTGGACGATTACCGGGCCCACGGCGGTTTCGAGGGTTTGAAACGGGCGATTGCCATTGGCGGCGAGCAGACCGCGACCGCCGTGTTCGATTCGGGCCTGCGTGGCCGTGGCGGTGCGGCCTTCCCCGCCGGGATCAAGTGGCGCACGGTGCGCAGCACTGAAGCGGCGCAAAAGTACATCGTCTGCAACGCCGACGAAGGCGACTCCGGCACGTTCGCCGATCGCATGTTGATGGAAGGCGATCCGTTCCTGCTGATCGAGGGCATGGCCATTGCCGGCCTCTGCACCGGCGCCACCTTCGGCTACATCTATGTGCGTTCGGAATACCCCGATGCCGTGGCCACCTTGCGCCAGGCGCTGAACCTCGCGCGTGAAGCCGGATACCTGGGCGCCGATGTGTGCGGCAGCGGGCAGGCGTTCGATCTGGAAGTGCGTGTCGGTGCCGGCGCGTACATCTGTGGTGAAGAAACGGCGCTGCTGGATTCGCTGGAAGGCAAGCGCGGGCTGGTGCGCGCCAAGCCGCCGATTCCGGCGCTCAAAGGTTTGTTCGGCCTGCCGACGCTGGTGCACAACGTACTGACGCTGGCTTCGGTGCCGCTGATTCTGGCCAAGGGCGCGCAGTTCTATCGTGACTACGGCATGGGTCGCTCGCTGGGCACCATGCCTTTCCAGCTCGCGGGTAATGTTCGTCACGGCGGATTGGTGGAGCGGGCCTTCGGCCTGACTCTGCGTGAGCTGGTGGAAGATTACGGTGGCGGCACCGCCAGTGGTCGGCCGCTGAAGGCTGCGCAAGTGGGCGGCCCGCTGGGCGCCTGGGTGCCGCCGTCGCAATTCGATACGCCGCTGGATTACGAGGCCTTCGCCGCGATTGGCGCGATGCTTGGTCACGGTGGTGTGGTGGTAGCGGATGACAGTCTCGACATGGCGCACATGGCGCGCTTCGCCTTGCAGTTCTGCGCCGAGGAATCGTGCGGCAAGTGCACGCCTTGCCGGATCGGCTCGACCCGTGGCGTCGAGGTGATCGACCGTCTGCTGGCAGCGCCGGACCAGAACGGTCGCGATGAACAGGCGATCGTCCTCAAGGATCTGTGCGACACCCTGCAATACGGTTCGCTGTGCGCGTTGGGCGGCATGACGTCTTATCCGGTCGCCAGCGCACTCAAGCACTTCCCCGCCGACTTCGGTCTGCACGCCTCGGAGGCCGAGCAATGATCACTCTCTTCGACCCGAAAACCGATATCGATCTCGGCACACCGGCCCGCGAAAGCGATGTGCAGATCACCCTGAACATCGACGGTCGCAGCATCACCGTGCCCGAAGGCACCTCGGTCATGCGCGCCGCGGCGCTGATGGGCACCACCATTCCCAAGCTCTGCGCCACCGACAGCCTGGAAGCCTTCGGCTCGTGCCGCATGTGCCTGGTGGAGATCGACGGCATGCGTGGTTATCCCGCGTCCTGCACCACGCCTGTCACCGAAGGCATGACGGTGCACACCCAGACGCCGAAGCTGGCGACCCTGCGCCGCAACGTCATGGAGCTGTACATCTCCGATCACCCGCTGGACTGCCTGACCTGTTCGGCCAACGGTAACTGCGAGCTGCAAACCGTGGCCGGCCAGGTCGGCCTGCGCGAGGTGCGCTACGGCTACGAAGGCGAGAACCATCTGAAGGATGTGAAGGACACCTCCAACCCGTATTTCGATTACGACCCGAGCAAGTGCATCGTCTGCAACCGCTGCGTGCGCGCCTGTGAAGAAACCCAGGGCACCTTCGCCCTGACCGTGACCGGGCGCGGTTTCGAATCGCGGATTTCCGCGGCCGGTGGCGAGGATTTCCTCGATTCGGAATGCGTGTCCTGCGGCGCCTGTGTGCAGGCCTGCCCGACCGCGACACTGATGGAAAAAAGCGTGGTCGAGATGGGTCAGCCGGAACGCGCGGTGATCACCACCTGCGCCTACTGCGGCGTGGGCTGCTCGTTCCGCGCCGAGATGAAAGGCGACCAGCTGGTGCGCATGGTCCCGGACAAGAACGGCCAGGCCAACCACGGCCACTCCTGCGTCAAAGGCCGTTTTGCCTGGGGTTACGCGACCCACCCGGATCGCATCACCAAGCCGATGATCCGCAAGCACATCAACGATCCGTGGCAGGAAGTCAGCTGGGATGAAGCGGTGACCTACGCCGCCAGCGAGTTCCGCCGTTTGCAGCAAAAGTACGGTCGCGATTCTATTGGCGGGATTACTTCCAGCCGCTGCACCAACGAAGAAACCTATCTGGTGCAGAAACTGGTGCGCGCTGCGTTCGGCAACAATAACGTCGACACCTGCGCGCGGGTCTGCCACTCGCCGACCGGTTATGGCCTGAAACAAACCCTGGGCGAATCCGCCGGCACCCAGAGTTTCGACTCGGTGATGCAGGCCGATGTGGTGCTGGTCATGGGCGCCAACCCCAGTGATGCGCACCCGGTGTTCGCCTCCCAACTCAAGCGCCGCCTGCGTGAAGGCGCGCGGCTGATCGTCATCGACCCGCGTCGCATCGATCTGGTGGACACCGTGCACGCCCGCGCCGAATACCACCTGGCCCTGCGCCCCGGCACCAACGTCGCCATGCTCAACGCGCTGGCCCACACGATCATCACCGAAGGCCTGCAAGACCAGGCTTTCATCGACGCCCGTTGCGAGGGCAACGATTTCGCCCGCTGGAGCGAGTTCGTCAGCCGCGCGGAGAACTCGCCGGAAGCGATCGCTCCGATCTGCGGCGTCCCCGCAGAAGATATCCGCGCCGCCGCCCGCCTGTACGCCACCGGCGGCAACGCGGCGATCTACTACGGCCTGGGCGTGACCGAGCACAGCCAGGGCAGTACCTCGGTGATGGGCATCGCCAACCTCGCCATGGCCACTGGCAACATCGGCCGCGAAGGTGTGGGCGTGAACCCGTTGCGCGGTCAGAACAACGTGCAGGGCTCCTGCGACATGGGTTCGTTCCCCCACGAGCTGCCCGGCTACCGGCACATCTCCAACGTGGCGGTGCGGACCGAGTTCGAGCAGGCGTGGAACGTCACCCTGCAACCCGATCCAGGCCTGCGCATTCCCAACATGTTCGAGTCGGCGCTGGCCGGCAGCTTCAAGGGCCTGTACTGCCAGGGCGAGGACATCGCCCAGAGCGACCCGAACACCCAGCACGTGACCGCGGCCTTGTCGGCCATGGAGTGCGTGGTGGTGCAGGACATCTTCCTCAACGAAACCGCCAAGTTCGCCCATGTGTTCCTGCCGGGCAGTTCGTTCCTGGAGAAAGACGGCACCTTCACCAACGCCGAACGCCGTATCTCGCGGGTGCGCAAGGTGATGGACCCGTTGGGCGGCAAGGCTGACTGGGAAGGCACCGTGGCCCTGGCCAATGCCCTGGGCTACCCGATGAACTACAAGCATCCGTCGGAAATCATGGATGAAATCGCCCGCCTGACGCCGACCTTCACCAATGTCAGCTATGAGGAACTGGAGCGCCACGGCAGCCTGCAATGGCCGTGCAACGCCCAGGCACCGGACGGCACGCCGACCATGCACATCGAGGAGTTCGTGCGCGGCAAGGGACGGTTCATGCTCACCGGTTATGTGCCCACCGAAGAGAAGGTCAACAGCCGTTATCCACTGCTGCTGACCACCGGGCGCATCCTCAGCCAGTACAACGTCGGCGCGCAGACCCGACGCACCGAGAACGTGGCCTGGCATGACGAAGATCGCCTGGAAATCCACCCGACCGACGCCGAGAGCCGCGGCATCAACGAAGGCGATTGGGTCGGCATCGGCAGCCGCAGCGGCCAGACCGTGCTGCGCGCGCGGGTCACCGAGCGGGTTGCACCGGGGGTGGTGTACACCACCTTCCACTTCCCGGAATCGGGGGCCAACGTGATCACCACCGACAACTCCGACTGGGCGACCAACTGTCCGGAGTACAAGGTGACGGCCGTGGAAGTCAGCCGCGTGTATCAACCTTCCGAGTGGCAGAAACGCTATCAGGCGTTCAGTGATGAACAGCAACGGTTGCTCAAGGAACGCCAGCAGGCACGGGGCGATAAGGCGGAGGTGCGTCGATGAGCACGGACAATTTGATCAAGATGGCGAACCAGATTGCCCTGTATTTTGCCAATGAGCCGGATCAGAAGCAGGCGGTGTTGAGTGTGAGGAATCATCTGCAGATGTTCTGGACGCCGGGGATGCGCAAGGAATTGCTGGCGTGGCAGAAGGAGCATCAGGGGAAGGCGTTGCATCCGCTCGTTCAGACAGCCGTCAGCGAAGCAGGCTGGGAGGCTTAAAGCTCCATCCCCTGTAGGAGCTGCCGCAGGCTGCGATCTTTTGATCTTGCTTTTAAAAAATCAAAATCAAAAGATCGCAGCCTGCGGCAGCTCCTACAGGGACGGGGTACACCTCATTTCTCCCCTTCCGTCACCCGCACCGCAATCTCGATCGCCCGCACACTGATCGCCGCAAAAATCGCCGTCAACAACACCCCGTTGAACCCCAGCAATATCGCCAGCACCCGCGACAGCGGCAGCTTCGGCACCAACTCCCCATACCCGATGGTCAGCCCCGTCACAAAACCGAAATAGATCCCGTCAAACGGATCCCACCCCTCCACATAACTGATGATCAACCCCACCGACACAATGACGATCAACATCGCGGAAAAGATCGGCCAGGCCAGTCGAAGGTAGAAGCCGACGGCTTTGTAGAACTCTCGACGGATGTGCGACGCGTGGGCGGACTTCATGTCAGGGCTCCCCGGGCGGCGGGCGAATGGGCGTCACAACAGCTTGGCACAAGTTCTGGAAGATGAAGGCGGACCAACGGCGCGGTGAGCCTTCAGATCCGCGATTAAGCTGGATGAATCCGGCCCTGGAGACCTCCCATGCCCAAGCACCTGATCGCGCCGCTGCTGCTCTTCGTGTTCGTGGCCATCAGCGGATCGTCGTGCCATGACACCCGCCAGGACGACCAGGCCACACCGCCCAACGCCACCGGTGGCAGCGGCCGGATCATCCCGCCCCAACAACGCATGCCCTCGACGATGCCGCGGCCGCGGATGTAGCGGGCGGTTGTTGTTATTCGGTTTTAGCGGGCGCTTGGGTCTTGGCATCGCTTTTGGGGGCGTCAGCGGCCTTGGGATTGGTAAACCCGGCCTTGGCGTTCTCCGCCTTGGTCTTGTGGATATCACAACCCTGCAACTCGCTCGCCTGAGTGCAGCCGGATCGCTCCAATTGTTTACGATATTTTTCGCTGATGGCATACGCCGGGGATTGCGCGGCGATCAGCAGGACCAGCGCTGGCAGGATGAATCTGTTCATGTGCACCTCGTTTTGATCAGCATTGCCGGGCGTCACCGACGGTGCGGCAAACTCACTCTAGCCGATGCAGCCGTCACCTGCGCTATCATCGCCCGCCTCTGTGCCTCACGAGTCTTGAACCTGGATGTCCGCCCCTCTGTCATCGCCCGCCGATCTTCAACCGTTGCCACCCGTGCTGGCCGGCCCGCTGTTGCGCCGCCTTGAGCCCACGCGGCTGGTGTTGTGGCTGGTGGGTTCGCGGGCGCTGGAACTGACGCTGCGCTTGCAGGATGTGGGCGATATTCGCCTGGATGCCGGGCAATGCACGGTGATCGCGGTGGGCAGCCATGCCTTTTCACATTTGATCGACGTGACGCTGGACAGCGCCCTGCCTTGTGACGAGCTGATCGAATACGACCTGTTGATAAGTGACGGAACGGGCATCGCCGACTGGGCGCCGCATCTGTTGTATGGCGATGCGTTGTGCCCGAATTTTGTCCTGCGCTCGCGGATCGATCAGCTGTTGCACGGATCCTGTCGCAAGCCCCATCACCCGGCGGCGGACGGTTTGCTGTGTGTGGATAACTTGCTGGCACAGGCGCACGAGCCGGCCGATCGCCCGGCGCTGTTGATGATGACCGGCGATCAGGTCTACGCCGACGATGTGGCAGGGCCGATGTTGCGGGCGATTCATGCGCTGATCGAACGGCTGGGCTTGTTCGGCGAGCATCTGGAAGGTGCGGTGGTCAGTGACAGCGCAAGGCTCTACGAGCATCCGGCCAGTTACTACCATCGTGCGGACTTGTTACCGGCGCTGGAGAGCAACGAGACGCTGCGCGAGCGATTTTTCGGCGGTGCGCGCAAACCGATTTTCACCAGCAGCAGTGCCGACAATCATCTTGTGACCTTCGCCGAAGTCATGGCAATGTACCTGCTGGTCTGGTCGCCGACGCCCTGGTCCCTGATCGCCCCGCAACCACCGACCCTGACGCCACAACGGCACGAGCGTTATGCGCTGGAACAGTCGCGCCTCGATGGTTTCAAGGCTGGCCTCGGCAAGGCCGCACGGGCACTGGCGCACTTGCCGACTTTCATGATTTTTGACGACCACGATATTACCGACGACTGGAATCTTTCCGCGCAGTGGGAGGAAACGGCCTACGGTCATCCGTTCTCCAAACGCATCATCGGCAACGCGCTGATCGCCTACATGTTGTGCCAGGGCTGGGGCAACAACCCGGATGCCTTCGAATCGGTGCTGAAGAAAGCTGACGGTTTCAGCTCGACCGGCAGCGACGGCTATCTCGACAGCCCGGTGCAGGATGCGTTGATCGATGAGCTGCTGAAGTTTCAGCGCTGGCATTACGTGCTGCCCACCACGCCGGCCATGGTGGTGCTCGACACCCGCACCCGACGCTGGCGCAGCGAGATGAACCTCAAGCAACCCTCGGGCCTGCTGGACTGGGAAGCCTTGAGCGAGCTGCAACAGGAACTGCTGGATCACCCCTCGGCGATCATCGTGTCACCGGCACCGGTGTTCGGCGTGAAGCTGATCGAAACCGTGCAACGCATCTTCAGCTGGTGCGGTTATCCACTGCTGGTGGATGCGGAAAACTGGATGGCCCATCGCGGCGCGGCGCAGGTGATCCTGAACATTTTCCGACACTCGCGTACGCCCGGCAGTTACGTGGTGCTGTCAGGCGATGTGCATTATTCCTTCGTCTACGAAGTGCTGATCCGACACCGCAAGGCCGGGCCGCGCATTTGGCAGATCACCAGCAGCGGCATCAAGAATGAATTCCCGCCCACGCTGCTGGAATGGTTCGACCGCCTCAACCGCTGGCTCTACTCCCCCCGCTCGCCACTGAACTGGCTGACCAAACGCCGCCGCATGCGCATCGTGCCGCACATCCCCGAGCATGCCGAAGCGGGCGAACGCCTGTGGAACTCGGCGGGGATCGGGCAGGTGTTCTTTAATGAACAGGGACAGCCGCGGGAGATCTTCCAACACAACGCCAACGGCGCGCCGAAAACCCGAATGCTCCCGCCCGAAAGCGATGATTAACCGTCGGCCCAACGCAATCCATGTAGCAGCTGGCGAAGCCTGCGTCCGACTGCGCAGCAGTCGTAAAACCTAAGTCCGAGGCCTGCCTGAAACACCGCGTTGGCTGATTTAGCGACTGCTTCGCAGCCGGACGCAGGCTTCGCCAGCTGCTACAGGTTCTGCGGCGGCCTGACTGACATGTCCTCACAATGTTGCATGGTGTGACTCATGGACCTCACCCGAACCCTGATCATCGGCAACTCCGGCTCCGGCAAAAGCTGGCTGGCCCAACGCCTGTGCGAACACCTGCAACTCCCCCGCACCGACCTCGACCTCATCCACTGGCTATCCGACGAACACAGCATCCCCCGCCCCCGTGGCGAAGCACTGGGCATGGCGCGTGTGGCGGCCAGCGAAGAGCGCTGGGTGATCGAAGGGGTTTATGGCTGGATCATCAGCGAACTGTTGCACCGCGCGACGGCGCTGATTTGGTTGAGCGTTGACGACGAGGAATGCGTCGCCAACATTCGCCAGCGTGAAGAGAACGACGACGAGCGGGTGATGGCGATGCTGGAGTGGGCGGGGAGCTATCGAATGCGGGCGGGGTCCAGTGGGTTTGCGGCGCACCGCCGGTTGTTCGAGGGTTTTGGCGATTCGAAGATCAGGTTGAAAGATCGCACTGAAATTACCCGGTTCATCAGTGCCATGAGCGCAGCGATCAGGCAGGCTCAACAGAATTAACCTGCATACCGAGTCCCCTGTAGGAGCTGCCGAAGGCTGCGATCTTTCTTGATCTTCAGCGACGCTGAAATCGTCAGAGTCAAAAGATCGCAGCCTTCGGCAGCTCCTGCAGGGGGGATGGTTTTACATCGGGTTGATGGCCCGGCTTACCCCTCTCACAATCATTTCCACTTCACGCTCATCAATAGTCAGCGGCGGCAGCAGGCGGATGGTTTGCCCGCGGGTCACGTTGATCAACAGGCCGTGATCCCGGGCGGCGATCAGGGGCAGGTCGCGGATGGGTTGTTTGAGTTCGATGCCGATCATCAGGCCCTGGCCGCGGATGGTCAGGACGTTGGGGTGGTCGGCCAGTTCCATGTTCAGTCTCTTGAGCAGCCGTTCGCCCTGTAGCCGGGCGTTGTCCCGCAGGCTTTGTTCTTCGATGATTTCCAGCACCGTGCAGCCGACCCGGCAGGCCAGCGGGTTGCCGCCGAAGGTGCTGCCGTGGCTGCCAGGGGTGAAGATTTCGGCGGCTTTGCCGCGGGCCAGGCAGGCGCCGATGGGGACGCCGTTGCCCAGACCCTTGGCCAGGGTCATGACGTCGGGAACGATGCCTTCGTGCTGGAAGGCGAACCACTGGCCGGTGCGGCCGATGCCGGTCTGGATTTCATCGAGCATCATCAGCCAGCCGCGCCGGCTGCACAGTTCGCGCACGGCCTTGAGATAGCCCGGCGGCGCCAGTTGCACGCCGCTTTCGCCCTGAATCGGCTCCATCAACACGGCGACGACGCGCTCACCGTGGCTCTGATACACCCGATCCAGCGCCTTGAGATCACCGAACGGCACCTTGATGAAATCCCCCGGCAGTTTGTTGAAACCCAACCTCACGGCCGGACCATCGCTGGCGGACAGGGTGCCGAGGGTCCGCCCGTGAAAGGCGTTCTCCATGACCACCACCAGCGGTTGCTCGATGCCTTTGTGCCAACCGTAAAGCCGGGCGATTTTCAGTGCCGTTTCGTTGGCCTCGGCGCCGGAGTTGTTGAAAAACGCCCGGTCCATGCCCGCCAGTGTCGTGAGCTTGCGCGCCAGCCGCTGTTGCCAGTCGATGCTGTAGAGGTTCGAGGTGTGCAGCAGCAACCCGGCCTGTTCGCTGATGGCGGCGACGATTTTCGGGTGGGAATGGCCAACGTTGGTCACCGCCACACCGGCGACCGCATCCAGGTATTCACGACCGGCCTGATCCCACAGTCGCGTGCCCAGGCCCTTGTCGAAACTCAGGGCCAGCGGTTGGTAAGTGCTCATCAGGCAGGCGGCGGTCATGACATCAGGCTCCAGCAATTGTGGGTGTTTTTGCAGTATGGTTAGCCACCTGAACTGGATAAACTCAGTAATACTTCAATCATTTTAAAGCTGGGCTTGATAATGGATCTGTTCCAGGCAATGACCGTCTACGTGCGGGTGGTGGAGGCCGGCAGCATGACCGCCGCCGCTTTGCAGTGCGAAATGTCCACCACCATGGTCGGCAATCACCTCAAGGCACTGGAGCAGCGCCTTGGCGTGCGCCTGCTCAATCGCACCACACGCCGCCAGCGCCTGACGGAATTCGGCAGCGCGTACTACCAGCGCTGCCTGGAAGTGCTGGGGCTGGTGGCGGATTCGGAACGCCTGGCCGAACAGACCCTCGACGAGCCCAGCGGCACCCTGCGCATCACCGCCCCGCTGACTTTCGGCACCGAACGCCTGGCGCCGGCCTTGAGCGAGTTCAGCCTGCACAATCCACGGGTGAAGCTGGACGTGGTGCTGACCAACCGCCGACCGGACCTGCTGGACCATGGCTTCGACGTGGCCTTCCGCCTGGGCGCGCTGGAACCCTCGAACCTCATCGCCCGCCCGCTGATCGACTACACCCTGACCATGTGCGCGTCGAAGGAATACCTGGACCGCCATGGCATCCCGGAAAAACCCGAAGACCTGCAACACCACAACTGCCTGGCGTTCGCCTACCCCGCCGGCGATGACTGGCAGGCGGTCGCCCGACAATGGCGCCTGAACGGCCCGGATGGCGAAATCGTGGTGGCGGTCAGCGGCTCGCTGGTGATCAACAGCTCGGCAGGATTGCATCAGGCCGCACGCACCGGAATGGGCATCGTGATGGTGCCCGATGCGCTGGTGGAGCCGGATCTGAAGTCCGGCAAGCTGATCCCGCTGCTTCAGCGCTATCAACTGCCGTGCCGCCCGATGCACCTGGTCTATGCCCAGGATCGCCATCGACTACCCAAACTGCGGCGTTTCGTCGACTTCGCCATGGGCATGTGGGGCAAGCACTAGCCGCCCCCGTGCGGCATGAATTAATCTGCGCCCGGGACTGATCACTTTGATATCAGGGCACAGGGAGCGCAGCGATGGATGAAGCATCGAACATCGAACCGGTGAAGTTCGACCTGTCGGGCATGAACGACAGCATGCTGCACACCATCATGGAACTGGTCAGCGACGGCATCTGGGACTGGAACGCCAACACCGGTTTCGTCTACCGCAATGCTCGCTGGTACGAGATGCTCGGCTATTCGCCACACTCTCTGGATAACAACGTGCTGACCTGGGAAAACGTCATCCACCCCGATGACTACCCGCAGGTCATGGCCCGTTTCGACGATTACCTCAACGAGCGCACCCCGGTTTATCAGGCCGAGTATCGCTGCCGCACCCATGACGGCAGTTACATCTGGATCGAAGACCGTGGCCACGTACTGGCCCGCAACGAAGACGGCTCCGTGGCGCGCATGGTCGGCGCCCACCGCAGCATCGAGGACAAGCGGCGCCTGCTCGAAGAACTCCAGCGACGCAATCACTCGCTGGAAACGATGATCGAAGAGCGCACCCGGGAGCTGTCCCGAGTCAACGAGCAGCTGCAATTGCAGCTCGAAGAAAACCGCAAGCTGGCGCACACCGACACCCTCACCTCTATCGCCAACCGCTATCGCCTGGAACAGGTACTGCCCCAGGCCTGCGAGCGTGCCCAGCGTTTCCGCGAACCTCTGTCCCTGATCGCCATGGACATCGACGATTTCAAGAACATCAACGATCACTACGGTCATGCGCTGGGCGATGCGGCCTTGGTGCACGTTGTGGAAAACCTCAAGCGCTTTGTGCGCGAAGGGGACCTGCTGGCTCGTTGGGGTGGTGATGAATTCATCATGACCCTGGCCAACACTAGCCTGGCCGACGCCAGGAGCCTCGCCGAGGCCATTCGCGGTGGTCTGGAGCAATTGCTGCCGGTGGGGGATTTCCAGGTGACCATGAGTTTTGGCGTGGTGCAGCGCTTTGACGAAGAGCAGCAGACTGGGTTGATGGCTCGTGCTGATCAGGCGCTGTATCGGTCGAAGATTGCGGGCAAGAATGTGATTTCTGGCTAACCCTGATGCCCGTCAGTCAAGCCACCGCAAAACCTGTAGCAGCTGGCGAAGCCTGCGTCCGGCTGCGAAGCCGTCGTGAATTCAGGCAACGCGGTGCTTCAGGCAGACCTCGCATTCAGGTTTTGCGACTGCTTCGCAGCCGGACGCAGACTTCGCCAGCTGCTACATGGACCGCGTTTTGCCTTGACCAAGCGGTCCTACACTCCGTCACAACTGTCCTTTCACCAACACCGGCTTCTCCTGATACCGCTCCGGATACAACTGCTTGAGCTGCGCCACCTTCGGCAGATCATTGATCACGATGTAGGGATAACTCGGATGCTCGGTCAGAAAGTCCTGGTGCTCCTCCTCCGCCGGGTAGAAACCGTTGAAGCTTTCCAGCTTGGTCACGATCGGCTTATCAAATGAATGCGCCGCATCGAGCTGAGCAATGTAGGCCTGGGCGACCTTTTGCTGCTCGCTGTTTTTGGTAAAGATCGCCGATCGATACTGGGTCCCGGTGTCCGGCCCCTGGCGATTCAGCTCGGTCGGGTTGTGCGCCACGGAAAAGTAGATCTGCAACAAGGCGCCGTAGCTGACCTGACTCGGGTCATAGGTGACCTCGACGGACTCTGCATGCCCGGTATCGCCATTGCTCACACGCTCGTATTGCGCCGTATTGGCCGCCCCGCCCGCGTAACCGGAGACCGCGTTCTTCACGCCTTTGACATGCTGGAACACACCTTGAACACCCCAGAAGCAGCCACCAGCGAAAACGGCGGTTTCGCGGTGGGATTGGGTGACTTCGTCGAGGGTGGGCGGTGGGATCAGCACCGCTTCTTCAGCGCCGCCGAAGGAAAATGCCGAACATTGGCCGATGACGCCGGCAGCCAGCAATCCCAACAAGGTACGACGCCAGGTGAACAGGGTTTTCATGGGTTGGACTCCTGAAAATTTGAAAGGCTGTCAGCCGAAGGTGAAGGCGTAGGCCGATGCACCCGGATCCAGAAACTCGATGCTGAAGGTCCGGTCCTGCACGCCGCCGTTCTGCCGTACCAGTTGATACAAACGCTGTTCGGTCACCATGCCGCTGCCATCGGGCGCCACGTCCATGCCATGGTCGTTTTCGGGGGCCTTGCCATCGATCAGCACCTTGAAGCGCACCGGTTTGCCGTCCTTGCCGGGGCCGAGCACCAGATGCAGATCACGGGCGTGGAAGCGATAGACGATGCGGCTGGCCGGTGCGCTGGCCGTGGCGTGCTCGGGGCCGACGTTCCACTGCCCTGCCAGGCTCCAGTCGTTGAGCGCCAGTTTGGCGGGCGTCTGATAGGTCGACACCTTGTCCGGCACCAGGCTGGTATCCGGCACGAAATGCTCCGCACGCTGGTAGCCGACGTAGGTTTCCGGCGATTGCACTTCGTTGTTGTCCGGCGCCCTTTGCACGCCGTCGGCCTTGGCGTTGATCAACCCGTCCGAGACGTTGCCGGCACCGGCCTCACGCAGCAGTTGCTGGATGACCCGCTCCGACTCGGCGTACTCGCCTTCGCCGAAGTGGTGGTAGCGAATGCGCCCCTGGGCGTCGGCGAAATAGTGCGCCGGCCAGTATTCGTTGTTGAAGGCGCGCCAGATCTTGAACTCGTTATCGATCGCCACCGGGTAGCTGATACCCAGGTCCTTCATGGCTTTGGTGACGTTGTCGACGTTGCGCTCGAAGGCGAATTCCGGTGCATGCACACCGATCACCACCAGCCCCTGGTCACGGTACTTCTCGGCCCAGGCTTTCACGTAAGGCAGCGAACGCAGGCAGTTGATGCAGGAGTAGGTCCAGAAATCCACCAGCACCACCTTGCCTTTCAGCGCCTGAGCATCGAGCGGCGGCGAATTGAGCCACTGCACGGCACCGTCCAGCGGTGGCAGCGTGCCTTCGACCGGCAAGGTACTTGTGCTGGCCACGGGCAGCGCGCCGTCGGGCGACGGCTTTTGCGCCATCATCGCCGTGCTGTTGCGAGGTGATTTACCCGCCAGTTGCTCCACCAGCGCCTGTTCGATTTCCCCGGTGGACGCCGTCGAAACCCGCGCCAGAATCCCGGTGTCGAGCCCCAGGGCAATGGCGGCCACACCGGCCAGCATTGCAGCACCCAGGCCGCGACGCAGCCACTCGCCAGCGCCGATGGAGCGCTTCATCGCGGCGAACACCTTGCCACCCAGCAGCAAGGCCACGGCGAGGGATGTCGCGGCACCGGCGGCATAGGCCAGCAACAACAAAGTGGTCGCGATGCTCGCGCCCTGCAAGGCGGCGCCGGTCAGCAACAGACCCAGGATCGGCCCCGCGCAGGGTGCCCACAGCAGACCGGTGGCGACCCCGATCAGAAACGAGGCCCCCGGACGTGGCTGCGCGTCGGCCCCCGCCTTCTCGGACAAACGGCTCCCGGCCGCAACCAGCGGTCGGGTCAGGCGCTCGGCCAATTGCGGCAGCAACAGCGTCAGGCCGAACAGCGCCACGAACACCAGCGCCAGCCAGCGCCCGTACTGATTGAGTTGCACCACCCAGCCCCCACCCACCGCCGCCAGCGTGGCGACGAAGGCGAAGGTCAGCGCCATGCCTGCCAACAGCGGCAAGCCACTTTTCACGAACGGTTGGCCTGTGCGGGCAAAGACGAACGGCAGTACCGGCAAGATGCACGGGCTGACGATTGTCAACACACCACCGAGATAAGCGAGGACCAGAAGCCACATAGCGTCGACCTGCAAGAGTGAGGAAAGAAGCCGGGATCAGACCGGCCGGAATGTCATGGCCAGGCCGTTCATGCAGTAACGTAGCCCGGTAGGTTTTGGCCCGTCATCGAAGACATGCCCCAAGTGCCCGCCACAACGCCGGCAGTGAACCTCTTCGCGGACCATGCCGAAGGTGCGGTCCACCCGGGTGGCCACGGCCTTGTCCAGCGGTGCCCAGAAACTCGGCCAACCGGTGCGGCTGTCGAATTTGGTGGTCGAGGAAAACAGCGGCAGATCACAGCCCGCGCAGGCGAAGGTGCCTTCGCGGTGCTCGTTGTTCAGCGGGCTGCTATAGGCCCGTTCGGTGCCCTCTTCGCGCAGGATTTCGTACTGCTCGTCACTGAGGAGGGTGTGCCATTCGCTGTCGCTGTGGGTCACTTCGAACACCTCCGAGGCCTCGGCCTCGCTGATCAGCACAGATCTGCCGGCAAATTTTGGCAATACACCGATCGCCAGCGCCGCAACCCCCAGCCCGCCGGTCGCAAAGAGAAATTGCCGTCGTGAAAAATGTTTTGAGAGCATTGCCGTCTCCAAAATTCCAGGGCTCTTCATGGAACAAAGCCTAGGCTTGGGTTGATCGCCAAATCCTCACGAGAAGTTAAACAATTCGTGATAACTGCGGCCCCGTAAAACCCGCACAATGTGCCCATTGCGTCGAAGGATTGAACTGGATGGAACAGACCAAACGCGTCCTCGTGGTCGAGGACGATTTGCACATCGCCGACCTTATCTGCCTGCATCTGCGCGATGAGCAGTTCGAGGTGGTGCACTGCGCCGATGGCGATGAAGGCATGCGCCTGCTGCAGCAAGGAAGCTGGGATGCACTGATTCTCGACCTGATGCTGCCAGGCGTCGACGGCCTGGAAATCTGCCGGCGCGCCCGCGCCATGGCCCGCTATACGCCGATCATCATCACCAGCGCCCGCTCCAGCGAAGTGCACCGGATTCTCGGGCTGGAGCTGGGCGCTGACGACTACCTGGCCAAGCCGTTTTCCATGCTCGAACTGGTGGCCCGGGTCAAAGCCCTGCTGCGCCGGGTCGACGCCATGGCCCGCAACCTGAAGATGGACGCCGGCAGCCTGAACATCGACGGCCTGGCCATCGACCCGATCACCCGTGAAGCCTCCCTCGAAGGACGACGCCTGGACCTCACGCCACGGGAGTTCGACCTGCTGTATTTCTTCGCGCGCCAGCCCGGCAAGGTGTTCTCGCGCATGGACCTGCTCAATGCCGTCTGGGGCTACAGCCACGAAGGTTACGAGCACACGGTCAATACCCACATCAACCGCCTGCGCGCCAAGATCGAGGCCGATCCCGCGCAACCTGCGCGCATCCTCACGGTCTGGGGGCGTGGCTACAAGTTCGCCAACAGCGAGGAGCCGCAAGCATGAGGCTGACCCTCACACAACGCCTGTCCCTGGTGTTCGCCGTCCTGCTGCTGGTGTGCTGCGGCACCTCGGCGTGGATGCAGGTGCGTTCCAACCAGATGCATGAACAGGAAGTGGTGCAGGGGTTGTCGCGGGATCTGGCGCAGCACATCGCCCGCGATACGGTTTTGATGGATACCCGGGGCCTGATGCCCAATGCGGTGCGCGACCTGTTCAGCAAGCTGATGCAGGTCAACCCCAGTGTCGAGGTGTACCTGCTCGACTCCGCCGGGAAGATCGTCGGCAGCGCCGCGCCCGAGGGTCGGATACATCGCGAGCAGATCGATCTGGCGCCGATCCGGCGTCTGCTCAAGGGTGATGCCTTGCCGATTCTCGGCGACGACCCGCGCAGCACCGATGCACGCAAGGTGTTCAGCGCGGCACCCTTGATGGTCGATGGCAAGCCGGCGGGTTATCTCTATGTGGTGCTGCTCGGCGAGGACCATGACCGCCTTGCCGAACGAGGCGCCACCAGCGCCGCGCTCAACACCGCGTTGCTGTCCATTGGTCTGGTGGCGCTGTTGTGCCTGATTGCCGGTCTGACGGCGTTCGCCTTGATCACCCGGCCGTTGCGGCGCCTGACCGAGAGTGTCAGCCAGTTCGACATCGATGGCATTCCCGCTGCGCCAACGCCCTCCCCGCCTGTGGATAAAAACGCCAGCCACGATGAAATAGCGATCCTCGATGCCACCTTCCGCCAGATGCAGGCGCGTCTTGGCGAGCAGTGGCGCTCGCTGACCCGCCAGGATCAGGAGCGCCGCGAGCTGGTGGCGAACATTTCCCACGACCTGCGCACGCCACTGGCGTCCCTGCACGGATACCTGGAAACCCTGTCGCTCAAGGACGCCACGCTGTCTCCCGCCGACCGCCGCCGCTACCTGGGGATCGCGCTGGATCAGAGCCGCAAGGTCGGCGGGCTGGCGCAATCGCTGCTGGAGCTGGTGCGGCTGGAGCATGGTTTCGTGCAGCCGATCCTGGAGCGTTTCTCCCTGACCGATCTGGCCCAGGACATCTTCCAGAAATTCGAACTCACCGCCGAAGCGCGGCAGGTGGAACTCAAGGCCACCTTCGCTCCCAATGTTTCAGCGGCCTGTGCGGACCTTGGGTTGATCGAACGGGTGCTGACCAACCTTTTCGACAATGCCCTGCGCCATACGCCGCAAGGTGGAGAAATCGAACTCAGCCTGCGGCCGCAAGGCTCGTTCATCGAGGTCACCGTCAGCGACACCGGCCCCGGTATCCCTCCTGAATTGCGCGAAGGGCTGTTCCTGCGGCCGTTCAATATCGGCGGTGCGCGGCGGGACGGTGGATTGGGGCTGAGAATCGTGCACCGCATCCTGCAGTTGCATGGGTGCGAGATTCAGTTGGTCGATGTGCCGGGGCGTGGGGCGACCTTTCGTTTTTCGCTGCCCAAGGATGAAGAGACAGCGGCGCGGGTGATGAGTCTGAATGCATCGGGGCAAATCTGAAAAACCGCGGACCTGCCTTTGTAGGAGCTGCCGAAGGCTGCGATCTTTTGATCTTGCTCTTAAAAACAAAATCAAAA
>NZ_JABFMP010000062.1 GCF_013359595.1 Pseudomonas sp. C1C7 | reverse complement strand
TCGCGAAGGCGGTGGGTCAGCCAATGGAAATGTTGAAGCTGCCGGCCTCTTCGCGAGCAAGCCCGCTCCCACAAGGGTTACGGGGTGTCATCGAACAACTCGGTATTTTTCCCGGCCTGTATCGCAATCCAGTACCGCGCAATCCCCTGCGTGGTGGTGGGCTTGATGCCTGTCAGTTGCTCCACCAGCTTGAGCCGGTACACCAGGGTCTGACGGTGGATGTCCAGGTCCAACGCAGTAGCCTTCCAGTTCCCGTCGTTCTCCAGAAAAGCCATCAACGTCGCCAGCAAGGCCGCGCGTTGGGTCCGGTCGTGTTCGATCAGCGGCCCCAGGTAACGCCCCACCAGCGCCCGGGCTTCGGCCAGGGATTTGGGCGCCATGATCAGGCCGGTTTCCGCCTCGCCATAACGCAACACACCCGCATCCAGTTCCTGGGCCTGCATCAGGGCCAGGCGTGCCTGCCTGACGCTTTCGCGAAAACCGGTCGCCGTGGCGATGGGGCCGCTGACGCCGATCGCTGTGCTTTGACCAAGACAGCCGCGCAGGGCATCGAAGATTTCGTTGTCGTCGTGACAAAGGGCAATCAGCAGATAGTTATCGCTCAGCAGCAGCGGGCTCGCACGGTGAAAGACCGGAGCCTGATGCAATTCATCGGCAGCCCACGGCCCATTGATACCAGGCTTGATCGCCACGCTGACCAGCGTGCCGGCCAGCCCCCGTTGCGCGAGGATCGGTCGGGCCAGGCTGAACTCCGTTTCATTGGCCAGCAGACTGCGCAGCAAAGCCGATCCCTCATCGCGCTGCAGGTCCCGCTGGATCATCAAACGCTCCAGTTCGACCCCCAACAGCCCCACCAGCGAGCGCACCAGAATCGGGTCGCTCTGGGTTCTTTCACCCTTGCGAGCCATGACCAGATGCGCCCGAGTGCGTCCGCCAATCGGGATACGTTCGAGGCGTTCCGGCGCAGTTTTATACGCGGTTGCCGAGTCGACGATCGCAGCACCACTGACGGCATCCTCGATGCTCAAACTCAAGTCCAGCGTGCTCGCCAGGATCGACAGCCGACCGGCCATGTCCGGCTCCTTGCGCAGCGCTTCGGCATAGGTCTGGAACAGCCGCTCGCTGGCATTGAAGCGCTCGCGCTGGGCCTGTAGCACGCTTTCGATCACATAGTGGGAGAGCTTGACGAACTCCAGCTCGAAGCTGCCGCGAAGGATGGGGAAGAGCAGGCGGTCGGCGGCGTCGAGCATCAGGTCGGACAGTTCAGGGGCGTCATCGCGAGGGGCGACGACCAGGGCGCTGGCATTGCTCTGCACCAGCTGTTCGAGCCAGGAAACCTGTTCGTCCGCATCAAAGGGAATGCCGCCGCAGGTGGTCATCACCAGATCCCCCGGAGAAACCCAGCGCCACGGGTCGGGCAGGTCGACGGCATGGGCCCAGGTGATGGTCCTGCCGGTGCCGGTCAGGCCGGCGATGGCGCGCAGTTTCAGTACATCGATGGCGAGCAGGTCCTGGACCGTGAGCATGGTGAGGGTGATCCGGCGGTTTTCGAGGGGGCCATCTTACAACGTCGCGGTAAGCGCCGTTGCAATGTGAACACACTCACCTGTAGGAGCTGCCGAAGGCTGCGATCTTTTGATCTTGCTCTTAAAAAAAATCAAAAGATCGCAGCCTTCGGCAGCTCCTACAGGGGGAGGGGGAATGGGGTCACCAACCTTTTACACCACTCATATCCGGCAACTTGTGCGCAATGCCCTTATGGCAATCGATGCAAGTCGCCTCACCCTTGGCCAGCGACGTCGAATGCATCGCCGCCGCCCGTTTGCTCTGCCGGGTGAAGTCCATGAATTCGAAGTTGTGGCAGTTACGGCATTCGCGCGAGTCGTTGGCCTTGAGCCGGGCCCATTCGTGTTCGGCCAACTCACGACGCATGGTGAGGAATTTGTCGCGGGTGTCGATGGTGCCGAACAGCTTGCCCCACACTTCCTTCGACGCCTGCATCTTGCGCGCGATCTTGTGGGTCCATTCGTGGGGCACGTGGCAGTCCGGGCAACTGGCACGCACGCCGGAGCGGTTGGTGTAGTGAATGGTCTCCTGCAATTCGACGAAAACGTTATCGCGCATCTCGTGGCACGACGTGCAGAACTTCTCGGTGTTGGTCAGCTCCAGCGCCGTGTTGAAGCCACCCCAGAAAATGATCCCGGCGATGAAACCGCCCAGTGTCAGGAACCCCAGGCTGAAATAAACGCTGGGCCGACGCAGGATGCCCCAGTAGTCCTTGAACAGGGCGAACAGTGCTTTCATGGCGCCTCCTCAAGGCTTTTTCGCGTTGTTGGCGTCGTCTTGCAGAATCTGGTCGATGGTCTCGAAGCTGTTGCCCACCAACGGCTGCACGTCTTTTTGCGGCACGTGGCACTGGGTGCAGAAGTAGCGCCGTGGCGACACCGCCGCCAGCGGCTGGCCGTCACGGTCCATGTAGTGGGTGATGCTGATCATCGTCGCCTGGCTGCGCGCACTGTTGGCCCGGCTGTGACAGGACAGGCACTTGTTGCCGTTCTTGTCGATCTGGTAACCGCGGATGGTGTGGGGAATGGTCGGTGGTTGCTCCGGGTAATTGCGCTCGCGCTTGATGTCCTTGTTTTCATCCTCGGCCAACGGCGGCGCCTGCATTTCCTGGGTGATGGTGCCACCGGGACGCCGCCCGTTGGGGGCCGGCGCATCCAGCGGGTAGTTGACTTCGGCGGCGATGGCCGCGCCGATCATGGCGAGCAAAAGCAACGGCAGGATTCGAAAGGTCATGACGGTTCTCCTCATGCCGCGCTGATCAATTCGATGCGAATGGCGCATTTCTTGTAGTCGGTCTGCTTGGAGATCGGGTCGGTGGCATCGAGCGTGACCTTGTTGATCAGCTTGTTGGCATCGAAGAACGGCACGAACACCAGGCCGCGCGGTGGCTTGTTGCGCCCGCGGGTTTCGATGCGTGCGCGGATCTCGCCGCGCCGGCTGATCAGTTTCACCTCGCTGCCGCGCCGTGCCTGCAAAGCCTTGGCATCTTCAGGATGCATGTACACCAGGGCGTCGGGCACGGCCTTGTAGAGCTCATCGACCCGTTGGGTCATGCTGCCGGTGTGCCAGTGTTCGAGCACCCGACCGGTGCTCAGCCAGAACGGAAATTGCTCGTCCGGGGCTTCGGCCGGCGGCTCGTAGGGCAGGGCGAAGATGATCGCCTTCTTGTCCGGCTGGCCGTAGAACTGCACATCGCTGCCGGTCTCGACATAAGGGTCGAGCCCCTCGCGGTAGCGCCAGCGGGTTTCCTTGCCGTCCACCACCGGCCAGCGCAGGCCGCGCTCACTGTGGTAGCGGTCGAAACCGGCCAGGTCATGACCATGACCGCGACCGAACTGCGCGTATTCTTCGAACAGGCCTTTTTGCACATAGAAACCGAAGGCCTTGGCCTCGTCGTTCTTGAAGCCGTTTTCGATCTGCGCCACCGGGAACTGATCGACCTGACCGTTTTTGTACAGCACATCGAAAAGGGTCTTGCCTTTGAGTTCAGGCGACTTGGCCAACAGCTCGGCAGGCCACACCTCATCGGTCTTGAAGCGCTTGGAAAACTCGATCAGCTGCCACAGATCGGACCTGGCCTCACCCGGCGCGCTGACCAACTGGTGCCAGAACTGCGTGCGGCGTTCAGCGTTGCCGAAGGCGCCTTCCTTTTCCACCCACATGGCGCTCGGCAGGATCAGGTCGGCGGCCTGGGCGGACACGGTGGGGTAGACGTCCGAGACGATCACGAAGTTTTCCGGGTTGCGCCAGCCGGGCAACACCTCCTGCATGATGTTGGGGCCGGCGTGCATGTTGTTGCTGGCCTGGGTCCAGTAGACGTTGAGCACGCCGTCCTTGAGCATGCGGCTCTGCTGCACGGCGTGGAAGCCGACCTTTTCCTGGATCGTGCCGGCGGGCAGTTTCCAGATCTGTTCCGCCGTGGCGCGGTGCTTGGGATTGGTCACCACCAGGTCGGCCGGCAACCGGTGAGAGAAAGTCCCGACTTCCCGCGCCGTGCCACAGGCCGAGGGTTGGCCGGTCAGGGAGAACGGGCTGTTGCCCGGTTCGCTGATCTTGCCGGTCAGCAAATGGATGTTGTAGATCAGGTTGTTGGCCCAGACCCCACGGGTGTGCTGGTTGAAACCCATGGTCCAGAACGAGACCACCTTGCGTTTGGGATCGGCGTACAGCTCGGCCAGGCTCTTGAGGCGGTCGGCCGTGACCCCGGTTTCCTTTGCCGTGCGCTCCAGGGTGTAGGGTTTGACGAAGGCGGCGAAGTCCTCGAAGGACATGTCGCTCCAGGTGTTGGCCTTGTCGGAGTTCTTCGCGTTCTTTTCCCGTGGATCGTCCGGGCGCAGGCCGTAGCCAATGTCCTCGGCGCCCTTCGCGAAGCGGGTGTGCTTGCCGACGAAATCCTTGTTCACCGCGCCGCTTTCGATGATGTGGTTGGCGATGTAGTTGAGGATCAGAAGGTCGGTCTGTGGCTTGAACACCATGGGGATGTCGGCCAGATCGAAGCTGCGGTGTTCGAAGGTCGACAGCACCGCGACCTTGACGTGGGGCTGGCTCAGGCGCCGGTCGGTGACGCGGCTCCAGAGGATCGGGTGCATCTCCGCCATGTTCGAGCCCCAGAGCACGAAGGTGTCGGTGGCCTCAATGTCGTCGTAGCAGCCCATCGGCTCGTCCATGCCGAAGGTGCGCATGAAGCCCATCACCGCAGAAGCCATGCAGTGCCGGGCGTTGGGGTCGATGTTGTTGCTGCGAAAGCCGGCCTTCATCAGCTTGTTGGCGGCGTAGCCTTCCCACACCGTCCATTGCCCGGAGCCGAACATGCCGATGGACTCGGGGCCCTTGTTTTTCAGGGCCTGCTTGAATTTCTCTTCCATGATGTCGAAGGCCTTGTCCCAGCTGATCGCCTGGAATTCGCCCTGTTTGTCGAACTTGCCGTCTTTCATGCGCAACAGCGGCTGGGTCAGGCGGTCGACGCCGTACATGATCTTCGACAGGAAATAACCCTTCACGCAGTTCAGCCCACGGTTGACCTCGGCCTTCACATCGCCGTGGGTGGCGACCACGCGGTTGTCCCTTGTCGCGACCATCACGCTGCAACCGGTGCCGCAGAAACGGCAGGGCGCCTTGTTCCAGTCCAGGGTGACCATGTCGGCTTCGGTGATCAGGTTGCTCGCGGAGGTGGCAATCGGCAGGCCGGCAGCGGCGGCTGCAATGGCGGCGGCCTGGGCCTTGACGAATTCCCGGCGGGACATGCTCATTCGGTTTCCCCTGCGTGGTCGAGGATTTGGTGATAGATCAACGCGGCGTTGAGTACGCCGGGCAAGTTATTGATCTGTTCGATGCGTTGCAGGATCTGCTCTTCGTGGGTTGCCTCAAGTACCACCACCAGTTTTCCGGCGGGACTTTCCTGATGCAGTTCAAGGTGATCGAGAAGACGCAAGTTGGCTTTGACGGCTTCGAAAAGTTCGGGCCGTGCAAGTACCACGAGACTGGCTATATGCAGAGTGTCGTCCATGTTCTGACTCCAACAGACAGTTGTCGAAGTTGATCAGTTGGGAGGGCCGGGCGGTCCGTAGAGCATTTGGAAAAACCAGACGATGAAGCCGTAGCCGCCGACAATCGCCACGCAAAGCAAGGGGAACAGACAGACGACAAGAAACAGGAACAGCCGGGTTTCCTTTCGGCGCTGTGTTTTTTGTTCTTCAGCCAATGACATTGGGAGTATCTCCAGCCGAACTTGCAAAGAGACTAGTTCACCCAATAAAGCTGTGGTTATTGCACGGGATTTTGGCGACCGACGGCGAAAGGTTTATGGTCGCTATATATATTAGTTGATAGCGCCTCACGATTATCAATGTTCAAGAGGTGCTGACGATTCGCGGTGTCGAAGTGTTTCCCGGCGACTGGCTGTTCGTGCTGTCCGGTTTGCCTTGCAGCCTGTTGGGCGTGATCGTTGACCACCATTCGCGGGCAAGCCTCGCTCCTACAGGGTTTTGCATGAGCCTGGAAAATGTGTGAACACCACAATTCCCTGTGGGAGCGGGCTTGCTCGCGAAGAGGCCGGAACATCCAACATCAATGAAGCCTGACACACCGCCATCGCAAGCACGCTCGCTGTGCCTACATACCGTTGGCAAATTCCGGATTGTCGTGACTGATTCGCTCATTCATCCCCTGCAGCGCCCGGGCATATTCGGCCAGCACCTGCAGTGACCAATCGGCACGCTGGCGGATGCGCAGGTCTTCAGCTCCTGCGCTATCCGGGCCATTCATGACCGACTCCACCTGCCGCACAATCAACTGCTCAGGCAGATAACAGATCCGGCAATTCTTGTAGCTCGAGGCCCGCAATTCGGACAGCGGATAGGCACCACCCTGACCAGATGAAACCCCCACCAGCAACGCCGGCTTGTGCCCCAACTCCCGATGCCCCGCATGGACAAACAGATTCTTCAACGCCGGGCACGCCATCCCATGCCACTCCGGCGTTATCACCACCAACCCATCAGCCTCGCGCAGCAGCGCGCTGTGGTCAGCCCAGATCCCATTCACATCTTCCGCCGGCCACAACGGCAGGGGCGCAACACCCAGGTCGATCACCCTGGGCAACTCGCACAACCCCAGCGCCTGCAAGCGCCCCGCAAGAAACCCGGCAACCTTGGCCGATTGGCTATCCACCTGACTGGAACCTGCAACAAGCACAATATTCATTTAGCCAACTCCTGATTCGACGAACGCTGCGTTTGAACTCGCTTGCCCCGCGCCAACGGCCAGAACAACTCCTCCTGCCAGCTGACCGGCTTCATGTCTTCGATCCCGTAATGCTCGGGACGGCGGCGGGTGATCTTCGCCGAGCCGAACAGCACGTCCCAGAAAAACAGCAGGTTGCCGAAATTGCCCTTGTAGTTCGTCACCCCGTCATCGGCATTCAGCCCGTGGTGCGCCGAGTGAGTGGCAGGCGTGGAAATGGTCCGCTCCAGCACCCACATCAGCGGGCGCAGCACCGCAATCCGATAGAGCTTTTCATCCCACGGCACGCTGCTGTGGGCGCCAAAAATCACCAGCATCTTGACGATCAGGTAGCCGAAATACACCTGCCCCAAGCCCATATAGAGCAACACGCCGGAAAACCACAGCCCCGGCATCAGCAGGTAGTAAAAGCTGTTGTTGCGATAGACGATGCGGATGCTCATGTACGGCGCCGAATGGTGCGCCCGGTGCAGCGAATAGAGGAACGGCACCTTGTGGCTGAGGCGGTGCCACCAGTACTGGGTCATGTCGTCCAGCACCAGGAACAGGCCGAGCCCCAGCAGCCAGTGCAGGCCGACGAGGCTGTTTTTCAGTTGCGGCGCGAAATGTTCCAGTAACAGGTTGGCGAGAAAAGTCACCAACGGCAGGGTGACCAGCATCAACAGACTTGAACCGACGATTTCGATGATCGCGTCCCGCCGCTGTCCGCGGGGCTGGGTGAAGCAGGAGCAGGCGATTTCGAGGACGATGAAGCCAATCAGGATGGCGATGATGATCGGGATCGGACTGCTGGTGATTATTGTTGTTGTATTCATGGCACTCTCTGGTGGCGGCCGATAATGGCAATGCCAACCAATAAGAAACCATGGGCCAACCACGCGATATGTGCAAAACGGACAGAATCACCCGAAAAGCGGTCAACCCTTCGCCCGAGCGCTTTCACCGCGGCCCGCTGGGCCGGGTGCTGGAGCGCTATCTGCAAAACCGCACGCTGCAGGAACGCAGCAACTACAGCATGGTCGCCCTGGAGCAGCTCTGGGCCAAGGCCGCCGCCCACGATCCGGCGATCGGCCTGCATTTGTTCTCCCATTTCAGCCGTCAGGATTGGCACGTGCTGGCCCACGCCTGCCTGTTCAGCGCCAATCTTGAGGAGGCGATCCGGTTCTGGGCGCGCTACGCCAGACTGGCCTCGGACATGGACAGCGTCGTGCTGGTCGAGGACGGCGACGGCCTGGGCGTGGAGATCCGCATCGACGCGCCGGCAACGCTGGCGCGCTATGTCGTCGAGCATTATTCGGTGATGTCCCTGAGCGTATTGCGCATCGGCGCCGACATGGCTTTGATGCCGGTGCGCGCCTGTTTCGCTCACCCGCGCCCGGCCTATCACGCCGAATACCGGCAATGGTTCGGCGACAACGTGCAGTTCGACTGCGGCTACAACCGGGTGTATTTCGACCGAACCAGCCTCGCGGTCCCGCTGCAAACCCACAACGCCGGGATGATGGAAGTGCTCTGTCAGGAACTGGATCGCCGACTGTCGCAACAGCAGCAGCTCAGCGGCTGGGCGGGCAGGGTGGCGCAGGGGATTCGCCAAAGTCTTATCGCCGGCCAGGCCGTCACCCTCGAGCTACAGGCGCAGGAACTGGCTCAGAGCCCGCGTACCTTGCGGCGGCGTCTGGAGGAAGAAGGCATGACCTTCCGCGAACTGCTCGACCGGGTGCGCGCCGAACTTGAGCAGTACCTGGAACTGCAAGGCAACAGCCGCACTCAAATCGCCGCACAGCTGGGTTACAACGACCTGGCCGCCTACGTTCATGCGCGCAAGCGCTGGCGAACAGAATCGACCCGATCCGTGGAGCCTTGATGCCACGACTTGCCGCACGCCTGCTGGCGCTTCTCTTCCTTTGCCTGAGCCTCGAAGTCAGCGCTCAGGAAAACACCTGCCCATCCGGCCAGAAACAGATCTGCCTGGACGAATGCATCTGCTTTCCCGACCTCGGCCTTTTGACCGTGCCCGCCGACATCTACCAGATCGCAGGGCCGGCCCTGGCACTGTGGCTGACCCAATCCCGCGCCGAAGCGGCGGTGGCTGGCACCCAGCCGATTCCGGAGCCGATCCGCGAACAGCTGCTGCGCTGGTACGCCCCAAGTGTCCTGGACGCCGCGCTCTACAAAGTCAGCGACAACGGCCAGTTCAGCGCCGCCACGGCCATGCTGCAGAACCCCGATGTGGGCGCGGTGACGCTGGTGGACATCATCATCTTTCGCGATGCCAAGGACGCCGAGCACAACGTGGCGCTCTGGGCACACGAGCTCAAGCATGTGCAGCAGTATCAGGAGTGGGGCGTGGAGGGTTTTGCCCAGCGCTACACCCAGGACTTCAACGCGGTGGAGGCGCCGGCCTATGCCATCCAGGTTGAAGTCGGGCGGGTGATTCGCCAGGGAAATGCACAAGCCAGGTGAGGCGTCAGCACTTTCTCGGTCGCCGCCAGGCCAAACAACGCGGCCGCCAGACCATCGAGATACAGCAACAGTTGATAGCGTTGTTGCAATCGTGGCGTCAGAAAGAACGCCAACAAGGCCGCAAACAATGCGGCCCAGATGTAGTTGAAGTCGGCAATCCAGAAGATTGGCAGATCAAGTAATAAGTCGCGGATTGTACCGCCGCCAATTGCCGTGATGATCCCGAGTACTACCGCGCCAAATAGATCGACACCGGGTTTTTTAATCGCCAATACACCGGTAATTGAAAAGATGGCAATGCCCAGCATTTCCTGGAAGTACAGCATGTTTGTTTTCCTGCGCGGAAGTGAGGCAACGATAGCTCAGCGATCGACGACAGGCTTTCAAGCGTGAGACGCGATCCCTGTAGCAGCTGGCGAAGCCTGCGTCCGGCTGCGCAGCAGTCGCAAAACCTGAATGCGAGGTCTGTCTGAAACACCGCATTCGCTGATTTCACGACTGCTTCGCAGCCGGACGCAGGCTTCGCCAGCTGCTACAGGGGTCAGGTGTGAATATCAGCCCACCGACTTCAACGGAATCGGCCCATGCAGGCGATCCAGCATGGTCGGGGCCTGCACCACGCGCACCGCCGCTCCCACAGGTTTGTGTGTTGTTTGCAGATTATGTATCCGGCGCAAGGGCGGTGGTTAGCGCATCCGTCGTTTGATGATATCCAGCACATCACATCCATCGCGCAACGGTATGGCGCACATCAGCGCGAAGTCGCTGAGGATGAAGGATTCACACTCGATGGAACCACGCATGGACAGGTTTTCCAGGACCTCAACGACCGCGCGGATGCGGTAGTTGGCGGCTTCCAACAGGATGTCGAGCGGGACGTGGGTGTCGATGAAGAAGGTGGGCATGTCGCTGCAGTTGCCGGTCATGGCCATGTAGCGGTTGCCGGGGGGAGGCAATGGTTTTTCATAGGGTGGATCGGGATGAAGTTTTGTCATGGTTGATTACCTCTAACGTGTAGATTCTGTAGCAACCACCAGCCTTCCTACAGGCGTGGGTGGCAGCCATGTGCGGGAGTAGGAACTGAGACACGTCAACTCAGCCACGCCGAAGCGTGGTCCCGCACACAGCCGCCGCGAACAAATTGCCATGTTCAAACGACAGCGCTGGTGCGCGTCAACGAGTTGGGCTCCTACACCCAGCCACCGCTCTCGCGGCGACGGGAAAAAGCCTATCCCGCCAACCTACCGCCCACCAGTTCATGCCATTCGCCGCATTTCGAAGGAAATCTCCGAGGACTGCCCGGAAATTTCTTAGGACCTACAGCGCGTCCTACAGCCAGAATGCCAAAACACCCTGGGCGAGCGATTCTGCCTGAATGAGGGCGGGCAAAACCTGAATGTAGGAAATACAGAAATTTCCTACGCCATCCGGGGCGTAAGCCTTCAGAAGAAGCCTATGCAGGTGACGGACATCCGAAAGAAATCCAATTATTGGCCAACATCGATGCTGGCTGATCGGGCGCCTTCGCGGGCAAGCCCGCTCCCACAGGGGTTTTGTGTTGCTCGTAGATTTTGTGGCCGACATCGCTCCCACAAGGGTTTTGTGTTGTTCGCAGGTAATGCATTTCCCCAGTCAGTACGCGGTTAACAACCGAACTTCGAATATCCATCCTTAGTTTATGGAATTGAAGTTCCACACCAATTACCACCAAAACGGCAGTACCAAAAAACCCTTAAATATCAGCAAGAACGATAACTAAGCCTTTCAGGAAACTCGTACCACGCCAACGCAACCAACGAACATCTTATTCTTCAATAGTCAGTATTACTGACCATGATTTTTGTAAATTCCCTCAGCTGTTAAAGTGCATTCCACGCGGAAATTGATGTTCTGGTTGCCCATCAGACTCATTCATTGCTCCCGCGTCCTTTGGCGTAATTTTTTCTGGCCCATCCGCAAATGGGCCTTTTTTTCGTCTGAAAAAAACCGCAAAACCTGTGGGAGCGGGCTTGCCCGCGAAGGCGGCAGATCAGGCGCCATTGATGTGGGATGTGCCGGCCTCTTCGCGGGCAAGCCCGCTCACACAGGGGATGGGGATGTCTTGGGAATTGTGTTCAGTCCACTGGACCCACAGTGGTTTTTGGTTGTCCGCAGATTCAGCAGCCAAGCCCGGCACTTATGTGATTTGTCATGGTCAATGTTTCCCGCAAATTTGATCAAGGACAGTGAAAGCATGCTCGCCACTCTATAAGCTGCACCCGCCTTCAACGGGTCCCCTGCATCGGGGCTCGCCGCTCGTTTAGTTCCCCATCCAGAATCGAAGAAATAACCATGCACCTACGCAAAATTGCAGTTGGGCTGTCGGCCCTTGTTTTGCTCTCCACCGGCGCAGAAGCCCGCAGTCTGCTGGATCTGCTCAAGCCACCCGCGCAGCATCAGGAACAAGGCTCGCGCTCGGGTTCGATCAGCCAGAGCGCGGCGCTGGATCTGTATTCCAGCCAACAGAAAAAAGCCTCGTTTGACGGCTGTTCAGAGTTGTTCCCTTCCTCCAAACCGCTGGCCATGACCACGGTGTCTTCCAGCATGAAACCGCTGGCCCTGTGTTCCGACAATTTTGCGGTGCTGTATTCGCAAACCAGCAAGACGCCGCTGGTGGTCATCGAACGCCTCAATGCCGCGCAACTGAAGGACGCCAAAGGCGAGGAGCGCACCAACCAGTTCTACGCCGACCCGCGGATTCCCAAGAGCGGGCGGGCAGAGTTGAGCGATTACCGCAGCCAGAAACCGGCGGTGGATCGTGGTCACCAATCCCCGGCGGCCGACGCGCCGAACCCGAATGCGATGGCGCAATCCTTCGCGCTGTCGAACATGGTGCCGCAGGACCCGACCAACAATCGCAAGATCTGGAGCAAGGTCGAGTCCGATGTGAGGAAGTTCGCCCAGCGCGCCGCAGGCAATGTGTATGTGTTTACCGGGCCGCTGTTTGATTCTGGCCATGGAACGGTAGGGGACAACAAGGTCTGGGTGCCGACGCGGTTGTACAAGCTGGTGTATGACGCGTCGTCCAAGCGTGCCTGGGCGTATGTGTTGCCTAACGCTGAGACGCGGGTTGAAAAGCCGATGGATTACGAGACGTTCGTGAAGACGACGGGGTTGAATCTGTTGGGGAATCTGCCGGTGACGGGGTCTGTGGGACGGACCTGATCAAGCGAATGCATGAAACCTTGCGGTGAGGGGGCAAGCCCCCTCGCCACAATGAACTCGTCTGGACAGGCCGGTCAGCGGATCGGAGAGGGCCAGTCGGGCCAGCTCGGCGTTGGGGTCTCAGGCAGCCAGCGTTATCGTTGACGACCATCGCGAGCAAGCTCGCTCCTACAGTTACAAAGGGAACCAGCGCTGGTGGATGCCGTTGAGGACGCCGCTGGCTTCGATCCTTTTGAAGCCTTCGTCATACAGCTTCAGCGCCCGCAATCCGTCCGGGTGCGTCACGCTGAAACCTATGGTCGAGTTCACCACCCCGCAGTTGAACGCAAATCGCACGGCATGTTCCGTACCCGACTGTCTGGCCTTCTGATTCCGCCCCTCGATGTCATTGCTCATGATGACGGCTGCCTGAAACCGTCGGGCGGCGAGCTTCTGCAAGCCTGTCACATCGGAAAGGGAGTTTTCGAACACCGCCCCGGCGTTCTTCAGTGCCATCACCTGATCGGTGTATTCGTAATCCCGGGTGATGCCCAGCACGGTGCCAGCGGGCAACGCACATTGCCCCTGCGCAGGTTTGGGCAGAGGCGCGTCGATCCGTTCGAAAACATCGTTGCTGACGTAGAAGATCGGTTGCGCCGCGAACCTGATCCTGCCCTCGAACTCCGGTTGCCAGCTCATGTTGAAACAGGCTGCGACCTGACCGCTGAACACCATGAACTTGCAGCGCGAATAGGGCACGACCCTGAGGCGCACCTGGATGCCCATCTCCTTGAAGGCCGCCACGACCACGTCATTGGCGTAACCGGTGCCGTCGCTTTTGGACCACGGAGCGGCGGCGTCCTCGACCATGATCGTCAGCGTCTCGGGGGCCTGCTGTGCGGCGCTGGCGCTCGCCGCCAGCACTTGCAGGGCGCTCGCCAGGAAGATTGTGGTCATCGATAACCGGAATCTGGACAGAGTCTTGTTCAACATGCGGGCTTCATTAACCGTCGACTCGTCCTTAACCGGATAGATAATTTTGCGACATTCTGAAGGCTTGGGATCGGATGTAAAGCCCGAGAAAGGAAAACCTCCATCAATGGGCACTGGCATCGGCTTCGTGTTCGTCCGCGAACGCCATGAACACTTCAAAATCGAGCACCTCCAGATCGATTCGGGTAATGAAGGCCGAAAACGCCAGATTGGCGGCCAGGCGACGCAAATCACTGGCCCAGCCTGGAACGTGAAGCGGCCCTTTCAGCCAGCCGGATTCGAACAAGGGACCCAGGCGCACCGTATCGCCTAGATCAAGGCGGCCGGCGAACAAGCGGCCGACCAGTTCCGGCCGGTTGTCCCGGATCGCCAGGCGCAACAGGGTATGCACGCCCAACAGGCCGGTCAGGTAGGCGGCATCCTTGGTGAAGGCCGAGCCGCCACGCAGGTCGGCGCCACGGAAAATCCGCTGGGTCGAGCGGAACGACTCTTCCTCGGACTGACCCGCTGCCAGAAAACCTTCGAAGACCTGAATGAAATCGGCACCGTCCAGCGCCTGCTGGACCGCCAGCACCCGCAGGGCCAGGCGGCGCAGGCGGTTGATGTCCATGCTGCCGGTGAACAGTTCGGCCAGGGTGGCGATGCCTTCCTGGGTCTGGGTCGTGCGGGGCGCTCCCAGGGAAAGGCTTTTCAGATTGGCTTGCTGCGCGCCGTTCTGCGCGGTGGCCACATGCACGAAGGCCTCGTGTTGCAGCAGTTGCTGCTTGTCCAGCTCAGAGAACAGGGCGCTGGAGCGCAGGCGGATGCGGCTCGATCCGGCAATCGCCTTGGCCGCCAGGGAGGAATCGAGCACCACCGAGATTTTCCCGGGGCCGAAGAACCGGTCCAGTTCCGGGCGCATCCAGTCCGCGAAGATATCGGCGGGAATGTCAGCGGGACTCGGTGGAATCCGGGTGCCACCGAGCAGCGCGTCGGTGGTCTTGAGGAAAAAACGGGCGGCATCGAGCATGCTCAGTTTCAGACGTGGGTAGGGGAAGTCCGGGCGCCGGTAAAGTGCCGATGAATAACGGGTGAAGTCGGG
Source organism: Pseudomonas sp. C1C7 (assembly GCF_013359595.1). Classification (GTDB taxonomy): domain Bacteria; phylum Pseudomonadota; class Gammaproteobacteria; order Pseudomonadales; family Pseudomonadaceae; genus Aquipseudomonas. The sequence goes on along the minus strand of NZ_JABFMP010000062.1, from coordinate 7,291 downwards.
CGTGCCGATGGCGCCGAGCATGCGCCCGGCCGTGGCGTAACTCTGCGCCGTCACGGCGAGGTAATTTCCGGCCGGATGTCCCTTGTCGCAACGGCCGATGAAGGACTCCAGGGCATCGACCTCGGCACTCAGCTCCCGGGGACGCTGTTCCACGTCAGGCAACCGTGCCTGCCCGCTGCGCCAGCGGGCGAGAAACTCCTCTTCGACGCCATCGGGCCAGGCCAGGGCTTCGAGCACCCGGATCTTGCGGGCCAGAACGGGCAGGGCGGCATCGAGTTCCGACAGCGAAACGTCGCTCATGGATATGTCTTCTTCCGGAAAACAGGGAATCATCGCCCAAGCGTAGTCGCTGCCATGACGTTGCGTGGCAGCGGTCAACCGACACAATAGGGAAGTGATCCGACATGAGCACAGCGGTACATCCGGTGAGTGAAGCAGGGCGGGCGAGAAGCACGCGTATCGGCATCGGGCTGTGCCTGATGTCCATGTTCGTGTTCGCCGCCCAGGACGGGATTACCAAGATTCTGGTCAAGGACCTGCCGGTGGTGCAGCTGACCATGGTGCGCTACTGGTTCTTCCTGCTGTTCGCCCTGTGTTTCGTGCACGTCAAGGGCGGTTTGGGCAACGCCCTGAAAACCGCGCATCCCTGGCTGCAGATGAGCCGTTCACTGATTGCGGTGTTCGACATCATGGTCTTCGGCCTGGCGCTGCGCTTTCTGGGGCTTGCCGAGACCCATGCGATCTACGCGATCTTTCCGTTGCTGACCATGGGGCTGGCCGCGTTGATACTGCGCGAGTCTGTCAGCACCCGCCAATGCATGGCCGGGGTGATCGGCTTTGCCGGCACGCTGATCATCCTCAAACCGGGCATGGGCGTCTTCAGCCTAACCTCGCTGATTCCTCTGGCGGGGGCGGTGATGTTTGCGTTTTTCAGTGTGCTGACTCGCAAGATCAGTGCGGTGGACGGCTTTGGCACCAACATGTTGTACATGGCCTTCTGGGGGGCGCTGGCGTCGACGCTGTTCGGCGTGCCGCAATGGGTGACGCCAACGCCGGTGGAAGTGGGGCTGCTGATGGTGTTGTCGGTCAGCGGGGTGGTTGCGCAGTTGTTGCTGTTGCAGGCACTGAAATATGCGGCGGCGGTGACGTTGCAACCGTTCAACTATTCGCTGCTGCTGTTTGCGTCGATGTTCGGGGTGACGGTGTTTGGGGAAACGCTGGAGACGTCGTTGGTGATTGGGGCGTTGTTGGTGGTGTTGGGCGGGATTTTCGCGTTCAAGCGTTAAACACTATCGCGGGCAACCGCCCGCAAACACTCCACAAACCGCTGTGCCACCGGCGTAAGCAAAATCCCCCGGCGCATGATGATGCTCATTTCCAGCGGCGGCTGGGTGTATTCCAGCGGGATCTGCTGCAAACCGAAACTGGCAATGCTGTCAGCCAGCAACCGCGAAAACAGCACCAGTGAATCGGTGCCGGTCACCAGGCCCAGGGCGATGGCGAACGAGGAGCACTGGATGATCCGGCGGGGCAGCGGCAGGCCGGCGTGTTCGAACATCGCTTCCATCACGCTGTGTTGGAAACCGCCCGAAGGCACCGTGCTCAGCCACTGTGCGTCGGCCAGTTCCGCCAGCCGGCGAGCCTTGGCCAGCGGGTGTCCGGCCCGTGCCATGACCACGAAATCCGTCGAGAACAACGGCATGCTGATCAGGTCGTCGCCCAGCATGTCCGGCAGGACGTGGGAGACGACGAAGTCCAGCGAACCATCGCGCAGATGCTGCACGGCCTGGGGGAATTTGACTTCAAGGAAGGTCAGTTCGGCATCCGGGGCAGTCTTCTGGAATTGCTCCAGGGCCTTGGGCAACAGGCTCATGGCGATGGTCGAGGTGGTACTGACCGTGACCTTGCCACGCATGTCGTTCTTGATCTGGCCGAGTTCTTCCCGTGCCCGGCGCACATCTTCGAGTATCTGGTGTGCCCGGGTTTGCAGGGCGATGCCGAATTCGGTGAGTTCGATGCCTTGCACGTTGCGGGTCATCAGGGTCACGCCCAGGTCGCTCTCCAGTTCCTGGACACTGCGGGTGACCGCCGGCTGGGTCAGGTTCAGGCAGCGGGCGGCGGCGCGCAGGCTCTTCTCTTCGGCGACGGTGACGAACACCTGCAGCTGGTTGATTTTCATGGCTCCCACCGTCCATCTGATGATAAATAAAGCTGATCGCTCTCAAAAAAATTACATCTTTTCAGAGCGCCCGGCAAACTCTACTGTGGCTTCACACCCCGCCCGGCGGGGCATCACAAAAAAGAGAAGCCAAGCGATATGGACACCACTGAGCGTTACTGCGAGGTCGCGGACCTCGCCGAATCGGCCGACGATCTGCGCGCGATACGTCATCACCTGCACCGGCATCCCGAACTGGCCTACGAAGAGCATGAGACATCCGCACTGGTGGCCAGCAAACTCGAGCAGTGGGGTTTTGCGGTGACCAAAGGCGTCGGGCAAACCGGCGTGGTCGGCTCGCTGACCGTCGGCGATGGCCCACGCAGCATCGGCATTCGCGCCGACATGGATGCCTTGCCGATTCTGGAGCAGACCGGTTTGCCTTATGCCAGCCAGCATCTGGGCAAGATGCATGCGTGCGGACATGACGGCCACACCACCATGCTGCTGGGTGCCGCCCAGTACCTTGCGCGTACGCGCAATTTCTCAGGCACCGTGCACCTGTACTTTCAGCCGGCGGAAGAACACGGGATCAAGAGCGGCGCGCTGAGCATGATCAAGGACGGCCTGTTCGAGCGCTTTCCGTGTGATGCGGTGTTCGGGCTGCACAACCATCCGGGCGCGCCGGCTGGCACCATGCTGTTTCGCCGCGGTGCGCTGCAGGCGGCGGGCGACAACGTCTATATCACCATCAAGGGCAACGGCGGCCATGCGGCGCGGCCGCATCTGACAGTCGATCCGGTGGTGGTGGCTTCCAGCATCGTCATGGCCCTGCAAACCGTGGTGGCGCGCAATGTCGAGCCCACCCAGCCGGCGGTGGTGACTGTCGGCGTCCTTCAGGCCGGTACCGCCAACAATGTCATCCCCGGCAGCGCGCGGCTTGAACTGAGCGTGCGTTCGTTCAGTGCCGAAGTGCGCGCCTTGCTCAAGTCGCGTATCACCGATCTGGTCCAGCAACAGGCCGCCAGCTATGGCGCCCAGGTCGAGATCGACTATTTGATGGGCTACCCGGTGGTGATCAACAGCAACCGCGAAACCGACTTCGCCATTGCCGTGGCCCAGGAACTGATCGGCGCTGACAAGGTGGTGCCCCATACCGATTTGCTGATGGGCAGCGAAGACTTCGCCTACATGTTGCAGGCCCGTCCCGGTTGCTTCCTGCGCCTGGGCAATGGCGACGGCGAAGACGGCTGCATGGTGCATAACCCCGAATACGACTTCAACGACAGCAACCTGCCGATCGGCGCCGCCTACTGGGCGCGTCTGGTGGAGCGTTATCTGGCACAGCCCTGATCCCGATTTTTCCCTCGGCCAGCATTACCCAAACAGAACAAAACCTGCGCTGGCTGCCTTGAATGAACCTGCATACGGAGTTTCCAATGAACAAACTCGTGATTTCGCTCGCCTTTTTTCTGGCTGCCAGCGGCGCCCATGCCAAGGACTGGACGGTCATCCGCTTCGGTGTCGACCCCAGTTACGCGCCGTTCGAGTCCCGGGCGGCTGACGGCTCGCTGGTGGGCTTCGACATCGATATCGGCAACGCCATCTGCGCCCAGCTCAAGGCCAAATGCGTCTGGGTGGAAAGCCCTTGGGACAGCGTCATTCCAGGGCTGAAGGCGAAAAAGTTCGACGGCATCCTGTCGTCGATGAGCGTGACCGAAAAGCGCCTCAAGCAGATCGACTTCTCGGACAAGATCTATCACACGCCATCGAGCCTGGTGGCGAGGAAGGGCTCGGACATCAAGCCTGAGCTCGAGTCGCTCACCGGCAAGCGCATCGGCGTGGAGATGGGCTCGACCCAGGAGGCCTACGCCAAGGCCCACTGGGCATCGAACGGGGTGGCGGTCACGTCTTACCAGAATCAGGACCTGGTCTATCAAGACCTGCTGTCCGGGCGCCTGGATGCCGCGCTGCAGGATACGGTGCAGTCGGACATGGGTTTTCTGAAAACCGAGCAAGGTCGCGACTTCGGCTTTGCCGGCGAGGCGGTGCATGACACCCAGACCCTGGGCTTCGGCGCGTCCATCGGCCTGCGCAAGGAAGATACCGAGCTGAAGCAGGCGATCAACGAAGCCCTCGCCGAGATTCACCGCAACGGCACCTACGAAAAGATCCAGGCCAAGTATTTCGATTTCGATATCAACAACGGGTAGCCGGGCGGCGCACGGGTGTCGATTGTCCGATCAAATGCTTAAGCCTGTCTGTACAAGTAGAGATGGCTGGATTAGAGTCGGCGACACCCCGACCCATCGGTCTGATCACGACCTGGGGCGGGGCGCTTGCGAGATTCGATACCCGTGCGCCACCCGCACCCATGTTGGTCTTCAGGATAAAAACAATGAAAAAAACCTTTCTGACCCTTTGCGCATCCGCTCCCTGCGAGTCTTCCACCTTCGCCCCGGAGGTGTTCCATGGTCGATAACCTGTTGCAGATTCTCGGGCTGTCGGGCTTCAGCCTCAAGGGCTTTGGTCCGATGCTGCTGCAAGGCTCGTGGATGACCGTCAAGTTGTCCTTCATGTGCCTGCTGGTCAGTGTCCTGCTGGGCCTGATCGGCGCCAGTGCCAAGCTGTCCCGTTCGGCGCTGCTGCGCATGCCGGCGCAGGCTTACACCACGCTGATCCGCGGGGTGCCGGACCTGGTGCTGATGCTGCTGATCTTCTACAGCCTGCAAACCTGGCTGACCAACCTCACCGAAGCGATGGGCTGGGACTACATCGAGATTGATCCGTTCAGCGCAGGCGTGATCACCCTGGGCTTCATCTACGGGGCCTATTTCACCGAAACCTTCCGTGGCGCGATTCTCGCCGTGCCGAAAGGGCAGATGGAAGCCGCCACCGCCTACGGCCTGACCCGGTTCCAGCGTTTTCGTCTGGTGGTGTTCCCGCAAATGATGCGTTTTGCCCTGCCGGGCATCGGCAATAACTGGATGGTGATCCTCAAGGCCACCGCGCTGGTGTCGATCATCGGCCTGGCGGATCTGGTCAAGGTCGCCCAGGACGCCGGCAAGAGTTCCTATCAGCTGTTCTTCTTCCTGGTGCTGGCAGCGCTGATCTACCTGGTGGTCACCACCGTTTCCAACTTCGTCCTGCGCCGGCTGGAAATCCTCTACGCCGCAGGCACTCGGGAGGCCGTACGATGATCGAGTTACTGCAGGAATACTGGAAACCCTTCCTGTTTCACGACGGCCAGAACATCACCGGCCTGGCCATGACCCTCTGGCTGCTCAGCGCCTCGATCTTCATCGGCTTCTTCATGTCGATTCCGCTGTCGATCGCCCGGGTCTCGCGCAACGTCTGGGTGCGCTGGCCGGTGCAGTTCTACACCTACCTGTTTCGCGGTACACCGCTGTATATACAGCTGTTGATCTGCTACACCGGGATCTACAGCATCGCCGCGGTCCGCTCCCAGCCGATGCTCGATGCGTTCTTCCGCGACGCCATGAACTGCACGATCCTGGCGTTCGCCCTGAACACCTGCGCCTATACCACGGAGATTTTCGCCGGGGCGATCCGCAGCATGAACCACGGTGAAATCGAAGCCGCCAAGGCCTATGGCCTGCGAGGCTGGAAGCTGTACGCCTACGTGATCATGCCCTCGGCCCTGCGTCGTTCGCTGCCGTACTACAGCAACGAAGTGATCCTCATGCTGCACTCGACCACCGTGGCCTTTACCGCCACCGTGCCGGACATTCTCAAGGTCGCCAGGGATGCCAACTCGGCCACTTTCCTGACGTTCCAGTCCTTCGGTATCGCCGCCGGGATCTATCTTGCAGTCACGTTTTCTCTGGTCAGCCTGTTCCGCCTGGCTGAACGCCGCTGGTTGTCCTTCCTTGGCCCGGCTCACTAATTCAGGAGGCTTGCACATGTACAAACTGACCGTTGAAAACCTGCACAAAAGCTACGGCAACCACGAAGTGCTCAAGGGCGTTTCGCTCAATGCCAAGACCGGCGATGTGATCAGCCTGATCGGCGCCAGCGGCTCGGGCAAGAGCACCTTCCTGCGCTGCATCAACTTCCTGGAAACCCCCAACGACGGGGCGATGAGCCTGGACAACCAGCCGATCCGCATGGTCCACGACCGCCACGGCATGCGCGTGGCGGACGCCGATGAACTGCAGCGCCTGCGCACCCGTCTGGCCATGGTGTTCCAGCACTTCAACCTGTGGAGCCACATGACGGTGCTGGAGAACATCACCATGGCCCCGCGCCGGGTACTGGGGGTCAGCAAGAAAGACGCCGAGGAGCGGGCGCGACGCTATCTGGACAAGGTCGGCCTGCCGGCGCGGGTGGCTGATCAGTACCCCGCGTTTCTCTCGGGCGGCCAGCAGCAGCGGGTCGCCATCGCCAGGGCGTTGAGCATGGAGCCGGAGATCATGCTGTTCGATGAACCCACCTCAGCCCTGGACCCGGAGCTGGTGGGGGAGGTGCTCAAGGTGATTCAGGGGTTGGCCGATGAGGGCCGGACCATGATCATGGTGACCCACGAGATGAGCTTTGCCCGCAAGGTATCCAATCAGGTGCTGTTCCTGCACCAAGGGCGCGTGGAAGAGCAGGGCGCGCCGGAGGATGTGTTGGGCAACCCCAAGAGCGAGCGTTTGCAGCAGTTCCTTAGCGGTAACCTGAAGTAAGGCCCATGCCGATCAATTAAGGCGAAACCCGATCCATGTAGCAGCTGGCGAAGCCTGCGTCCGGCTGCGCAGCAGTCGTAAAACCGGAATGCGAGGTATGTCTGACACACCGCGCTGCCTGATTTCACGACTGCTTCGCAGCCGGACGCAGGCTTCGCCAGCTGCTACAGGTATTGGTTTGCTTTCAGATTCATTCGTAAATCCCGTCTTTTCACCCACGACGACCTAAAAGCAGGTTCGGTGAAAAATTCACTTGATTAAGCTTGTATATACATGATTGTATTTATACATCCGCTGTATCAACAAACCACCGTAACAGCCACAACAAGAGGATTCCCGGTGAGCAAGCCCACTAAATTCCGTGATGTTGAAATCCGTGCCCCACGCGGCAACAAGCTGACCGCCAAAAGCTGGCTGACCGAAGCGCCGCTGCGCATGCTGATGA
>NZ_JABFMP010000061.1 GCF_013359595.1 Pseudomonas sp. C1C7 | reverse complement strand
TGCTTATCCCTAACTGAGCTAATGGACGAGCCTCGAAATGTTTAAATTCAACAAAGTGCTTGATTTACCGTCGCAACTCCAATGGAAGTACGCTGACGAACCGGAGCTATTGGGATGGACTATTCGCGCTCGCAACTACAATACATTTGTAGCGAACTGCATGTTTGCATTTTTATCAATCGTTGTAGTCGGAGGGGCAGCGTATTTCCTGTATTTGAATCCAACTCCGGATGATGGCGATATATCTCGGATAACCTTTAGTCTTGGATTTTTCGTATTTTTTTCACTTTTAACTGCTTCCGTGACCCATCAGCGAATGAATTTCGCCTATCGCTTCACACAGTCTGGAGTGGAGTATTGCAAATGGAAAGACTTCCCGAAGTGGATGTTGCCATTTTTGAAATGGTTTACCGGCGTCACCGTGCTCATTTTCATCGGCATGGCAAGCATCGATCCAGCATTTTTGATTGGCGCGTTAGTCGGTCCAGGCGGGATGGGCTTGATGTACCTATCCATGGCCAACTCCAAGAGCTACCAGCAAATGCATACTCAATACCACCACTATGCGTTTAAATGGGAGGAGTTAACGCAACTTGCCATCGCGACCAACCGAGAAGTAGTCGACCTGAAGTACAGCATCACCTTGGAGGGAGAGGATTGTAAAACCAACTGGAGCCTTAATGTCTTCTGCAAACGAAAGCAAAAAGTAAACGTAGCTGAATTCATCAAACCTTATTTATCTTCAGGTGTACCGTTCATAAGGGCAAAGGTTAACGTTCCTCTCAGTACGCAATGAACAATCAGGGGCAGTTTTTTGAGAGGTGAGGACGTAATCATTTTTCATCACTCGCACTTCTCAAAAAATGTGCCCCTTTATCGTTAACGACCATCGCGAGCAAGCTCGCTCCTACAAGGCCACACCTGCGCAATACCGAACGCCACTTCGAACACCGTAAACCCCAACAACAAAAAGCTCGCCCCATGCGCCACCGCATAAACCTGCCATACCGCAAACAACCCCCTCGCCAGCGCGTCATACAGCCCGACCCTGCGACTCGCATGCATCAACCGCCAGAGCGACCAGACCACCACCACACTCCCCAACAAATTGGCCAACAACATCCCAGTCGCATCCAGCGCTGGAACCGGCCGCTCCAACCCCAAGGCGCTGGATAACGTCGCGAACCCCTCAAACACCAGCACCACCGTCCAGGGCGTCATGAAGCCCGCCGTGACGATCAGGTCGTACAGCGCACTGGCCCTGACGACGTGCAGATTGTTCTTTACGCTAATCATGTCGATCCCTCACAGTTTGGACTCGCAGGCTAAAGCCTGGTCCTAGGTCCAGAGTCAACACGGGCATCGAACATCATGAGAATCGGCGAAGTGGCAGCGCGCACGGGCGTTTCGGTTGACGCGCTGCGGTTTTATGAAGAGAAAAAGCTGATCAAGCCGCAGCGCACTGCCAACGGTTATCGGGTTTATCCGGAGCAGACGTTGCAGTTGGTGGGTTACATCAAACTGGCGCAGCAACTTGGGTTTTCGTTGGCGGAGATTGGCGAAAACCTGCCGCTGCTGTGGAACAGCGAAGAGGTGTCCCGCGAGCTGCTGGCGCGGTTGTTTGCGGAGAAAATTGCGTTGCTGGATGAGCGGGTTGCGCAGATGCAGGCGTTGCGCAATTTGCTGGCTGAACGGGCGAGGCAGGTGTGTCCGTTGCTGGGTGATGGGGTTGGTCCTCGTTCTTGACGTGATTTTCGTGTGGCCACGAAAAAGATCGCAGCCTTCGGCAGCTCCTAGAAAAAATCGTCCCTCCTCACGGCCAGCGCCATGCCGGTTCAGAGAGGTGCTCGGCGAAGAAATCCGACAGCGCCTTGATCTTCACCGGCCTTGTGCGCGCCGAAGGCGTCATGAAGTACAGACCGCCCCGCGCCATGCTCCATTCGGGCAGCAGCGCGACCAGTCGACCATCGGCCAGGTATTCACTGGCGATGAACTCAGGAAGCTCGGCGATGGCCAAGCCTTCGAGCAAGGCAGGCAACAACGCATCCGAGTTGGTGACGCGCAGTTGGCCGTTGGGCACCACATCTTCTTCAGTCCCATTTTCATGGGTGAAGCGCCACACTTGGCTGCGGGCCCGGTACGCATAACTCAGGCACGACCGGGCGGCCAAGTCACGCGGATGGCTGGGCGCACCGTGTGCTTCCACATAGCCCGGGGACGCAACCAGGTATTGCGTGACGGCACACAGTCGGCGCGCCACCAGAGACGAGTCCGGTAGTACCGCAATGCGCAGCGCCGCATCGAAGCCTTCGGCGATCAGGTCAACGGATGCATCCGACAGGTGCAGATCGATCGACAGTTCCGGGTATCGGCGCATCAGTTCCGGCATCAGCGGCGCGACCCAGCGCAAACCGAACGACATCGGTATGGCCAGTCGAACCTGGCCACGGGGCTGCACCGACAACTCCTGCGCTTCGCTCTCGACCTCTTCGGCCTGCCGATAAATCTCCCCCGCCTTCGCCGCCATGCTCGCGCCGAACTCGGTAAGCGCCAGCTGCCGCGAGGTGCGGTTGAACAATCGACCGCCCAGTCGCTCCTCCAGCCGGGCAACCGCCCGCGACACCGTGGGTACCGAAACACTCATGACCCGCGCTGCGGCGGCGAACGAACCTTCTTCGGCCACCTTGGCAAACATGGCCAACCCTTCAAAATCCGGAAGTCTGTTCATTTCATTTCTGCAACGATAGGTTTCAGACAATTCTATTTTGATATTTATGGGTCGTCGATAAGCTTCTCCCAACAACGCAACTCACTGAACTTACCCAACTGCGAAACAGGAGAAACACCATGACCAACAAACTCGAAGGCAAAATTGCACTGGTTACCGGCGGTACCACCGGCATCGGCCTGGCCACCGCCAAACGCTTCGCCGAAGAAGGCGCCCACGTCTACATCACCGGTCGCCGCCAGGCAGAACTGGACGCCGCGGTCGCAGCCGTCGGCAACGCCACCGGCGTGCAGGTCGACTCCACCCGGCTTGACCAGCTCGACGCGCTTTACAGCCAGATCGGCTCCGCCCACGGTCGCATCGACGTACTCTTCGCCAATGCCGGCGGCGGTTCGATGCTGGCGCTCGGCGATGTCACCGAACAGCACTACGACGACACCTTCGACCGCAACGTGAAAGGCGTGCTGTTCACCGTACAGAAAGCCCTGCCACTGCTGGCCAAAAACGCGTCGATCATCCTCACCGGCTCCACCGCCGGGAGCTCCGGCACCCCCGCCTTCAGCGTCTACGCCGCCTCCAAGGCAGCCGTGCGGTCGTTCGCCCGCAACTGGATACTCGACCTGAAAGACCGCCACGTACGGGTCAACACCATCAGCCCCGGTGCAACACGCACGCCAGGCCTGGTCGACCTGGCCGGCCCGGACGCCGCCCAGCAACAGGGACTGCTGGATTACCTCGCCTCGCTGATCCCGATGGGGCGTGTGGGTGAAGCGGAAGAAATTGCCAGCGCGGCACTGTTCCTGGCATCGGATGATGCGAGTTTCGTCAACGGGATTGAGTTGTTTGTTGATGGTGGGCAGGCGCAGGTCTGATGACCCGGCGGGCGGCTGAGGAAGCCGCCCTTGAAAGATCGCAGCCTTCGGCTGCTCCTACCCTGGAATGCGTCCACCTGTAGGAGCTGCCGAAGGCTGCGATCTTTTCAAACCAACACAGCTCGTTTGGTACTTCACACACCACGTAGCAGCTGGCGAAGCCTGCGTCGTCCGGTCTGCGCTCGGGCGATGTATCAATGAAATCAGCCAAGGCGGTGTATCAGGCAGATCTCGTATCCAGGAGAGGCGGTTTTATTCTGCGCGCCTGCCAGAGATATGAGTCGCCATCGCCTTCGCCAAACAATGAAGGCAATGTGATAGCATTCGCGAGCCCCTGGAGGGGCAACTTTTGACATCCCACAAGGAATACATCCGTGAAAGACTTCGTCATCAGCGTCAACAACCTCGTCCTCTACGTCTCCCTGGCCGTGATCTGGCTTGTCGCTCTGGTTTCCATGTTCACCACCGGCTTCTTGCCAGCCTTGGGGATTTTCGTGGCCGGCACCCTGGTTTGGTGCATCGTTTCGGGCTTCTGGTTCGTCCAGTCGGCCACCTACGAAGAGCTGCGCAAGCTCAATGCAAACAAAAGCTGAAGTGCCTGGGCGGAGCCGTAAATGCTCCGCCCTACCCTGGACGCCTGGCTATCAAGCACCGGCTCCAGCCTGAGCCACCACCCCCGCAACAACCATCCCCGCCAACCCCATCAAACACCCAACCCCTACCGCATAAGCAATCGTCCGCCAAGGCTGCCACCCCGCCAGATACGTCACCGTATGCACCACCCGCGCAACCGTAAAAACCCCGAACAACCAAACCGTCCGATCCACCGGCGTATCGAACACCACACAAAGCCCGCCCAACGCAAAGAACAGCGGAATGTTCTCAAGGTCATTCAGCCACGCACTTTTCGCCTTCGCGACTTGCGGCAGTTCCGACGCACTGGGCAAGCGCCCCACGAGCCTTGCGTCTTCCGGATTGTGGAACGTCAAACGAGAGATCCGATAAAACCCCTGATAACAGGAAATCGCGAACATCTTGAGAAACAGCACCACCACACACAGCGCGTAGACAGACAAAACCGTGTTCATCTTTTCTCCTTGAAAAGTCATGCAAGCCGGGCCGATCAAACCCACCTTATTCCAGGGGGAAAACCGCAGGCAACTCCCCGTCCTCGCATGCCGACTATGCTTGTGTTGAAACAGTCCGCGGCCGCGGTTTCCCCCTTTGACTCTGGACGAGGCGCGCCATGCCTGTGTCAATCTCTGGCGATGCGGTGCTCAGTGCGAGGATGCTGAAAAATGCGTCCCAGGCGATCGAGGGTAAAAGCACCCTCTCCTGTCTCCTTTCGTTCTTCTCCCTGATTGAAGCCTCGGTGCTGTATGAGCGCCTGTGGTATTTGCCGTTCGGTGACAGCGACGGCAAGTCGGTCAAGGACGCTGCCATGTGGGAGTTTCTGAATTGCGCTGGAGTATTGAACGTGTCGTCCAACAATCAATGGTCGCAAGGCAAACCATTGAGAGATGAAGTCGAAACCGAGTGGCAGGAAAAAGTACAAACAATCTGCCGCGTGCCCTCTTACGCCCATTCGTCCCAACAACAGGTATTGAAGTCGGCCTTTTATTACGCATTCAATGGCGCTGCTTTCGTGGACGCGTTATTTGAACAGTCCCGAAAGAACGATCTCTTTTTCACCCCACAACGCCTGAACGACTGGCAACGCTATGCCTCCGGCAGCGATTTCGATCAAGCCAAGGAAGATGCCAACGACGGAAACGACGGTGGGCGTTTTACGGACTGGGAAAACATGGCGAAGATCATGGCGCGCGCCGCGATGGTCAGCGCTTTGGAGGCGGACTATGTCGGTGATGCCGTGGAAAGTCCCATCGTGCTGATGAGCAATTCCATCGCCCATAAAAACGTCGCCGCCCGCCTCTATGAGTTCGTCGCGCAAAAGTTCGAGAAAGACACCAGCGCACTGGTTTCGGACGGATACAACAGGGCCCTGGCCATCCCGCCGATAGTCGCGTTGGTCCTCGACAGATCCGACGGCAACGTCACCTCGATCTACCAGGAAATACTCGCGCTGCGTGAAGAGTTCGCGGCGTTCCGCACCCGGTATCGCGAATACCAGGCTGTACTGAAAAACCCGTCCAACATGTCCCTGGATGAACTGAACAACCTCAGAAAACACCACATGCAAGAAGTCATTGCCGCCTTGAACAAAATCTCTTCCAAGCGAATCGACAGTGCCATCGTCGCGGAAATCTTTGGCCTGGAAGCCTCCGGGGAATCGAAGGACGGTGCCTACGAACTTGATATAAGCCCGAGACTGTCCATCGGCGAACTGATAAAACTGGCCGCCACGCAACTCCACCTTTCCCGCATCAGAGGCAGGGCGAGCATTCTATTTGACACCTATAAAAAGGCGACCGCGATACGCGGTTATCACAAACTGGTGCAGCGCCGATTGGGCGTTAACATCAGCGAGGACGAATTGAAGAACTACAAAAAGTACGCGTCTATTGTGGAAGGCATTTCGAGGGTCAAGCGGGATTGATGCGCGCCCCGCCCTCCAACGGCAACAACCACAGCAAACCAGAACATTTGAACGAGCAGGACACCCGAGCCCCCCCATGACTTTGACCATTCGCAACGAGCGAGCTGAAGACATCCAACCCATCGCCACACTGACTGCCGCAGCGTTCGAACACGCAGAACATTCCAGCCACACCGAACACTTCATCGTCGACGCCCTGCGCCGCGCCGGGCAACTGACGGTCTCCCTGGTTGCCGTGGAGAATGACGAAATCACCGGCCACGTCGCCATCTCCCCCGTCAGCGTATCCAGCGGTGCAACGGAATGGTACGGACTCGGCCCGATATCCGTAGCGCCTAACCGGCAAGACCGGGGAATTGGTTCAATGTTGATGAAGGCCGCATTGGCTGAGTTGCAAGGCAAGGGCGCCGCTGGCTGCGTGGTGCTGGGCGATCCGAGTTATTACGGACGCTTCGGCTTCAAAGTTCAGGCTGGATTGGAGTTGCCCGGGGTTCCCCAGGAATACTTTCAAGCACTGTCCTTCGACGGTGAAATGCCGATGGGCACGGTGCGATACCACGAGTCCTTCAATGCCACGGAATAATCCCGGGCAACCCTAACGGCTATCTGAACGTACATTTGAGCCCACTCTCGAGTGGGCTTTTTTCATTTTCGACATTCCACATCGCGTTTGACCAACGCCCCACACACCAGCGACGCCGAATGGGATCTCCAGCGTGAACCCACCAATGGGCGCTGACCAAAAAACGTGATTTAGTAAGACTTTATTTTTGCATTAAACGATTCATCCGCTATAAATTTCATCTTATCCGATAATTAGCATGACTATTTTGCACTCCATGCGGCTTACCGGTGTTTTCCAGAACAACAACAAAAAGGAAGGTCAACCATGCTTCAATCCCGTCATCTGCTTTCCGGCCTTGGACTGTCCCTGATGCTCTCGACCCTATGCGCCCAGGCCGCCGGCCTGTCCAGCGAACACAAAGCCTTTGGCAAAACCAATGACGGCACTCCCGTCGAACAGTTCATCCTGCGCAACAGCCATGGCATGCAGGCCAGCGTAATCACCTATGGCGCGACGCTGCAGGCGCTGCAGGTGCCGGACAAACACGGCAAGCTCGATGATGTGGTTCTCGGCTTCGATGATGTGCAGGGTTATCAGAAAGGCACGGCGTACTTTGGCGCGACCATCGGCCGCTTCGGCAATCGCCTGGCCGAGGGTGCATTCGACCTGGACGGCAAGCGTTATCAGGTGCCGCAGAACGACAAGACCAATGCATTGCATGGCGGCACTCAGGGTTTCGACAAGAAGGTCTGGAAAGCGCAGGCGATCAAGGACAAGGACTCGGTAGGCGTGACCCTGACCTATCTGTCAGCCGATGGTGAAATGGGCTTCCCTGGCAACCTCACCACCGAGGTCACCTATCGCCTCACCGACAGCAATGAATTGCGCATCGACTACAAGGCCAGCACCGATAAACCGACGGTACTCAACCTGACCAACCACAGCTATTTCAACCTGAACGGCGCCGGCAACGGCGACATTCTCAAACAACTCGCCACCCTGAACGCCAGCCATTACACGCCGGTCACCGCCAAACTGATCCCGACCGGCGAACTGGCCCCGGTGGCCGGCACGCCGATGGACTTCAGCAAACCCACGGCAATCGGTAAGCACATCAAGGCCGATCACCCGCAACTGAAATTCGCCGAGCCGAAACAGGGCGGGTTCGACTTCAACTGGGTGCTCGATAGCAAAGGCGATATCAAGCAACTGGCCGCCGAAGTCAGCGACCCGCAGTCCGGCCGTGTCTTGCAGCTGTACACCAGCGAACCGGGCGTGCAGTTCTACACCAGCAACTTCCTCGACGGCACGGTCAAGGGCAAGGCAGGCAAGGTGTATCCGCACTGGGGCGCGTTCACCCTGGAAACCCAGCACTATCCGGACTCGCCGAATCAGCCGGACTTTCCGAGTACACGACTGGATCCGGGACAAACCTACACCCAGAACGTGATTCTGAAGTTCTCTGCCAAATAACCTCCTGTGGTGAGGGGATGTATCCCCGTGGGGCCGCACAGCGGCCCTACAAAAAAATCGCAACCCCCGAAAACGCCTACAAGACTACACATCACCCTGTAGGAGCTGCCGAAGGCTGCGATCTTTTAACTCACCCCATATTTACGGCGGATCAATCTGATCCAAAACCCGATTCGCCGTAATCTCCGCCAACATCACACTATTGGAAATCCCCAACAACGCAGTCCGCGCCCCACCATCCAGCAGATCCACCAGGTGGTGAACCATCACATCCACCGAGGCCAGCGTTTCGACCAGATAGACCATCAAGTCTTCGGTTGAGACATCGGGGTTAACGGTGAACAGCGTGCTGGGTGTTCGGGGTGTGGCTTTGATGGTGGCAGTTGTGTGGGGGTCTAGAGTGGGTTCGGTGTCAGGTTGATTTGAGGATGGCGGATCGATGTTCGGCGGATTCGGTGATGGCTTCTTCATTCGCTGATTCTCCGTGCTTGCTCCAACCCTATCGCGACTAAACGAAGGGGTGGCGGCTGTGTGGAGGTTAGTCGACCGGTGAGAATCAGCATTGCCGGCGCGCCGAAGCGCCCTACACACAGCCACCATTGAGAGCAGATTCGGAAAAACCTGACTGAACGGAGCTTATGCACTTTGCTGAATACCACTGAGCGACTAAACCCAGTCACTGATGGGCAGTGACGGGGATCAAGTTACTGAGCGGTTGCAAGGCGCACAAGCCGGCGGATTCTGGCGTAGCGGTAGGCAATGGCGCAAGGATTTGTAGCTTTCCGGAAGTAAGTTTGAGGATGCTTAAACGCACACTCGCTGGTCATGTGTAATAACTGCTCGCACGCCGCCTAAAACTAGCAATCCATGGAAACTGGACGACATTTGCCACTCTTCAACGTGAGCATCGCCCCTCATGGCAGCGTTTGGCAGTGACTCAGTCAGCGATTGGCCATAGCAGTCACGAGCGGTCGCTTTGGTGGAGAAGGACTGCAATCGGCCAGAAGGAGCCGGTTCGTCGCTGCGGCACAACTTTCCGTGAATATCGTACGGGCATTAAGCGGGGGTACCGCTGCGTTAAATCCGTGCTTCAGGAAACGCCGCCCGTAATGCGTCTCTCAGCCAGCCAATGAACCAGAGCGCATCGGCAGTGGGTGGCTGCTGTGCTGGAACCAGCACCTGGTAACTCTCCAGTGCTACAGCCTCCTCCACACAGCGCACCAGGCTGCCTTCCTTGAGTTCGCGCCCCACCAGCACCTCGGTGGCAAGGGCGATGCCAAGACCGCGCTGGGCAAGGTTCAGCACCACGTCGTTGCTCGTATGGGATGTCTCGGCCTTGACCCGAACCCGCAGCCCATTGGCGGCAAACCAGCTGTTCCACCAGGTGCCATCGTCGACATGGATCAGCTTGCAGGCGGGGAGGTCGGCAGCCCTCAACGCCTCGGGCAAACCGGCGCGAAAGCCGGGCGTGCAGACCGGGAAGAGCTTGGGCTGGATCAACACCTCGCGTACACCCGTCAATTCGCCAGGCAGGCCAAAGGCAATGCCCAGGTCGGCCTGCCGCGCGTCGACACCCGTGAAGGAGGCATTGGGCTCGATGGCAATCTTCAGGTCCGGTCGCAGCTCGCGCAGCAACTCGATACGCGGCGTGAGCCAGCGTGAGGCAAATGCCGGCACGCAGAGAATGCGCAACCAGCGCTCGTCCTCCCGCCGAGAAAGCCGTGCACCGGCATCGGCGAGGATCTGCAACGATTCGGAGGCGGCCTTGTAGTAGTGCACGCCCTGGAGGGTCAGGGTGACTCCCCGTGGCGTGCGTTCCAGCAGGCGTACACCCAACCAGTTCTCGAGATTCCGGACGTGGCGGCCAATGGCGGGTTGGGTGACATGCAGGGCCTGGGACGCTGCGACATAGCTGCCCAGGCGCGCAGCGGCCTCGAAGGCACGCACGGCGTTGAGCGGAGGAAGCCGGTCAGGGGGCATGGTGAATCTCGACAGGTGTTATTTTTTTTAACAGCTCGGGTAAATTTATTGTTCTTTTCCAACGGGTTCAAGTTCACGACACTCCATCCGCGTATTCCCATGCACCCAGAGGAACCGTTGATGCGTGTATTACCCAATAAAAACAATAACTTGAAAGCCTTTTCAGTGCTTGCGCTGGCGATGCTGGCCGGTGCCGCACAGGCGGCCGATGCGGGATCGCCGTGTGGCGTGCCTGGTTTGCAGACCTGCCCACAACCGTTCGACACCGTGTTGCCGGCGGCCAAGGACATGCTGACCTGGAATCAGGCTGACCGTGTGGTGGGCTTTCGCAATACCTACCGCCTGTATCAGGGCGATGTGTTCGCCAGTCATGGCGCCAAGCCCTACCCGTTGCCGGACGCTGCAAACAAGCTGACGGACATTCACTACAGCATGGATGGCAAGCAGCTGAACCTGGCCGACTACCTGGCCAACCAGAGCGTGACCGGCATGCTGGTGCTCAAGGACGGCAAGATCGCCTACGAGCATTACGACAAGGGCAACACGCCGCAGAGCCTCTGGACCTCGCGCTCGGTGGCCAAATCCGTGGTCAGCGTGCTGGTGGGGGTGGCGATCAAGGAAGGCAAGATCGGTTCGCTGGATGACAAGATCGTCCAGTATGTGCCGGAACTCAAGGGCACCGAATGGGAAGCGGTGAGCCTGCATCAACTCATGCAACACACCTCGGGCGTGGTCTGGGACGAGAACTATGCCTCGGCCGATTCCGACTTCTCGCACATGACCCAGTGCGAGGCCAAGCCCAATCCTTATGATTGCGTGCTGAACCTGGTGAAATCGGTCAAGCGCAAGCCCGGGGTCAAGCCGGGTGAAGTCTGGTCGTACAACACCGGTGGTGCCTGGCTGGTAGGCCGCGTGCTGGAAAATGCGACCGGCATGACGATCGCCCAATACCTGCAAAGCCGCGTGTGGAGCAAGTTCGGCATGCAGCAGGACGGTGTCTGGCATGCGCTGGTGCCGGGCAAGGTCGACATGGGTGGCCATGGCTTCAACGCCACGCTGCGGGACTGGGGGCGTTTCGGTCAGTTCGTGCTCAGCGGTGGTCAATTGCCGTCGGGCGAGAAGCTGCTGCCGGACGACTGGATTGCACGCTCCACGCACTGGACCCAGGCCAAGGGTTCGGTAACGCCTGCGGCGCCCAATGGCCAGTACGGGTATCAGTGGTGGTACAACGCGGCGGCGCCGGACACCAAGGGCGAGCCGAAGAAAACCGCCACCAGCGACCAGACATTCTGGGCGCTGGGGATCTTTGGACAGACGATCGCCATCAATCCGGCTGAGCATCTTGTGGTTGTACAGTGGTCGACTTGGAAGAATGCCGAGACACCGTACTCGTTGTACGACGAGCAGGCGCTGATGGTGAATGCCGTGAGCAAGGCGCTGGACACGAAGTAATAGAAAACGGCTGAAAACCTGGCTTCGGTCCCTTAGGGGACCGGAGTCATCGAGATGAGCGAAACCGTGAATAATGTGACGCAATCGTTCTGGATCGTCCTTGATTTTTCAGACGCCGTGACAGGCCGCTTTGGGCCGATTCTGTTGAAAAAGTAGCTTTGCCGAAACGGTCTCATCGTTGATCGGTGAAAACGCCTTTTTTGCACGATCCTACGTGAAATCGGAGTCCGGACACCTCTGCCAAAGCAAAGATTTCAATCTCACGCGCGTACTTTTCTGCCGAGGAAACAATGGCCGACTTTTTCAACAGAATCGGCCAGAAATGGACGTCGAAAAGAAATACAGGTTTGCAGTAAGTCTGTATTTGCAGTCAACGGCACACCGACTACCAGAATATGTGCCAATAGTTTTAGCTCACCCCAAAAAATGTTCGTTCAGTAATCGTCGAGCTCACCCTGATTACTCACGCTTTTGATGGCTTTTTCGAGAGAGTGGCTGCTAATTTCATTCGTTTCGCTCATCCAGCTTTTTCCGATGTCTGAAATCACCACCTTATACGTCATTTATCCCACTGCACGCATACGGCAAGATTCTCCGCACGCCCACACCAGGAGTTAGAATAAATGACTGCCGCATCGCTCAGCACTACTGCCAAAACCCAGTTCGTGGAAGTCAGCAATCGTCAGCTTGCCTATCGCACCATTGGAAATGGCCAGCCGTTGGTCTTGCTTGTTCGTTATCGTGGCACTATGGATGATTGGGACCCACTGTTCCTTGATAACTTGGTAGACCAAGGGTTCCAAGTCACCGTCTTCGACTACAGTGGCTTGGGCCAGTCCTCTGGTGAGCGCAGTTACAATCCAGCCTCTCTGGCCAAGGATGCGATCGAACTGATACAAGCGCTTAATCTTGGTCGGGTGGTGATCGGCGGCTGGTCACTCGGAGGCATTGCTGCCCAAATCGTTCTCGCACAAGTACCTCAAATGGTCAGTCATGCCATCCTGCTCGGCACGACCCCACCGGGTCATCTGGTCAAAACAGGCGAGCCGTTGTTTTATGAACTGGCCCGTCGCGAGAACAATTTCGAGGATTTCGTAAGCCTGTTTTTTGAGCCAGCTTCAACTGAGAGCCGTGCCGCAGCCGAAAAGGCCTGGTCCCGACTGGCTTTGCGCGAACAGGACCGTGGCCCCCAAGTGCCAGTGGAATGGGCGGGCCAACAATTAGGAGATGCTCCAAAGAACCCTGTGTTTCCGGTGGAAGCTGTCCTGAACATGCTCAAGTCCACCCGTACCCCGATTCTTCACATTGGAGCCGATCACGACATCGTGTTCCCTGTGGAAAACTGGTATGCCCTTAGCGACCAACTGCCGACATTGCGACTGGTGAGTTTCCCCAGCGCCGGACATGGGCCTCACATGCAATATCCTGTTGCTGCTGCTCGGCATATCGCGGCTTTCACCGCCGAGTAATGCTGGTCATGGCTGCTGCGCAGCCTGCCATCTGCAAAAAGGGCCTTCATTCGATGGCCCTTTTTACATAAGTAGGTTGACCTACTTAGATAACCCGTCGCGCATCTCTACGGACCGCTTGTGGCGGCACTCCAAAGCCCCGGACAAATGCCTCGCGCATATGACGACGATCTCTGAACCCTGTTTCTCGGGCGACAATATCCAGGCTATGTCGACTTTGCTCGATCATTAGCCTGGCGGCTTCCAGCCTAAGGCTCTCGATTGCTTTTGCAGGCGACTGCCCTGTCTCAGCGGTAAAAACACGCGTGAATTGTCTCGGGCTCAGATGTACCGCCTCCGCCAACTCTTCGACGCTCAAAGGGCGGTTCAAATGTTGTCGGGCATATTCCAACGCACTTTGAATACGATCCGACTTAGGTGATATAGGGATCAATTCTGAGTGTTGTGACTGCCCCCCCGTGCGGCGTTGGTGCATCACCAGCCTGTGCGCAACTGATCGGGCCAGATCCACTCCTAAATCCTTTTCCACCATCGCAAGCGCCATATCCAAGCCTGCGGTCATGCCCGCCGAAGTCCAGAAGGGCCCATCGACAATATAAATCCGGTCCTCTTCGACTTGAATGTCCGGGTATCGAGATTGCAGGGCATTGGCGAATGCCCAATGGGTCGTGGCTCGGCGATTTTCGAGCACTCCGGATTCGGCCAGGATGAAAGCGCCGGTACAGATACCAGCAGTACGTCGGGCACTATCAACGATGGCCCGAACCCCACTCAGCACATCCTTCGAGGGTGGCGTCAAAGGCGTGAGAGTCCCCACCATCATCCAGCTGTCAGCGAGACCCGGTGTGGCCATTGGTTCGGTCTCTACAAACATGCCAAGGGAAGAACGGACCGTTCCGCCCGCCAGGGAGTAGTTCTGTACTTTGTAAACGGGTTCTCCGGCAACGTAGTTGGCGAATTCAAAAACAGCCTGCGTCGCCAACGACATGAGCTGGAATCCCTCAGTCACCAAATATCCGACCCTGTGCATCTGCGCGCTCCTTTTCTGATGTCCGAAACCTTACCCTATTGGAAACTTAAACCGCAGCGAATTAACAACAGATCACTGATCAATGCGCTCCTCAGTTTCAAGAAAACGCGGAAAGTCTTCCACCGATTGGCTGGTTTTTTAGGCAAGCCACTGTCGTTAGCCTGAAACCACTTCCCGCTCTATTGAGGCAACGCAAATGAAAGCTGTCGTATTCACCCAACCGGGTTTGCCAATTCAAGACGCTCAGTCATTGTTCGAAACCGAATTGCCTCAACCCATCCCACGCGCCCGTGATTTGCTGATCGAGGTCAAGGCGATCGCCGTCAACCCGGTCGATACCAAAGTGAGAGCTCGCAGTACCAGCAAACAACCTCAGGTTTTAGGTTGGGACACCGTAGGCATCGTTCGTGAGGTTGGTGGTGATGTGTCGTTGTTCCGGCCAGGCGATGAAGTGTTCTACGCCGGCGCAATTGATCGCCCTGGCAGCTACAGTGAGTTTCATTTGGTTGATGAGCGCATCGTTGGGCATAAACCCCGTACGCTGGACAATGCCAGTGCGGCAGCGTTGCCGCTGACCTCCATCACCGCCTGGGAACTGTTGTTCGACCGCCTCGGGGTAAAGGAAGACGGTGGTAAAGGGCAAAGTCTCCTGGTGATCGGCGCAGGCGGCGGTGTCGGTTCGATCCTGGTTCAGTTGGCCCGCAAGCTGACCCAACTCACGGTGATCGGCACGGCGTCTCGACCGGAAACCCGGGACTGGGTACGTGAACTGGGCGCCCATCACGTCATCGATCACTCAGGGTCGATCGCCCTCCAGCTTGAGAACCTCAACCAAAGCCCCGTCGATTACGTGATCAGTCTGACCCACACCGACACTTACCTTCCCCAGATCGTCGAAGTGCTGCGCCCTCAGGGCAAGCTCGCGCTGATTGACGATCCCGAACAACTGGACGTGATGTCACTCAAGCGCAAATCGCTGTCAGTGCATTGGGAACTGATGTTCACTCGCTCGCTGTACCACACCGACGACATGATCGAGCAACATCACTTGCTGGAAAGGATTTGCGCCCTGGTCGACGAAGGCGTGATCAAAACCACGATCGGCGAGCACTTCGGCAGCATCAACGCCGAGAACCTCAAACGCGCTCATGCACTCATTGAAAGCGGCAAAGCCAAGGGCAAGATCGTCCTGGAAGGCTTCTGAAAACCGTTGACACACTCAAGGAAACGAACATGAAAGCACTCTTCAAAGTCGCTGGACTGGCGATCGCAGTTTCTCTCAGTGCAATGGCTGTAGCCGATTCCGCAACCGGCAAGGGCACTCAGATCGAACGCGTCTTCGCATTCAATGGGGCCATGCCAACCGGTGTCACTGTCACCGAGAGCGGTCGCATCTTTGTCAACTTTCCCCGTTGGGGTGACGACGTTCCGTACACCGTTGCGGAAATTGTCCAAGGAAAAGTCGTGCCTTACCCCGACCTGAAAACCAATGTGGAAGATCCGAAAAACCCGGCCGCAGGTTTCATCAGTGTGCAAAGCGTCGTCGCCGACGGTCATGGGCGGGTCTGGATACTCGATACCGCAGCACCCAGGTTTTCCGAACCCAAGGCCGGAGGCGCCAAGCTGGTCGCTATCGACCTGACGTCCAACAAGATAGTCAAGACCGTCGTATTTCCCCCAGAGGTGATGCTGCCCTCCACTTACGTTAACGACATGAGGTTCGATTTTCGGGTGGGCAAGGAAGGGATTGCCTATGTTACGGATTCTTCCGTCAGTGGCCCTGGTGCAATCATTGTCGTCGATCTCGCAAGCGGCAACGCCACTCGCCGCCTGAGTGGAGTCAAGTCGACCTCGGTCGATCCCTCGTTCACTCCCGTGATCGAAGGCAAACCTGCCCTTGTCACGAAAAACGACAAAGGAGAAGCCGGCCTGTTGTCGGTGGCGTCTGATGGCATAGCACTCTCAAGCGATGGCCAGACACTGTACTTCTGCCCATTGTCGAGCAGGCATCTTTTTTCAGTTTCGACCGCCCTGCTGCGAAACCCAAGCGTGAGCGATACCGAACTGGAAAAAGCGGTCATCGACCTGGGTGAGAAAGGAGCCTCCGACGGCCTTGAAGCCGATGCCAACGGAGCGGTTTATGCCGGCGATTACGAGCACAACGCAATAAGGAAACGCTTGCCCGATGGTCAATGGCAAACCCTGGTCGAGGATTCACGTTTGCTCTGGCCGGACACCTTGTCCATCGGACCCGACGGCTACCTGTACTTCACGGCCAACCAACTTCATCGTTCTCCTGGGTTCAATGATGGTCAGGACAAGCGCGTGAAACCCTACAGCCTGATGCGTATCAAGATCGACGCCAAGCCTGCACAAACCCACTAGAGGGCCGTTCAATGCAAAAGCTCATCCGTCTTGGTTACATCGACCTCAGTTTTCATGCCGCCAGTGCTGCATTAATCCAGCACACGCTGGAAAGGCATGGTTACCTGGTACGCGTCAGCACGGCACATCATGAGGACATGTTTCGTATGTATCGTGATGGTCAGGTAGACATGCTGGTTTCGGCATGGCTACCAGCCAGCCACGGTGCCTACTTGGCAGCACGCAAAAAACCTAGCGTGAAGCTGGGTGTCCTCTACCGACCCTATTGCATCTGGGGCGTGCCGGACTATGTACCAGAGGATGAGGTTGCAGCGGTGGGTGACCTTTTGAAGCCCGATGTAGCCAGGAGGATGAGCAAACGGATTCAGGGGATTAATCCTGGCGCGGGAATCAGCCGATTCTCGCAGGCCATGGTCATTGACTATGCGCTGGATCAGGGCGGCTACTACTTCGCTAACGGGAGTGAAGCCGACTGCTTCACTCGATTCGAACACGCTTACGCCAGCGGCGAATGGTTGGTAGTGCCACTCTGGCATCCTCAGTACTTGCACCACACCTACTCCATCCGGGCGCTGGATGAACCGCGTGGATTGCTGGGCGGGGAAGATCAGGCAACACTCGTCGCATCGAGCGATGTGGTACAAGCGATGCCGAAAGCACTGATAGACGACCTGGCATCTCTACAGCCTGGTAATGCAGTGATCAGTGAACTCGACTACCTGATTCGAAGGAAAGGATACTCGGCCCTGGAAGCTGCTGATATATGGATTGAACGCCAATCAAAGCTTGAAAAAGTCTGACGTCCAACTTTGAGCTTCATTGCGCAACATAGCTCTCGAAACGTGTGAACAAGAAGGTTCTCAGCATTTGCACTGCCGGCGTCAGCGAAGTTCGATGTGCACACACGAGCTGAAGCGGCGCCGGCTGTCCGTACTCCTCGGGAAAGATTTCCACAAGCCGACCGTGCCGAAGATCATCCATGACGTCGATTCTGGACTTGTAGACGACCCCCACTCCCGATACAGCCCATCGACGAACGATATCCGCATCGTCACTGATGCGGTCTCCCGTCACCTGGACGGTTCTGGCGCCCTCTGGCGAGTGAAAACTCCAACGCTCGTAAGTCTGTTCCCCCATGACGTAACGAAGGCAGTTATGCCGGCTTAAGTCTTCGGGCGCCAGGGGAACACCATGTCGTGCGAGATAACTGGGCGATGCACACACTGTTCTGCGATTGAACGGTGCCAAGGCCAATGACACAAGGCTCGAGTCAGCCAGTTGGCCATATCTGATACTGGCATCCAGATGCTCGCCGAAAAGGTCCGCGACCTGATCGCTGATCCGCAGTTGTAGCAACACGTTCGGATGCATCAGCTGAAACTCATCGAGCCAAGGTAACAGCACGTTTCTGCCGATATCCGAAGGTATGGACAAACGGATGGTTCCGGCGATCTCACCACGCCCCTGGGTCAATGCAAGCTCGCCAAGTTCAAGGGCTTCCAGTGCTTGCCGAGCATGCGACAGGTAACGCTCACCGTCGTCAGATACCCTCAGCCGTCGCGTGGAGCGCACGAACAATCTGACTCCCAGGCTGCCCTCCAGACGCTGAACCGCGCCACTGGCCAAGGCAGGCGAGATGTCCAGCAATCGTGCCGCTGCCGAAAAGCTGCCTGCACTGGCAGTCGTAACGAATACCTGTAGATCATCGACCCGAACTATTTTCTTCACTTTTCCAATCAACTCCTCGCGCTATTACGCGCAACCAGCGCAGCGATGACAACACCGAACACTACCAGGCAAAGTCCAAGCAGGAACGTACCTGAGACTGTGGCTTCGAGAGTTAGACAGGAAAAAACAATCCCCACCAATGGCACCCCCAAGGTGAAATTCGACATACCAAATGTCGACACCCTTCGTCCAAATTCCGCTGATATTACAAAACAAGCCGATGTTGCGATGGGGCCAATGAAAAAAAGCTCCTCTAATAGATCAGCACTGACTTTTATGGAGGTGGGAGGACCTTCTGTGACGGTGGCAGCAATTGCCAGTGGCACGGTCGCCAGCAGCATCTGCCATGGGGCGAGTGCCAAGGGAGACGTGACCCAATGATGCCGCTTGATATGGAGGATAACGATTGCCCAACTGATGGCCGCCAGAATCAGGAACACCGCACCCAGCAAAGTATCCGTATTCGACCAATCCAACTCGCCGGGCGAACAAACTACCGCAATGCCCACCAGGCCAATCAGGAGGGCGGACACCTGCATTCTCGACGGTGTCTCGCGAAAAACAAGCCAAGCCACTAACACGCACCATAAAGGTGTTGTATACGCCAAAAGCACCGCACGGCTGGTATCGATGTGCACCATGGCCACCAAACCCAGCCCAGTAAAAGCCATCATCTGCAATAAACCAACGCTTGCGATGATCGGAAGGTCTTTGGTCACCGGGAGTTTCAGTTGCCCCCGCAAGATCAAATACATGAACAAACACAGCGCCGCACTGGAAAACCGGATGGTGGCCAGCCAAAGCGGAGGCACATCCTGTAATGCAAGCTTGGTAATAGGCCAACTGCTGCCCCAGAGCAGGACCATCACAGTCAGCCACACATACGTGTTTTGAAACCCGAAAGTCCTGCCTCGAGCTCTTACAAGTAAGTCGGTGGAAACACTCATGATTTCGCTCCGGAAAGTTATCCAATCGAGCAATCATGATATTTCCACCGAGCAGCAAAGATGCTTCTATCTATTCCGTGAAAACGTAGAAATCGGTACGTTTCACCTATCAATGACCAATTACAGGAAAAACCTACCATGAGCCGCGCAAAACTGGATGATGCCAGCCTGCGAATCCTGGACGCATTGCAGAAGAACGCAGAATTGAGCAATGCCGAGCTGGCAGATATCGTGGGGCTGTCCACTTCGCCGTGCTGGCGACGCGTTGCGGAGATGAAAGAAAACGGGGTTCTTCGAGGCGCAGTCACATTGGTCGACCCTGCGAAGCTGGAGCTTGCTATTAACGTGTTCGTACACGTCACCCTGAAGCTTCAGGACAAGCAATCATTGGAGATATTTACCAATGCGATCAGGGAGCGGCCGGAAGTCATGGAGTGTTATTTGATGAGCGGCGAGGCTGATTTCATGCTGAGGGTGGTGAGCGAGGATATTTCAAAATACCAGACCTTACTGCTCGACTGTCTCACTACCATACCTGTCGTAGCGAGTATCAGGTCTAGCTTTGCACTGAGCCAAGTGAAGTACACCACGGCACTTCCGACCAATCATCTGCGAGGTCGATCCAGCTTGGCTCACGGTTGAAACCTGAACGCTCGAAGGCATCGCTTCGCACGAAGCGATTCGATTCATGGCCCTTCAAGAATAATTTCGTTCAGGGCAATCCATTTCCGAGCCAAAACTCCGGCTGCTGTATCTCAAGCATATCCGGGTCGCTGAAGCCTTCCGCTGCAAGCCGGATCGGCTCAGCGTTGATGTGCGGCGCAGGGATCAGCTCATGGTGTCGGGAAGATTCGGCAGCAATATCTGCCGCAACGGTGGTCATGTCATTCATGGCAGTCGCTCCATTTGTTGAGTGATCAGCTTGAACGGCAAAAAAATCTGGCGACACCCGCCAGCCAATGAAACAGTTTCAGCGAATTCGGGGAAAGCTATGTGAACCGCCCCGGCCTTCATGCCACGGACATAGCCACTGAGGTCGAGAGCAGCCCGATATGAAGGACTGCTGTTGGCCGTTAACTGCCGGATGTAAACGCAGTTTTTCGTAGAGAGAAGGTCAGTTGAGAGGGCGTGGTGGTACAGAATTGGTACATGTCAGATCGAAAGCTACTGTAAGCCTCTGTTTTAAAGGGTCTTGCCGCTAATCGTTCCAATCCATCACAGAAAAGGCGGTGATTTTCGACTGTGGCCGGCAGTAGTCGACCCTGAATTGCCACTCAATATCGGCGGACACCTACCGAAGTGTGACTGTACAGACGACGAAACGGCCATAGACAGGGCAAAGCCTGTCCATGGATACAGGCGAAGTTTCAGAAAAGGATTGGCTTCCCTGCTGATCCTGATTTAGTTCTGTTTGACCAACTGCGGCGGAAAGTAACTTCCGTCTCGTACACCAGCCTTGGGGCCGTAGTAACGGAAAGTCAGGCGATAGTTCTGCCCTTTGGGCGTCGGCAGCCAGTTGCTGTCAGGGGCGCCTTCGGGCTTTTCCGCTGCGTAATAGAGGGTCAGGGAGCCGTCGTTGTTGTACACCAGGTTGGACTGGTTATTCAGCAGGAAGCGGTTTGTCGGATTGGGCAAAACACGGAATCGCTTGGAGTCCACAGCGATGACCGACCAGAAGTAGTTCACGAAGCGCGCAGGTAGCTGATCCTTGGGAAATGTCTGGGTGTAGACGTGACTACTGTCCAGGGGCGTGAGGGTGTTGTCGAGATTGCAACGGTAGTAGGTGACCTCGTCCTTGCTATTGGCCCAGATTCCGCCGTAGTTCACCAACGTGCGGGTCAGGTAGTCGTTGCCATAGGTCCCAGCGGTTGAAGGAACCGCCCAGCCGTTGCGCATCGACCCATGCCCAATCAACGGCCCGGCCTTGGCAAAGTCAACAAGGGCTCGCTCACTAATCAGCCGGTCGACACGGGCGCGCTCGGCGGGGTCAGCTTTCACCACCTTCGCGATTGCACGCACTTTTGCTTGCAGTGGCGCCATACCCGGGTTGATGTCTGCTTCGCTGTCCAGGGCAAGTTCTGCGACGTCGAACGCTTCTACGCCCGGCCATGTTCCATATTCAAAGATGGGCGTCCTGGGAATCTCAGGCGGCGCGGGGGTGCCGGTGGCCTTCAGATCGATCTGGTGTTGCAAGGCAACGGCTTCGTCCCAGTTTTTTCCAAGCTCGATTCGCGCGAGGACCCGCGTGTATTTGACGGGCAGATCGATACGCTTGGCATCCGTAGGCAACGCGACGTTGGCGCCCTTCAGGCAGACGGCGAAGGTGCCGCTCGGATGATCGGGGAAGGTGCGCTCGTTGATGTTGGCCAGGGTCTCGCCCCAGCCGTTGAGAAACTGTACAGAGTAGTAGCGCCCGACAACTTTTGGCACGTTGACCAGGGTGCAACTGCCTTCATCCGTGGCCACCCAGGCCTCGGAATAGGCCACATCGAGATTGGGGTTGGGCCAGTCCACGCCACCGGGTTTGCGATGCACGATGTGGTTCCAGACGAAGCCTTCCTTGAAATCCAGCTGTTGCTGGCGCGTCACCAGCAAGCGGCCGAGCAAGTAGATGTAGGAATCGCTGACATCCTGCTCGGAGGGCGAAATTGCATTGGACGAGCTGGTGGTGACCATTTCGGGTGGCGTGCTGCTTGCCCAGAGGGACAAGGGAAGTGCCAGTATGGCGACACCAATGGTGTTGCGCACCTGCACCTGTAGAGTTGATTTCATAGTAGCTGATCCCTTTTGGCTACAAACGCAATGGGACGTGTGAGCCGGTGAATCCAGGCTTATGCGGAACGAAAAGCTCTGGTGAGCATGGCGGACTAAGTAAATGTGCCTGCCAGGGACTGTCAGATTTTTTGTGTGCGGGCCGGTAACGGCCTGCCGTCTGGCAGGCC
>NZ_JABFMP010000060.1 GCF_013359595.1 Pseudomonas sp. C1C7 | reverse complement strand
GTGTCGATTTGTGCGGCGGGGGGGCAGGGTGTCACCGCCATCATCGAACGCTAAGGATTTAGCCGACTGGAATGCATTCCCAATGTGGGAGCAGGAACCTGTGGGAGCGGGCTTGCCCGCGATAGCGGTCTATCTGACACATGGATGTTGGATTTGCCACCGTCATCGCGGGCAGGCCCACAGGGTTTAGTGGTGTTGAATAGATCTGGAGCATGCCCTACTGTCGCCCCATCAGCCGTCCAGCAACACAAGGCCCATCAATGCCGACCAACGGACAAGTGTCCCTCGAACGCAGCATCCCGCCCATCACCACGCTGCCGCGCCCTTTGTACGCTCGGGTCGAGAGCCTGAACGCCGGCTCCTGGACCCCGGCCCACACCCACGATTGGGTGCAGTTTTCCTATGCCATCAGCGGTGTTCTCGGCGTGCACACCGCCGAAGGCAGTTTCTTTGCGCCGCCGCAGTGGGGGATCTGGATTCCGGCGGATCTTGAGCACCAGGTGGTGACCTCGATGCGCGCCGAGATGCGCAGCCTGTATGTACGTCGCGAGGATTGCAAGTGGGCGGACGGGCGTTGTCGGGTGCTGGAGGTGACGCCGCTGGCCCGGGAATTGATCAAGAGTTTCTGCCTGCTGCCGGTGGAATATCCACAGGGTGACAGTCAGGAGGCGCGATTGGTGGGCGTGCTGCTGGATCAGTTGGCGAACCTGCCGGAAGTCGGCTTCTCCCTGCCGTTGCCGCGCCATGAACGGTTGCTGGGCTTGTGCAACGAACTGATCGAAAACCCCGAACACACCGTGACCCTGCAGGAATGGGCCGAGCGCCTGGGCATGTCGGAGAAAACCCTGATGCGCCTGTTCCAGCGCGAAACCGGGTTGAGCTTTCGCGGGTGGCGTCAGCGGATGCGGCTGTTGTCGTCGCTGAGTCTGTTGGAGGAGGGGGACAGCGTGACCAATACGGCGCTGGCGTGTGGGTATGACTCGACGTCGGCGTTTATTGCGGCGTTCAAATCACTGTTCGGGTTTACCCCGGGGGAATTGTTTCGACAGTGAGGCAGCTAAAAGATCACAGCCTCCGGCAGCGCCTACAGGGATAAACATTCTCCTGTAGGAGCTGCCGAAGGCTGCGATCTTTTGATCTAGCTTTTGATTTTTAGGTACGGAACCGCCGCACCAACCCATCCAGCTCATTGGACAACCCGGCCAGGCTCTGGGAATCCAGACGCGCCGAGTTCGCCAGCTCCGCCACCAACTGCGCGTCACCATGGATCTGGCTGATGTGGCGGTTGATGTCTTCAGCCACCTGATGCTGCTGTTCCGCCGCTGTGGCGATCTGGGTGTTCATGTCGCGGATCACGTCCACCGATTCGCGGATCTGCCCGAAGCTGTTGCGGGCCTCGCCGATGCGCGTCACCGACTGCTGCGAAACTTCCAGGCTGGCGTGCATCTGCTGCGTCACCTGGCTGGTGCGTTTGGCCAGGTTGCCCAGCAGTCCGTCGATTTCTGCCGTGGAATCGGCGGTGCGCTTGGCCAGGGCCCGCACTTCGTCCGCCACCACCGCAAAACCGCGACCCTGCTCACCGGCGCGTGCCGCTTCGATGGCCGCGTTCAGGGCCAGCAGGTTGGTCTGTTCGGCGATCGAACGGATGGTGCCGAGGATCGACTGAATGTCGTTACTGTCGCGTTCGAGCTGTTGCATCGACTCGGCCGACTGTTCGATTTCCTGGCTCAGGCGATCCACGCTGCTCACCGCCGCGTCGATCTGCTGCTGGCCTTCGCGGGCCTGGCGTTGGCCACTGTCCGCGGATTCGGCCGCCTGGCTGCAGGAACGGGCGACTTCGTTGGCGGTGGCGACCATTTCGTGGAAGGCCGTGGAGACCATGTCCACCGCTTCACGCTGACGCCCGGCCGCTTCGGCCATGTCGCTGGAGACCTGGGTCGAGCTCTTGGAAGTCGCGAGGATCTTGGTCGCGGCGCCGCCGATGTTCTGGATCAGGTTGCGAATTGCCGCCAGGAACTGGTTGAACCAGTTGGCCAGTTGCGCGGTTTCGTCGCGGCCACGGATTTCCAGGCTCTTGGTCAGATCGCCTTCACCCTGGGCGATGCCTTCCAGGCCATCGGCCACACCACGGATCGGTCGCACGATGAGGCTGGCGAAACTGGCGCCGACCACGGCGAAGATCACGGCCAGCACGGCGGCGATGATCGCGATCAGCCAGGTCAGCTGGGTCGCGGTGCTCATCACATCGTTCTTCTTGATCAGGCCGATGAAAGTCCAGCCCAGTTGCTCCGACGGCCAGACGTTGGCCATGTAGTGCTCGCCGTCGAGTTCGACTTCAAGCACGCCTTTGCCGGCCTTCGCCAGTTGCGCGTAGCCGTCGCCGAGGCTGCCCAGGGCCTTGAAGTTGTGCTCGGGCTTCTTCGGATCGACCAGTACGGTGCCGGTGTTTTCCAGCAGCATCAGGTAGCCGGTTTCACCCAGTTTGATCTGCTTGACCAGCTCGGTGAGCTGCTTGAGCGATACGTCGATACTGACCACGCCGCCGTTGGTGCCCAGCTTGTTGTCGATGGTGCGCACGGTGCTGACGTAGGTGGTGTCGTTCTGCGCCCAGTAGTAGGCCTCGGTGCGGAACGGCTTGCCCGGCTTGGCCTGGGCTGCCTTGTACCAGGGGCGCTGGCGCGGGTCGTAATTGGTGAGTTTTTCATCGTCCGGCCACGACACATAGCCGCCAGCGGCGGTGCCGAGGATGGCGTAGGCGTAGGACGGATGAGCGTTGCCCAGGTCCTGCAGGAAGGTGAAGACCTTCTTGTCCATCTCGCCTTTTGGCACGCTGTCGGCGTTGGCGCTCATGTAGGTCTTGATGCTGTCATCGGAATTCTTGATCAGCGGCTGGTTGGCCAGGTACTCGACGTTCTGGCTGATGCCGTCGAAGAACAGTTGCATGGCATTGCTGACCTGACGGATTTCGCGACCGCTGCTGTCGACGAATCCATCCAGGGCATCACTGCGCAAGTTCAGCACAACGAGGGTGGCGACCAGCACCACGGGCAAGCAGGCGATGATTGCAAACGCCCAGGTCAACTTCTGTTTGATGTTCATCCGCGCTCCAGATTTTCTTGTAAGCCCACGCAGTGCAGATGCCTCGCGGTTTATTGGCAGCCGTATTTTTTATGGCCCGGGTCCGTGGGGGCGACGTCCTTCTTCTGTAGGAAAGGATTGTCGGACAAATCAGTTTGTCACTCAGGGCTTCGGCTGTTGTCGGAGGAAATTGAGGGCCGTTTGGAAAAATCCTGTAACAGTGGGGATTTGATGTCGGTTTCTGTCACAAATACCCCTGCGACCCCCGGCTATCAGGTGCGTATGGCTCGGCTATGATCCGCCGCGGTCGCGGATGGCCAGCGGGTTTTCGTGATAAAACCGGCACATTGTGTGCATCGGCATGGTTCACAGGTCGGCACCCCCTCCCCGCAAACGGAGGATTGCCGTATAACGAATGACTTTCGCGTGTTTGGTAATAAAGGACCCAGAATAAAAGCTGATGAAGACTCCAAAACGCATTGAACCCCTGATCGAAGACGGTCTGGTCGACGAGGTGCTGCGCCCGCTCATGAGCGGGAAGGAAGCAGCTGTTTATGTGGTGCGCTGCGGCAATCAGTTGCGTTGCGCGAAAGTCTACAAGGAGGCGAACAAACGCAGTTTCCGCCAGGCGGCCGAGTATCAGGAAGGCCGCAAGGTGCGCAACAGTCGTCAGGCCCGGGCCATGGCCAAGGGTTCCAAGTTCGGTCGCAAGGAGGCCGAAGACGCCTGGCAGAACGCCGAAGTGGCGGCGTTGTTCCGACTGGCCAACGCCGGTGTGCGGGTACCCAAGCCGTATGACTTCCTCGAAGGCGTACTGCTGATGGAACTGGTGGCCGACGAATACGGCGACGCCGCGCCGCGTTTGAACGACGTGGTGCTGGAACCGGAACAGGCGCGCGAGTACCACGCCTTTCTGATTTCGCAGATCGTGTTGATGCTGTGTACCGGATTGGTGCACGGTGACCTCTCGGAGTTCAACGTGCTGCTGGCGCCCAATGGTCCGGTGATCATCGACTTGCCGCAGGCGGTGGATGCGGCGGGCAACAACCACGCCTTCAGCATGCTGGAGCGGGACGTGAACAACATGGCCGCCTACTTCGGACGGTTCGCGCCGGAGTTGAAGAAGACCCGTTATGCCAAGGAGATGTGGGCCCTGTATGAAGAGGGCAAGCTGCATCCGGGCAGCGTTCTGACCGGTGAGTTCGCCGATTCCGAAGAGCTGGCCGATGTCGGCGGCGTGATGCGCGAGATCGAAGCGGCGCGCCGTGACGAAGAACGCAAACAAGCGGCCCGCGCGGCAAACGACGCCCCCCCGGGCAAAACCGAAGAACCGCCGCCCCCATGGATGCAGTGATCGGGTAAAACAGAAAACCGGCTTTGGCCGGTTTTTTTGTGGGCTGCAGATTCAGGATTGATGTTCCCTGACAGTCCGCCTTCGCGGGCAAGCCTCGCTCCTACAGGTACTCAGACTGTTCACAAAAATGGCGAAAGGCAACAAGCCCTGTAGGCGCGAGGCTTGCCCGCGAAGAGGCCGGTACATCCAACAAAAATGCCTCAGGCCTGAACCGCAGCCGCACAACACCCCGACTCCAGATTCTTGAGAATCGGGCAATCGGGCCGGTGGTCACCCTGACAATGCTCCACCAGGTCCTGCAAGGTATCGCGCAGTTGCCCCAACTCGCGGATTTTCTGGTTCAGCTCATCGATGTGCTGTCGCGCCAACGCCTTCACATCGGCACTGGCGCGCTGGCGGTCCTGCCAGAGGGTCAGCAGCTTGCCGACTTCCTCCAGGGAAAACCCCAGGTCCCGGGAGCGCTTGATGAACGCCAGGGTGTGCAAGTCGTCGTCGCCATACAGCCGGTAACCGCTGTCAGTGCGATGGGCCGCCTTGAGCAGGCCGATGGACTCGTAGTAACGGATCATCTTCGCGCTCAGGCCGCTGTGACGGGCTGCTTGGCCGATGTTCATCGGTTGTCCTCCAGATCCTCGGGTTTCCAGGTTTTCAACAGTAGCGCATTGCTCACCACGCTCACACTCGACAGGGCCATCGCGGCACCTGCCAACACCGGGTTGAGGAAGCCGAATGCCGCCAGGGGAATGCCGATCAGGTTATAGACGAAGGCCCAGAACAGATTTTGCCGGATCTTCGCGTAGGTCTTGCGGCTGATCTCCAGTGCCGCGGGCACCAACCGCGGATCACCGCGCATCAGGGTGATCCCGGCGGCGTGCATGGCCACGTCGGTGCCGCCGCCCATGGCGATGCCGATATCCGCCGCCGCCAGCGCCGGCGCATCGTTGATGCCGTCGCCGACCATCGCCACCACACCGGATTGCTTCAATGCCGCGACTTCGGCCGCCTTGTCCGCCGGCAGCACCTCGGCGTGCACATGGCGGATGCCCAGCGCCTCGGCCACCACTTTGGCGCTGCCACGGTTGTCACCGGTCAGCAGGTGGCTGCCGATCTGCCGTGCGCCGAGTTGTTGCACGGCTTGCAGCGCGCCGGGTTTGAGGGTGTCGCCGAAAGCGAACAGGCCCAAAACCTGCGGCGCGGGGCTTTGTTCGATCAGCCAGGAAAGGGTGCGGCCTTCGGCTTCCCACGCACGGGCGAGATCCGCCAGAGACGCGGCGTTCAAACCGCTTTCCTCAAGCAAGCGTCGATTACCCAAGGCCAGGCGCCGGCCCTCGAGGCTGCCGGCAATGCCGCGTCCGGTCAGCGACTGGCTGTCGCTGACATCCGCCACGTCCAGACCCCGTTGCGCACATTCATCCAGCACAGCCTTGGCCAGCGGATGCTCACTGCCGCGTTGCAGGGCGCCGGCCAGTTGCAGCAATTTGGCGTCGTCACCATCGAGGGCCTTCAAGTGCGCGATGCGCGGAGTGCCCGACGTCAGCGTGCCGGTCTTGTCGAACACCACGGCGTTGACCTCGTGGGCGCGTTCCAACGCTTCAGCGTCCTTGATCAGAATCCCGTAGCGCGCCGCCACTCCGGTGCCGGCCATGATCGCGGTTGGCGTCGCCAGGCCCAGAGCACAAGGGCAGGCGATCACCAGCACGGCGACGGCATTGATCAGCGCGGTTTCCAGCGGCGCGCCGTACAGCCACCAACCGATCAGGGTCGCCAGGGCCAGCAGCAGAACCACCGGGACGAAGATCTGACTGACTTTATCCACAAGCTTCTGGATCGGTGCCTTGGCGGCCTGGGCGTCCTCCACCAGCCGAATGATCCGCGCCAGCACCGTTTCGGCACCGAGCGCCTGGGTGCGCACCAGCAACCGGCCCTCGCCATTGATGGCGCCGCCGGTGACCTTGTCGCCAGGTTGTTTGGGGACCGGCAGGCTTTCGCCGCTGATCAGCGCTTCGTCGGCATGGCTCTGGCCGTCGACCACTTCACCGTCCACCGGGAAGCGTTCGCCGGGTTTGACCAGCACCAGATCATGGATGCGCAGGGCGCTGATGGCGACGTCCTGCTCGCGACCGTCGATCACCTGAATCGCCCGCTCCGGGCGCAGCGCTTCCAGGGCGCGGATGGCGCTGGCGGTCTGGCGCTTGGCGCGGCTCTCCAGGTATTTGCCCAGCAGCACCAGCGCGATCACCACCGCCGACGCTTCGAAATACAGGTGCGGCATGCGCCCGGCGGCGGTGGCCCATTCGTAGACGCTCAAGCCATAACCGGCGCTGGTGCCCAGGGCGACCAGCAGGTCCATGTTGCCGGCACCGGCGCGCACGGCTTTCCACGCGGCCACATAAAACCGCGCGCCGAAGATGAATTGCACCGGCGTGGCCAGCGCGAACTGCGCCCAGGCCGGGAGCATCCAGTGTACGCCGAAGGGTTGCAGTAGCATCGGCAAGACCAGCGGCAAGGCGAGGGCGATGGCCGCGATCAGCGCCCAGCGTTCGCGGTGCAGGCGGTTTTGTTGAGTGTCCGTTTGCGGATGGTCGGCTTGCCAGACGCTGGCGTTGTAGCCGGCTTTGGTCACGGCGTCGATCAGGGATTGCGCATCGACCTGGCCGAGCAGTTCCAGATGAGCGCGTTCGTTGGCCAGGTTGACGCTGACGGTTTTGACGCCCGCCACTTTGTTCAAGGCGCGTTCGACGCGGCCGACGCAGGAGGCGCAGGTCATGCCGTCGATGCTCAACTCCAAACTCTGCTGCGGGACGCTGTAACCGGCCTTGTGCACGGCGTCCATCAGAGCCGGAAGGCTATCGGCCGGCGCCTGGACCCGAGCCTGCTCGGTGGCCAGATTCACGCTGACGGCACTGGCGCCGATGACCTTGCTCAACGCCCGCTCGACACGCCCGGCGCAGGAGGCGCAGGTCATGCCGGCAATCGGCAGATCGAATGTGGTGGATTCGGACATGGGGCACACTCCCTATAGAAGATGTCTACAGGATCAACCTTGCCATGCTGGTAAGGTCAAGTGCCTTGTTGAAGATCAAAAGATCGCAGCCTTCGGCAGCTCCTACAGGGCGGCGGGTGTACACAAAATCTGTAGCAAACCCAAAACACTGTAGGAGCTGCCGAAGGCTGCGATCTTTTACTGGCGACTCAGTATCCCAGCCCCGTACGCTTCAAATACATCCCTTCCTGCGTCATCGCAATCCGGTACTTCTGCACTTCACCCGCGCGCAAGGTGATGTCCTGCGAACCCGGCGCGAGCATGCCCGGGTTGCAGCCCGGCACCTGGCCCGGCAGCAACTTGAGGCGCAGGGAAATATTGCCCGGCGGCAGGTTGAACGAGGTGCTTTGCTCCTGGAACAGGCGCGCGGACAGCTGGTCGTGGATGTACACGCCAATTTCGCAACTGGTCGCGACTTCCAGTCGCTCGCGGGAAATGATCAGCACGCCGTAGTCTTCCCCGGCGGCATGGGCCGAAGGCATGGCGGCGAAAAGGCCGAGCAGGCCAAACAGGCTGAAAGCTGACCAGCGCATGGCTGAATCTCCTGAGATCGAAACATGAATGGACGCAGCTTGGCCGAGCGCGGCGCCAATTGCCAGCCCGGCAGATCACTTCAGAACTTGACCTTGCCATGGTGGCAAGCTCGACACTGCCGGCAACCTCACTCAAACGCCTCATCAAAGGAGTCGTACCATGCAAGTGTTCAATGTCGAAGGCATGTCCTGCGGTCACTGCGTCAGGGCCATCACTCAAGCGGTCCAGGCCAAGGATCCGGCGGCCAGCGTGCGCGTCGATCTGGCGGCAAAGGAAGTCGGCGTCGAGTCGTCGCTGTCGGCTGAGCAGGTGATCGCGGTGATCAGCGAAGAGGGCTACGGCGTCAAGCTGGCCTGATCTTTTTAATAGTTAGCGAGCTATCGGAATGTTCAAGGCGTCCATGCGCGGCTAGACTGTCGGGCCTGCCGACTTCTGCCCAACTGGATGCCTGATGAACTTCCGCACAATCCTTATTCTCGGCGCCTTGAGCGCTTTCGGTCCGCTGGCGATCGACTTTTACCTGCCGGCCTTCCCGGCGATGGCGCAGGCTTTCGGCACCGACGAAAAACACGTTCAGCTGACCCTGGCGGCGTATTTCCTCGGCCTGTCCATCGGGCAACTGGGCTACGGGCCGGTGGCCGATCGCTTCGGTCGACGCATTCCGCTGCTGGCCGGTGTCGCGTTGTTCACCCTGGCATCTCTGGCGTGCGCCTATGCACCGAGCCTGGAATGGCTGATCGGTGCGCGATTCGTCCAGGCCTTGGGTG
The DNA here is from genome assembly GCF_013359595.1 of Pseudomonas sp. C1C7. GTDB lineage: Bacteria > Pseudomonadota > Gammaproteobacteria > Pseudomonadales > Pseudomonadaceae > Aquipseudomonas. The sequence goes on along the minus strand of NZ_JABFMP010000060.1, from coordinate 14,297 downwards.
GTTGCGCGGGCATGGTGATTTCCCGGGCGGTGGTCAGCGACAAGTGTGATGCGGTAGGGGCGGCCAAGGTCTTTTCGCAGTTGATGCTGGTGATGGGCCTGGCGCCGATTCTTGCGCCGATGCTCGGCGGGTTGCTGGTCAACACCACCGGCTGGCAGTCGATCTTCCTCGCGCTGACCGGTTTCAGCGCACTGGCCGGCCTGGCCGTGGCCGTCGGCCTGCCGGAAAGTCTGCCGGCCCATGTGCCGCGCCAGCCGCTGTCCGGGGCGCTGCGTCAGTACGGTCGGCTGCTCAAGGATTCGGTGTTCCTGGGGCACGCCCTGACCGGCGGTATCGCCATCGCCGGGATGTTTGCCTACATCGCCGGCTCGCCGTTCGTCTTCATCAAACTCTATGGCGTGCCCGCCGAGCATTTCGGCTGGCTGTTCGGCACCAACGCCGCAGGCTTCATTCTGGTGGCGCAAATCAATGCGCGGTTGTTATCGAAGCGCGGGCCAGCGTTCCTTCTCACTCGTGCGGTGTGGGTCTACTTCGGTGCCGGTCTGACCCTGCTGGCGGTCAGTGCCTTGCACACCGAGAAGTTATGGCCGCTGCTGATTCCACTGTTTATCTGCATCTCGAGCCTGGGTTGCATCATTCCCAATGCTTCAGCCTGCGCGATGAACGGCCAGGGCGCACGGGCGGGCAGCGCATCGGCGATGCTCGGCTGCCTGCAATTCAGCGTGGCCGCCGGCGCCGCCGCGCTGGTGGGGGTCTTGCACGACGGCAGCGCCATGCCGATGGCGATGGTCATCAGCCTGTGCGGAGCGTTGGTGGTGAGTGCGGCCATGCTCACCCGGCGTCTGCAGAATGCCCGGGCGTTGGCGCAAGCCCAGGTCTGAGGAGGTGGGCTCAGCCGACAGCGCGTTGCTGGCGTTGAGGGAGGTAATGGGGCGCGTGCAGGCGCGCTTCGAGGGTGCTGGTGAAGGCGCGTGCTTCGGCTTCGCTGCGGAATGTCACGGCGTGTTGGTCCAGGCGGACCTGCCACTGGGATTTCGCCAATTCTTTTATCAGGATCTTCATTGCTGACCTCCTCAAGTAAAAGATTGCCTCGCAGAGAATTCGATTGTAGACCCGAATTTCGTAGCGTTTGTGACAAGGATCAACCTTCGGACTGACGGCAAAAGATCGCAGCTTGCGGTAACTTCCGGACATGATTTTGTCCGCTGTGCAGGCTGCGATCTTTTGATCCAGGGCCTTTTAAAACCCTTCCAACACAATCTTGCCCTTGGCCTTGCCGCTTTCCAGCAGTGCATGGGCTCGGCGCAGATTGGCCGCATTGATGATGCCAAAGTGCTCGCCGACCGTCGTCTTGAGGGTCCCCTCATCGACCAGTTGCGCCACGCGATCGAGCAGCTTGTGCTGTTCGATCATGTCCGCGGTTTCGAACAGCGAACGGGTGTACATGAACTCCCAGTGCAGCGAGAGGCTCTTGCGCTTGAGCTTGGTCACATCCAGGGCTTTGGGGTCATCGATCAACGCCAGTTTGCCTTGCGGCGCCAGGGCTTCGATCAGTTGATCGAGGTGATGATCGGTCTGGGTCAGGCTTGCCACGTGCGTCACTTGAGGGATGCCGGCGTTTTTCAGCGCTTCACTGAGCGGCTGGCTGTGATCGATTACCTGATCGGCGCCCAACTCCTTCACCCAGCTCTGGGTCTGTGGACGCGACGCGGTGCCGATGACGTTCAGGCCGGTGAGTTGCTTGGCCAATTGGGTGAGGATCGAGCCGACGCCGCCGGCGGCACCGACGATCAGCAGGCTCTGGCCTTCATCGGTTTTTCCTTCGCGAATCTGCAGGCGCTCGAACAGCAGCTCCCAGGCGGTGATCGCGGTCAGGGGCAGGGCGGCGGCTTCGGCAAAGTTGAGGGTTTTCGGCATGTGGCCGACGATCCGCTCATCCACCACATGCAGTTCGCTGTTGCCGCCGGCGCGGGCGATGGAGCCGGCGTAGAACACCTTGTCCCCGGCCTTGAACAGGGTCACCTCACTGCCCACCGCCTTGACCACGCCGGCCACGTCCCAGCCCAGCACTTTGGCTGCGCCACCCTCGGGCTGGACGTTCTGGCGGACCTTGGTGTCCACCGGGTTGACCGAGATGGCTTTGACTTCCACCAGCAGGTCGCGCGGGCCGGCGACAGGCTCCGGCAGTTCGATGTCCTGCAGGGATTTCTCGTCGCTGATCGGCAGGGACGCGTAGTAGGCAATGGCTTTCATCTGTGGCTCCTGAAACAGGGTGATTTCGATGGGCAGATGATTGATTATTTCTGCCGAAGAAAAAACCGGCTAAAAGAGCAGTCTCTTTCAATAATTTTTTGATAATGGATCTTCGATGCTGCGTTTCGATGATTTGCAGTTGTTCGTCCGGGCGGCGGATCTGGGCAGCCTGTCGGCGGCCGCGCGGGGCATGGACATGTCGGCGGCGGTGGCCAGTGCGGCGTTGAAACGCATCGAACAGCAGCTCGGCGCCCGCTTGCTCGCCCGCTCGACCCGCAGCCTGCGCCTGACCGCCGAAGGCGAGGGCTTCCTGGAATATGCCCGGGCGGCGCTGAGCAATCTCGACGAGGGGCGGCGGCTATTGGCCAGCGGCCAGGATCAGGTCAGCGGCGTGTTGCAGTTGTCGGCACCGTCGGACTTCGGTCGCAACCTGCTGCTGCCGTGGCTGGACGAGTTTCAGCGCGAGCATCCCAAGCTCACGGTGCGCCTTTTGCTGGGGGACCGCATCGCCGATCTGTTCCGCCAGCCGGTGGACATCGCCCTGCGCTACGGCGAACCGGAAGACTCCAGCCTGGTGGCGCTGCCGATCGCACCGCAGAACCGGCGCGTGCTGTGTGCCGCGCCGAGCTACCTGGCGCGGCATGGCGAGCCGCGTCAGCTCGAGCAATTGGCCCAGCACAATTGCCTGCTCTACATGCTCGGCAGCCGGGTCCACGACCATTGGAGTTTTCACGACGGCAAACGCGAGGTCGGCCTGACGGTCAGCGGAGATCGCTTCAGTGACGATGCCGATGTGGTGCGACTGTGGGCGCTGGCGGGGGCCGGGATCGCCTACAAATCCTGGCTCGATGTAGGCGCCGACGTGCTGGCGGGGCGATTGAAGGTGTTGATGCCGGAACTGCTTTGCGAGCGCGCTCCGCTGAATTTGTTGTGCGCCCATCGCGCACAATTGAGTAAGCCTGTGAACCTTCTGCGGGAAATGCTTGCCAGCCGATGCGCTTCGTTGAGCAGTCATTTTCCGGGGTTGAGCGGAATCGGTCATTAGTCGCAGGAAAAAAGCGAAATTTCCCTCAGCAACTATCAGCATCGTGGGTTTGCAGAGGGCAAAAACCCGTGATTGGCCCGCCTATACTAGCGCCTCTCACGCAAGCGCCTTCAGTTGCCACGGCAAAGTCCATCCGTCAAAGCGAGGTCGCTCGACCCGGCCCGCCGATGGCCAGGGTGGGCGAAGACTTTGCGCGGTTCATGGCGGTAACCACGCATTGGCCGACGGTGCATTTGTGGTCAAGATGTCTCTTTGCGGCAGACGAACAGAGCAACAGACGAACGATTCAACAGGGAGTGAATTCATGGAACATGCACCTTGTATCAGCCAGATAGCCACTTTGCTGGCTGATCCCAAGCGCAGCGCAATGATGTGGGCCTTGATGGACGGCACCGCGCGACAGGCCGAGGAACTGGCCTTGCTGGCCGGTCTGTCGCCGTCTTCGGCCAGCGCCCATCTGGGGCGCCTGTCCACCGGGGGGCTGTTGAAGGTCGAAACCCGGGGGCGAAAGCGTTTCTTCCGCCTGTCGGCTCCCGAAGTCGGTGCCGCGATCGAAGCGCTGGCGAGTGCGACGCTGGCCAGCACCCCGCAGAACATTCCGGACATTTTCAGACACAGCACGCCTCTGGCCAGCCCGCCGCCCAAGCGCTCGTCGTTGTTGCGCGCGCGACTGTGCGACGACCATCTGGGCGGCACGTTGGCTGCGGATCTGTATCAGCGGTTGCTGGAGGCGGGCTGGATCGAACAGTTCGATCAGCGGGTGACGATCACGCTCAAGGGCTCGACGGAACTGGCGGCGCGAGGGGTGTTCATCCAGGCGCTGGCTCACCGTAACGGCAAGTCGGCATGCGCCTGCCCGGACTGGAGCGAAAGACGCCCGCACATGGGCGGGTCACTGGGAGCGGCGTTGTTGCAGTTGTTCATGCAGTCCGGGTGGCTGACGTTGCCGGCGGATTCGCGAGCGTTGCAGCTCACGGCTGCGGGGCAGCGGGAAATCCATCGTTTCGCCAAGGAAACCGAGCTGGAAATGGCCTTGTAACCTTTCCGATCCAACACAAAAACCTGTGGGAGCGAGCAAGCCCGCTCCCACATTTTGGTTTTCGTCAGCCTTTAAGGCTTCACCAACCGCGCATCCAGGCTGTTCTGCGCCAGTCGCCTGGCCTGATCCTGAGTCATGCCCAGGTGCGTATGCAGCGCATGGAAGTTCTCGGTGACATAACCACCGAAGTACGCCGGATCATCGGAGTTCACCGTCACTTTCACGCCACGTTCGAGCATGTCGAGAATGTTGTGCTGCGACATGTGGTCGAACACGCACAGCTTGGTGTTGGACAACGGGCACACGGTCAGCGGGATCTGCTCGTCGATGATCCGCTGCATCAGGCGCTCGTCCTCGATGGCGCGTACGCCATGGTCGATACGCTGGATCTTCAACAGATCGAGTGCTTCCCAGATGTACTCGGGCGGACCTTCTTCACCGGCGTGGGCGACGGTCAGGAAGCCTTCGTCGCGGGCACGGTCGAACACGCGCTGGAACTTGCTCGGTGGATGCCCCATCTCGGAGCTGTCCAGGCCGACCGCCACAAAGGCTTCACGGAACGGCAACGCCTGGTCGAGGGTTTTCTGCGCTTCTTCTTCGCTCAGGTGACGCAGGAAGCTCAGGATCAGGCCGCTGGTGATGCCCAGTTGCTGCTCGCCATCTTTCAAGGCGGCGGCGATGCCGTTGAGCACCACTTCGAACGCAATGCCACGATCGGTGTGGGTCTGCGGATCGAAGAACGGTTCTGTGTGAATCACGTTCTGTTCCTTGCAGCGCAGCAGGTAGGCCCAGGTCAGGTCGTAGAAGTCCTGGGACGTTTGCAGCACGCCGGCGCCCTGGTAGTACAGGTCGAGGAACTCTTGCAGGTTGTTGAAGGCGTAGGCCTTGCGCAGGGTTTCGACATCGCTCCACGGCAGGGCGATCTTGTTGCGCTCGGCCAGGGCGAACAGCAGCTCGGGCTCCAGCGAACCTTCAAGGTGCAGGTGCAGTTCTGCCTTGGGCAGGGCGTTCAGCCAGTCGTACATATTCTTTTCTCATCAGGTGCAGATGGGCGGGCATTCTACAGATGCTTTCACAAACATTCGGTTAAACCTGACCGAAAGGTTCATAACCCTGGCTCGAGCCATCGATGGGCTAAGGTCTAACGAAACATTAGCACCGCGTCGCAGTCAGTCGCTTAACAGCTCTAACTCTGCAAAAGGCCCGCCATGCTCACGATCCTTAAACAGGAAAGCTTTCTGCTGCTGGCGGTGCTCGCCGCCGTGGTCGCATTCGCGCTCGAGCACTGGTTGCTGCACAGCGGGCAGGCGGTGGCGCTGAGCGCCGGGCTGGTGTTGATCGCGTTCATCATCGCAGCATCCATGCGCGTGGCTCATCAGGCCGAATTGCTCGCGGAAAAAGTCGGTGATCCCTACGGCACCATGATCCTGACCCTGGCGGCGGTGCTGGTGGAAGTGGTGATCCTGGCGATCATGATGAGCAACGAAGCTTCGGCGACCCTGGTGCGCGACACGATTTATTCGGCGGTGATGCTCGATATCAACGGCATCCTCGGCCTGGCGGCGTTGATGGGCGGCCTAAAACATGGCGAACAGTCCTACAACGATGACTCGGCGCGCAGTTACAGCGTGATGATCCTCACCGCCATGGGCGTGTCGATGGTGGTCCCGGAGTTCATTCCCGAGGCTCGCTGGAAGTTGTATTCGGCGTTCACCATCGGCGCGATGGTGGTGCTCTACGCGCTGTTCCTGCGCATGCAGGTCGGGCCGCACAGTTACTTTTTCAGCTACAGCTATCCGGATAAACGCCGCCGGAAAGAGCCCATCGAACAGGAACCGAAACCCGTCAGTCTCGCGCTGTCCATCGGCATTCTGGTGTTTGGCGTGGTGGTGATTGGCGCGTTGGCGGAGGTGATGTCCAAGACTCTCGATCTGGGGCTGGAAGGGACGGGGGCACCGCCGGTGGTCACGGCGATTCTGGTGGCGACGATTTCCGCGGCACCGGAGATCCTGACCGCATTGCGCGCGGCACTGGCCAACCGCATGCAGTCGGTGGTCAACATCGCGCTGGGGGCCTCGTTGTCGACGGTGATCCTGACGGTACCGGTGATGGAGGCGATGGCGCTCTACACCGGCCAGCCATTCCAGATGGCCATGACCCCGGTGCAGACGGTGATGATCTTCATCACGCTGATTGTCAGCGCGATCAATTTGAATGACGGTGAAACCAATGCCATCGAGGGGATGACGCATTTTGTGCTGTTCGCGACCTTCATCATGTTGTCGCTGCTGGGCCTCTGAGCCCGGCACAAACCAACTCCTGTAGGAGCCGAGCTTGCTCGCGATAGCGGTGTGTCAGCCCATATCAATGTGTCTGACATACCGCTATCGCGAGCAAGCTCGGCTCCTACAGGCGTGGTGTTGTATCAGGAACCGGCGATCAACTGCCGCGCCGCCTGGCTGTGATCGGCAATCAAGCCCTTCAGATCCAGCCCCTCGACCTGTCCGTCAATCACCCGCCACTTGCCACCCACCATCACCCGATCCGCCCGGTCGGCGCCGCACAGCAGCAGCGCCGACACCGGATCATGGCTACCGGAGAATCGCAGTTCATCGAGCTTGAACAGCGCCAGGTCAGCCTGCTTGCCCACCGCCAGCTCACCAATGTCGCTACGGCCAAGCAACTGCGCCGAACCCTTGGTCGCCCAACCCAGCACGCGTTCCGGCGTGATCTTCTCGGCGCCATAGCGCAGGCGCTGGATGTACAGCGCCTGCCGCGCTTCGAGGATCATGTTCGATGCATCGTTGGAGGCCGAACCGTCCACGCCCAGGCCCAGCGGCGCTCCGGCTTCGGTCAGCTCGATGCTCGGGCAGATGCCGGACGCCAGGCGCATGTTCGAGCTCGGGCAATGGCAGATGCCGGTGCCGGCGGCGCCCAGGCGAGCGATTTCATCCGGGTTGAAGTGGATGCCGTGGGCCAGCCAGGTACGCGGGCCGAGCCAGCCGACGCTGTCGAGATAGTCGACGGTACGCAGGCCGAAACGCTGCAGACAGAAATCCTCTTCGTCGAGGGTTTCCGCCAGGTGCGTGTGCAGGCGCACGTCGAGCTTGTTCGCCAGTTCGGCGCTGGCGGCCATGATTTCCTGGGTCACCGAGAACGGCGAGCAGGGCGCCAGGGCGATCTGGATCTGCGCGCCATCACCGCGCTCGTGGTATTCGGCGATCAGGCGCTGGCTGTCGTCGAGAATCACCTGGCCTTCCTGCACGGTCTGCTGCGGTGGCAGGCCGCCGTCTTTTTCGCCGAGGCTCATCGATCCACGGGTCAGCATGGCGCGCATGCCCAGTTCGCGAACGCTCTGGACTTGCACGTCGATGGCATTTTCCAGCCCGTCGGGGAACAGGTAGTGATGGTCGGCGGCGGTGGTGCAACCCGACAGCAGCAATTCGGCCAGGGCGACCTTGGTGGCCAGGGCGAGTTTTTCCGGAGTCAGGCGAGCCCAGACCGGGTACAGGGTTTTCAGCCATGGAAACAACGGCTGGTTGACCACCGGCGCCCAGGCGCGGGTCAGGGTTTGATAGAAGTGGTGGTGGGTGTTGATCAGACCCGGCAGGATCACATGCTCGCGGGCATCGAAGACTTGTCCACAGGGTGCGGAAGGCTGCTGGCCAGCGCCGAGCACTTCGACGATCAAACCGTCTTGCAGCACCAGACCGCCACGGGCATCGAGACCGTTGGCCGTGAAAACGGCGAGGGGATTTTTTAACCAGGTACGGGTCGCAGGCATGTTGGCCGGCTCCTCTGAAAGTTGGGTTCAGGGTTGCCAGCTCAGTGTTGCCCTGTCTGCTGATCCAGGGTCGCCGGGGAGGCGAGGTGGGCAGTGTCGATCAAAAGCTTGCTGCGGGCAAGCCCGACCCGACGTACATCTCCGTAGGAGCCGAGCTTGCTCGCGATGGTGGTCAACGAAGACGTTGGCAGCCTGACACCCCGCGGTGCCCGGTCGTCCATCGCGAGCAAGCTTTGCTCCTACAGGTCCGGGATCACCATGGAATGGTCTCACCCCGGTAATTCACAAAATGATGCCCGCCCTTGCCGGCCCAGGCATTCACCTGATCAACCAGGCCCCGAGTGCTGGTCTGCACATCGATATCGGCGCCTTCGCCGCCCATGTCGGTCTTCACCCAACCCGGATGCAACGACAGCACGGTCAGTTTCTGCTCGCCCAGTTGCGTGACGAAGCTGTTGGTCATGGAGTTCAGCGCGGCTTTGCTGGCCTTGTACAGCGCCAGTTCCGGCGCGTCGGGCATGGTCACGCTGCCCAGTACCGAACTCATGAACGCCAGCACGCCGGTGTCCGGACGGATCTGTCCGACAAAGATCTGCGCCAGGTTGATTGGCGCCACGGCGTTGGTGAAGAACAGCTGGCCGACTTCGGCCTGCGTCGCACCGCCTGGCGTCTGCACGTCCGGTCCCTTGACGCCGGCATTGACGAACAGCAGGTCGAACACTTCGCCCTTGAGCTGCTGGCTCAAGGCGATCACCGCCTGCCGGTCGTCCATGTCGAGCTTCTCGATCCGCACATCGCCCAGTGCCTTCAGGGCCTCGGCGTTTTGCGGGTTGCGCACGGTGGCGGTGACTTGCCAGCCATCGGCCAGCAGGGTTTTCACCAGGCCGAGGCCCAGCCCCCGGGAGGCGCCGATGATCAGTGCGGTTTTTGCCTTGGACATGAGTGGCTTCCTTGATGAGTGAGAGTCACGGATGCCTATGCTGCAACGCCTGATGCGAGGCGTCGAGTTCATTGTTATTCGGAGCGGTATGCCTGTCGGTAAATCTGCTCAAAAAATGATCAGTCGCGCGCAAGCCATGTCCGGCATGGGGCGGCGACGGGAATGAACGGGTTATCCACAGATTGCTCCACAGTATTTGTGCGCAAGCGCGAATGTCGGGCATAAGCGTGGGACGGCTATCTTCCAAAGGTGATAAACCGCTCTAAGTGACTGTTTTTAATTGAATTTGTATTTTGTGATGGCAAATTGGACGAAAAGTGAACAAATCCCGCAAAGCCGCATGACAGAAGGGTTACAGCGGTATGTGCTCAGGTTATCCACAGCCGGGTGCACAGCAGATGTGGGCAAATGTGCGCGGCTGGGGATAAAAGCAAACGCTATAAAGATCGCAGCCTTGGACAGCTCCTGCATGAGGGTTCAACGCTGCAACAAAATCCGCCCGCGACTCAAATCCGCCAATTGCCGTTGCAACGTTTCGATATGCGCCTCCCCCACCGCCAGCTGCAATTCGACGCCATTGGCCGTGAAATCTTCCTGCACCACCAGTCCACCGAGCTCCGCGACCCGCAGCTTCACCAGCGCCAACTCGCCGAACGCGCAGGCACAGCGCAGTGGAACGCGGCTGATCAACTCGATCTTGGGTGCTGCCTGCAGGCATTTGTTGGCTCCGCCGCCGTAGGCTCGGGCGAGTCCGCCGGTGCCCAGTTGAATGCCGCCATACCAGCGAATCACCAGCACCACGACTTGATCGCAATCCTGCGCCTCGATCGCCGCCAATATCGGCCGGCCAGCGGTGCCGCCGGGTTCGCCGTCATCGGTGCTGCGGTATTGATCGCCAAGCTTCCACGCCCAGCAGTTGTGCGTGGCGTCGAGGTCGCTGTGCTGCTCGATGAAGGCTTGCGCCTCGGCAGGGCTGCCGATGGGCGCGGCGAAGGTGATGAAACGGCTTTTGCGGATTTCTTCGCGGTACTCGCAAAAGTCGCTGAGGGTGAATGGCATGGGCGTTATTTAAGGTCTTGAAGGGTTGGCGGGGCGTCGGACACGTTAACGGGTCGCCGCGAGGCTCTCAAGGAAACTCTCCAGCACCAGATGCGGACGGCGGCCCTTGCGGGTGACCGAGGCTAGGCTCAGGTCATAGAAGCGCGCCTTGGGTTTGAGCGCGCGCAGGCGACCTTGCTGGACCCAGAGGCTGGCGTAGTGATCCGGCAGATAACCAATGTAGCGCCCGGTCAGAATCAGGAAGGCCATGCCTTCGCGGTCCGAGGCGCTGGCGGTGCAATTGAGTGCCTGGTAATGGGCCTGGATCTCCGCCGGTAAACGAAAAGTCGGGGCGATGGCGTCCTGTTGATTGAGGCGCCCGTCGTCCAGTTGCTTGTCGTCGACATAAAACAGCGGGTGGCCCACCGCGCAGTACAGCAGCGAGCGCTCGCTGTAGAGCGGTTGATATTCCAGCCCCGACAACGCGCTGGCCTGCGGCACCACGCCGACGTGCAAGCGGCCGTCGAGTACGCCTTGTTCCACTTCATTGGGCGGGATCATGCGGATCTGGATCTGCACGTCCGGGCCGCGCTCCTTCAATTGCGCCAGGGCATGGGTGATGCGCATGTGGGGCAGGGTGACCAGGTTATCGGTCAGGCCAATGGTCAGCTCGCCGCGCAAGTGCTGGTGCAGGCCGTTGACCTCGGTGCGAAAGCTTTCCAGCGCGCTCAACAGCTGCAACGCCGATTGATACACCTCGCGACCTTCTTCGGTCAGGGAAAAACCGGCGCGACCACGCTGGCACAGACGCAGACCGAGGCGCTGCTCCAGGTCGCTCATCTGCTGGCTGATGGCCGAGCGACCGATGCCGAGCACGCTCTCGGCGGCAGAGAATCCTCCGGACTCGACCACGCTGCGAAAGATCCGCAACAGGCGGATATCAAAGTCGCTGACTTGCGCCAGCGGGTCGGGACGGCGGCTGCTCATGGGGTTGCTCGATAGTTTAGTAAACGGCTGACTGAAGGTTAGAAAAGTTGGATTTCACCGACTTTATCCCCGTGGCAATTTAGCTGCAACAACGCTTTTCATCCCCTGCGCCGCTTATTGCCTTGCGAGGTTCCACCCATGAATTTGCCTGAAAACGCACCGACTTCTCTGGCCAGCCAACTGAAGCTCGATGCTCACTGGATGCCTTACACCGCCAACCGTAACTTCCAGCGCGATCCGCGTCTGATCGTTGGCGCCGAAGGCAGCTGGCTGATTGACGACAAGGGCCGCAAGGTCTATGACTCGCTGTCGGGCCTGTGGACCTGTGGCGCCGGTCACACCCGCAAGGAAATTCAGGAAGCGGTCGCCAAGCAACTGGGCACCCTCGATTACTCGCCAGCCTTCCAGTACGGCCACCCGCTGTCGTTCCAGCTGGCGGAAAAAATCACTGACCTGACGCCGGGCAACCTCAATCACGTGTTCTTCACCGACTCCGGCTCCGAATGTGCCGACACCGCAGTGAAAATGGTGCGTGCCTACTGGCGCCTGAAAGGCCAGCCGACCAAGACCAAAATGATCGGTCGTGCCCGTGGCTATCACGGCGTGAACATCGCCGGCACCAGCCTGGGCGGCGTCAACGGCAACCGTAAACTGTTCGGCCAGGCGATGATGGACGTCGACCACCTGCCGCACACACTGCTGGCGAGCAATGCATTCTCCCGTGGCATGCCGGAGCAGGGCGGTATCGCGCTGGCCGATGAGCTGCTGAAGCTGATCGAACTGCACGATGCCTCGAACATCGCTGCCGTGTTCGTCGAGCCACTGGCCGGCTCCGCTGGCGTGCTGGTACCGCCACAGGGTTACCTCAAGCGTCTGCGCGAAATTTGCGACCAGCACAGCATCCTGCTGGTGTTCGACGAAGTGATCACCGGTTTCGGCCGTACCGGCACCATGTTCGGCGCCACCACTTTCGGCGTGACCCCGGACCTGATGTGCATCGCCAAGCAAGTCACCAACGGCGCGATTCCGATGGGCGCGGTGATTGCCAGCTCCGAGATCTACCAGACCTTCATGAACCAGCCGACGCCTGAGTACGCGGTGGAGTTCCCGCACGGCTACACCTATTCGGCTCACCCGGTGGCGTGCGCCGCGGGCCTGGCTGCACTCGACCTGTTGCAAAAGGAAAGCCTGGTGCAGAGCGTGGCCGAAGTCGCGCCGCATTTCGAAAATGCACTGCACGGCCTGAAAGGCACGAAGAACATCATCGATATCCGCAACTACGGCCTGGCCGGCGCGATCCAGATCGCACCGCGTGACGGCGACGCCATCGTGCGTCCGTTCGAGGCGGGCATGGCGCTGTGGAAAGCAGGCTTCTATGTACGCTTCGGTGGCGACACCCTGCAGTTCGGCCCAACCTTCAACAGCAAGCCGCAAGACCTGGATCGCCTGTTCGACGCGGTCGGCGAAGTGCTGAGCAAACTCGACTGATTTGGTTCAGCTACGCATCCATATAGAAGGCGCCCTTTATAGAGGGCGCCCGTGGACACATTTTCAGGAGCTTCCATGAGCGTTATTCCGCATTTGATCAACGGTGAACTGATCACCGAAACTGGCCGCAGCACCGACGTGTTCAATCCGTCCACCGGTCAGGCGATCCACAAGCTGCCACTGGCCAGCCGCGAAACCATTCAACAGGCCATCGACGCGGCCAAGGCTGCTTTCCCGGCCTGGCGCAACACACCGGCGGCCAAGCGCGCCCAGGTGATGTTTCGCTTCAAGCAACTGCTGGAGCAGAACGAGGCGCGTATCGCCCAACTGATCAGCGAAGAACACGGCAAGACTCTGGAAGACGCTGCCGGTGAATTGAAGCGTGGTATCGAGAACGTCGAGTTCGCCTGCGCCGCACCGGAAATCCTCAAGGGCGAGTACAGCCGCAACGTCGGCCCGAACATCGATGCCTGGTCCGATTTCCAGCCGCTGGGCGTCGTGGCGGGTATCACCCCGTTCAACTTCCCGGCCATGGTGCCGCTGTGGATGTACCCGCTGGCAATCGTCTGCGGCAACTGCTTCATCCTCAAGCCATCCGAGCGTGATCCAAGCTCGACGCTGCTGATCGCACAACTGCTGCTGGAAGCCGGCCTGCCGAAAGGCGTGCTGAGCGTGGTTCATGGTGACAAGGCTGCGGTGGATGCGCTGATCGAAGCGCCGGAAGTGAAAGCGCTGAGCTTTGTTGGCTCGACGCCAATTGCTGAATACATCTATTCCGAGGGCACCAAGCGCGGCAAGCGCGTCCAGGCGCTGGGCGGGGCGAAGAACCATGCGGTGCTGATGCCGGATGCGGATCTGGATAACGCCGTCAGCGCACTGATGGGGGCTGCTTACGGTTCGTGCGGCGAGCGCTGCATGGCGATCTCGGTGGCGGTCTGCGTGGGCGATCAGGTTGCCGATGCCCTGGTGGCCAAGCTGACGCCACAGATCAAGGCGCTGAAAATCGGTGCCGGCACTTCGTGCGGTCTGGACATGGGGCCATTGGTGACCGGTCAGGCGCGCGACAAGGTCAGCGGTTATGTCGAAGATGGCGTAGCGGCAGGTGCGACCCTGGTGGTGGACGGTCGTGGTCTGAGCGTGGCCGGTCATGAAAACGGCTTCTTCCTGGGTGGCTGCCTGTTCGACAACGTCACTCCTGAGATGCGTATCTATAAAGAAGAGATCTTCGGGCCGGTACTGTGCGTCGTTCGGGTCAACAGCCTGGAAGAAGCCATGCAACTGATCAACGATCACGAGTACGGCAACGGCACCTGCATCTTCACCCGTGACGGTGAAGCGGCGCGCTTGTTCTGCGACGAGATCGAAGTGGGCATGGTTGGCGTGAACGTGCCGTTGCCGGTGCCTGTGGCTTACCACAGCTTCGGCGGCTGGAAGCGTTCGCTGTTCGGTGACCTGCATGCTTATGGCCCGGATGGCGTGCGTTTCTACACGCGCCGCAAGGCCATCACCCAGCGCTGGCCGCAGCGTGCGAGCCATGAAGCGTCGCAGTTCGCATTCCCTAGCTTGTAAGCAGTAGTGGAAGAGAAGGCCGGCCCCCTTGTCATGAGGGGGCCGGCCTTCTTCTTTTAGGGGCTTTTTAAATCTGTATGACAGATTTATGAAAATAGGTGTTGACGGCAGATTTCAGATCTCTATAATTCGCCCCACTTCCGGCGCAGTCGAA